>JACRMI010000004.1 GCA_016215025.1 Chloroflexota bacterium
AAACGCAGCGCCGACTCCAAGTCCTGTATCGGTTTCGGCATCATCCACGGCGGTGTCTCAAAGAATTGGAACGTCAATGGGCGGAAGCCGTTCGCCGCAAACCTTAAAAAACTTGTAGGTGGAATTTTGCGGTTACTGATTTTTTTATCGATTTGGTTTATCATTTCGCCTGTGCTATACTCCTGCTCGATAATTCAAAACTGTAGCTGACAAAAGGAGCTTTGCGATGGGCGTATCCGCCATTCAAACAGTCGATCCGGAGATCGCGGCGATTATCGAGAATGAACGCAAGCGACAAAAAGAAGGATTGGAAATGATCGCTTCCGAGAACTATGCGAGTCGAGCGGTTCTCGAAGCGGTTGGGTCGGTGTTGACGAACAAGTACGCCGAAGGTTATCCGGCGAAACGATACTACAGTGGCTGCGAATTTGTCGATCAAGCCGAGTCGCTGGCAATCGAACGCGCCAAAAAACTTTTCGGGGCAGCGTGCGCGAATGTGCAACCGCATTCTGGTTCGCAAGCCAACTTGGGCGCGTACAACGCGATCATTCAACCCGGCGACACGGTGATGGCAATGAGCTTGGCGCAGGGTGGTCACTTGACACACGGTGCCGACGTAAATTTGTCGGGCAAGCTCTACAAATTCATTGGCTATGGCGTCAATCGAGAAACAGAAATGCTGGATTACGATGACATTGCGCGCCTGGCTGAAACGTATCATCCCAAGTTGATCGTCGCCGGTGCAACCGCCTACCCCCGCAAAATTGATTTCGAACGCATTCGCCAGATTGCTAATTCCGTTGGCGCACATGTTATGGTCGATATGGCGCACATCGCGGGACTGGTCGCCGCCAAGGTCCATCCCGATCCCATTCCATACGCCGATATTGTAACGACGACGACACACAAGACCTTGCGCGGACCGCGCGGCGGAATGATTTTGTCGACAGACGATTTTGGCAAAGCGGTCGATAAGGCAATTTTCCCTGGCTCGCAAGGTGGACCGTTGGAACACGTTATCGCGGGCAAAGCGGTTGCTCTTAAGGAAGCGATGCAACCGTCGTTCGTCGATTATCAAAAGCAGGTGGTAGCGAACGCGAATGCGCTCGGCAAGCAATTGCAAGCGCGCGGCGTTCGTTTGGTCTCGGGTGGCACGGATAATCACTTGCTGCTCGTCGATCTCAGTCGGCAAAAAGTGACCGGCAAGGATGCGGCGAACAAGTTGCACGATGTCGGTATCACCATCAACAAGAATTTGATTCCATTCGATCCGCTTGCCGCGACCGTAACAAGCGGGGTTCGCATCGGGACGCCGGCGTTGACTTCACGCGGAATGCGCGAAGACGACATGCGCCAAATCGGTGATTGGATCGCCGATGTCATCACACATATGGATGACGCAGCGTTGCACGAGCGCGTGCATCAAGCGATTATCCAATTTGCGAAAAAATTTCCGGTACCTGGAATCGACGCCTAACAAAGACAATCCCCCGCAACTGCGGGGGATTTTTTAATCGTGTCCTTGAAACCGATAACCATTTCCACGGACGGTGTAAATGTATCGCGGATGACGAGCGGGGTCTCCAAGTTTATTGCGCAGGTTGGACATGGTGACCTTGAGATTATTGTCTTGGTTTTCACAGCGGGGTCCCCAAATTTGACGCAGCAAGGTCAGGCGGGCTATTGCCTTGTTTTTGTGTTTAACCAAGTATTCGAGGAGTCGCCATTCAATTGGACCCAAGTGGACGGGATGATTATTCATCTCGACGCGATGAGCATCAAAGTCGACGCACAAGACTCCGTCGTCGTATTTGCCGTTGGCAATGCCTGGATATTTTCGAGCGCGCCGCAAGAGCGCTCGAATCCGCGCGACCAACTCATTGTTGTTGAAGGGCTTGGCAATGTAATCGTCCGCTCCGTCGCTCAGCCGACCGACTTTTTCTTTTTCGTCGCCTAAGGCCGTGAGCATAATGATAGGCACATCGGAGACATCGCGCATTAGGCGGCACACCTCGCGCCCATCTTTGCCAGGCATTAAAATATCCAAGAGCACCAAGTCAGGGCGTTTTTCAAAGAGCAGCCGCAGTGCTTCCGTGCCATTGGCGGCTTGGAGTACGGTAATTCCTTCGATCTCTAAAACTGCCGTGATCACGGCGCGTACAGAGAGTTCATCATCCACGACGAGTACGATATCGGAACTCATATTGCCCTCCTTAGGGTAAAACGAAAAGTTGCGCCTTGACCTTCTTCACTCAAGACGGTAATCTCACTACCCATTTCCTTGACCATGCGCTGCGCAATCGCCAAGCCCAAGCCATGCCCGTGCGTGTGCGTGCCGAGTTCGCGCGGCGAGCGATAGAATGGTTGAAAAATCTTTTCTTGCTCGTTTTCAGGAATGCCTGATCCTTGATCTTCCACTTGAATGAGCACATGCTCCAGGTTGATTTCTTGTACGGACACAGTAATGAGCGTCTGCTTGGGCGAATAGAGCTTGGCATTATCGATCAAATTACACAACACATTTTCCAGTCGTTCGGCATCTGCTTGAACGAGTGGACCTGGCTCGCTCACCCAAACTTTGTATTGATGATCGGCATCTACGATGTACTTGTTCATCAACTCGTGAATCAGTGTGCCGATGGGTATGGGTTTAAGTTCGATCGGTCGCTCGGATTTGATCATCGCTTCCAAGCTAAGGAATTGCGACGCAAAACGATGCAAGCGTTCGCCTTGATCTTTAACAATGTCCCACATTTCCGCCTCGCGTTGCGCCGAGAGCTTGCCTTTTTCCCGCAACAGTTGCGACGCACTCAAGAGCGCCGTCAAAGGAGTACGCAGTTGATGCGCAACAAGGTGGAGAAACCGCGTCCGTTCAATTTCTGCTCGTTCCTCATGGGAGAGGTCCCAAAATGCACCCACTGCGCCGGTTACATTTCCATCGGCATCCAACAAGGGTGCGACTGCTTTGGCGCACGGAATGACCTTACCCCCGCGTGTGCGAATTCTTCGTCCAACTTGGGCGAACACGATCTTTTTGTTTATCAACGCTTCGTCGATGAGCGATTTAGACGCGGAAGGTAAATTGGGATCACGTAGGACTTCGTCCCACGTTTTGTTGTACACGTCTTTCAGCGACCAGCCGCTCATTTTTTCTGCCATGTGATTGAACATGATAATGTGTCCGCCGACATCGGTGACAAACATTCCGCTGAGACCGCTATCGAAGATGGCTTGAACCTTTTGGCGCTCGCTCTCGACGTTTTGGAAAAGACGCGCATTATCAACCGCGTTGGCAATTTGGTTGGCAATCGTTTGCAGCAAATCGACTTCATGCGGTTGCCAGGTGTGAGGTGTCAGGTACGCTAGCGCGATTCCGCCAATGGCGTGGTCTCGTGCCAACATGGGTACGATCGCAATGGACTGAATGCCCACGCCGATAAAACCGCTTCGATGGGGTTCTGGCACGAGATCGGAGTATACATTTGAGATCAGAACTTTCTCCGACTGGTAGATTATTTTGCCAAAATAATCATCGACTGGAATGGTTTCACTTAGGTGAATATCTTTAGGCAAGTAACTCGCAGTAAGATGGAGTTGGTCTTGGTCCAACAGGCGAATGATGGCAAAATCGGCGTCCGGCGCTAGTTGGTGTGTATAATCGGCGGCGATCTGCGACAGGTCTTGCGGATTCATAGTTGAACTGCAAGCGATACTGAGTTTGTACAGTCCGTCCAATTCTTGCAAGCGTTGTCGCATCTCGACATATTGTCTGGCGTTATCCAGCGCAACAGCGACTTGATTCGCAATGGTCTTGAGCAATTCGATCTCACGTGGCAACCAGATGTGGGGTTCCGGAAACGCGACGATTAATGCGCCGATGATGCGTTCTTGAATGAGCAAGGGCATCATGGCGATGGCGCAAGCATTTAGCTTCTTGAGGTCTGCTCGCAAGAGTTCTAGTTGCGGCTCAGTATCCACATTGGCGACGGTCACTAGATTTTTGCGCTCAAAAGTTGCGCGCACAAGCTCTTCCAGTTTCGGTGAGGCGGGGAGAGCACCATTCATGACCGTATAACTCGCTAACAGTGAATAATTAGCGCCTTCACGCACCCGCAAATTGCAAATACTCACGGGCAATAGTTTGCGAATTCCCTCTATGGTGATATGACCGATTGCGATAGGGTCAAGTGTACTGGCACACGCGGCGCTCAACTCGGCGAGTCCTGCCAGTTCTCGAGCGCGGCGGTCCATTTCGGCAAATAGATCTGCGTTGTCTATCGCTATGCCAATTTGCCGACCGATGTTTTTCATCAATTCAAGATCGGATGGCTCGAATTGAGTTTTGCTTTTGCTGCCAATGAACAATGCGCCGATGGGGCCGCCCCGGCGTTCGAGGGGCACCGCTATCCCGGAACGATAGCCCTCCGATTTTGGACCTAAAAAACTATCAGGTGATGATCCATAGTTCAAAAAGTCGTCTAGTGCGTAAGCTTCCCCTTGAGCGGCGACGCGTCGTGTCGCCGGATCGTCCAAGCCCAAAGTTTGCGCTTGCGCAATGAGGTTATCGCTCATGCCCCGCTGTGCCAACAGGTTCAAGTGCGAGTCGATTGCATCGAGGACATAAATTCCGATCGTTTCCATGCCAGTGATCGTAATGATTTCTTGGCACACTTGATCGAGGGCGTGATCGATTTGCGTTGGGTTGGCAAGAATGCTAGCAATCGAATTCAGAACGCGGAGTTCTTCATTGCGTTGTTGGAGAGTCTCGTAGGTTTGGGTTTGCTCGGTTACATCGCGAAAAACGGATTGAAAGCGCGTAATTGTGCCGGTCGCATCCCGCACAAAGCGAATTGTAATGCTAATATCTTTGATCTGTCCGTCCAAGGTACGCAAGTGAGCGTGTGGTTCAGCCCACATGTTGAGCTTGTCCATCAGGGGAATTATCGCCTCGCGTCTTTCAGAAGGGATGATAAAAAAATCATTGCGGTGCATTTTTAGTATCGTCGCGCGGTCACCGCCCAGCAGCTTGCACGCACTGTCATTCACATAGTAAATGTTGCCTTCCCAATCGGTTTCCCAAAATGAGTCCGGACTGTCGTCGATAAAGGTGCGCGACCACTCTTCCGATTCTTTCAGTTTGGCATGCAATTGAGCATTCTCAATGGCGTTAGCCACTTGATCGCCAATCGATAACACCAAGTCAATGCTCTTGGGGGCCAGGAACTTGCCTTCGCCTCCGGTGCCAAAAGCCATAACCCCTAACAATTGCGTGCGGGTGAGCAGCGGAATGAGGAAGGAATTTGTGATTTGATGGTCTTTGAGAACGAGTTTGATCTCTTGACCGATGATCGAACTCATATAGTCACGGTCGCCGGGGTAGACGATGTCGCTTGGAAAACGAAAATCTCGAAGCAGGTTCTCAAGATCGACAGCAAGTGAGGATTCTAGATTGCTTTGGAGGCCCAGTTTCAACAACAGCAAGACAGGGTCCAATAAAACAAAACAGCCAAAATCGGCACCGAGAGCTACGCGGATGCCATTCAAGCTGTTTTGATATACGTTTTCCGGGTTAAGCGAGCGATTGATCTGGCGAACGACTTGGATCAGTGCCTCTAAATCATGCAGACGTTGTTCCAGCGCAAGTCGTCCCAGCGAAGTCAGCGCATCGCCGTTCATTGTTATTCTTTGTATAGTGTCATGAAATAAGTGAGGTTGACCATTTTGGTGGTATCGCCATCTGGTATTTCTGTGGGATTGACTTCTTGGATCCCTTCGGGCGTCAACTTCCACGGCGAAATCAATTTCTCGATCTCCGGGATGGTACGATACTCACTGGTGAGATTCGCGCGGCGATAGGATTGGACGAGTCGATTCATGTACGGTTCGGTTTCCCACAGTTTGCTGGGAATGGTGGCGGACAAGCGACTGCCGGGGGCGGCCCAATCGTAGAGCGTGCGCCACGAACTCAAGAGTTGTTCGTCCGTCAGCATATGCGCCAACGTTAAAAGGGTGAATCCGACCAGGCGATTTTCGCCAAACAACGCGAGCGTCTCGGGCGCATTCAAGGTGGTCAATGGAGTGCCGGCATTGCCTTGCAGGAAGGCTACGTTCGCTTCGGTCCCCAAGATTTCTTGGCCATACGCCGCCGTGACCGGGTCGATGTCGCAATAGACCACGCGAATCTCTGGATCGATTTGGTGCGCGACGATGTGCGTGTTCTCGCAGGTTGGCAAGCCGCAACCAAAATCGACGATGGCGCGGATGCCTTGAGCGTAGTAAGATTCAACGATGCGTTTGATGCGTCCGCGCTCTTGCTTGACTTGTACCAGCGTGAGGGGCCACTGGGCAATGATGCGGTCGGCAAACTGGCGATCGATTTCAAAGTTATGCGTTCCGCCCAGCCAGTAATCGAACACGCGTCCGGTGTTCGGTTTCGTCAGATCGTATTGCATAAGCTCTCCTTGGGGGCGATTATAACGCGATTTTGTCTTTGATGCAAAAATGTGCGACGTACTTTTGCAAGTACGTCGCACGTAAGTTCATGTAATGTCCTGATTCAGTGGTCCAATTGAACCTGTAGGGCAAATCTCCGATTTGCCTCGCAAGTCAGAGACTTGCGCTACTTATCCAAAGCCGATCAAGAATCGGCTAATGACGATGCGCTGAATCTGGCTGGTGCCTTCGTAAATCTGCATGATCTTTGCATCGCGCATAAATTTTTCGACGGGATAATCGCGCGTATAGCCAACGCCGCCAAGGACTTGAACGGCGTCGGTCGTTACCTTCATCGCCATATCTGCCGAGTATTGCTTAGCCATCGACGATTCTTTCGCGCTTGGTTCACCATGATCGAAAAGCCAGGCGGCGCGCCAGCATAACATACGGGCGGCTTCAATCTCGGTTGCCATATCGGACAACATGAATTGAATCGCCTGTTGCTTGGCAATCGCACGACCGAACTGCTTGCGTTCGAGCGAGTACGCCAGAGCCGTGTCGAATGCGGCGCGCGCAACGCCCACCGCACCCGCTGCCGTGACCGCACGCGTATGATCCAGCGTGTTCATCGCGACGAGGAATCCATCGCCTTCTTCGCCCAAGCGATTTTCTTCCGGTACAAACACATCTTCAAGAATGACTTGGGCGGTGTGCGAGGCGCGGATGCCCATCTTCTTTTCTTTCTTGCCAGCAATCACGCCTTTCATGGAATTGTCCACGATGAACGCATCGATGCCATCCGTCCCTTTGCTGGGGTCATGCGTCGCAAAAACCGTGTGTAGATCGGCGATGCCACCGTTGGTGATAAACTGTTTAGTGCCGTTCAGAATATAACCACCGTCTACTTTTTTCGCCGAGGTCTTTAACGATCCCGCATCACTACCGGCATCAGGTTCGGTGAGCGCAAACGCGGCGAGGCGCGGATTGCCGTCCGGTCGGCATTGGGTCAGCCAAGGGAGATATTTTTTCTTTTGTTCATCGCCGCCATAAAGCAATATAGGCAGCGCGCCCAACATGATTGCGCCCATGGACGTTGCAATTCCAGCGCAACCCCAGAACAATTCTTCTTGCACTATTGAGTCGGTGACGACACTGGAGACGCCTGCTCCGCCGTATTCTTCCGGCAAGGCGTACGTCAGCAAACCGAGGTCAGACGCTTTTTTCATGACGGGCCAAGGAAATTCTTCGGTTTCATCGTAATGTCCGGCGACAGGGCGCATTTCTTTTTCGGCGAATTCGTGCGCCATTTCTTTCATTCTCAACTGCTCTTCATCGAGTTCAAAACCAATCATTGTGTCCTCCGTGAGTTTGGATGTTGGAAATTAGAAATTGGAAATTGGAAGTTGGAGATTGGATGGAGAAGGATTGCTTCTAACGTCTATCGTCCAACTTCTAGCGTCCTTTGAACGTGGGTTTTTGTTTGGTGAGGAAGGCTTGAATCGCGTTGCGCGCGTCCTCCGATTTTTGGATCACCACGAATTCTTCGCGCTCGGCATCCAATCCTCGTTCAATGCCATGCTCAAATCCTTCATCGACGCATTCGATAATAGCTTTAATAGCAAGTGGCGCATTGTTGGCTAGTCGTTCTGCCAGCTTGGTCACGGTCGCTTTTAATTCGGCAGCGGGTACCACGCGATTGACCAAACCAAAACGTTCGGCGTCGACGGCGGGAATCATATCACCCGTGAACATGAATTCTAACGCGCGTCCGCGACCGATGAGGCGAGGTAAGCGTTGGGTGCCGCCCCAGCCGGGAATAATTCCCAGGTTTACTTCGGGCTGACCGAGTTTGGCCGTATCGGCGGCGTATCGAATGTGACAACCCATTGCCAGCTCGCAGCCACCGCCGAGCGCAAAGCCGTTGATCGCCGCGATGACGGGCTTGCCGAATGTTTCGATGCGCCGAAAAAGATTCTGCCCCGTTTTCATCTGCGTCTGCGTATCGACGACGCCAAATTCTTTAATCTCCGCGCCGCCACAAAAGAATTTTTCGCCGCCGCCTGTGATGACGACTGCGCGCGCAGCTTCATCCTTTTCGATGTCGTCGAATGCGGCGGCAATGTCACCCAAGAGTGCAAGACTCAACGAGTTGGCAGGTGGTCGATTGAGCGTAATTGTCGCCACACCGTTCACTTTCTCAAACAAAATGTTTTCAAATGACATGCTCCACTCCTCCTTGAGATGTTTTTACTTGCTCGTGTGCTTTGTGATTGCCCGAATACGGAAATTCGAGGGAAATGAGGGAACTGATGGAACTAGGGGAACTTTTCCTCATTTCCCGCCGTTCCATTAGTTCCCTTGTTTTTACGCGAGTTTGATCACACCTTGCTCGTCCAATTTGGTCAGCTCTTCACCGGTCAAGCCCGCGCGAAGCAGAATTTCGCGGGTGTGTTCGCCTTGCATCGGCGGCGGCAGCTTTGGATTTTCTGCGAACGTAAACACCGATCCGATTTGCGGCACGCCGTTGATCTCTTGAATCAGCCTGCGATGTTTGACTTGCGGATTATCAAACACTTGCGCAAAATCATTTACTGGCTCGATGCATGCCTCGACGGTCTTGGCGAACTCTAGCCATTCGGCGAGCGTGCGCGTTTTGAAAATTGCGGCTACTTCGGGAATCGCTTTCGATTCTTGATGTTCGGGAATCAAATCTTCGCGTCCGACGGCTTTGCAGAACGTTGCCCAGAAATGCGGCTCGATTGCGCCGAGCGTGACGTATTTGCCGTCGCGGGTTTCGTAAACGTTGTAGCAGACCATGCCGCCATTCAATTGCATCTTGCCACGTTCGATGGGAATGCCCGCCAAGTACGCGCCGCCGATCATCGTGCCAGCCCACGACAACGCGCCGTCGAACAAGCTCACGTCGAGATATTGTCCCGCGCCATTTTTCCCGCGCCCGACCAATGCCGACAAAATCGATATGACGGCGAGCATTCCGCCGCTCAAATCGGCGACTTGGACCATCGGCGGAATCGGCGGACCACCGGCGACACCGTTCACCGCGAGCAAACCGGCGAGTGCGATGTAATTTAAATCGTGTCCCGCGCGATCTTTGAAAGGTCCCGATTGTCCATAACCGCTCAGCGAACAATAGATAATGCGCGGATTGATTTCACGCATCGCTTGGTAGCCGATGCCCCAGCGCTCTGCCGCGCCCGCGCGAAATGTTTCGATCACCACATCGGCGTCACGCACGAGCTGCAACAAAATTTCTTTGCCGCGTTTGTTGCGATAATTTAGACTGACGCTTTTCTTGTTGCGATTGACTGCGAGGTACGCTGCACCAATATCCTCGCCGCTGCGTTCATCTTTGACGTAGGGTGGAATCAGACGCATGTAATCGCCGACGCCGGGCGTTTCGATTTTGATGACTTCAGCCCCTAGGTCGGCGAGAAGCATTGTGCAATACGGACCCGGCAGGAGCCGAGAAAGATCAAGTACTCGTATACCGTCTAAAGGTTTCAAATCTCATGCCTCAAGTCACAGGGCGCAGATCGCAAGCTGCAATCTGTGACTTGCAACCTGTGACCTGCAACGTGTGACTAGATATTTTGAATGATCATCGCAATGCCTTGCCCGCCGCCTGCGCAGAGCGAGATCGCGCCGAATTCTTGTTGGCGATGTTTCAACTCGTACGCCATCGTCAGCAGCAAGCGATTGCCACTCATGCCGACCGGATGACCGAGCGCGATGCCGCCTCCGTTCACGTTCAGTTTCTCCGGATCGATATTCAGTTCGCGCAGCGCCGGGATAATCATCACGGCGAACGCTTCGTTGATTTCGAAAAGCGCAATATCGTTTTGTGCCAGCCCGGCTTTTTTCAGCGCCGCCGGAATCGCGACGACGGGCGCATAGCCGGTAATTTCGGGATCGATGCCGACGATTGCCCACGAAATGATTTTCGCGAGCGGCTTGATTCCTAGCGCATCCGCTTTTTCGCGTGAGGCGACGAACACCGCACTCGCGCCATCGTTCATCGTCGATGAGTTGCCGGGCGTGACAGAGCCATCCCATTGCCATTTCGGTTCGAGGCGCGCAAGTTTTTCAAGCGAGGTGTCGGCACGTGGACCTTCGTCCTTATCCATGATGCGAACACCTTTTTTCTCTTGCAACTCGATTGGAGCAATTTCCTCGCGCATTCGTCCTGCAAGCGTCGCAGCGATAGCGCGTTGATGCGAGACGAGCGACCATTTATCCTGCTCTTCGCGTGATACGTCGAACTTGGTCGCCATATTCTCCGCCCAAATCCACATGCCACCGGCACTTGGATCGTCGAGCAGTTCCGCCATTCCATCGATCAGAAATTGCGGACCCATCTTGACACCCCAGCGCATACCACGAACGTGATAGGGGACCGTGCTCATCGATTCGACGCCGCCGGTCAACACGAGACTTGATTCGCCGGTCAAGATGCTCTTTGTGCCCCAGACCGCCGCTTCGAGTCCGCTCGCACATTGACGATTGATCGCAATGCCGGGTACTTGTTTCGGAATGCCGACGCGCAGCGAACAATATCGCGCTATGTCTGGCGCGTCGCTGCCTTGAAACACTTGCCCGACTATCGTCTCATCGATTTCTTTGGGATCGATTTTTGTTTTGTCGAGCGCGGCGCGAAAGGCGTGTTCCAAAAGGGTCGGCGCATTTGTTTCGCGCAAACTTCCGCCAAATGTTCCAATCGGCGTGCGCGCACCATCGAGGACCACAACTTCAGTCACAGGTGACATGCTCCATGCTTCAGGTCACAAGCTTCAAGTCGCAAGTCACATGCCGCATCTTGGCGCTTGTAACTTGTGACTTGCAACCTGTATCTTGCAACTTGTAACCTGAAACTTGCTATTTGATATTCGCGATGAGCGCTTCTTCGATGGATTTAGTGTCTTTGGTGTCGAGCGATTCGGCGGAGTAGATGATGTTGCCGTCGATGCCGACGATGACGACGGCGACCGGGTTTTCGACGCCAAAAAGTTTGTAGACGTTTTGCTGTGGATCGTACAGCGCGGGGAATTTGGCGCCCATCTGCTGCATGAATGATTTTGCCATCGAGACACTGGGAAGTTTGAACGACGCCGTCATGATCTCAACCTTTTCGCGATGCTTTTTCCACATTTCGGTGACGGCTTTGATTTGACCGGGGTCAACGCGTGTGCTAGAGAAAATCAACACGACGGGTTTCTTACCCTTGTAATTGTCAAAGTTGATTTCTGGTCCAGTCAAGTTCATACCTTTGAACGAGGGTGCGGGCGTGCCGGGTGCTAACAGTGCCATGGTTCCTCCTGTGAATTTTGGATTTCAGACTTTGGATTTCAGATTTTGGATTTGATCGCGATATAAGACGCAATCGAAAATCCAAAATCTAAAATCGAAAATTATTTACTTCGGCGTATTAATCCATCAAGCGTAAGATCAGAGAAAATTGCAGCGATTTCTCCGGGAGAAAGCCGTCCGTCGGGCGAGTACCATTGGTAGAGCCAGTTGCACATGCCAAGAATCGCGTGTGCCGCCATTTTTGCATCGACCGAGCGAAAACTTTTGCGGTCGATGCCTTGTTGGATGATTTGTTCGAGGAGGCGCGCATGACGTTCGGCTTCTCCACGCACTTTGGCATGACTGCGGCCGCTGAGAGCGCGACGTTCGGAAAGATAGACCGTGTAGATGTCGAGTTGCTTGCACAGGGCAGTGAGGTGGGCATCGATAGCGCAGCGCAATTTTTCGGTGGGGGATTCGTCGGAAGCAACGATTTCTTCCAATTGTTGGGTCAGCGCGCCAGAGCTACGTTCGAATATTTTAAAGAGGAGTTCTTCCTTGCTGGAGATGTAATGGTAGAGTGAGCCTTTTTGCAGGCCGACGGCATCCGCAATGTTCTGCATCGACGTGGCGTGATAACCCTTTTCTCTAAAGATGCGAACCGCTTCGGCAAAAATTTTTTGGTCCATTTTGCCGTTTGTCTCTTCAGACGTTACGTCCTTACGCATATGTTTCTCCGCTCACCATTGAAGGGAACAGGTCTTAAAAAATCTACCGACCGTTTGGTAGATTGATTATAACACGAGCGTCAAAAGAATGTCAATTATTGCGACGAGTCTTGACTTTTAGAACAAAAGTGCTATAATGCGAACAAACGTCCTAATTTGGGTGTCGCTCACCGACCTGGTCTCAGAGAATCCCCATGGAAAAGCGCCTATTGAATTTGCAAGCCGATAAAATCGAGATGGTGCTCGCGGCACACAAAGCTCCGGCGCGCGTTTGGGGCGGACGTTTGACGCCGCGCACGGTCCAATTTCACCTTGCGCCTGCGGCAAACACCAAGCTCGCAAAATTACAATCGCTCACGGAAGAGATCGCACTTGCACTCGACTCGCCCAGCGCGCGATTCACCCGCACGAATGGAACGCTCTCCGTCGAAATTCCTCGCACCGATTCGCGTTTCGTTTCGCTGACTGAACTCGATCGACGATTGCACAGCGATGTGCACATGCAACGCGCGCTGCAAATGCCCGGCACCGCGATTCTCGGTTTGGATAGTGAAGGCGTACCCCTCTTGCTGCGATTGTCGTCGCCGGATGTGGCGCATTGTTTGATCGCCGGCACGACAGGCAGCGGCAAGACCGAGTTGGCACGCACAATGATCGCATCGTTGATCCAGCATCAAAAGCCGCGCGAATTGCAGATTGCTTTATTCGATCCGAAAGGTCACGGCTTGCAGCCATTTGCCAACTCGCCGCACTTGGTTTTCCCAATTGTCAGCGATCCAAGCGAGACGTTGCGACAGATCAATAATCTCATCGTCGAAATGGAGCGGCGCGACAGCGCACTTATCGACCGCCCGCGCATTGTCATCGTGATCGATGAGTTGGCGGATTTGATGCATACGTGCGGCAAGGAATTGGAAAGCGGACTCGCGCGGCTAGTGCAGCGTGGACGCAGCGCTGGGTTTTCGCTAATCGCATGCACGCAGAAACCTGCGGCGCGCATCGTGGGCAGTCTTGTCAAAGCAAATTTTCCGGTGCGATTGGTTGGTCGTGTGGCCAGCACGGACGATGCGCGAGTCGCGGCTGGAGTTGGCGGCACAAATGCCGAGAAGCTCGTAGGGCGAGGCGATTTTTTGTTGATTGCATCGGGTGAGATCATTCGTTTCCAAGCGGCATATGTCAAGCCGGAAGAAATTGCCACCCTGTCGGCGTCACGCAAATCGGCAAGCGATTCTGTATACAAATTTGGCGCACGCGTCGAGGCAAGATTGAGAAGGGTCAAGTAATTTCAGATTTAACAATCGAAAATTTGAAATTTGAAATCTGAAATTAGATAGGGAAGTTAGCATGAAGAATGGACTAATCGTCGCAGGCGCAGCGTTTGCTGTTGCGCTAGC
Organism: Chloroflexota bacterium; assembly: GCA_016215025.1. Taxonomy (GTDB): domain Bacteria; phylum Chloroflexota; class Anaerolineae; order UBA4142; family UBA4142; genus JACRMI01. The sequence continues at coordinate 13,862 of JACRMI010000004.1, forward strand.
TTATGTCGTCGGCAGCCGCATGTCGAACGAAGCCATCGCCGTTATAGTCGGAGCCATTTGCGGGATCAGCGCGAGTATTCCGGTGAGCATTGCGCTCGTCATCGCGTCAAGCAATCATTGGGGACGACGCGAAGAGCCGAGCGAATCGTATTATGATCCATCGCCGCGTCGATACGTGCCTCAGCCGCCCGTGATTATCATGTCTTCACCACAACCGCAAATGCCATCCGGCTATCCACAGAACCCATACTATTTTCCAGCGCAATCCGCGCAGCCGTCAGTCGAACCACGCGAATTCAAAATTATCGGAGGGGAATAGATGAATGTGTTGAATTACAGATCACGCCGCCATGAACCGGTTGAGATTCAAGAAAAGCGATTCGGATATTTTCCAAAAACGTTTCGCTGGCGCGGCAAGTATTATAGCGTCGAAGCTGTCGAGCGGTGCTGGAACGCGACGCGCAATGTGCCGCACCTGTGTTTTCGCGTCCGCTGCCAGGATGGAACGTTCGAGTTGTATCAGAATGTGCGTGATAACACGTGGCAGTTGGCACAAGTACGAGCGTAAATAAAAACCAGGTTTCCCGAATGAGAGAAACCTGGTTTTTACTTTTTACCTAGTTGGTGTCGCCGTCGGCGTAGGTGTTGATGTTGGTACCACAGTTGTCGTTATTGTTACGGTTGGAGTGACGGTCGTCGTTGCTACAGGTGCTGGTTCTTTATAGCCCGCCACGCTCAAGTCGTCATAGTTGACGAGAAACTCGCGCGCGCCGACTGCCCATTTTTTCCAGGCGTTGAAGTAAACGGTGATCGTATCGGATGTTGGGAAAATAACTTGCGTGAACGAATTGATCTGCGGTGCAGTTTCGCGGAATCCGACCAAGTTCCATGGCAGTACTTGCCAGTTTTGCACTTGGGTCCACTGCGCGCACGTTGGATCATCGCCGACGAGGTAACCAAACTGCGCCGCCCACGACCAATCGGTCGTATGCTCGTCGCCTTCGGTGATGCGAATCGCGCCTCTACCCGTCACATAGTACGAAGCTTTCGGCGTGAGTCCTTTGACGACTTGGCAAATTCCGGCGAAGCGATCAGATTCGGCGTAAGGATCAGCATAGCCGTGTCCGATCGTGCTGATCTCGATCAATTGCGAATGCTTGCCACTCGTTACAACCGCGGGCCATGTGTCGTCATAGAGTTGGTGGAATACGTTGCGTCCGCCGTTATCAAAAGAACCCCATTGCAATGCGATGCCGTTTGGTCTAAAGCCGCCTTCAAAATTGCCGTTCTTTAAGAATTCTGCAATCGAGACGACATTGACAGTTGTGCTAATCGTCGTCGTTCGCCCCAAGTCATCGGCGGCTTGGACTTTGAGGGTGCGTGTTCCGGTGAATGCGGGCGTCCACGCAAAATCGAATTGGCGATTCATTGGTCCGACGGCGTTGGTTACGCTCGCGACGAGTTTATCTTCGTCGAAAAGTTTGACCGACGGAATACCAGTGCCGCTCGACGCGGTGACGTGAACAGGGAAGGGCTTGGTCGTGTAGACGAATGTCGGTGGAACCACATCGACTTGAGGCGCTTTGCCGTCGTCGGGGATGGGACCCATCAGACTAATGCCATCGACGTTCACAAACAAGTCGCGATAGGGTGTCGGGAATTTTTTGAGTGCGCGCACGAAAACGGTCATCTTGTTCGACGTAGCGTTAATTATCGTCGAAAAATGTGAGAGGGGACCAGGTTTCATCCAATCGTAATTGTTATTCCACGGCAACGTCTGCCAATCGACTTTGCCCCAATCGGTGCCGCCGTTTTGATCGATGGCGTACTGAACGACGTACGACCAGTTGTTAAAGTCGAGGTCGGTCGGCAACAAGCGCATCTCGCCGTGCAGCGACAGAGTGTATGGTTGTCCCGCGACGACGGAGACCGTTTGATAAATTCCGATATAGCGTTCCGGTTCAGAGACGGCGTACTTGACCGTGCTGATCTCCATCAATTGGGAATGCTTGCCGTTATAGTTAAAAGCCGGCGACACATCGTCTTGAAAGTGATAGAAAGCCGTGCCGCCATTGTCGAAACCAACCCAATTCGAGCCAACGCCATTCGCGCCAAATCCTTCCTCAAAGTCGCCGTTGACAAGGCGTTCGCTGTAGCCACCTGCGCTGGTGATGGTTGATGTAAACATGAGTGCAATCGCGACCATGATGGCGGTGAAGCAAATGTGGAATATCGTCAGAGGGGATTTCAAGCCGCGGTTCTGTCGATGCATGGTGACCTCCAGAGATGAACGAAAAACGCAAAGCTTAAAACGCAAGACACGGTCTCCGTTTTAAGCTTTACGTTTTATTCTTTTCGAGCTTGGCGCGCTGTTTTTCTTCGTACACCTGGCGCGCTTTTTCAGGCAGCACGCGTCCTACATAGCGCGATCGAGTTCTGCCGTTTTCTTTCCAGTAGGCGTACCAATACGGACCATGCGGGCAGCGCGTGCAATTGGCTTTGCCGCAGCGCACGGTCTCGTAACGAAAAGTGATTGAGCCGAACGATTGCTCGGCATGAACGGCGGGACGCGGCATACTTGCGCGGCGTTCGTTCACGACCTTATGCAAGCGTTCGTCGATCTGACGTAGTTGCTCGATTTCCTTTTCGCTCAAATTGGTGAGGGGGCTGGGTGTTTTCTTCTTGCGTGGCATAGTTTCACCTAGTACATCCAACGAATTTGGTAGATGTACTACTGAGCTTGTGTAACTCGATTATACCATTCGTTACCTAAGAGGTCAAGTGCCGCGGCTTGACTTTATTGGATGGATTTGATACCATAAAAACCGAAATGAATGCTCAAGTGACAGGGTCTGGAACGTATATCAACACAACAACTTGCACGTGCACGTGTCAACGGCGGGGACAACGGAGCCTCGTTCGGTAACTGTAGCACGCCTTGCAAGAACCGATCACTCGAGACCTGTCCCCGCATTTCAAGCGTAAACGCGGGGTGGAGAGGTCAAAGGCAATTTGGAGCCTAGGGCTGATGCCCCAGGCTTTTTTTATTGTCATGCGGGGCAAATTTCCAATCTGCCAAGGAGAAAACATAATGCACATAATCGATCATTTCGAAACGCGCGCGATCCACGACGGGCAGGAACCTGACCCAACGACCGGCGCAGTCGTCGTACCTATCTATCAAACCTCGACGTTTGCGCAAGAATAGGTGGGCGTCACCAAAGGTTACGATTATTCGCGGACGGTGAATCCCACGCGCACCGCGCTCGAAAAATGTCTCGCAGCGCTCGAAGGCGGCAACTATGGACTGGCGTTTTCGTCGGGCATGGGCGCAATCACAACGCTGATGTTGTTGCTCAAGACTGGCGATCATGTTGTGGTGTGCGATGATGTGTACGGCGGAACGTATCGATTGTTTCATCGTGTGCTGGAAGATTTTGGATTAACGTTTACGTTTGTCGATATGACGGACCTCGCGGCGACGAAACGTGCGCTGCGTCCGAATACGAAAATGGTATGGATCGAGACGCCGACAAATCCGCTCCTCAAGGTCGTCGATATTGCTGCGCTGTGAATTTAGCGAAGGAACGCGGAGCGATCACTGTTGTCGATAATACGTTTGCATCAGCGTACTTGCAGCAGCCGCTCCCGCTTGGTGCGGATGTCGTCATGCACAGCACCACAAAATACTTTGGGGGGCACTCGGACGTGGTCGGAGGAGCAATCGTTGTATCGGATGGCAATATTTTCGAGCGACTCAAATTTCTGCAGAACGCGGCCGGCGCTGTCCCAGGTCCATTCGATTGCTGGCTCGTTTTGCGCGGACTAGAAACTCTCGCGCTGCGCATGGAACGTCACAACGAAAACGCTTTGCGCATCGCACGCTTTCTCGAAACGCATTCACGGGTTGGACGCGTGATTTATCCGGGTTTGGAATCCCACCCCCAGCATTCCATCGCGCGCAAGCAGATGAAAGGATTTGGCGGAATGGTATCGTTCATCGCCAAGGGCGGTGTGGACACAGCGAACAAAATCGCAAGCGCGACGCGGCTGTTCACATTAGGTGAATCGCTCGGCGGCGTTGAATCGCTGATCGGAGTGCCCGCGGCGATGACGCATCTACGGCGTGTCGCAAGTACCGGTGGTCGATCAGTCTAAGCGTTATGTGGGGATGGTCGCCGAAGTCAATTTGCTTCAGCATTTGCTCTTGCCCGATCACGAAAAGGGCGAAACGATTGCCGACATTGTTGGAAAAGATTGTGATCGATTACCTGACGGGGCGGAGTCTGTAAACGCTTGACGGAAACCCAACACGCGTATAAAGTAGGGAACGCTTGCGGTAGCATTCCCTTTCTGTATGTGGGGCAAATTTCCAATTTGCGTTACACGATCAAGGAGTAAATAGTGCGAAGAATAATTTTCAGTGCAGTGATGCTTATTGTCGCCATCGCGCTGGCAGCATGTGCCAATCAACCGGCCGTCACTGCGGCGACGAAAATAGATGTTGCAGGTGGATCGTACACCAACGTGTCACCTGCTCAATTCAAGCCAATGCTCGCGGCAAAAAATTTCGTTTTCATCAACGTTCATATCCCATACGCGGGCGAGCTTGAAAAAACGGATGCCTTCATACCGTATGATCAAGTCGAGCAGAACCTTTCCAAATTTCCTGCCAACAAAAATGCTAAAATAGTTCTATACTGTCAGTCGGGACGCATGAGTGCGATTGCGGCTGAGACCTTGATCAAACGCGGCTATACCGATGTTTGGAATCTCGACGGCGGAATGAGCGCGTGGGAGAGCGCTGGATTCGCGTTGATTCGAAAATGAGGCAAACCCTGATGACAAAACCCATTCGTTTGGTTCTCGCCGACGACCATGCCGTCGTGCGCAAAGGCATCCGCGAATTTCTCGAAGAAGACAAATCGATTCGGGTGGTTGCGGAGGCGAATGATGGCGAGGAAGCATTGGCACTCGTCGCGCGCGAAAAACCCGATGTCGCCGTGTTCGATATTCAAATGCCGCGCCTGAACGGTCTTGATGCGACGCGCCGGGTGAAAAAGGATTTTCCGAACACACGCGTTCTGGTGTTGACGGCATACGAAGACGAGCCATATATTTTTGCCGCGCTGCAAGCAGGCGCGAGTGGTTATCTTCTCAAGACGGCTGGCTCAGACGAACTGGTCCATGCAGTGCGTGCAGTTGCGGCTGGCGAAACTGCGCTGTCGCCGACGGTTGCCAGAAAGTTAGTGCAACGCGCCTCGGAAACGGAGCCAGTTCAGGAAGTACCGATTGAACCGCTGACCGAAAGAGAAATGGACGTGTTGCGCCTAGCCGCCAAAGGCATGGGCAATAAACAAATCGGTTCGGCGTTGTCGATTAGCGACCGCACGGTGCAAGGACACCTTGCCAATATTTATTCAAAGCTACATGTAACCACACGCACAGAAGCGGTGCTCTTTGCAGTGCGACAGAAATGGATTACACTAGAGTAGACAGTCGCCAGTCAACAGTCGCCAGACAAAAAATCTGTTTACTGTTGACTGACGACTGTTGACTGGCGACTATGTTTCGCGATCTTCGGACTCAACTCCTTCTCTGGATCATTCTTCCGCTTGCCATACTCCTCATCGGGGTCTCGTTCTTTAGCGTCAACAGTCACCAGAACGCGATGCGCGACATGGTGTTGGAACGCGATGGGACGGTTGCGCGTGCCACCGCTGCGCAATGGTCAGACAATTTGACGAGCCACGCGCGCATTTTGCCGACCCTTGACCCGGCGCAGCCGCCAATGTGCGATACTTCATGCGCAGCATTTGATGGCGGCATCGCCACATTCGATTCGAATGGAAATTTATTGAGCGCGTTGCCTTCTACCGATGCATGGAAGAATCGACAAGCTCTAGTCACTTTGCTTCTCTCTTCGCACGATACTTTTTCGCCGCCCTTTGCCGAAAATGGGGTCATACGCATTTTGGTGGCAGCGCCATCACCGCATGATCGTAACCTGTTGGTTGGCGCATTCACACCGCCTTCATTCGCCGAACTGGGATTTGGTCACCACGGCGTTGCGTATCTCGTCGATAAAACCGGCAAGATCATCGCACACCCCGATTCAACTCGCATCGGCGAAAACATGTCCGCGCACGAAGGCATCGCCGAAGTGATTCGCGGGGAAGCGGGCGCGACGTTTCATCACACCGCCGATGGTGCAGAACTCGTCGTCGGTTATGCGCCGATTGCACCGCCGGGCTGGGGCTTGATTATCGAAGAGCCATGGGCAGAGGTCGTCGCGCCGATGTTTCAGTATTCGACGTTGTTACCTCTCGTGCTGTTGTTCGCGGCGATTCTCGCTTTGGGCGCGATCTATTTTGGCGTGCGCAACATCGTGCGACCGTTACAGCAACTGGCGCAAGCTGCCAATCGAATTGCGTATGGCGACTATGGTGCGGCAGAACAAAGGGTAGGCGGCATCCGCGAAGTGGAGGAATTACGCGAGACGCTCGACAGCATGGCGCATCAAGTCCAGTCGGCCCAGACGGCGATGCAGAATTATATTTCGACCATCATGCGTGGGCAGGAAGACGAACGTGTGCGCCTCGCGCATGAATTGCACGACGATACGATTCAATCGCTCATCGCGCTGCAACAACGGATCGAGATGGCGCAAAAAGCATTTGCCAAAGACCCGGCGTTGGCAAACGCGAAGATGGACGAGCTGAAGCACATGTTGACTGAGACCTTGGTTTCGGTGCGGCGGTTCGTGCGCGATTTGCGTCCTACGTATTTGCAAGACCTGGGTCTAATTCCCGCGCTCGAAATGTTGGCGCGCGAATCGCACGCCGAGTTCAAGGTCGAAGGGACGGAGGTGCGATTGGATGCCGAACGGGAGCTGGCGCTATTTCGGATTGTGCAAGAAGCGTTGCGGAATGTGTCAAAACATGCGCGCGCGACTCAGCTTGCGGTCACACTAAGCTTCGATACTGATACGGCGACGGCGTCCATTGAAGATAATGGTGTTGGTTTTGATGCGCCCGATACACCGACGGCTTATGCCCAGTCGGGGCATTTTGGATTGACGGGAATGCAAGAGCGGGCGCAATTGTTTGGCGGGAATGTGTACATCAAATCCGAACGCGGCAAAGGCACGCGGGTCATTGTATACGTGCCGGTCAAGAATTAGACGGCGATGCCCCCTTGACAAGTTGCCATCGCTGACTATAATCGGTTGCAACTTACGGAATAAACCATGCTAAATTTATCGATGATGCCTCTAATCACTTTGCAGTGTATCTGTACCTGGCGAGGGAATCATACCTTGTCGGGTTGATGGCGTTTGCGTCAACACAATTCCGATAACGGTGTGAGCTTCCCTCGCAAACACATTACAGAGGGCGGCAGAGCACCGGGGTCACGAGATTCCAACACCCACGGGTTATGCCTGTGGGTATTTTATTTCGCGCGGAGGCGATAAAAAGATATAAAACATTGATGGGGGAAATAGCACGGTCTGTCAGAATAAATTGTCAAGGAGATTAGCATGAGAATCGCAAGCGATGTAACAGAATTGATTGGCAATACGCCGCTCGTTAAATTGAATCGTGTGACCGATGGCGCACCCGCCACAGTTGCCGCCAAGCTGGAATTTTATAATCCCGCGCATAGTGTCAAAGACCGTATTGGTTTTTCGATGATCGATGCGGCGGAAAAAGCAGGCGTGCTGACCAAAGACAAAGTGATTGTTGAGCCGACGAGTGGCAATACCGGCATTGCGCTCGCAATGGTTGCTGCCGCGCGCGGTTACAAGCTCGTGTTGACCATGCCGGAGACGATGAGCCGGGAACGGCGCATGTTGTTGCGCGCCTATGGCGCAGAATTGATTTTGACACCAGGCGCGGAAGGCATGGGCGGTGCGATCAAAAAAGCCGAAGAGTTAGCCGCGTCCGATCCGAAATATTTCTTGCCGCAGCAATTCAAGAATCCTGCCAATCCCGAAATCCATCGCAAGACGACGGCAGAAGAAATCTGGCGTGACACGGATGGCAAAGTAGATTTTCTTGTTGCCGGTATCGGCACGGGCGGCACGATTACTGGTGTCGGCGAAGTCATCAAGGAGCGCAAGCCGTCGTTCAAAGCGATTGCCGTCGAACCGGATGCGTCGCCAGTGTTGTCGGGGGGACAAAAGGGACCGCATCCGATTCAGGGCATTGGCGCAGGTTTTGTGCCTGTCGTGCTCAACACCAAAATCTACGATGAAGTCATTCGCGTCAAGAACGACGACGCGTTCAATATCGCGCGGCGCATGGCGAAGGAAGAAGGTTTGCTCGTCGGTATTTCGTCGGGCGCGGCGACCTGGGCGGCGATCCAAGTTGCCGGCCGACCGGAGAATGCGGGCAAGCTGATCGTCGTGATTATTCCATCGTTCGGCGAGCGATACTTGAGCACGCCGCTCTACGCGCACTTGGCGGACTAGTCCGGTGTGTCATTGCGAGGAGCGACATGACACCTGTGTTGCAATCGATATGCGGTAGAGCGACGAAGCCGCCAAGCGTCCAACTTGGATGGAGATTGCTTCGTCGGCACGCGAAATGTCCGACCGCACTCCATTCCACTTACTTACTGCGTGACTCCTCGCAATGACAATTTACAACACAACATGTCATTGACTCTCTCGCAAGAAATCTACAATCAAATCACGGAACATTTGCAAGCGGCGTACCCGAACGAAGGTGCGGGCTTGTTGTTGGGACACGCGAACGGCGGCGCAGCGCCCATCGTTGCGAAAATGGTTAGCGCGATCTTGCCGTTCGCAAACAAGTTTGAATCGGGCGAGCAGTATCATCGCTATCTCATCACCGCGCAAGATATGCTCGATGGAGAAAAAGAAGCCGAAAAGCTAGGACTAGACATCGTCGGAATATTTCACTCGCATCCGGACCATCCGGCGCGCGCGTCCGAGTACGATCGCGAATATGCGCTGCCGTGGTACTCGTACCTCATCGTCGCGGTGCATCAAGCGCAAGCGGTCGATGTGCACGTGTGGGTGCTCGCCGACGACCGGTCGAAATTTGTCGAACAAGAATTAAGAATCGAAAAATGAAATAACCTAGTGTCATTCTGAGGAGCGATTCAATGACGTGTCTAACGGATTGAATCCGACCAAGCGACGAAGAATCTTCATTTCAGAAGAAGAGACGCGAAGCGTTCGCTCCGCTCAGAATGACATCTGGTGTGAAAGGAATCATATGGCTCTAATAAGAATCCCAACTCCGTTGCGTCCATACACTGGCGGTAACGCCGAAGTTCAAGTCGAAGGCGGAACGGTTGGCGGCGCGTTGAGCGATCTCACGCGCCAATACCCTGATTTGCGTCAACATCTCTACAATGATAAAGGCGAATTGCGTTCGTTCGTCAACGTGTTTCTCGCTGACGAAAATGTTCGTGCATTGCGTGGGAACGAAACAGTATTGACCGAGCAAGCGCAATTGCGAATTGTTCCATCGGTGGCGGGCGGGCGATAAGGAAAGGAAGTGCGATGCCAGTTGCACTTGAGTATCTCGATCCCAACTCGGTTGAGTTGAGTCACGAAGAAATAAAACGTTACTCGCGACATTTGATCATGCCCGAAGTGGCGTTGACGGGACAAAAAAAACTAAAAGCGGCGTCGGTGTTGCTCGTCGGCACGGGTGGGCTGGGTTCGCCGCTCGCGATGTATCTTGCCGCGGCGGGCGTTGGTCGCATCGGCTTGGTCGATTACGATGTGGTCGATGCGAGCAACTTGCAGCGCCAGGTTCTGCACGGCACCGCGACCATTGGTAAATTAAAAGTCGAATCGGCGCGCCAACGCATCCACGACATCAATCCCCACGTTCAAGTCGAGGTGTACAACGAACTGTTTGCGTCGGCGAATGCGCTCGACATTGCGCGCCCGTACGACATCATCATCGACGGCACGGATAATTTCCCGACGCGCTATCTTGTCAACGATGTGTGTGTGCTGCTGGGCAAGCCGAATGTCTATGGTTCGATCTTTCGGTTTGAGGGCCAAGTCTCGGTGTTTTGGGCCAAGCATGGACCGTGCTATCGCTGTCTCTTTCCCGAACCGCCGCCGCCCGGGCTTGTGCCATCGTGCGCAGAAGGCGGCGTCCTGGGTGTGTTGCCCGGAACGGTCGGCACGCTTCAAGCGACCGAAGCGATCAAGCTCATCATCGGCGCAGGCGAGCCAATGATCGGTCGATTGCTGTTGTATGATGCGTTGACAATGGAGTTTGATCAGCTCAAGCTACGTAAAAATCCCGATTGCTTGGTCTGCTCCGAGCATCCCCAGATCACTGAACTAATTGATTACGAACAATTTTGCGGGATGCCGCAGAACGATCATGTTGATACAGGGAGCGCGGGCAAAGAGTGGGACATTACGCCGACGGAGTTGAAAAAAGAATGGGCGGCGAACCCGGATTTGCGCATCATCGACGTGCGCGAACCGCACGAGTGGGAGATTGTGCACATCGACGGCGCGGAGCTGATTCCGCTTGGCATGCTCGCCGCGCGCATGCACGAACTCGATTCGGCGCAGGAGATTGTGTTGCAGTGCAAGACGGGCGCGCGTTCGACGCGTGCGCTGGAGTTGCTGCGCGGCGCGGGATTCCGCAAACTAAAAAATCTCAAAGGCGGCATTGTCGCGTGGGCGCAAGAGATCGATCCCAGTTTGCCGATCTATTGAAAATCTGTTGCGCGTTTTGTCTTTGCGAGGGGGCACGCAGGGAGTAAGCAGAATTGAGTGCGGTCCCGCGTTTCGCGTGCCGACGAAGCCGCGTACGCGTCTGTCCGAGGTGAGATTGTTTCGTCGCTCTGCTGATTATTGATAACGACACTTTTCCACATCGCTTCTCGCAATCAGTACCTCACGAACTGTCATTTCGAGGGAGCGGAGCGACCGAGAAATCTCGTCATTCCAACCGAAAAACGAGATTTCTCGCTCCGCTCGAAATGACAAGCGAGTGTTTCATGAAGTACTGGTAATGACAGCGTGAAGGTCTAACGCGATTTTAATTGACAATCACGTCGATAGACCCTAGAATGAATTCCGTACAAAATATGTTGCGAATGAAATCTTTTACCTCAATCACCTGCTTGTGTTGTTGCGCGAATGACCTTCGCGCTTGTCGGCATTGAGGTGATGATCTCTAACTGAACTCGATTTCAGAAAACTCATCGCTAGCAATGCGGCGATGAGTTTTTGTTTTACCGTAGCGCGGGCAGCTTGCCCGCGCAAAGGAGAATTTGTCATGAGTGAACTGCAAACCCGCGTCGACCATTCTGCCTTGCGCGTCAACCAAGCGACGATCATTCTCTTGTCGATTATTGCTTTCGTCATCAACGTGCCGTGGTTGGTGGCTCTTGTTGGGTTGGTGATGTTGATCGGAACGGCACTGCGTCAGCCCGGTTTCAAATTTATCTATGCGGGATTTCTCAAACCGCGCGGAATCGTCAAGCCCGATGTGATCGTCGACAATCCGCAGCCGCACGTTTTTGCGCAAGGTATGGGCGGCGTAGTGCTTGCGATTGCGGTTGTGGCGTTCTTGCTCAACAGCGCCATCGTTGGTTGGGCACTGACATGGCTCGTCATCACGCTTGCAGCGTTGAATCTCTTCGCAGGATTTTGCGTCGGATGCTTTATCTATTACTGGCTCGGTCGATTCCATTTGCCGGGTTTTAACGCTCAACCACCGACGGGTACATTCCCAGGAATGCGCCCATCGCACAAGGCAAGCTGATGGATATACTTTTTCGTCTTGGCGTCGCTCTTCTGATTATCGGCATAGGCATCGCGCTGTATTTTTTGATCACCAGGTTGCGGCTCTCGCTTTTGCGGCACGCGAGTCGTGATCGAGTCGATGCTGGCTTGGAAGGTTTCCGCGCAGGTGTGCCGGCGATTCTGTACTTTACCACGCCCGATTGTGTGCCGTGTCGCACCGTGCAAGGTCCCGCTATCGAAGAGTTGCTTGCGCAGTATGGTGACCGATTGCAGGTGATCAAAGTCGATGCGGCGGAGCGAACCGATTTGGCGAATCAATGGGGTGTGCTCAGTGTGCCGACGACGTTCATTATCGATGCGCAAGGTCAGCCGCGTCACGTCAACAACGGCGTGGCGACCGCGCCCAAGCTGCGACAGCAGTTACGCGATTTTGCCGGGCTAGGCGAGCCACCGAAAAATTCAAACGTGCAAATACGCGCCGTCCGAGAAACCCGTTTTCTTGGTTGAAAGCGGTGAGAGGGATTGGAAACGTCCAGAAAACGAGTTTTTGATCGATCCACTCTCACAAACTACTCAGGCAAAAGAAATCCCGCCGGAACACTCTACCTGCGGGATTTCTTTTGCCTAATCGCTTTCATGTTTATGTGGTGCTTGTGCAAGTACGGATTCATGATTTCTTCAAGCGCGTAACCCAGGAGCAAGAACCCGAGCGTCGTCAGCACAATCGCGAGCCCGGGCGGCAGAATCCACCACCACATGCCGAGCAAAATCGCGCTGCCGCTTTGCGCTTGCGAAAGCATCTTGCCCCAACTGATCGCTTTGGGATCGCCAAAACCAAGAAACGATAGACCCGCTTCGGCAAGAATCATGCCCGACGCCATCAGCACTCCATTCACGATCACCAGACTCGACACGGCGGGCAGGATGTGCCGCCACATCACGCGCCACGTGCTTGCGCCCGCCACAATCGCCGATTCAACGTACGGCCGCGATTTGACCGACAAGACTTGGGCGCGAATCAGGCGCGCCAAGCCCGCCCAGCCCAGGATCACGAAAATAAAAATGATGACCCAGAACTGCGTGCCGAGATAAGCTGCCAGCACGATCATCAGCGGCAAGCTGGGAATGCACATTAGAATATCGACGGTGCGCATCAGCACAATGTCAACCCAGCCGCCGAGATAACCGGCCGCGACACCCGCGAGCGCGCCCGTAAACGAAATGAGCAGCGCCGTCGCAATGCCGACGATGAGCGAGATGCGCGTGCCTTGCACCAGCGCACTCAGCACATCGATACCGGAGCCATCGGTGCCCAACCAGTTTTGCGCGTTCGGCGGCAGCCCGCGTTGAAAACGCTGTTCGATATTGTACGGATCGAACGGCGCGAGTTGGTCGGCGAAAATGGCAACGAAGCAAATCAGCAGCACGATGATTAAGCCCCAGCGACCGGAGGAATGGCGCGCGAGCGCGAACGGCACGCGGAAGCGCTCGCGCAGCCCATCCAGGTTGATCGTTTTCATTTGTTCGAGCGTTTGGACTTGATTCGCCATATTCGTTGCCAGCATAGCACAGAAACCTGTTTTCGCTGCTTCAACGAAGCAGCGAAAACAGGTTTCTGATTAAAAAATCAGCGTGCCAAATCCTTTTTCGGTACTCGAGTTGTCAAAGATTTCTTCGATGTGGAACAAGTAGGCGGGACGATTTGCCCAACGCGCCGGATTCGGTTTGTGGTAAACATCGTGCTGCGCGTTGACGTATCGATGATACGTGGAACCTTCCTCAAAAATCTCGACCCGACCGCGTACTTCAAAGCTGGTGGCAGGCGGTTCATAAAAGAGAAGCGTGATTTGGTTATTCTCGTGGAGGTTGGCATAGGTATGTTTCTTGGCCAATTCCAAAGAGCCAAATACCGAAAAATCGATTCGTTGATCGCAGCCATCGCCGTACATCGTCTGCATGAGAATTTGTAAACCCGCTTGGCTGTATCCCTCGCGCCAACCGCGATTGATGTGTTCGAGATAGCGCGCGAGCGTTTCGTCGAAATATTCGGCGCGTGGCACAAAGCCCACGCCTTTGATCGAGCCATTCAACCCAGCACTGCCATTCGAAATGATCGTTGGGTTGTGGCGCGTAAAGCCCAAAAAGATTTCGTGCGGCGGAACTTTTTCGCCCTGCGCTTGACGGCGGATCAAGGCCGCGCGTTCGTGAAAAGCCCATTTCAAAAACTGTTCGGGAATTTGTTTTGTCATTTTGCTCCTTGTCGAAAATCGGCGATGATTTATTTCAACACGACTCGTGGATCGAACCACGAGTATGTTACGTCGGCGAGGAGATTGCCGACGATGGTGATGCTGGCGAGAATCAAAAACACACCTTGCATCAATGGATAGTCCATGTCGCGCGCGGATTCCACCACCAAAAGCCCCATGCCCGTCCAGCGAAAAATCGTTTCGATGATGACTGCGCCGCCAATGAGCGCCGACAACTTCATGCCGATACTGGTCACGAGCGGCAGCAGCGCATTCCGCAGCGCGTGGCGAAACAAAATCTTTTGCTCGTTCAAACCTTTCGAGCGTGCGACGACGATGTAATCGGAACCGATCACTTCGATCATGCTGCTGCGGACGAGAATCGCATAACCGATGATGCTGGCGAGCGTCATGCTGACGAGCGGCAATATTGCATGGCGCGTCACGCTGGCGATGAATGGAACGTTCAGCCCAATCGAAACGCCGGGGTCTATCATGCCGCCGAGTGGAAAGAGCGGTGCATAGTACGCAAAGACGAGCAAAAGCAGCAGCGCCAGCCAGAAGGACGGTAGAGCGGAAAATGCAATTGCGCCGCCGAGGATCGCGCGTTCGATTTTTCCGCCGCGATGCCAACCGCCGTACGCACCCAGAATCGCACCCAGCACGACGGCGATCAGTGTCGAGGTTCCGGTCAATGCGAGTGTCCACGGAATGCGACCGAGAATCACGTCCATCACCGGACGCCGATAGCAGTACGAAACTCCCAGGTCGCCACGCGCGAGGTTTTGCAGATAGATGACGAATTGCTCCGGCAAATTTTTATCCAAGCCAAACTCTTTTAGAATCTGCTGCTTCATTTCAATCGATACGCGCGGGTCATCGTAGAAACGCGCGGCGGGATCGCCGGGCGTGAGGCGCGGCAGAAAGAAATTCAACGTGATGACGATAAAGAGTGTGAACAGCGCTTGGACAGCGCGACGGACGATGTAGGCAGTGGACATGGGTCGTTAAGTCGTTGGATCGTTGAATCGTTAGATCGTTGGTAGGATGAGGATTAACAGACGACCGAACGATCCAACGATTCACCGAGTTCTATCACTTGGCCGTGTATGCCAATTTTTCGTACGATTCGAAATTTTCGATACCGGTGCCGGGCTTGACGACCCAGCCGGTGAAGCGGGCTTCGTTGTAAACACCCAACACTTGGGAATGGTAGAGCGGAACGACGGGCAATTCTTGACCTAGAATTTCTTGCAAGCGGTTATGCGTTTGCACGCGCTTGGCTTGATCGAATTCGGCGAGCGACGCCACGGAGAGTTTATCGTATTCTTCGTTCTTGAATCCGCTGCGATTGTTGCCGACCACACGCCCGTCTTTCATATCGCCACGCGTCGAGTTGAAAAAGTAAAACATCATGTTCGGCACGCTAAGCGAAACGTTGGCAAGCGCGGCGTCAAAATTCGCCGTGCGCAAGCGTTCGAGTTGCGCGTCGCTCGTGAGCGGGGTGGTGCTGGCGTTGATGCCAACCTTTTTCAGTTGCGCGACGATGAGGTCGCCAATGTCGGTCGAGGGTGGAACATTCAGCGTGAGGATTTCGATTTTCAATGGCTTGCCGTCCGGCAATTCGCGCAAGCCGTCGTTGTTCGCATCCTTGAAACCGGCTGCATCCAGCGCCGCTTTGGCTGCTGCATCATCGTATTTGATCGGCGAAATATTTTTGTTGAAGAATGCGCCGGCGGCAGGCGGAACAAGACCCGCGCTGGCGCGATCGGCAAAACCTTGGAGCGCGTTCTTGATGATCGCATCCACGTCGACGGCTTGAGCAATCGCTTTGCGGAACGCGGCGTTATCGTACGGCGCTTTGCGGGTGTTCCACATCAACGTGCTGGTGCCGGTGCCTCCGGTCGTCACGACTTTGATGCCAGGATAGTTGGCGGGATTTTTCTGAATGTCGATGGCGACGTTGGGCGAAATGCCGTCGTAGATCGCATCGACATCGCCTTTCTTGAGCGCGAGCAGCGAAACGTTTTCGTCTTTGGTGACTTGCAGCGTGATCGTCTTGATGGCGGGTTTAAAACGATAATGCGCGCTGGTATTTTCGAGCACGATGTATTGACCCTCGACGCGCTCTTTCAACTTGAATGCGCCAGAGCCAGTGGGTTTGTCCCAGTTGGCATAATTCTTGGCGTCGGGGACTTTATCCCACTGGGCTTTTGGTATGATCGAGACGACCGTGCCGACAAAGCGCAGCGTATCGACTTGCTTTTGTTTGAACGTCATTGTGATTTCGCGTTCGCCGGTGGCGGTGACTTTGTCAAGCGCGGCGATGGAAGCCACAATCGATGGAAATTGTTTTTCGCGAATCATGTTGAACGAGTACTCGACATCCTTTTCGGTCAGGGCGGTGCCGTCGTGCCAAGTTGCTTTTGGATCGATCTTGAAAACGCACGAAAGACCATCGTCTGCGCATTTGTACTCCGACGCGAGCCAGGGAACCAAACCTTTGTTATCGTCCCAGGCGAGCAGCGTATCGTACATGAGACCGACGATGCGTTGATCGGTGGCGGTTGCGGCGAGGTAGGGATTGATGTTTTTGGCATCGTCGCGCACCGCGATTTTCAGATCGCCGGAAGGACCGGAGGGTTTTGCCGTGGTTGGCGCAATGGTGGAAGGTGTGGGCGCAACGCATGCGGCGAGGACAATTACGATTAGTACAAATGCAATGGGGAGAAAACGCGCGAGCTTGGATTGACCGTTCATGATCAGTCTCCTTTAGGATTTTGAGTTGCAGGTAACAAAAAACGCCTTTCTCGACCGAATCGAGAAAGGCGTTTCATCACCCTGGGAAGATCGGAGTCATTTCTGAACTTGCTCATGCGCGCCATCGTGACGCATAAACATAATACCCTAATGTGCACTGCAAGTCAAAAAATCGAATGCGAGTGATTTATTCTTTGGTCAAACGTTTGTTGCCATTGATCCAATGCGCGTCCTTTTTGTCGCCGAACCACCACTGGTCCCAACGCGTCGCCAAAATTTCTTCTGCCAACTTCTGTCCCATCTCCGTTTTTAAACGCCCAAGCAACGGCGTGATCCAATCATCGACGTGACGGTTGCCGAGATCGCCCAGCTTTTTCAGCACCAGAAGCAATTCCAGTTGGTCGGCATCTTTGGCGAGGCGAGCGGCGGGCGTGGCGGCAGCTTCAAATTCGCGCACATACTCGGCGATCTCAGAGCCAAAGGGCCAATCGCGCGCGCCGTCTTCCAAAACAAGATTCAAATCCTCGGTGACGTATTTGCGATTCACATAGTTGTGATCGGCAGTGCGGGCTTCGGGTAGATCGTGGAACATCACCAAACGCATGAGATGTAATTCATCCACTGGGTCTGCGCTCATGCGATTCAGCACCAGCGCGACGTGCAGCATGCGATAGATGTGTTCGGCGACGGATTGCGCACCGGAGCCGAGAAAGGCAAATCCGCTGCGCGGGGTATCGTTCAGCATTCCGACTTCGTTCAGATAATTGGCTCGTTGCGTCATGGTTTCCTCCAGGGCAACATTGTAACGGGATTAAGAGCGGTGTCAACAACAATGCAAAGAACCATTGAATTTCAGAGAGCCAAGTATCAGTCGTTTCTTGCAAGTTATGGTTTTGAAATGGTCGGCGTGGCTACGTTTGGTGCGCTAGGTGATGGAGAAACCGGTAGGGTGGGTGTCAATGGTAGGGCAGTGGGCATCTGAACAGGAACGCTGGGAACGCTCGTTGGTATTGGCGTTTCCGTCGGCGAGATCAAAATCCCAGGCGTACTGGTTGCCGGTGGAAGCGACGTTGCGGTTGGGACGACGGATGTGCTCGTTGGTAGTGGTGGAAGCGGCGTAGTAGTTGGCAGGCTGGGCGTATTCGTTGGGAGTGGAAGTGGGGTTGCAGTTGGCAAGCTGGGCGTATTCGTTGGGGGTGGAAGCGGGGTTGCAGTTGGCAGGCTGGGTGTGCTTGTTGGTGGTGATGAAAGCGGCGTCGCGGTTGAGATAATAGGCGTACTGGTAGAGGGAAGCAGAGTTGCAGTAGGCAGGCTGGGCGTATTAGTAATTAGTACGGGTGGTGTCTCGGTTGGTATCATGGGTTCGTTGGTTGAGGGTGGAAGAAACCTTGGAGTAGGAACCATGAGTACGCTGGTCAAGGGTGGAACAAGCACTAGAGTTGATATTACAGGAACGCTTGTTGATATTGGCAAAAATATTGTTTCCGTTGGTAACGGTACGGGGGTTAGCGTTGCGTGAGATAAGGCGGGCACGCTCGTATGCACCGGTGTCTCCGGCGTAGCGGTAAGTAGAATAGGATTACTTAGAATGATTCCACGAACGAAATTCCGCTGTTCCGTGGAAGCGGCGACCGCACGCTCAAGATCAGGCTTCAATTGAGCGGGCCCGTTCTCACTCAGTCGTGCAAGACTAGACGAATATTGGGAGAGAGCAGTATCTACCTTGCGTGCAAGTTCTACCTTGTCAGGACTCGAATCATCGGCTATGGCGGTCGTCAAATTGACGGTCACTTTTTGGATTTGGGTTTCAAAGGTTTTTGTCACTTTTGGAATGTCTTCGTATTTTCCTTGGGCAACCAGCGCTGAAATTTCCTCTAATCTCTCTTGCGCCAAAGTTAGATACAATTCGGTTTTGGCGGTACCGTCCGGAGCCAGATTGATTTGCGTGTTTTCCATGGTCGTTTTGACCGGATAGAGTGTATCTCCCGGAATTGCATCCTGGGCAGTATTAGCTACGGTATGCGATCCGGCGAAAACGAATGTCAGGACCAGCACAAGAATAGCCACGACTATAGCGGATAATCGACCTGGGACTGGAATCATTTCAAAGATTCTGCCCCAGCCTTGTTTGTGTGGACGTCGTTTGGTAAAATCCGTGAAGCGGTTTTGAGTTGCGACCAAAGGAGCCGCAGGTGGAGCCTCGGCTTTGTGCATGCTCATCAGATAATAGATCAGCCGAAAGCGCGTGATTGTCATGGCACATTTTTCGCAATTGGGGAGATGTTCTGCCACTCGCGCCGCTTCGATCTCATCGAGGTCTTCAGCCGCGTAGGCAATCAACTGTTCGTAGGAAATAATATGGGGCGGGAAAATTGCTTTTGCTCGAGCGACGGTACTCGCGGGTGGTTCTTCCATTGTATCCTCCTCGCGCAAGAGCGCACGGATATTTTGGAATAACGTGACCGTCGTTGCACACTCGGAGCATGCAACAATATGCTCTGCCACCAGCGCGGACTGGCGTTCGTCCAGCTCGTTAGCGGCATAAGCAAGCAATGTTTCATATGAAACGATATGGCTACTCATCGATTCCATTCTTGTCTTGATCCCAAAAATGGAAATCGCCATCCATAGCAATCAATAGAGTTTCCAATTTTTTGAAGCAGCGGGCCCGCGCAGGTCCAATGCTTCCAACGACCGCACCTAAACGTGTCGCAATCTTCTCAGAGCTGAGTTTTTCAGGTTCGAGGAAAAGCGCAGTGAGGAGTTCGACGCACGGCGCTTCGAGTTGGCCGAGTGCTTGAGTAACTAGACGCTGACGTTCCCAAAAATCCACTTGCTCAATTAAATAAGTCTCGCTCTTTTCAATCGACTCGCTCAATTGGATTGAAACGGGTTTGCGTCGAGCCACCTGCCGCGTTTCATGATGTGTAATAGTGACCAGCCAACCAACCAGGTGGGTTTGATCCCGTAGAGTCGATAACTGGCGGAGAAGAATGGTAAAAACTTTTTGAAAGACTTGATCGGCCTCGACAGGGGAGAATCCATAGCGGCGCGGAATCGAATAAACCAATTGACCGTAGCGTTCAACCAATGTTTTCCAAGCCGTTTCGTTCCCTTTCAGACAAGCTTGTACAAGATCAGGATCGGTTGAATAAGCTAGATTGAGGTCCTCAGACAATAAAGATTCGCTCAAAACCATAATAGCTATTTCAATTCTAGATAAAAAGAGCAAGAGAAATGAGGTGCTGTGGTGCGCGAAGGTTTTGCAGTGTCGGAAGAGGAGTAGAGTAGAAAAATGCGACGATAAATTCAGTGTACGTAATTAACCGCACAGAAAATCATTACGGTCGCAGACCGATGTGGTCTGGTTGAGCGATTCATTTCCACTGGGAATTATACCATAGAGCACCAGAAAGAATAGCATACAGCATGCTAAAAAATCATAAAGGTCCTGCTATACTCGGCATGGTCACAAACCGCGGTTTTGCACGCTTCGCGTGGACTCGACGCTTTAGCGGGTTGCTGCGAACGCCAACGCAACCGCGTAAACAGCCCGTCCTGAGCAAAGTCGAAGGACTCGACCCCAAAACCGCAACAGTGCCCATGTGCAGTATAGAATGGTAGGCAATGATTACCTGCATGAATTTTGACCAAAAAATCGATTTAGGAGATGGGATGGTGGTCAAAATCCTTCCCTTTTACACGGATTTTACATTGCGTTTATCGCCATGTTGCAAACAAACGCGAAAATGATTTTGCTTTCTGCAACCAATGTCATAGAATGGAGTAGTTCGAGCAGCTTGCTCGCTTAATTCAAAACCCAATGGAGGGTTCAATGGCCAAGCACATCCACCTCGTCACGATTTTTCTCCTGCTGGTACTGGTAGCGTGTGCGCCAGTCGATCAAGCCACTAACGCGTCACAATCGCCAACCATTGCTTCCACGCCGACAACATCCAGCTCGGCGATTTTTTCCGTCGCAGCTTCGTCTAATCCACCAAATGCTGCGCCCACGGCGATCAAACCGACTGCGGTACCTGGCGATCCCAACACGATTAATTTTTCCGACAAGGGCAACACTTCTTACGGCGAATGGTTCGCCGACTTGAACGTAACGCCCAATCGCTGGACGCCGGGCACACCGATTAAAGCTCAAGTGACATTGAAACTATCGCAGACTTTTGTCAACACGATGGGAACGAAAAACATCAAGGTCGATGGATTCGCCTTACTCGTCACTGCCGAGCGAACATTCGACCCTAATGGCATTATGCACTTGGCAAGCGACGAGCGCATGTCAACGCTCCTTACGCCGACCGGTCTTGCAATCGAAGGTGGTATGCAAGGCGCAGTCACCAAACGCTTTGGTTACGGCTTTCGCACGCCGGTCGACGAACTTGTGACGGTGCCGATGACGGCGACAAAAATGATCGACAACATGCGCCAGATCACGTTCAACGTTTCGACCAAGCTGCCCGACGATCTGCCGCCCGGCATTTATCGTTTGCGTTTCGATTATGGCGCAACGGTGCGAAAAAATTTCTACAACCTCAACGGCGAAGCATTCGCCAAGCGCGGCTTTCCCAAAGGCCCGTGCGATACCGAATCGTACTCGCCGCCAATTCTCGCCAGCGCGAAAGATGTGAATGGCAAAATGATCGACGCATCGACGATCAAGCCGCGCATGGTGTGGGCGCTCCTCGGCAATTACAACTCGAATGGTTATCGCGGCGTCATCGCCGATGAGGACGCGCCGCACTTTGTCTTGTCGAATCGAAACTTGATTCAGGATGAAGTAATTCTGCCGCTTTACGACGAAAATAATCCAAAGAACAAACTCGCCTACAATCTCGAACCGCAATTCCCGACCGATAGCATCGATCAGCGCGAAAATATTCCGTGGGATTTTACCAAGGGAGAATTATCGATTCAGGTGACAGGTCCCGATGGCAAGACGACGGACCTGGGGACTGCGCCGTTTATCACACAGGCAAAGCTTGGACTCACGACGAAGAATACAAAGTTCACGCAGTGGAAACCACAAGCGTATGGTCGATATTCGGTCAAGGCGACCGGGTGGACGCAAGATATTTGGGGCAACCAGTACATAGGCGGCGGCACGTATCATTTTTGGATTGCGAAACGCATGACACTTGCGACGGCGACATTCCAGGGACAAGCATATCCTGTCGGTAATCGTTATGGACGCGACATTGGTTTCTCGCCCGCCGTTCCCGCCAATGTGGTGGTCACTGCAACACTCTACGTCAATTCCGATCCGAACAACGCGCGCACCGTGTCATACAGTGGCAAAGCATCGATGGGCGGCGTGTTTGGCGCGGCGCAAGGCATGAAGCCACTGAACTTTGATGCGCCTGGCGAATACCGCGCCGCTGTGCTCGCAACATACACGGATGTCGATGGACATCTCTGGGTCGAATCGATGAGTCATGCGGGTGTGGTTTATCCTGAAGATACGCCGATTGTCGCGCATGGAAAAAAGCTCACGTTGCCCGGCAACAAACTGGTTGATCGCGGCGAAACGAATCGCGAGGGTTGGCACAAACTGGGGACCGACGAGCAGCAACTTGAGCATATCAACTATCCCTACAACGCGGGCGACGTGTTGCTCATCGCCAGTGAGGGCGAAGGCGCAAACAAAATCGAACCGGTGCTGACGTGGGATTACAAAAATAATCCAATGCCGTACGAACCCCGGTGGCAAAACATCGGCATAACGAACGTGCAGATTGAAACGTCGAATGGATACTCGCCGCATCTATTCCCGGAATACATCACCGACTGGATGTATTATTACGCTGGCGCACCCCGGCCTGGGATGATGTCGCGGTTCCTCGTCGGCGAGAATGGTACGCGTGCGCCGTACTGGCCCACCAGCACGAGCAACTTTGGCGGACAGATCAATGCCTCGAGCAACGGTGATGCGCCCGGCGACATTTATCGTTTGATCGGCGGCGTCGTCGTTCGCAAAAAAGATCAAGCGCCGATGTACGCCGGTTACATGGCGAATGGATTCATCTTGCCGAAAGGGTCGAAGAACAATCGCGTCATCGCGCCGGGGTCGGAAGACATCCTGGGATCGACCGGCGAAAAGGCGCGCGTGTTCATTGCGATGAATGCGCGTCCTGGGATGGTCTACGATCAAGGCAGCACGTTCGCGCCCGCGCTCCAAATCGATCCGATGGTTCCGCTCAGCGTCACGTTCAAACTCAACTATCCCGATGGTCGCCAAGTGGTCGCGCAAGGTGTTGCCGATGCGACTGGATCGTTCGCGGGTAAAGACCGTTGGACGCTCGACGTACCGGGCATTTACCGCTACACCATCGACAGCGATTGGAATGGCTACAAGGCACTCGTGCCGGGCTTGCCGAAAACCGGCGGCGAAATGTATGTGATTGAAAAGGAAAAACCCGCCGGTGCGCAAGGCATCACGTTCAATCTGCAGCCACTCACCAAATTCGATCCGGCGAAAGGAACAAAATTCACCGGCAGCAGCACCGCCAAATCGATAGAATATGCGATCATCATTCCGGGCGCGGTGCTGGGACAAGGAACGATTCCGGTGACGAACGGCAAGTTTGAATTCGTTTTCGATCCGGCGCAGCTCAACAAAATCGCGCAGACGTACGACATCAAGAACAACGTAACTGGTAAGGCGGAGATTGGCGATGTAGTGCATCTCACGTTCTTCTCGGAAGAATCCAAGCCCTCGACATATCACTCGTTCGTGCGGCTGATTATTCGCGGGAATACCGTGAATTATACGCGGTAAAAAACGTGCGACGCATCCGCCTTCGGCGAGGTGCGTCGCACGTTTCAGAATTTACAATGCGAAAACCTCATCTATTCTTCATCAGCATCTTCCTTTTGCTCGCCATCGTCGGTTGTCGCGGTCGTGCGACGGTTGCTCCAACGCCGACGGTGATCATTCCGCCGCAGTCGTCCTATCCTGATTTCTATCCGCAGAATCCAATGGTGCATCAAGTCGGGAGAATGATTGTCGATCCGGAGGGCAAGCCTCTGCGCTTGCGCGGCGTGAATCTGGGCGGATGGCTGTTATGGGAAGGCGGCGGTTTCGGCAAAGCGATCCTGCTTTCAGAATCGACGCTGATGGAGCGGCTTGCCAAGGTCGTAGGTACTCAAGCTGCGCAAGATTTCCGTCAACAAATCTATGCCAACTTTATCACGGAAAAAGATTTCCAACGCATCGCCGAACTGGGATTCAATTCGGTGCGGTTGCCGATCAACGCCAAAATTTTGGAAGACGACGATCATCCGTACGCGTACAAACAATCCGGCTGGGACTTGATCGAGCGCGCGTTGACCTGGGGCGAAAAATATTCCGTCTACGTCATTCTCGATTTGCATTCTGCCCCCGGCGGACAATCGCGTCTTTCACCTTCGGATCCGGCGCGTCCTGAGGAGAGCATTTGGAAATCGGCTGATCACAAACGCCGCACGATTGCACTCTGGCAGGCGATTGCAAAACGCTACCAGGATCGCAAAATCGTTGCGGGCTATGATTTGATCAACGAACCCTTGCCGCCCAAGGGGAGCGACCTGTACGATCTAGAATCGCGCATCGTCGCAGCCATTCGCCAAGTCGACCGCTATCACCTGCTCATTATCGAAGGCGATAAATTCTCGTCCGATTTTTCAATGTTCGCCAAACCGTTATCGGGCAATCAGATGTACGGCTTTCACATGTACAACTGGTTTGGCGATGATCGCAAAAAACGAATCGCCGGATTCAATCAACTGGCATTGCAACAAAACGTGCCGTTGTGGGCAGGCGAATTTGGCGAGAACACGCACGACATGATCGCATCGACCGTCGCGATGTACGATGACCCAGCCAATCAAGTCACCGGCGGTTGGTCGTTTTGGACGTGGAAAAAAGTTCCCTCGCGTTGGCCCACTCTCGTCACCATCGCGCTGCCCAACGGCTGGCAAACTCTACTCGATTGGCTCAGTTCGCCGACCAAGGACTTGCCGGATCGGACAAGCGTCTTGTCTATGCTGAATAATTTTGTACAAGCCAGCCGCTTGGAAAATGCAACCGTCGATCATAAAATGCTAAACAGCTTGATGTCAAGCAAATGAAACGTTTTACAACCATTTTGCATCGTTTTCATTTGTGATTCATTCTGCCGCGCGATACTTGATGCAATAAGATTTGTAGTTCGCAATGAATCGCTTACTACGAACGGGGGAACTATGAAAAAATTATTTTGCATCGCCACTCTGGTTTTGCTGGCTGCGTGTACCACGCCATCACTCTTACTTGTCACCCAACCAACAAACCAAGAAACGATTCAACGATTCAACGATCCGACGACACGCCCCAACATCGTCTTTATCCTCACCGACGATCTCGACGTGGCGGAAATTGCGTTTATGCCCAAGCTCCAAACGTTGATGGTGCAGCAAGGCACATCGTTCAATAATTTTCTGGTGAACGTATCACTCTGCTGCCCATCGCGTGCAACCACGCTGCGCGGACAGTATTCGCACAACACCGAAATATTTGGCAATGCGCCGCCCGATGGTGGATTCAAAACATTTCACGACAACGGCGACGAAGCATCGACGATTGCGGTGTGGCTGAAGGATTCCGGCTATCGCACGATGCTGGCGGGAAAATATCTCAACGGCTACCCCGATGCGTCGGATCGCATGACGATTCCGCCGGGCTGGAGCGAGTGGTATAGCGCGGTCAAAGGCAACGCGTACAGCGAATTCAACTATACGCTCAATGAAAACGGCAAGCTGGTCGATTACAAAACCAAGCCGGAAGATTACGGCACGGACGTGTACGCGCGCAAGACGATTGATTTCATCCAAAAAAGTGCAAAAGACGGCGCGCCCTTCTTTGCGTACGTCACGCCTTATGCGCCGCATGGTCCAGCGACACCGGCACCGCGCCATGCTGATTTATTTCCGAATGTGAAAGCGCCGCGCACGCCGGATTTCAACGAACCCGACGTGAGCGACAAGCCCGCGTACATTCGCAATCGACCGCAATTGACGCCAAAGCAAATCGATGCCATCGACCAACAGTATCGCAAGCGCCTGCAATCCCTGCAAGCTGTCGACGACATGATCGGTAATATCGTCGATACACTTCAAGCGACGGGACAACTCGACAACACGTACATTTTCTTCGGCTCCGACAACGGATTCCATCTCGGCAATCATCGCCTGCCGACTGGCAAAATTGCGCCGTACGAAGTCGATATTCGCGTGCCGATGATCGTACGCGGACCTGGCGTGCCTGCGGGCGTAACGCTCGATCATCTCGCTGGCAATATCGATTACGCGCCGACGTGGGCTGAATTGGCTGGCATCAAGATACCCGATTTTGTCGATGGACGTTCGCTCGTTCCACTACTTAAAAGCAATCCGCCGGCGGTTACTCCTCCCTTATCGGCGACGGGGGAGGCTGGGAGGGGGTGGCGACAATGTTACCTGATTCAACACGGCGACCCAGCGAAGAAATCCAAAGTTGCCGACGATGAATCGCAAAAGTACGAGGTCCCCGAAGATATGATTGGCTTGCTCGAGCCGTCGGATGATCTACCTGAAGAAGTGGCGGGCGATCTCGCCAAAGCGCCGCAAGGTGTCACGCCGTATCAAGGGATGCGCACGCAGAATTATGCCTACGTCGAATATACGACTGGCGAAAAAGAAATCTATGACCTTCGCAACGATCCGCACGAGTTGAACAACATCGCATCGAAAGCGAATCCCAATTTGTTGAGCGAACTCAGCGAACGATTGCACGCGCTGCAAAAATGCTCCGGTGCGTCGTGCCGGACGATTGAAGATAAAGCATTCACGACGAAATAGGTTTGGAGTGCGCGATTTACACTAGCATGGCTGTGACGAAGTGCGTCACGGCCACAGTAATGCCAGCGCAGTTGTCGCGCTAAAGCACGCACTCCAAACTCCAAACGCACGAATCTGGGACTGCTGTGTGATTGGGTTCAGCATCGACACGATGGATACCAAAGCGTTGAACGAGTCCGACAGCACGTTGCGCGCGAACGAAAATGCGTTCGCGCGGTTTATGCAATCCAAGAGGTCATCGCCATGAGGTCGCTACGAATTTTATCGCAGCTTGTCGTCATTCTTGTGCTCGCCGCCTGTTCTCGCGCCGAGAGAAAGGTCTTGCCTTCACCCACTCCCAGTGTGATCGCGGCAATAGTCACGCCGCAACCGACTGCACTGGTCAATCTGCCATCGCCCAAAGTGACGATTTTGCAACCGCAAGGCGGGCGGGTGAGTTGGTCGCACATTAATAACTTGCTTGCGTTCGACATGGGCGCAAAAGAGGACAAATCGGATGTCTACACCGCGCGTCTCGATGGCACAGACAAGCGATGTCTGACGTGCGCCAAACAAGATGTGCCGCAGTTGCAGAATGGCAATCCCGAATGGCATCCGTCCGGCAATTTCATCGTCTTTCAGGCGCAAGACCCCAACTTGAAATTGTCCAGTTCTGGGTCAAACCTTCTAGCCAGTCCGGGCATCGGTATCAACAATAACATCTGGATCACGAACGCAGATGGATCGAAATATTGGCAGATCACGCATGTGTCAAATCGCTCCGGCACGTTGCATCCGCAGTTTTCGCCGGATGGCAAAAAGATTTTGTGGGGCGAAATCATCAAGCCCGACGGCGCACTCGGCGGGCAGTGGGCAATCAAGCTGGGCGATTTCATTGTCGAAAACAACGTACCGCGCGTCGCTGATGTTCAGACGTTGACGCCGGGCAATCTTGAACTGTACGAGACGCACGGCTTTTCCCCGGACAATCGAAAAATTATTTTCTCCGGAGTGCCGCCCGCCAAGTACTATTACGACATGGAAATTTACACGTACGATCTGACGACACAACAGCTTACGCGCCTCACCGAGAATAACGAGTGGGACGAGCACGCACATTATTCACCCGACGGCAAAACCATCGTGTGGATTAGCAG
This sequence comes from Chloroflexota bacterium, assembly GCA_016215025.1. Lineage (GTDB taxonomy): Bacteria > Chloroflexota > Anaerolineae > UBA4142 > UBA4142 > JACRMI01. Next base: position 41,635 of record JACRMI010000004.1, read on the forward strand.
CACCGACATTCCGCAAACGCACAGCACTTCGCTGGTGGACATGGCGCGTCATCCCCTCAAGACCGACGTGTGGTTAATGAATGCCGATGGCTCGAACAAGCGCCGTTTGACGCGCTTTAATGATGTGAATGCGCCGGAAGGTCGCAACGCGGGGCAAGGCGTTATCGTCGGCGATATTTCGTGGAGTCCCGATAATCGATCTCTTGTCGCCAAGATTCAAGTCGGGCGCGGCGAGTCCATTGTGCGGATCGATTTGGATGCGCCGACGGCTGCGCCGACTCTGCCACCGAATCGAAACGTTGCAGGCGGGACAACTCTGCGCGATGTCACCTATTGCTCACCCGACGGCATCCCGCAAAAAATGGACGTGACGTACCCCAAGAGCGCAAGCGACAAACCGATGCCGACCACGGTGTACATTCACGGCGGCGGCTGGACATCGGGCGACAAGGGCAATGGTGCGGGAACGGCGGACATGAAAGAGTTGCTCAATCGCGGCTATATTCTCGTCTCGCTCGATTATCGACTCGCGCCGGAGTACAAGTGGCCCGCGCAAATCGTCGATGTGAAATGCGCGATTCGACATCTGCGCGCGAATGCAGCGACGTACAAAATTGATCCAAATAAAATTGGCGTGTGGGGTGGCAGCGCGGGCGGGCATCTCGTATCGATGCTGGGCACGACGGACAAGAGTGCCGGCTTTGATGTGGGCGAATACGCCGATCAATCGTCGCGCGTGCAAGCGGTCGTAGATTTATTTGGGCCGTCGGATTTGCCCGCCATGCTCACGGGACAATCTCAAGTCGTGGGCAAAAAAGTTTTTGACGCGTCCTCACGTGACGATCCAGTTTTGGTGAATGCCAGTCCGGTGACCTACATCTCGTCGGACGATCCACCGTTTCTGATTTTGCAAGGCGATCAAGACCAGGTCGTGCCGATGGAGCAATCGCAAATCCTGTACGATAAATTGAAAGCGGGCGGCGTAACGGCAACGCTGGTGATCGTGAAAAACGCCGGACATGGATTTACGCCTGTCGGCGGTGCAATCAGCCCATCGCGCGCGGAACTAACCAAGTCGATTGCCGATTTCTTTGACAAGTATCTGCGCTGACGATGCTATTGGCAAAAACATACGCGGCGGGCAACGACCCGCCGCGTGTGTTTGTTGTATCAGAAACTCTGCTACTCGTTCAATATTTCGACCCTCACCGTCACGTCGATGCGGCGATTCGTAATGTGCCACGTGCCCGTTGTAATTTCGCGCGCGGGGATGGTGACACTGCTGTCAATCAGCGTGTCGTCATCTGTCACCTCATCACGGTCGATGATACGTGCGCCAATTGTGAGATCATCGTTGCCGCCGATTTCGACGACGACTTGATTGGTGCCAGGCGCTTGGTAGGGATCACAATCACCGATGCAATGCGCTTCCAGCGACCGGATCGTATTGAACATCTCCAGAATTTGCACCGTTCGATTGTTTCTCAAACTCAGTCCATCGCAATTGCTCAAGGGGATGGGCGTTGGCAACCAATGACAATAGTCCGCCTTGAAAGTTAGATTCTGCCGCTCGCTCGCCGCCGCGAAAAATCCGCCCCGAATCGGACCGATTATTCCATCGCCGCGACGTTCATCGTCGCCAAAGTTGCTTGTGGTGAACGATTCAAATGTCACGCGTGCAGTGCGCGGGCAAGCTTGTCCTGTCCAGTACGTGAGATTGCTCAATGGCGATTCGCGAGTTCCGCGATAGGCGGACAATTGAAATGTGCGTCGCTGTCCACACTGCGGCTCCCACGCCGATGCAAGAAAATGCGAAGAAAGATTGGCATGTAAACTGTAGATGCGATTGCCATTGATGTACACGCGGAACCCGTCGATATTTGAACGGTCGCCGCTCCACAACCACACAAGTTGGCGTCGCCCACCAATGTTGAACAGGTGAAGCATGGGCGGTGGAAAATCGGACGAGCGACACGTGCCTGCGCACATTCGATACTTGACCTCGAACGAACGCGAGCTGGCTCCGCCGATCGATCGTTGCGTGACGACGTGTCCATCCCAATCGCTCGCGAGATGACTTACATTGATCGCTCCCAAATCCCAGTAGGTGCCTTCTTCGCCTTCGCCGGGAATCACGCGAATGTTGTAAGCGCTGCATTCGACGTGTCCCTGCAATGGTGTGTTCACCGGCAACGCGACAAAGCGGCTGTTGTCGCCGCCCAAGTACTCGGCGATGTCCCAGCGACGTGACCCCATCGCGTCGAAGGGTCCGATTCGTTCGACCACACTCACCGCTCCACCGAGACTTGCGTAACAGTACACCTCATCGTAATCTTCATTCAGCTTGAATTCCAACGCATCAAATGTGACGCCGACGAGATGCTCACCTGGGACTGCTCCGAAATTGTCCAAAGGATTCGATGGGTCTTCTTCGTCATCCGCGATATGATCGCCGTCGTCATCTCCACCGCCGCCGGGGAGTGGCGCGCCGCCGCTTTCCGACGTCCCAGGTTCATCGGGCGCGAGATCGGCATCGTCGTGGACGCCATCGTGGTCGCGGTCGCCGGCGCCAGTAACGGGGCAGCCAGCATTCTCGCGCGGGCCGGGCGTATCGAGACAAAGATCAAACGCATCGCGCACGCCGTCGCCATCTCGATCAGGACAACCACTTGCGCCGGGAATCCCAGGTACGTCTGGACAAGCGTCGTCGCGATCACGCACGCCGTCGGCATCGCCATCGGGACAGCCGGCTAGCGGCGCAGTCCCAGATTGGTCGGGACAGGCATCGCTTGCATCAGCAACGCGATCACCATCGCGGTCGCCAGGCACAGGACAGCCGTAGCTTGCCGTCGAGCTTTGCGTTTGTGAACATGCGTCGTTCGCGTCAACCGTTCCTGTTGGACTGCGATCCATTGCGATGGCTTGCATCGCATTGAGATTGATCGATGCGTGAGCGCGACCGTTCGATGTGTTGTATGCACGCGCAACGATCGTGTGCGCGCCGGGTGTGCGTGGCTGCCAGCGCGTCGTCAGTGGGAAGGGCGATATGCCGCCGGGGAGGTTGCTGGCTTGCGCATCGATTAGTTGTCCATCGACCCACAGTTCAATTCGCTTGATCTTGAGTGCATCGCGCGCGAGCGATTGAATCGTGATGGACTCGCCAACATTGATTTGTGCATTAGCACTCGGCTCGGTTATCAACACGATAGGGCGCGCTGTTTCGCGTGTCATGACAGCATATATCGCGACGCCAGCCGTGGTGAGCAGACCACAGAGCAAGAATAGAATGATCGGGATCAATATTTTTTTCATCTAGTCCTCATTCGACCCTCACCCAACCCTCTCCCTACCAGGGAGAGGGAGCATATTCCTCTCCCTGGCAGAGGGGGAGCATGTTCCGCTCCCTGGCAGGAGGGGGAGCATGTTCCTCTTCCTGGCAGAGGGGAGCATGTTCCTCATCCTGTCAGGAAGAGGGAGCATATTTCTCTCCCTGGCAGAGGCGGAGCATGTTCCTCATCTTGGCAGGAGGGGAAGTATGTTCCTCTCCCCACTAGGGAGAGGGTTGGTGAGGGGAGATTGTACTTTCAATACAACCCTTCCTGAATCGAAAAGCTCGCGCTTGATGTGCTGCCGGGATTGTTCGCGTTATCCACCGCTTGAACGCTCCACGTGTACGATTTTCCGCAACTCACCGAAACGTTCGTCTGAGTGCTGGTCGTCACTGTGCCGCCGGTCTGTCCATCGTTGCGCTTCCACTTGACGATGTAATTCTTGATGCCGCTTGGATCGCTCACGGCATTCCAATCGAGCGTGACGCTTGTGCGACACGACAAGGAACCTTTCGGCGAAACGAGTGTCGGCGCAGATGGACCCTGGGTATCGCGCGGGGTCGGCGTGACGGTTGGAGTGTTCGCCGGAACTTGGACGTTGATCGTAACCGTGCGGGTTGCATCGCCCGCAGGTGCGACCACACGCAAAGTGTACGTCGTCGAGTTGCTGGGACAGACTTGGCTTGTGCTGTGTCCTGCTACGCCGTTGTTATCGAGAAAGACGGCCGTCGCGTTTTCGACATCCCAACGTAGCGTGGTGCATTGTCCGCGCGTGAGTGTTGTTTGATCGGCGCGGAAGCTGATCGACGCTGGAGGTACAACTGGCGGTGGCGGTGTTGGTGTGCGCGTCGGCATCCGCGAGGGTGTGATGCCGGGCAAGCCAATCGACGGCGATGGCGTAACCGATATGGGCGCGGTCGGCGTACCGCACATGCGCGCTTCGGCAAACGCGTTGTTCGTTTCGCTGATTTCGTTGACGGCACTGGTCGAATCGAGATTGATGCCGATGTACGCGGTGCCAGTGAATTGGTAAACAAATGTCGCTTCCGATGTTCCACCGACGCCGAATCCTCTGCCGCGTGTGATCGATGCATGGGGTCTGCCGTCGAGGAACGCTTGAATGACGTAATCGTTTGGCACGGGAATGATTCCTGCATTGCGATAGACCACGCGAATATCGCAGAAGGATTGATCGCCTTTGACGAACGCGACAATGGGTTCGACGCTGATGATTTGCAAATCGGATAAAGGAACCATTGTCGGCGTGACACTAATCGGTCGGACAAGGGTTGGGGTGGGTGTGAAGGTCGTCTTGCCGATGACGTGAATGCGTGCTCGAGCGGGCGCGCTGGCTTGTCCGTTTTTTGCATAGGCGATAATTTGGAGCGTGTAATCGCCGGGTTTATCGGGAAACCATTCATGCGAGGCTTTGGCAAGAACGCCGGGGACGGTGGGCGGGTTGCGGCGATATGCGATGCCGTTCACGGAGAAAAGCACATCGGCGACGCCGTCTGGCGCGTATACGTGCGAGAGAACGTTGATGGGTGCGCCCGCTTGCACCGCTGTGCCGTCCATGGGCGAATCGATCCACGCACGTACGCCGGTTGATTCAGTGGCGCAGCCAGTTGTTGCGAGAATGATCAAAATGGCAAACAGAAAAAATCGATGAATCATTTTTTACCTCGCCGTGGTGTGAGCGGCTCGCTCGCAGTGAATTCGCGAGCGAGCCGCTCGCATTACATCTATTGATTCCAGGTGCGGAGTAGTTCGAGGTCGAGTTCGTCTTTGGGGACGAATGTTTCGGCTCCCGCTTCGCGCGCCGCTGAGCGAAAAACGTGGGCGCGGTCGAGATAGGCGCTGACCAGAATCACCTTGAGTTGCGGCAACAAACTTTTGAGTCGGCGTGTACCGTCCAAGCCATTGACGTTCGGCATGACCACATCGACGATTGCCATGTCGGGCTGCTCTTGCTGCGCGAGCAATTCCGCCTCGGCAATATCCCCAGCTTCGCCAACGACGACCAGACCCGCGAGCGTAAGCATTTGGCGAAGTTGGCAGCGAAAATCGGGCTGGTCATCTACGATGAGTACGCGCGTCATGGTCTAGTTCCATAGACCCTAAAGGTTTCTTGGCAAATCGATACACTCGCAAACCAAGATACATTCGTTAACCAAGATATTGGTTGGGAAAGAAACCTTTAGGGTCTGAATACGTTACCGCAGGATGATGGGCAGATACGTTTGTGAAAAGATGACGTGCCAGTAGCCGAGCGTGCCGCGATACGTCGGACCGGTCACGTTGCCAGTTGCATTCTGACCGATGGTGACACGCGCGGCGTAATTGGTCGAAGTAACCACTCCGCCACTGCTTGCGTTCCCAGCCAGGATCCACTCGATCTTGTAATTCGTCGATGACATGGCGAGCGCGCTATGAGCGATCACGAGCGTCAGGAGCAATGCCAGCATGACGGCGATGAATCGATGTTTTTTCATGGTTGCCTCCGACGTTTATTTATAGACCCAGATGCGGATGCGGACTTGGGAACAACTGACGTCATGGTTCATCCGCTTGACGGTGACAGAACTGGTAGTGAGATTGTACCAATACGCGCCGTAATACTCTTCCCAGTTCCAATCGCCGCCGGTTCCCCAGGAGTTGACGCCGTCGCTTACGCTCTTGCAAATAAAATCAACGACATAGTCATCTACGGCTCCACCGAGAGCGTGTGACAGGGGGAGGGTTGCATTGGTTCCAATCGCGCGCCAGCCGCTGTCGTACGCAGGACGCGGGTATGCGCCAATGAGCGCGCCGGTATAGCTAACGTCGCCGCTTTCATCTACGTTGAAAATGACCGTGCTATCTTTGTTATTGATTTCAAAATCGGCATCCTCGCCGTTGCCATCGTGATCCAGTTCCACGCGGATGCCGTCGTTCGTGCGCAAGATCAGATCGCTGCTTGCGTACGTTGGGTCGGAAGAAAGAATACCATCATCGCCCTGAGTTGAATCGGCATTTCCACCCAAGATGAGATCGTTTCCATTGTCGATGCTGCGAGTCCACAATCCTGTCCCGCCGCCCGAGTTGTAGAAATAGCCCGCGTATCCAGTCGCCGAGGCGGACGCGCCAACGATGCCATAGTTGACCGTGTCCGTATCCATCGCATAGGACCGCAATCCGCGGCCGGAATTGCCCCAGTTCTCGATGTGCAAAATCGGATTGCTTCCGAGCGTGCTACTGATAACCGCACCCGGGCGCAGCGAGAGCGCATACGCCGTCGGACGAATCGGTTGGCGCGGCGTCATTTCCGGATCGGCTCCGACGGTAATGCCTAACCAAAGTTGCTGTCCTTCAACCGCATAGCAATAGATCGTCGCGCCGAATTGGCCATTGGTGACCTGAACCCCGGCGAGAGACGCAGAGCATAGCGCAGTTCCGCCCGCTGAAATGTCGTAGATTCGAAAAGTCATGTTGTAAGAGCCATTGAGGGGAGCACCTGACGCATTGGTTAGAAATCCCTGGATGGACAAGACAGGATCCACATCGTCCAGTGGCACGGCGGGAGCAACACGTGCTTCGCGCTGCGGTTCTAGGTTGGATGCGAGCGCGAGATTGGTTGCCGTCGCCACAAAAATTCCCAAACAAAGAAAAATAAATTGAATCGCAATCTGTTTCGCTTTCATCGTTTTCTCCTTGCGTTTGTTTGTTTCCCGCGAATCACCGCGAACGAATTGTCATTCTGAGGAGCGGTTGCGCCACCTTTGGTGGCGATGCGACGAAGAATCTCACGTAACGCAATAGCAAGACTCTTCGCTCCGCTCAGAGTGACATGATTCATAGCGGTTCGCGGAAAAATTATTCAATCCGCCAAACATGTACTACGGGCTTGGCTCCGTCGGCAAATAATTCCAACACATAGAGCAAGCCATTCGTGCGATCAAACGCCACATCGCCGATGCGATACCGGCGCTGCGCGCCCGTGCCTATCATTTCCGTTTCGATGTTGCTCGGATTGAGGTAGAGATGATTGTCGAGGTCAAGCGACGCGTACGGTTGCGGTTCCCAGGTTTGCATTTGTCCTGTGGCGACACGTGCCAAATCGGTGGGATCGTACAAGATGAACTGGGCATCCATGCGCGTGCTCCACCAACCTCGATTCGACGTGTGACCGGCGCATTCGTTCAAATCGCTCGGTGGGCATTGCGCGCCGTTCGCCAATCGACAAACGGGAAATTCGCCGACGAATGCTTGATCGACACACGGAAGCTGTGCGCCGAGGGGATTGACGTAGCCGTACCAATATTTTTCGCCCGTGCTTTTCGTCCCGGCGAAAACGACCGCCGATTTGCCCGTGCGGGTTGTAATCCACACGCCGCCTTCCCATTCGTCGGGGTGTTGATAACCAGTAAGCGTATGTTCGATGTTGTCGGTATTCGAGGATTTTTCGTAGAGCAAAAGTGGAACCTCTTGCAAGTGTGTCCCGGAGGGCGCGGGCAAGCCTTGATCGTCAACCCAGGGACGATACGCAAACAATGCCGGTCCCATGCCCGACCAACCGCCGTCCTTGAACCGACCCGTGGCGAGGTAACGTCCGCCGACATGTTGATTCGCCCAGTCGATGGGAATGTCGAACAGATAACCGTTGACGCTGTATGCGGATTGATTGCCGATGAACCATGTCCCGCGCACATTCGGCGCGTTGAGGTTTGGCTCGAACCATGCGTGCGATGCATCCGACTCTTCTTGCAAATGTTGTCCCCAGGCGAGATGAATTTTCGGACCCGTTGCAGGAACATTCAAGTACGCCATTCCAACGCGTGGAATCTCATCCAATCCACTAAAATAGCCGGACGCGACGTTGCGAAAATTCTGAATAAAGCTAGCTTGATTAAGTTGATTCAAATCACGCGAGTTGATAGGCGCAGGAATACTGATCTCGGCGACCTGATCGCCATCGGGCAGTTCGCCGTACGGCAGCCGATCATGCCCGGTGATGAACAGCGATCCGGGGAAACCATCGGCTGCACCGGTCGAGTCGCCGTTGGGGTTGAACGTTATCGCGTTGCCGCCATACTCGAAGGTGCGCGGGCGGTCTGCGTCGTCGGGCAAGCGAAATGCACCGAGATAGCGAAAATCGCTTGGCTGAACACGCGTTGATTCGCTCGGCGCAAGTGGACTTGTCTCAACGAGGGGTAGAAAAACCGTGGGGACGGTTGGAGATTGTGCGAAGGATTGCGTTACGAAAAAAACACCGCTGGTAAGTGAACAAAGCGTGAGGATACAGATTCCGATGATAGCTGACAGAAAAACGATTCGCTTCATTGCGTGCTCCCGTATTGTTTTTTTGTCATTTCGAGCGGAGCGAGAAATCCCTGTTCTCTGAATATCAGATTTTTCCTCGCGCAAGCTATTCATCGAAATGACTATTGCACTAAACGCAGAATAACGCGAAGCGCATCGCGTGTCATCGAGGGCGAGTACTGTTTTGGGGGAAAAGGTGGGTACTGGGGTACTGAATAGCAGATGGCAAATGGCAGATAGCAGATAGCTACATAGCTACACGCCATAAACAATTTGCTATTTGCTATTAGCCATCAGCTATTTGCCAAACGCCAACTGACGTGGATAGTTGTGCCTTTGCCGGGGGCTGAATCGACGGACCACTTGCCGCCGATGAGAGTCACGCGTTCTTGCATGCCTGCCATGCCAAAATGTCCTTGTGCAACCAAGTCATGAAACGTTGTTGGCACAGTAAAACCAGAGCCGTCATCTTGAAGAGTGAGGGTCAAGCGTGTGTCTTGCCAAGCGAGGCACAGCGCGACTTGATGTGCTTGGGCGTGGCGCGCGATGTTGCTCAATGCTTCTTGCACCAATCGATACAAGTTGACCGCAACTTCAGGTGGAAGCGTGCGCAGTTGTGCATTCGCTGACAGATCGAGAGTAATCGGGATGCCGGATTGATTCGACCAATCATCGGCGAGAACGCGGAGCGCCGCGCCCAAGCCGATGGTGTCGAGCATGGGCGGACGCAATTCGGCACACACATCGCGTAGTTCAGAAAGAAGCGCGCGCACGTCGCCGCGCACGGCGGGAAGCGATTCGGCAATAGAGGTGCCTTGAACCAAGAGCAACCCCAACTGCATGTTCAAGCCGACCAAGTCTTGAATCGGTCCATCGTGTAGATCGCGAGCCAGTCGTGCGCGTTCATCTTCACGCGAACGCAAAAGTTCATGCTGCATCGCGCGAATCTCGTCGAGTTGGCGGCGCAGCATTTCGACGAGCAGCACATTGCCGAGTGCAACCTCGGCTTGGCGGGCAAGCGTTTGCAGAATGCGGCGATCCGTTGCACTCCAATCCTCATCATCGCGCCGAGCACCAACCGTCCACACGGCGCGCACTTGATTTTGAAACGACAGTGGAAATTGGAGTTGGTGCAAGAATCCAGGGTTCTCCGAGAACCCTGGATTCTCGTCGATCCGCAGCTCACCAGGATGCAATTGCATCAGTGTCGAAACTTGGCGCGTCAATACATCGACGAGTTGCGCCCGGTCGAGCGTGCGCGCAAGTGCTGCGGTAATTTTTTCGATGACCCCGGGGTAATCGTACCAGCCGTTGTAGAAAACTCGATCCACCCAGCGCTGCACAAGCGCACGCGACCAATCGAACGCAAAGCCCACGAGCAACGTCAAGCTCGCGGCGATCATCGCTTGCGCCAGCCAATCATTCGGCGCAAAATTATAGATCGCCAAAAATGGTCCGAGATACAACAGCAAAATTCCGAGCGAGAGAATGAGATAGACGAGTGTGCGATTGAGGATGCGGTCGATGTTGAATAAATTATCGCGGATGATCGCCAGCATGTAGCTGATTGGCGAGGCGATCAAAAACAGTCCGACCATCCAGATTGGCATTCGTGTCGTCGCGCCAACAATTATCGGGACCATGTAAAGCAGGATCGGTGGCAGCCCAAAGATTGTGGTGCCGATGACGACGAGGCGTAACCGGCGCCGACCGTCCGGTGTGGCGCGATAGGCGTAGGCGTAGACCAGCAGCGCCAGGGCGGAACAAAGCTCGAGTGCGTTGTATAAATGAGTCAAGCGAATTCCCAGGTCGGTTTCCGACAAACGCAGTCCGAGCGCAATCAACATGCCGGGATACACAACGCTGAGAATCAAACGGCGTCGCTGGGGTGTGCCTAATGCAACGGGGAAAATAAGATAGTAATGCACGACGAGCGCACCAGCAAAATGAAATCCAATGCTGCTGAGGACCGCCATCCAATAGGGGCGCTCGGTGGGCTGAGGATATGCCGAAAACAACAACCATCCAGCGCCGACGCATAACAGCAGGACGAAAAAGAGGCGCGCTTCTATTTGGTAAAACCGCCGCCACAGGACGTACGCACCGATGCCAAAACATGCCAGCATTACGATTAGTGCGCTTGCGAGATCGGGAAGATTCAGTTGTGCGAGCGAACGAAACGGTAATTCAAGGTTTTGGGTTTGATTGCCGCGTTTAATTTGAACGATGCGATTATCCAGCGTCGAATGGCGGCGGATGCTGTCGAGGTCCAGAATCACATCGCCCGGCAGCAAGCCCGCATAATTGGCGAATGAATCTTGGGGAACGGAGAGGACAACGCCGGTCTGCCAATCGATGACCGCATCAATCGCGGGCGTGGTGGATTGGTGATAGATCACGGTGCCTGCCAAGACGAGCACACCAACAGCTATCAGAAAAAATACTAGGCGCGTTATTCCATCAAGAGGGCGCATCGTCATTTTTTTTGATCGGAGGAATTTGAACCAGCCCGTGTTGCAAAGCGAACAGCGCAGCTTCAGTGCGGGTTGCAACACCCAGCTTGTCATAGATCGAACTGACGTGGTTTTGCACGGTGCGCGTCGTGATGACTAACTGCTTGGCAATCGCCGTGTTGTCGAGACCTTGCGCAAGCAAGCAGAGGACCTCGCACTCGCGTTGGGTGATGGGAAGGGGAGAAGGTTCGGAAGGCACTGAAGAATTGAGTGCGCGCTGCATCACTTGACGTGCGATGCCCGGACTAAGCCAATTCTCGCCGCGCGCTACGGCTCGCACTGCGCCGACGAGAGTTTCGAGTGCGTCGTCCTTGAGGACATAGCCGGCAGCGCCGCTTTCGAGCAAACCGAAAATTGTTTGTGCGTCGTTGTGGACGGTGAGGATGAGAATCGCGGTGGACGTATGCTGGTCGCGCAATTGGCGGGTTACGTCGATGCCACTCATGTCCGGCAAATTCACGTCGAGCGCGAGCACATCGGGATGATGCCAAGCGACCAAGTGTAGGGCGTCTTTGCCGGTTATGCCTTCACCCGCCACGGTGATGTCTCCCGCTGCATTCAAGACAGCGCGCATTCCAGCTCGGACAATTGGATGGTCGTCTACGATCACCACGCGGATCATTTGCCGCCTCCTAAATTAGTGCATCCACATTATCTTGCGATTAGGCAAGGCATTTTTGCCGCACGATGGACTTGCATTATGATGTGTCTGCACAAAAACACACGGCGACGCGCAAATGTTGCGAGCCGCCGCGTCAACTCATCGCCGAGAGACTTGTTCATAGGCAAACTTGATCGTTGCCTCTTGTCTATGACTATATCATAGTCTTGTAGGACTTGTCAACGATTTAATCATCACTTTTCGTTCTGCGTTTACCTACGCTTTGTGATTTTCTCGAAGGAAGGTGGATATTCGGAGAAAGCAGACATCGCCGGGCTAGTCTTAGCCCAGCGATGCATAAGTTGAATGTGCGTTGGCACAAGCTTACTACGTTTTGCGTGGTAATGGACTTGATGCTAAATCGCCGAAGCGCGATTTAATACCGATTTCGTCGTCCGCCGCCGCCACCGTAGCCGCCGCGTGATCCACCCCGATCTTCTTTGGGGCGCGCCATGTTGACCATCATGCGACGACCGTCCAACTCGTGTTCGTTGAACATCTCAATCGCTTTTTGGGCTTCAACCTGCGTGGTCATCTCGACAAACCCAAATCCTTTGGGTCGCCGAGTGTCGCGGTCCATGATCAACGCGACTTCTTTGATGGTGCCAGCTTGGCTGAATAACTCGCGCAGTTGTTCTTCGGTTACGTTGTAAGACAGATTGCCGACGTACAGTTTTGATTCCATGTGGAATCTCCTTTTAGGTGGAAAAGTCCAGTGCGTGGCCTGAACATTTCATTTGAATAAACGCCGTGTATCCGTCTCCACGTCTTTGCCGGATGGCACAGTAGCTAGAGAAAAATAAAAAGCCGCACGGTCAAGTAGTCGGCGGCGTAAATAAACCTATTTACTTGTCTCTACCGCGTTGAACTATAACATAGTTTGCAATTATGAGCAAGCGCAATTCTAGCGTCAAATATTATTGCTCGACTAAGGAATCTGTTTTGGAAAGTGGACTCGTGCAAGTCTTGCATAGCCAGCCAAGCGTATTTCAAGCGTAGTTGACTAGGCAGCATTATCATGTGTCTGCACTAGGTATTGCAGAGGGCCTTGTGTTTGGGACGCAAATCTTGTTCGATCTGTTGGCGTTGAGTCTCGTCGTTCTCGCGGTGGACACAAATACAGTTTGCCGAGTGTTGTTCGAACGATTCCTTTTGAGTATGCTTTTCAAATCCTTCGGAAAGGTCTTGGGTTTGTCCTAAATAGATCCGCTGATGACGAAAGCGCCCGCCCGATTTCTCGAACCGTCGTGTGACGAAATAGACGGCTCCCACTGGTTTGAACGAAGTCGTCCAGGAATAAATGCGAAAGCGATATAATGTTCCCGATGTTCCTTCAAGTTTCATGGTCCCTAATCTAGCCATGTGAAAACCTCTTGTTTTTCTAGTCTTCTTGCGAACGAGCAAGTGACAAAAAAGCCGCCCACCCATAAAAGGTGAGCGGCTAGTACCAGACGCTAATCTTATCAAGGACTAACTCTATTGTATCACCAAATAACGTTCGACACAATAGCCCCGCTGCTCGCGCGGCTTGAGAAATCGTTCACGCGAATGCGTTCGCTTGTTCCGATGACAATTTTTATTCGGATGCAAGATTTGACGAATTTGCCAAAGTGAGTATACTAAGCTTAGTACGGAACAGCAAATTCTGAAGTTGAACAAGCACTTGCTCTGTCAGGAAATGTAGAGCCAAGTGCTTTTTCTTTTTGATCAGACAGCTAGTTCCGGAAAGTTCTCACGAAAGGAGCCATACTATGGCTGAACGAGTGACCGGAACGGTCAAATGGTTTAATGCGGCAAAGGGGTACGGGTTTATTGCTCACGAGGGTGGCAAAGACCTGTTCGTCCACTTTTCCGAAATTCAAGATGCGAGCGATGGTTATCGTAACTTGAACGAGGGCGACAAGGTTGAATTCACCATTGGTGAAAGTCCCAAGGGTCCTCAGGCAACTCAAGTCTCCAAAGTGAGCTAATGCTCGCTCGGGACGTGAGCGCACACAATTTTATTGCTAGGATCAAAGAAGAATAAAGCACTTGTTCTTGTAGAAACGCGCGTAAGTTGTGAGTTCATCAAATCAGGCAGGACGGATTCGTCCTGCCTGATTCTTTGTACGTTGTCGATAACTTGCGGCTTACTGTCCACTTTGGTAAAATCAAATTGTGAAATCATCAGATTCAACCACTAAATTGAACGAGGTATACAGTCGTCTGTTCACACGCTTTGGTCCGCAGCATTGGTGGCCTCAAACGGACGGTGCATTCGAAATTATCGTCGGCGCGATTCTCACGCAGAATACATCATGGACGAATGTCGAAAAGGCAATGGCGAATTTGAGGCACGCCGATTTACTGACACCTGATGCGCTAAATGGTGCGATGGAGAAACGGCTCGCCACGCTGATTCGACCATCGGGCTGTTTCAACTTGAAAGCGAAAAAGCTCAAAGCATTCACGCGATTCCTATTCGAAAAACATCATGGCAAGCTAGCGCATTTGTTCAAGCAAGACTTGGCAATCTTGCGCGACGAGTTGCTCGCAGTTTACGGCATTGGACCGGAAACGGCGGACTCGATCATTTTGTATGCGGCGGAAAAACCCATCTTTGTCGTCGATGCATACACGCGCCGTATCTTTGCGCGCTTGGAACTCGTGCGCGAAGATGTAACGTACGACGAGACGCAGCACTTGTTCATGGAAAAATTGCCGCATCATACGGCGATGTTCAACGAGTACCACGCGCTGGTAGTTGCACTCGGCAAAGACATTTGCAAAAAGAACAAGCCGCGGTGTGACGTTTGCCCGCTAATCAAAATTTGTCATATGGGAAACAACGCCGAATCCGTAACGTGACTAAAATCGGCACTATTCGTCCACAAAAGAACGCAAGTTTTAGCGTCCACTTTGAAAACTTGACCAGATTTTGACTTGGCGCAAACGCGCTTTTGACTTGCTTTCTCTATAATAAATTATGCTAATCGGTTCACCAATGAGGGTGAACCCTTATTGCGTCAGCCGCAAATAGCTGCAGGGTTATGAGTGCCTTTCTGCTTTGATGGAGAGGCATTTTTTTATTTCTTGGGAGAGGATTATGCAACAACGTTGGTTTAGTTTGTTAATCGCGTTGTCCGTCGTCGCTATCCTCGCGATTGTGTTTGTGCCGAGCGCGAACGCGGGCGGACCGGAAAGCGCACCAAATCCCGGACTGGTCGAAAATCAAGTTTGTCTTAGTTGTCACTCATCGAAACAACTTTCGATGAAATTGCCCAGTGGTGAAACGCTCGGTCTTTATACCGATGAAGCAGCGTTCAATAAATCGGCACATGGGTTGCAAGGACAACGCTGTACTGCGTGTCATACGAACATCACCGGCTATCCGCATCCGCCAACCACCGCAAGGGATATTCGTGATTTTTCTTTGCAGATGTATACCATCTGCCGTCAGTGCCACGATAAAGAATATCAAGCGCAACTCGACTCGAATCATGCCACTGCATTGGCATCGGGCAATCGCAATGCAGCTGTTTGCACCGACTGTCATACCGCACACACTGCAAGCAATCCAAACAATCCCCGTTCGCGCATTCCACAAACCTGTCGCCAATGCCATAGCACCATTTTCGATCAATACAAGGGCAGCATGCATGGAGCGGCTTTGCTCGATCAATCTAATCCGGATGTGCCAACTTGTATCGATTGTCATGGTGTTCATAAAATCGCCGATCCGACGACAAACAAATTCCGTCTTGGGTCGGTAGAACTTTGCAGCAAGTGTCATACCAACAAAGCGTTGATGAAGCGCTATAACATTTCGACCAACGTCTTGAATACCTACGTCGCCGACTTTCACGGCACTACCGTCGAAATGTTTGAAAAGCAAACACCCAATCAACCCACGAACAAACCGGTGTGCTACGATTGTCACGGCGTCCACGATATTCGTTCGCCGCAAGATCCCAAATCGACGGTCATGAAAGACAACTTGCTCAAGACCTGTCAACAATGTCATCCGGATGCCACCACCGATTTTCCATCATCCTGGATGAGTCACTATGATGCCAGCCCGACGCAATATCCCGCGGTCTACTACATCAATCTTTTCTACACGATTCTTATTCCGGTGACCATCGGTGGTATGGGGGCATTTATCTTGCTCGACATTGTGCGCCGCATCTTGAATCGCTTTCAAAAAGCGGGGAGTGCCTAAGCCATGAGTGAGCAAAAACAATACCTTCGATTCTCGGTCGCACAGCGAATTGAACACTGGGCGCAAATGATTTCGTTCACCGTATTAGGTGCCACCGGGTTGCCGCAAAAATTTGCGGGTGAACATTGGGCGGAAGAAGTGATCCGGTACATGGGTGGCATCGAGACCGTGCGCAATATCCACCACTTCGCCGCGATCATCATGTCTGTCGCATGTATCTATCATGCCATTGCTCTCGCTTATAAGGTGTTGGTGTTGCGAGTTCGATGGACCATGTTCCCGCGACTCGATGATTTGCTCGATGCGCTGGATCAAATCCGTTACAATATGGGCTTGACCAAGGAGCTACCCAAGTTCGATCGGTTCTCGTTCGGAGAAAAATTCGAATACTGGGCGTTTGTCTGGGGCGCGGTGGTCATGGGCGCGACCGGATTCATGATGTGGAATCCTATCAACACCGCGCGCTTTCTGCCGGGCGATTTGATTCCTGCTGCGAAAGCAGCGCATGGCGGCGAAGCTCTGCTCGCTGTGCTGGCAATCATCATCTGGCACTTTTACAACGTGCACATCAAGACGTTCAGCAAGGCAATGTTTAACGGTAAGCTCACCGAACACGAAATGGTTCACGAGCATGGATTGGAATTGGAACGCCTCAATGCCGGTAGAGGAGACCCGCGTCCTGCGCCTGAGGTTATCCGAAATCGCGAACGCTGGTTCATTCCGACGGCATCGATTCTTTCGGTTGGGTTGCTCGTCGGACTGTACTTTTTCACAAGCTATGAGCAGACGGCCATTACGACATTGCCGAAACGTTCCACGCAGATCCAAGTGTATGCGCCCGTCACGCCTACTCCCACGGTGCGCGCCGGCGCACCCACGGTTTCGATTACAGCCAAGCCACTGCCTGCGACTCACGACGGTCGAACTCAATGCAATACTTGCCATGCGAATAACGTCGGTCCAAAGAATCCAGTCGATCATGCCGGACGGACCGATGCAACCTGTACGGCGTGCCATAAGCTAGGTGGAACTGCGCCTGTTGCTGGCACAACGCCAGCCGCCACGTCCGCTACTCCGGTGCCTGGTGCACCAAAGCGGCAACCAGCCGATCATGTAGGACGCCCGACGTGTTTGGCTTGTCACCAAGCGTTGCCCAAGCCGGCTTTGCCAGCCGACCATGCTGGACGCGCAGATGCAACTTGCGCCGCATGTCATCCGCTTGTCAATGTGGCTCCGTCAACTTCGGCGACGGCTGTTGCAACCAAAGCGCCCACAACTGGCACAACGTCTTCCGCCGCTTCGTCGGCCGCATCATCGGCTGGCGCGCCCAAGTCGCAACCAGCCGATCACGCTGGACGCGCAATCTGCGTAGCGTGTCACCAAGCATTGCCCAAGCCCGCCATGCCAGCTGATCACGCCGGACGAACGGATGCAACTTGCGCCGCATGTCATCCACTCGGTAGTGCTGCATCGCCGTCCAGTCCTGCGTCATCCGCTGCGAGCAAAGCCTCCGCCGCATCATCAAGCTCTGCATCGTCGGCTGCGAGCAAAGCGTCTGCCGCATCATCGGCAAGTAGTGCGGCGGCTTCGTCGGTCGCCTCGTCGGCTGGCGCGCCCAAGCCGCAACCAGCCGATCATATGGGACGAGCAATCTGCGTGGCCTGTCACCAAGCGTTGCCCAAGCCCGTCATGCCAGCGGATCATGCCGGGCGAGCTGATGCGATGTGTATAGCGTGCCACAAATCCCCGTAAAATAAATTCGATTACAAAACACCCTCGTATCAACGAGGGTATTTTGTTTCTCTTTAATACAGACTTACACATTGAGCCTAATTTACCTACATGAATGTACGGATGTATAATACTGTCAAAATCATGTAAGTTAATTCATGTCCTCAAGTCTGCAAACTCCGCTTATCCATACGGTCGTCATTGCTAAAGACTCCAATGAAAAAATCGATTGAAAAAGCTCGTAAGGAAAAAAATAAAATACCGCGCTTGCACCATCCAGCAAAAGCGAGTCTTACAGGCGCGACTAAACATGCCAAGCGCACGCCTCGTAATGGTCCTCCAAAGAAGACCGATTCTCAAGTTGCGGAAACAGAAAAACGTTTTAGCCAAGTGTGGGACACCGCTAGCGATGCCTTGTTGCTTACCGATCCCAATGGCATTGTCCTGGAAGTCAATCCGGCATTCTGTCAGTTATATGGTCGAAGCCGTGACCAGTTGCTCGGCAAGCCAGTAACAATCGCTTTGCCCAAGCAGATGCACAGTCAAGCGATTGCAGACTATAAAACTTTTTTTCATTCAGAAATAGTTCCTGCCCCCCTTGAAGCTTGGATCCGTCGAGACGATGGCACAGAATGTTTCGTCGAATCCCGCTTCGATTTTATTACCGAAAAAAATCAGCGCACGGCTCTATTGTCGATTACGCGTGACCTAACCGCGCGCAAACAGTCCGAAGAACAACTCAAGAACCAACTCCGCGGTCTTGCCTCGCTCAATTCGATTGCGAATGCGATTGTTCATTCAGCGTCCGTGGAGCAACTTTTGGAAGCATCGCTCGATATTGCGCTGGATTTGACGGACTTGGCGACCGGTTCGGTGCATCTCATCGGTGAAGAGGATAACGTTCCGCATATGATCGCGCAGCGTGGGTTCTCTCCGGTGAAATTAAAGCAAGCCACCGAGATGCACACGGCGTGGGCAAGCCAAGCCGCCGTGCGCTTGTTGAGCGAATCGATCATCGAAGGGATTCCGGGTGAAGTCGGTTTGGTTCTAACGACAGAACCTCAAAAGCAACAAGCGTACGTGGCGATTCCCATTCGTACCAAGACCAAATTGTCGGGCACATTGATTTTGGTGGGGACGAGTCTGCATCTGGTGAATGAAACTGACAAGGCGCGGCTGACGACGATTGGCTATCAGCTCGGCGTCGCCATCGAAAATTTTCGCCTGGTCGAGAAAACCGCCGAAGTCAAAGCGCTGCGTGAGTTGGATCGCTTGCGCTCTGAATTGATCGCGAATGTGTCCCATGAATTGCGCACGCCGCTTGGACTCATCAAAGTGTTTTGCACGACCTTGATGGCAAAGGATGTGGCATTTGATCGATCGGCGCGTTTCGAATTCTTGAATGACATCGATCGTGAAACGGACAAGCTAGAGAAGATCGTTTCCAATCTGCTCGACCTTTCGCAACTCCAAAACAATCGCTTGCGTTTGGACAAGCGCGCGTTGGACCTGGGTGAGCTGATTACGACCGTGATCGACGAAATGAAATTCAACTTGATTCAACACAAGGTCGTCTATGAAATGCCGGTTGAACCGCTGTCGGTGATGGCAGACCCACAGCGTCTTGAGCAAGTCTTGCGAAACTTGATTGGCAATGCGGTCAAGTATTCTCCGGATGGGGGAACGATCAAAATTCAATGTCGCAAAGAGAATCAACAAATCCTGGTTGGCGTCCAAGATCAGGGGATTGGAATTCCGGTCGACGATTTGGAAAGAATCTTTGAGCGATTCTATCGGGTTGGGAACGAAACGACTCGCCGTGTGGGTGGAGTCGGCTTGGGGCTGTCCGTCTCGCGAGGCATCGTCGAAGAACATGGTGGAAAAATTTGGGCGGAAAGTTCGCTTGGAAAAGGCAGCACGTTTTATTTTACCTTGCCTCAAGTCAATACGCCGCGTTCCAGTGTCGAATAGCTAGTTCTTGTCGGAAAATTCAAAACTGAGCGTGATTTGCACTGGGACCCCAAGGGAATAAGATGGAAGTTGGCAAACAACCTCTTACCCCTTGGAGTCCATGATGATTATAGACCGATACGTCCGTCCTGCCGA
>JACRMI010000010.1 GCA_016215025.1 Chloroflexota bacterium
ACGGATGGACAGCATGAACCAATCGGTGATACAATTCGTAACTGTTGCTCATGTTTGGGGCTCCTTTGGTCGTCAGACAACCAAATTATGCCTCAACATGGGCAACCTTGCTACTTCCTTAAATTGGTAAGGGAATCAGTTCGGAAGTATCAGAGCGACGAAGAATCTCACATTTGGGTAAACAGAGATTCTTCGCTCCGCTCAGAATGACAATGTGCAAATGCTAACACGGCGAGCCACTTTTGGCTCGCCGTTTGTTCTACTGTTGACTAAACACATCCCACATCGCGGGGTCTTCGCCGCCGGGACGCCACATCACCATGCCGCCTAGCTTGAGGTCGCGCACGATTTGCCACGCGAGCGCGACATATTTTGCATCGACAAACCAAACCGTGTGCTTTTCAGTCTTGTAGGGTGCGCAATCATAAAAGTCGGATGGGCACATTGGACTGCGGATGATGGAATACGTCAGCGTGCTCTCGCCCAGAATGCCGCGATCATCTTTTTCGACAAAGGTTTCTTTTCCGCCGTAGCGTTCCTTGAGCGCTTGCACATCGCTCCACCACATCGCCGGTGTCTCTTTTCCGCCCCAATCGTACGCGTAGAGGTGAATACCCAGGATGACTTTTTCGGGTGGAATCACGCTAGCAGCGTACGTTGACACTTGGCGCATCCACCAAACAGGTGCGTTGGGTTGCGGACCGCCGGACTTGCCGTGATATTCGTACGCCATGAGACGCACTTGGTCGGCGGCGACACCCAGTGCAGCGTAATCGGCGAATGAGTTAATCGTGCCACCGTCGTTATCGCGCACTTTGGCAGGGACGGTGACGCTCAACGTCTTGCCTTCGCGATGCAGCAGCACGGCAAGCGACGTGATGAACTCGGTAAAGCCCTGGCGACTTTCGGGTGGCAAATTTTCGTAATCGATGTCGATGCCGTCGATATTCGGCGAGCGCGCGACCTTGAGGATGGCGTTGAGATGGTTGGCTCGAATCTTGGGGTCTTTGAGCATCGTGACGATGTTACGCGCATCCCAGGTACTGGAAATCGTCGGCACCACGCGTACGTCATTGTTGCGCGCCAAATCGATGAGGACGGCGTCGTTGACCGGATCGTTCGCAGTGAGCGAGCCGTTCGCTTCAACGGTGTAGCTGAATGCACTGACTTCATTGTACGCGTGAACGTGGGTCGCCAGAATGACGACGAGTTGGCGTAACGGATCGCGCGAGCCGCTGCGAAGCCACGCTCCAATAATCGGCGATTTGGGGGGAGTGGTGGCGCTTTTGAGCGATGGATCGGGCGGATCGGCGGCGACAAGGCAGAGCAGTGCGGTGAGACTCAGGACAATCAGGAAGCGAGCAGAATGACGCAAGATGGAAATCCTTTGTGATCTGTCATTTCGAGTGGAGGTTGCGCCATCAAAGATGGCGATGCCGCGAGAAATCTCGGTTTGGGAATATTGGGATTTCTCACGCTGTTCGAAATGACAATAAAGTAAAGATTGGACGGGATTATAACATAACAACGGATTGGCGAGCAAAATTGCTATTTTGCAAAAATCGCAAGGCGTGGTAGAATTGGCAGCAAGATGAGCGAACAACGTAAACCGGTCGTTCCGCCGGATTCGACCGGCGTATTGACCCAATTTGTACGGACGTTGCGCCTAGTTTGGCGGTTGCTCAATGACTCGCGCGTTTCAACCCTACCTAAACTCATTGTCCCCGCTGCGGCAGTTTACGTCCTTTCCCCGATCGACTTGGTCCCGGATGTTATTCTTGGTCTAGGTCAATTGGACGATGTCGGTATTGTGGCATTGGCGGTTGCGCTATTTGTCGAGCTATGCCCGCGCAATGTGGTGGAAGAACATCGCCGGGCAATTGCGGCAGAGGCAGGTTTGGGATCAAACCGAGATGAAAATGTCATCGATGGCTCATATCGGGAAGTGAAAGACGACGAGCCACCGAGTCGGGATCGATAAATTTCGGAACAAGGTGGTAGAATGGCAGATACGCTCAAGACATTCCAGCAAGCTGCGACTGAACTCAACATCTCGGTGAACACGCTCAAACGATGGGCAAAGGATTTTGGTCCATTCCTCTCTCCCGCCGGACCCGTAAGTGGCGATGGCGCGGGGCGTCGCTTTAACGATGAAGACGTCCAAGTCTTGGGGCGCGTCAAAGAGCAACTTGCCAGTGGCTCCAGCACCGAAGAGGTTGTCGAGCAATTGCACGCCGAAGGTCGCGGCGAAACGGTTGCCTCGGCGCTGGCAACCCGCGAAGAAATGAGCGGTCAATCGGTTGGCTTTGTCGTGTTGACCGACACGCTGCGCGCGATGATCGAAAATCAGCAGGCGATTCAAAACAGCTTGCAGGTCAATCGCAACTTGCAGGGAGTTATCATTCAAGACAATTTCAACCTCAAAGAAGAGAACATGAAATTGCGCGAGCGCATGTTGCAGTTGGAGCAGGAAATCAACGAAGTGCGCAAGCGTGATGCCGACTATCGATTGATGTTGGAGCAGCGCTTGGCGCGTGTTGAAGCCGAAGCGCGCAAGAGCATTTGGAGTCGATTGTTCTAAGCGCATAATTGACAATAGTTGTTCAGCCTCGCATTTTAGCGGGGCTGTTTTTATGGACGATAGTTGTAGAGCGAGCGGCTCGCTCGCCGTTCCGCGAGCCAGCGGCTCGCGCCACACAAGCATTTCCAAAGGAGGAAACAGACGATGCGAACTGCACGCGTGGCGATGATTGGACTGGGAAACGTAGGGCGTCGATTATTGGAGTTGATGCAGTCAAAGCGCGACTTGATGCGCACGCGCTTTGACTTGGAGCTTGTTATTGTAGGCGCTTGTGACAAGAGTGGGGCGGCGATTGCCAACGAGGGACTCAAAATCGCCGGCATTTTAAATCTCAAACACGAACGCAAGGGCATTGCCGCGTATCCCAAGGCCGGACAAAAAAATGTCACGCCACAACAGTTGGTTGAAACAGTCGATGCCGATGTATTGGTGGAGTTGTCGCTTACGAATTTGAGAGACGGCGAGCCGGGGTTGAGTGCAATTCGTCGCGCGCTCCAACGCAAAATGCATGTTGTCACGGCGAACAAGGGACCACTCGTGCTCGCCTATCCTGAGATCGCCGCACTGGCTCAATCGAATGGCGTCAAGCTATTGCACAGTGCGACGGTCACTGGCGGCTTACCGACCCTCAACATCGGGGTGCGCGATTTGGGCGTGACCGTGATCGAAAAAGTGGAAGGCATCCTCAATGGAACCACCAATTATATTCTGTCGCGCATGGCAGAAGGACAAACTTACGCCGTCGCGCTCAAGCACGCACAAGACATTGGCATGGCCGAAGCCGATCCAACGCTCGATGTCGATGGTTGGGATGCCGCTAACAAGTTGGTGATCATCGCCAATGCCGTTCTGCGCCGTCCGACCAAGTTGAAAGACGTGACGGTGGAAGGCATCCGCGGAGTTACCCAAGAGGATTTGCGCGCCGCAGAGAAACGCGGTGAAACGATCAAGTTGATCGCAACGGCAGAGCAAGCGGGTCATGACTATCTTCTCAGCGTCAAGCCAACCTTGCTTGAGAAATCGCATCCACTGGCGCAACTGGGCGCGGGAACGATGGGCGTGATGTACCATACCGATATCAATGGCACGATCTTTGCAGCCATCGAAGAGAATGATCCGTATCCAACAGCGGCAGGTGTTCTAAGGGATATTGTTCAAACGCAAAGTTGATCGAATTGCGGTTTTAGATGCCACGCGAACTTTTTCGCGTGGCATTTATTTTTTGTATAGTCTCAAGTCGGTTTTAGTGTGCAGCAACTTGGCGATTTGTTACGCGTCACAAAACGTTTTTCGATTAAAGTATGTTCAGATTCATCTCATCTTTTTTTCATCTTCGGACAAGACAATTATAGATGTACGGTCGATTCCGGATATGCTCCGCTGGAAAGGAAGTTCGAACGAATTGCAGAGTAAAGTTCGTAAGACGGTGATAACGAAATTTGAAAAGAAGGAGGATGAATGAAAGCCTTTCGATTAACAGTTTTGGCGCTTGCCGTCTTGGCAGCGCTCTTTGGATATGGTGTGTACACCGCATCGGCGCAAGGTCCTGTGACGTTTGTGGCTCCGGTCAATGCTCCCTACCTTGATACCCAATCTCACACGATTGCGCCTAATCAGTCAGCGTTGTTTCGCTTTGACTATGTCATCCCAGATCCAACTTCGCGTCCTTATCCACTAACAACCATTAGATTGCCCAATGGCTTGCATAGTGGATTGAACTTTGAAGTTTGGACACCGGAGCATGTCACCAATCTAGTCGACAATGATCCGGTCGGGCGCGGCTCGCCTGAACGCTTCCGCTGCGATGTTTCGGAGACAAGTCCGGAAGGTTGGTGTACTACCGGTGATATGATTTGGATTGGCGCGTTTGGCACCAGTGGTCCATACTATGCTCGTCTGGTTACGAACAACATCTACAATCCGATGGCAAGTCAAGCTTTCAATGCGTCCACAACTACGACAGGTGGAATGCCGTACCGGTTCGTCATCACAGGCGATGCAGTTCGCTTGGGTGGTTCACCTATCGCGGTAACGGGTCCCGAAGCGACCGGAACGGCAACTCCTAGCGCTCCAGAGGCAACGAGCACACCAGCCGCAACGAATACGCCTAGCACAGCAGAAACCGCCACCAGTACTCCAGCGATGACGAGCACTCCTAGCGCTGCAGAGACAGCCACCAGCACGCCAGCCGTAGCGATGACGAGTACTCCTAGCGCTGCAGAGACAGCCACCAGCACGCCAGCCGCAGCGATGACGAGCACTCCTAGCGCTGCAGAGACAGCCACCAGCACGCCAGCCGCAGCGATGACGAGCACTCCTAGCGTTGCAGAGACAACAACGAGCACTCCAGCCGCTGCGACAACGCCCCCAACTGGGACTACCCCCAGTGCTAGTGAAGGCCCTACAAACGCAGTCACACTCGATGGCTCGCAACAAATAACTATCCCAGCTAACTCCTCGCAGTGGTACAGCTTTAGCTCGACTGGGACCAGTACTAGCACGACGGTCACTCTGGACCTAGGCACTACTGGTTCGACCAGTCTCACCGCGAACGATGTCAAGGTCGAAGTCTATGGTCCCGACGTTGTAAACAGTTGGCCCAACAGCCAACCTGCCAATACGGCAACGATGCAAGGCAATCAATTCAGTTGGACTGGGACGCTCGCTGCAGCCGGCACGCATTATGTGCGTGTGGTCAACAATACCCAAAGTTCACTGAGTGGAACGCTCACGGTTCAAAAATAACACTCTGAATATGTGAAAAATAGGGTAGACGGCTATTTGCCGTCTACCCCTATCCAAACAATCAATCGCTCTCACAGATTCCAGTGTCTGTGAGAGCTTTTATGTACAGTGTCCTTTTAGGACAATTGGGGATTTGCGAAAAATTAACATCATCGTATAATGGACCTACACTATCCTCTCATCGTGCATAAAATATATTCTGCTCCTCGATAACGGCAAATCCAGCTAAAGCTGGAGGCGCAAAGCTACGGACCTAAAGTCAGTGTGGATTATGGCGGCCGAGCTACCGAAGGGAGGCGAGTCACCTGTCAGGGGACTGTCTCTAAATCAGAGAAGCAGACTCGAGAGGTGACTCGTGAAGTCCGTTTACATTGGTTCGTTCATCCTGCTTGTGGTGGCACTGCTCTTTTTTGCCTATCCCTCCATTGCCATCGCAACTCCACCTGCCTCATTTCCAGATTCTCAACTCTTTACTTCAACACCACCTGAACCTGAACTGCGTCAAGCTGGCGTCAGCAGACTAGCCTTATCTGCATTAACCGCCAGAACGGTTGATGCATTTCCCAGTTTGGAGGAGTTTGTTGCATCCGTCAAGAATGGTGATGCTCATTCAATCGCAGGCGTCTACGTTCAGCGCGTACTGGCGCTGAGAATTGTCCAACAACCGGCGAACGATCCCGTTTACGTTTCGACGGAGATGGGGACCGCAACGCAATTTCGCTTAGCGTCCTCGTATGGTACGCTTGGTCTGTTAGCGCACAATGATCGCTCGGGCATCAAGTTCTTTGATCTGCGGAAAAAACAAGAGGTCGATGTGGTGTATGGCGATGGAACGATTCGACGATATAGCGTGAAAAACATCCGTCGCTTCAAACCGATTAGATCCGAGGACCCCTATTCGGATTTTCTCGATGTCGATAATGGCGGGGCATTGATTTCCAGTAGCCAGGTTTTTCAGCAGATTTTCGTCGGCAGCGATCAAGTGGTTTTCCAAACGTGCATCGCAGCAGATGGAAATCCCACCTGGGGACGATTATTCGTCACCGCGACGCCGATGGCGGTGAATTAGGGAAATTCCAATCCACGCACAAAATCATTTCACGGCGGGTGACAAACCCGCCGTGATTCTTTTCTAAAACGGTGTTGACAGGTGACTGTGTTGTGAGTAAGATTCCCTGCATACAACCCCCCGTTGCCTACTGCGCCCATCTCTCTTGATGCCTATATCTGATGATGGGAATGAAAGCGAGGGATGGTACCTGTGGACGCGGTTTCCGCCAACTTGCCTTTGCAACTCACCAGCTTTATCGGACGCGAACGCGAGATCGCCGAGATCAAGCGTTTGCTGGACACAACACGCCTGCTGACGCTTACCGGTTCGGGTGGCGCAGGCAAGACGCGCTTGGCAGTCCAAGTGGCGTCACAGTTGACCGAACACTATGACTATGGAACTTGGTTTGTCGATCTCGCTCCCCTGAACGATTCCACACTTGTTCCCCAGGCAATTGCGTCCGTTTTTGACCTCCACGAATCGACCGATACTCCGCTCACCGCTGTCCTCACGAATTATCTCCGTTCCAAAAATTTGCTTCTCGTTCTGGACAATTGCGAGCATTTGATCGAGGCGTGTGCGCAAATTGCGGACACACTGTTGCGTGGCTGTCCAAATCTATCCATTCTCGCAACTAGCCGCGAACCATTGAGCATTGCAGGAGAATCTACTTTTCGGGTTCCCTCGCTCTCACTTCCTGATTCTCCCAATGCGACTATCGAACTACTTAGACAATTTGAAGCGATTCGTTTGTTTATCGAACGCGCGAGTGCCGCCGATCACGATTTCAAGATGACGAATCAGAATGCTGCGACCGTTGCGCAAATCTGTCAACGCTTGGATGGGATGCCACTGGCAATTGAATTGGCGGCAGTGCGTGTACGATCCCTTGCCGTTGATCAAATCGCCGCACGGCTGGCTAATCGCTTTAGCTTACTTACTGGCGGAAGCCGCAGCGCACCAACGAGACAACAAACGTTGTGTGGCGCAATTGACTGGAGCTATGATTTACTATCGGAGCAAGAACGTGAGTTGTTTCAACGATTGGCAGTGTTTGCCGGTGGATGGACGTTGGAAGCAGTGGAGCAGGTGTGTGATAGATCGTTTACAGTAGTAGACACACTCAGGTCGCTCGTAGACAAGTCGCTTGTTGTGGTCGAGCAGAAAGATTCGGACCTACGTTATCGTTTTCTGGAAACGGTGCGGCAGTATGCGCATGAAAAGTTGGTTGAATCAGGTGCAGCGCAGGCAGTGAGAAATCGGCATCTCAATTATTTTATCGACCTGGCTGAAAAATCCGAGTGGTCGTTGCTGGGCGGTGTAGACCAGATCAAATCGTTGCAGCGTTGGGAAATGGAACACGATAATTTGCGGACGGCGCTGGCGTGGTCGGTAGAAAATAATGAGACCGAAGCAGGGCTGCGTTTGGCGGCAACGGTGCGTTGGTTCTGGCTGGCGCGTAGTCACTTTAGCGAAGGGCGTGAATGGTTGCAGAAATTCATGAAACGGAACGGCAGTGTCTCGCCGCTCGTACGGGCGAAAGCACTTGAAGCTGCGACTTGGATAGAATCTTTTGTAGGCAACTATGTGGACGCGCGTCAACTAGGCGAGGAATGCTTGGCATTATATCGCCAAGTAAACAACAAGATAGGAATCGCTTGGGCGCTCGGGGTTCTTGGGAACATGGCTCGGGACACGGCTGACTATTCCAGGGCGCGCGCACTTTATGAGGAGAGTCTGGCTCTGGGTCGAGAGATCGGTAATGACTTGGTGGTTATCTGGGCGCTTGGCTTTTTAGGTGACGTGATTTTTCTTCAAGGCAATTATGCCGAGGCGCGGCAGCTTTATGATGAAAGTTTGGCGATAGGAAAGAAGATTGGAGACAGGTGGAGTAGAGTTGCCTTTCTCGAATCATTGGCTGAGATTGCTCAGTTTTTCCAACACGATTATGAACGGGCTGCCGCACTTTACAATGAGAGTCTGACGCTGGGTCGAAAGTTGGGCGAGACATTGAATGTTAGCGCTTCGCTCATTGGATTGGGTGACATAGCACTCTCTCAGGACGACTATAAGCAGGCAGCTGCATTCTACACCCAGAGTCTAAGAATGAATTGGGAACGTGCGAACAAAAGAGGTCTCGCCGAATGTCTTGGGGGATTTGCCAGATTAGCGTTAGCAACAGGTCAAGGTGAGCGGCTTGCGCGGCTAGACGGAGCAGCCAAAGCCATGCGCGAGCTTATTGGTGCTGGCACCTATCACTTCCGTGGCGCCGAAAATGCCAAGACTACTGCCAAAGCGCGCGCCCAACTTGGTGAAGCAACATTTAAAAAAGCGTGGGAAGAAGGTCGCAAGATGACGTTGGAGCAAGCGATTGAATTCACGCTTTCCGATCCAGTCTCTGAATCTGCCATCCCAATCGCACCGCATGATCCAAACGCGCTAACAACGCGAGAAGTTGAAGTGTTGCGCTTGGTCGCGCATGGTTTGAGCGATGCCGAGGTTGCGGAGAAACTGGTGATTAGCGTCCGCACCGTCAACACACACCTCAGTTCGATTTACGGCAAACTGGGCGTCAAATCGCGCAGCGCCGCTACGCGCTACGCGCTTGACCACAAACTTGTTTGATATGACGACGAATAACCTTCCGATTCAACTCACCAGTTTCATCGGACGCGAACGCGAGATCGCCGAGGTCAAGCGTTTGCTGGGAGCGACGCGTCTGCTGACGCTCACTGGTTCAGGTGGCGCGGGCAAGACGCGCCTCGCGCTTCAGGTCGCGTCACAGTTGATCGAGCAATACGCCCATGGAACTTGGTTTGTCGATCTCGCTCCCCTGAACGATTCCACACTTGTTCCCCAGGCAATTGCATCGGTATTTGATCTTCGTCAATCGGCGGACGTTCCTGTCATTGCTGTTCTTACAGATTATCTCCGTTCCAAAAATTTGCTGCTTGTCTTGGATAATTGCGAGCATCTCATCGTTTCCTGCGCCCAGGTAGCCGACAGCTTATTGCGCCATTGTCCAAATCTCTCCATTCTTGCAACGAGCCGCGAACCACTTGGGATCGGGGGTGAATTTTCTTTTCGGGTTCCCTCACTTTTACTGCCCGATTCACTGGCCGCGCGGATCGAATTGATCGCCCAGTCCGAAGCGATCAAGTTGTTTAACGAGCGCGCGACGGCTACCCATCACGATTTCAAGTTGACGAACCAGAACGTATCGACCATCGCGCAAATTTGTCAACGTCTCGATGGAATGCCGCTGGCGATTGAACTCGCCGCCGCGCGCACGCGATCGCTTTCCGTCGAGCAAATTGTTGCGCGGCTAGATGATCGCTTTCGATTGCTCACGACAGGTAGCCGTACCGCGCCGACACGACAACAGACGCTAAGGGAAGCAATGGATTGGAGCTACGATCTATTATCGGAGCAAGAACGCATCTTGTTCCGCCGCCTATCCGTGTTTGCCGGGGGCTTGACGCTTCAAGTAGCGGAATCAATTTGTCTTGGCGACGGGATTGATCCGCGTGAAATGCTTGATTTGCTTTCGAGCTTGGTAGACAAGTCGTTGGTGATGTTATCCCAATACGACGAAGGTGCCGAAGTTAGTTATCGGTTGCTCGAAACGATACGGCAATATGCACACGCAAGAATGGACGAAGCGGGCGAAAGCACAGAGATTCGCAACCGTCATCTTGATTATTTTCTGGAACTTGCTAGGGAAGCGGGACAGCAATTGCGTGGAGTCAATCAGATGCAATGGTTGCGAAGATTTGATATGGAACGAGATAATCTGCGTGCCGCGATGAAATGGACAATTGAATCGAATCAAACTGAAAAAGCTCTTTCGTTGGCTGCGAGTCTAGGACGATTTTGGCGGATGCGCTCCGAGTTCACAGAGGGACGATTGTGGTTTGAACGCATTTTCGCGCTCACCGACATTCACCAGTATCCCTGCGCCTGTGCGAGCGCGCTGGTGGCTCAAGCTACTTTGGTGTGGTTACAGACCTCACCAACCAATGCTCTGGCGCGATCTTATTTTGAACGAGCACTTGCCATAGCACGCGCGAATGGCGACAAATCGAATTGCGCGTTTGCCTTGGATTTTATGGGTTTGATAACATCTATGGTCGAGCAAGATCACGCAACTGCCGGCGCGTATCTCGAAGAAAGCCGGATGCTTTTTCAAGAGATCGGAGATCGATGGGGCTTGGCTCAAGCTATTTGGCATCTAGGTTTCGTCGCGGAGGAACGTGAGGACAAGGCAAATGCGCTTGAGTTGTGCGAACAATCACTCGCGATATTTCGTGAATGTGGGGACCAACATCCCCAAAGTGTTCTTTTGCAGATCATTGGACGCTTGCTCTGGGAGAAAGGAGAGCGTGCGCGTGGCATTGCGCTGGTGCGCCAAGCACTCGTGCTGGCACAGAGAATCGATAGCAAATTTGAAATTGCAAATGCACTCTACAGTTTGAGTAAGCGATTACAGGACGATCCCGCGCGCACAGTTCGCTTATTGATGGCGTCAAGGGGAGTTTATGAATCCATTGGCTCGATCAAAGGAAATGTATTCAATCAACACCTTCTTGCCCTGCGTGCTCAATTGGGCGACGCGGAATATGCATCTGCTTGCGAAGAAGGTCGCGCGATGACGCTGGAGCAAGCTATTGAATATGCGCTTGCTGAAAAAACCACCGCTCCGTCGCCGATTTCTTCATCGCACGATCCAAAAGTACTCACGCCGCGCGAAGTCGATGTTTTGCGATTGGTAGCAGAGGGCTTGAGCGATGCCCAGATCGCGGAGAAACTGGTGATTAGTGTCCGCACCGTCAACACGCATCTCAGTTCGATCTATAGCAAGCTGGGAGTCAAGTCGCGCAGCGCCGCCACGCGCTATGCACTAGACCACAATCTCGTCTAGCTCCTTGATCGGCTGGAAAAACAAACCGCTGTCCTGAAAAGACAGCGGTTTCTGCTTTTTCGGCTCTACGTACTTTGTTCCTTTGAGGATACGTACTCAGTTGCGTAACCTTACCGATGTGCCAAGGGGCTAACGGTTGTAGAGTAGGGTCACAATAGACAAGCAAAGTTGGACGAAAAATCCAACTTGCGAAATAGATTCCTTGGTGAACAACTGGGGAACAGTGTCCAAAAGGAGGACAAAATGTTTAAGAATCGTTCGTTCAATATATTCGTCGGACTCATCATCGCTGTATTGGCTGTGCTGAGCATCGGCACGGCAGTCTATAACCAACAAGCCGCAGCTGATATGATTGCCAATCGTTTTGCTCCTGTGGATTGGTATCTGAATCACGACCATGCGGTTCCAAATGACGATGAGAGTACCGTCGCGCCGGATAAACCGGTGACATCGGAAAGCGTCGTTCCATCGAATCGCATTCCGAGCGTCCCATACCTTGCTTTGAAAGATCATCAACTGAGCCAGATGGACGCTGGAACAGAACAAGTTGGCGCAATCAATCTATCAAGTGAGGAGCATTATGCGACCCTCAAGTCGTGGCAGTTGGAACAAATGGATAGGGCGGCAAGCGCAAATCAAATTGGGATCGCCGTGACTGGCTCTGCGAAATTATCCGGCTCCGAACGGTATACCAATCTCAAAGAGGCGCAGCTTGAGCAACTCGATCTGAATCGGAGCAAGACCGCCATGGACGATCCATACGTTCCCTCTGTTGCCCCAAGTGTGAACAATTAAAGATAGCATCGGGGAAATAAAAAGCCGGAGGAATGTTCCTCCGGCTCATTTTGTTTATGCGAGGGCTGCTTTTACAGCCTCCTGATCGCTCCACGGATATTCCGTCGTGCCGAAACACATCGAGCGTTCGTGTCCTTTGCCGGTAACGATGACCAAGTCGCCCGAGCGCGCTATTTTGATCGCGAATGCAATCGCTTCTGCGCGATCATCGACGATAAAGTAATCTCTACTCGCTAATCTCTTGGCTTTTTCTAGTCCCTCTGCAATCTGCGCGTTGATCGCAGCGAGCGATTCAGTGCGCGGGTCTTCGGCGGTCACGACGATTTGATCTGCGAGTTTTCCCGCAACTTGTCCCATCATCGCGCGCTTGGCCACATCGCGCAAACCCGCGCAGCCAAACACGACGATGACTCTGCCACGAGTAATTTCGCGCGCGGTCTCCAATGCAACGCGGAGCGCATTCGGCGTGTGCGCGAAATCGACCATGACGCCGAATGGTTCACTTTGCATCGTCTGCATTCTGCCGACGACGCCTTTAACCTTTGCTACGCCTTCGCGCATTGCGTCGAACGGTACGCGCCGCGCCATGCCCACCCCAATCGCTGCGAGAATGTTCGACACATTAAAGCGTCCGATCATGGAACTGGTAATTGGTAATTCGCCGTGCGGCGTCGCGACGGTAAAGCGCAGTCCGTTAATCGAGTGCTCAATGTTGCGAGCGATTGCAAATTCGTAATTAGAAATTGGACGCGAAGCGTGGAGATTGGAGATTGGACGCGCAGCGTGGAAGTTGGGATTTATGCTATAGACGATTTGTTGATCCGCAGGAATCTCTCGCAAGTATTCAAACGCCCCGCGCTCATTATCGTCCGCGTTCAGCACGGCGACTTTAGCGGTACGCGGTTTGCGAAACGACGTGGCAAGCGAACGAAAAAGCATCGCCTTAGCGTCGCGATAATTCTCCCAGGTCTTGTGAAAGTACAAATGCTCGTGGGTGATGTTCGTAATCGCGGCAATATCGAACTCGACCGCATCAAGCCGATGTTGCGCCAACCCTTCCGACGTCGCTTCGATCACGGCATACTGCACCCCGGCATCGACCATTTGCGCGAGGTAACGTTGAATCTCCGGCGCATCGGGCGTTGTCGTGTGCAAACCGGTGTCGATGTGTTGATCGCCGATGGTTGCGGCAACAGTCGTGATCGTTCCGACTTTGTGCCCGGCCGTTGCTAGGATCGATGCGGCGAGCGTACAAGTCGTCGTCTTGCCATCCGTGCCCGTGATGCCAATCACGCGCAGCTTACGCGATGGAAAATCGTGCCAGGCGGCGACGAGATGGGCGAGGGCAGAACGCGCGTCTGAAACGAGAATATGTGGGACAGAGTACGGGAGTGCGGGAGCGGTGTGAGAGACGATGGCAACTGCGCCGCGTTGAATTGCATCAGAAATAAAGCGCGTGCCATCGACACTGACGCCGGGGTATGCGACGAACAACGCGCCGGGCGTAACCTGGCGCGAGTCGGCAGTGATTTGCGTGATGTCTACATCGTGCGCGTTGTGGATTTGGTAGGTGGGCAGCGCGCGCAAGAGCGAGTCTAGTTTCATTTTGGAATGTTTATTTCAGTCGGCTGAGGGGTCGGCTGCGGATGCCATTGCGTTGCCAGCGCACTCAACGAGCCATCGACCGGATTTCCATCGATGTCCACCAGACTGAATTCGCTCACGAGCAAGCGCAGTGGATCGTACGGATTCGGCGCTTTGGGATTTGGTTGATCGGGTCCGTAGACGTAGACAAAGCCACCAATCGACGAAACCTGCTGAACCGTGTTCCACATCATCGCGTATTGCGCCGGGCGTTCGCTGCGCGCCATCCCAAACGGCGCAAACTCGCCAACGATGAGCGCGACCCCCAATCGCTCTTCTACGCTCTGCCGCGTGACGTGCAAAACCTGGGAGATGCCCTCCGGCTTGCCGTACGTGTTCGCCGCGAAAATGAAATACTTGCTGGGATCGACCGGGGGCGCAGGTTTTTGCACGCGCACGCGTCGAAGCGATTCCTCAAAATAAGGCACATACAAATCGCGCGGCTCTTTGACAATGCTGACGCGATTGGGATCGAGCGTGGACGCCAGCGTGGACAGCTCCATCAAAAAGTCGGATGCCATTTGAAGTTTGTCCGGCGTGCGATGATTTTCGATCTCCATCCGATGGAGCAGTTCGTCGCCGCCTGGATTCCAACCCCAAACCGCTGGTGAGTCTTTGTATTCCAACACAAACTTGCGAAATTGCTCTTTAAGCTGCTCGCGGTAATTTTTGTTTTCGAATGCGCCTTGGGCATCCAACTCGAACGGCATAATCACGCCGATGCCATGGTGGTGCGCGATGTCTAGCGTGACGTGATCGTACACGCCCCAGCCGATGATGGCATTCACGCCGGCATTTTTCATGATCTGAAAATCACGTAGATGGAATTTGCGTTTCACCTCATCGGGCAGCGCCGTGTAGTTGACGTTATAGTTAATGCCTTTGAGGTAAACGGGACGATCATTGACGACGAGCGAGAATTTGTTATTCGTTCTTTTCAATTCGACGATGCGCTGGCGGACCTGGGTCGGCGCGGGCGTTGCGGTGGCCGTGGGCGTGGGTAGAGGCGTTGGTGTAAGTGATGGCGTTGCCACAGTCACTTGCATCGATTTTGGCACCGTCGTCGGAGCGGACACTGTAACGGTTAGTATCGCAGTGGGTGTTGGCAGCTCCGGTGTGACCGCTTGCACTTGTGTGACAATCTGCGCGACCTTGACTCTCGGCGTGTAAAGCGTGGTGTCGGCGATCCCGAAAAATCGAGGTGAGACGAATGAAACGAGAAGCAATGGCGAGAGTGCGAGCGCGAGATTGGTTTTGCGCAGGACGCGCGCGGAGAATGATCGTTTGAGTCTTTCCGGTTGCTTGCTCAATCGAGATTGAATGCCGTCGAAAATTTTGCAAATCAACCACGCCGTGTCAATCGCCGCGAGCACCAACAGGGTTGGGATCAAGAGTGGCAGCGCTTGATCCATCAGCCAGTTGTAGCTTTGTTTATCGAGTTGCAGCCACAGCGAAAATCCCACGCCAATTCCGGTTTCGCGCAGACCCGCAAGCGCAGGCGACATCGTCAATCGAAATGCGATGCAGATGCCTTGCGCGGCGATAAATAATCCGACGATCACACTCAGCGTTTGTCGGATGGGCGCGGTCAGCAGCGCGTTGCGCAGCGGTTGTTTTTTTAGACTGAATCGAAAGAGGAGAAGACCGAAGACAATAACGATAAATTCGCTGACGGCTTGCGTTACGAAAAATCCCAGCACTGTGCTGTTCTCGCTGATGATGGAATTGATCCACCCTGAAAGTGAAATGACGCTGGCATCGACAAATAGTGCGGGGAAGAGCGAGTGCAAAAGCTGCCCCGGTATCCCTGCGACCGCAATTCCAATGGCGTCGATGCCACCCAGCGTTTCGACCATGATCTTGGCGTGGATAGGGCTGGCGAGAAATTGCTTGACGATTTGATAGAGGAAATCGGCGTTCGCGATGGAGTTGACGAATGTTGCGACGGTGACGACGACAAGTTCGTGTATGAGTGCGAGGAAGGGTTGAATCAGGACAAACGCGATCAGAATTTTGATCGCGCGGTTCGATAATGCATTCATGCGAGCTCTTTACAATTTCGTGATTAGGATGGTTTCGATTTTACCATGACCACGCGATTGCGACAAATCCTTTGTTACCCTGAGACACTCATGCCCGCGAGGGCATGTTTACGGAAAGAAACTTGTCATTCTGAGCGCAGCGAAGAATCCCGTCCCGCGAAATGAGACCCTTCGCTTCGCTCAGGGTGACACTTTGTTTGACGATTTAAGGATTGACAGTCGGCGTGGGCGTGGCAAATGCGTGCCACTTGGCGGCCAACGCCGCGAGTGAATCGTCGACCGGCACGCCGTTCATATCGAGGAGCGAATATTCGCTGGGCAAAAGTGTGAGTGGATCGTAGGGATTCGGGACCTTGGGATTGGGCTGATCGGGACCAAACACATAGACCAAGCCGCCGATGGTTGAGTTGCGCGCGACGACATCCCAAATGTCGGCATAATCGATTGGGCGTTCCTCGCGCTGCGAATTGAACGGGCCAAATTCGCTGACCATCATCGCTAAACCCAGTTGTCCTGTCAACGTGAGTCGAGCGTTGCCCAATGCCAACTGAATGTCATCCGTCCGACCGTAGACGTTGACGCCATAAACGAGCGACGAACTCACGTCGCGATAGTTCGGCTGGGTCTTGGCTTGATGCAACGACGTGTTGAGATATTTGATGTACCAATCGCGCGGCTCTTTGATAACGTTGATGTGGTTGGGGTCAAGCGCATACGCCATCTGCGCTAATTCAAATTCTAGATCACAGGCAACTTGCAATTTGTCAGCGGTTCTTCCTTCTTCGCCTCTCATTCGATACAATAATTCATCGCCGCCGGGATTCCACCCCCAGACGGCAGGGAAATCCTTAAAGCGCTTGACGTATTCGCGAAAATTCGATTTGATTTCGTTTCGATATGCCTCGCTTTCAAATGAGCCAGAAGGATCCAACTCAAACGGCATAATGACGCCGATGCCAAATTCTTGTGCGACTTGAAGAGTGATTTCATTATAGATACCCCAACCGATGATGGCATTGACGCCGGCGTCGCGCATGATTTTGAAATCGCGCCGCTGCATCTTGAACTGTATATCTTCTGGGAGATTGGTGTAGCTGACGTTGTAATTCATGCCCGTGATATACGTCGGGTGACCATTGACCATCAGCGTGAATTGATCGCCGTTACGTGCAACAGTCACGTGCGATGGTTTACTTGGCGGCGAAGAAGAGCCAAACGGTGATTGAGTTGGAGTCTCAAGTGGGATGCCCCGAATCGGCAGAATCGTCCGTGCGACGGTTGGGCGAACCGGCGTGACGCGCAATGGCGTGCGGGTAGGGCGCGGAGATCGGGTTGAAGATGGCGCAATGGTGTCGGTGCGGGTGACGGTCGATGTTAATTTGGAGGTGATTGTGCTAGTAACCGTGGCAATAGCAACTTGCGTTGGAGGAATTGGCGTGGTTCCGTTCGCACGCGCACACGCCAGCGTCGAAAGTAAAATAAAAAAGGCAGGTACGAAGGAGAAACCAGCGATCAGACGTTTGAGCATGAAGAAATTGGTCATTCTCTTATCCTGAGAATTATGTCGGCACAATCCGTGCCAGCAATCTCTTCGATGAGTTGCGCGATCACGTCGCTGTGGTCAGAACAATATTCGCTAATTCAGGCTTGGGTTAGCTGCTTGCTCAACCACAAGTTGACGAGTGTTTCAGTGGATACGCCCATCGCGTGCGAACGCTTGACAAGCTCTTGCATTAGCGTTGGCTCGACGGCGACCAAATTCGTCCGGCTGCGAAGATCGACGTCGAAGTGAGCATCTTGGAATACATCGTCATAGTCCGCGATGCTATGAGTGTCCCAGAACTCTTGTAGTTCTTCGACGGATTTAAAGTTTTGTGGAATTGGATCACGACGTTTCTTATTTTTTGCCATACGTTCTACGCTCCTTGTTGTCCATATCTCTTCCGCTGAGTATCAGCGCTTCTCGATTCGGTTTATAGATAAACCATACGGCGATGTAACGCCCTTCATCAGTTTGACCTAAAGCTACATAAACATCTTCGCCACGATGTCGTCCGCGTTCAGCAAACTTGAATCGAGGTGAGTTAGCTAGCATTTGCTCAACTTCTACAGTGGCAAGATGATGTTTCCATGCTAACTTGTCTACTATGTCGGGTAGCCAAATGACTTTGTAAATCTTCATAGAGGTTACTCCAATTTCATTTTACCACGATTCATGCGCAAAAAAAAGGGCTTGGCAATTTATTACCAAGCCCCATTGTTCTTTGCTGTTACGATGGCTTTATCAGACTCTTGATAAAGCCAACTGCCGTTTTTATAACATCAGGCGGAATTTTGCTGGCGATGTCTTTAATCTTTGCGATTTCATCGCGCGTTAACGGTCCCAAGAATTCCATGCCTCTGACTGCATCGAAATCTTTGGTGCTCCGCAAACCTACAACGATATTTTCCATTAGCCAGGTTACCACGCCTGCAGATGCGACACGCCAGTTCTCGTCGTTCCATGCAACTGCGTTCGGTGCTGTATCTGATTCAACTACGCCTAACTCGCGCAGGTGGCGCAGTTCAGGCGCAAAGCGATCTAGCTTGCCGAGTTGCTGCATATCAAATGAACGACCGTCAACATAGCCGCGATATTCTGCAAGCGCGAGAAGGAATAGCGCGCGTTTTTCATCATCGGTGAGGGATCGCCAAAAATCCGCAAAGTGCGCGGCGGCGCGTTGGTGGAAGATTGCGGTCGCGTTGATGTAACGCTTGTCGCCAGCGTCACCATTTGCAATGGCATCATAGAGCGATGCGCCCGCAACCTGGACGAGAAACGGTTGCTTTCCTGCAAGCGAAAAGAGCCAGTCGTAATCTTCAGACGAAAAACGAATTTTGCCATTGTTGCGCGCCAGCGTCGTTTCAATCAGGTTTTGTGCATCTTCGCGCGCGAATGGGAGCAAACGAACTTCAATACTATTGTTGAAGAACGGCGAGCCATAAGGATTGAGTTCTGCGCTTTTGCGATTCATTTGTGTAACTGACGATCGACTTGCGGTGATGACTGCCAAGCCGTCAGTGCGTGTGGCGAACGAACGGAGTGCGCCAAAGAATTCTGCATGGTTGAAATTAGGGTGATTGAGAAGTGAGTCAAATTCATCAATCAACAAGACAACGCGGCGTTCCTGTTTGGCGAGCAATTTGAACAATGCTTCAAGCGTGAAGGATCCGAAATTGTTTTCCGTGACGATCTTGCATTGCTTTTTAATTGCATCATTAGCAGTTTCGAGAATTACGGTGAGAATTGTCTGCCAAAAATCGTTCGTAGTGAAAGTCGTGGACAGTATTTGGCAATCAATTTCAATACACACTTGTTGCTCGGAGATTTTACCCAGCCACTCACTCCGTGCGACTTCATCCGCGAGGTAGCGCAGAAGCGATGATTTGCCAATATGAGGCTCACCAACAATCGCCGTGCTTTCGCCGTTAGCAAGGCGTGAGAAGAGCGTGCGAATTTCGATGCGGCGCCCGATGTGCTGGGCGGGCGGAACGGGTTTGCCATATAGGAAGGGATTGAGATTGGCCATATTACGACATATCCTTCGAGTTGCTCGTTTCAAGACTTTCAGCTATACGATACCCATTCTTTCGTTAAAGATCATCCTTCAGTTTTTGCTGCAAACAGGTCATTGCCATCGCCACGAGTGCAAATCCGCCAAGCAGGAACCAACGACTCACTAGGTGTAGAACGGTGTGTCCATAATTGATTGACAACTCTGTGGGTGGTATGGGCACTCCATTCACTCTCTCAAGAGTTTGCAGGTACCGCATATCTATGATTGAACCGAGCGCATCCATTGTCCAATTCGTGGTGGTTATCCAAGATAACGGCTGTGCAATTTTTGGCAAAACGAAGATTGCGCCAGCGAAAAGAATCTCGATGAACAATACGAGCAAGATTGCATAGATTACAACATCCTCGCTACGCGCAAGCGAAGAGATAAGAAGCCCTAGTCCAACACTTGCCAACGTCGCCAACACAAGTGTGATGTATATCTCCAACGGCGCTGGTAAGAATACGCCTTTTTCTGGTAACGTCACTCTGAACCCGATTACAAGTAGGAAAAAAGTCGATTGGATCAAGCTGAAGAAAAATAGAACGCCAACCTTGGAAAAGATGTACGGCAGGACGCCGAGATTCACCATTCGCTCGCGTTTGTAGATGTGTTGTTCGCGCACGATTTCATAAGCCGACGCGAAAATTCCGAGGAATACGGGGACAAGACTGACGATGAAAAGTAGCTTTTGTGCATCACCAACCTTGGCATAGTTCGCCATCATGGCGATCACCGCGACGTTTTCGCCTACGAGATCATTTGGATTCGCGATAGCCAACACCAAAATGGCAATGAGCGGCATGAGTGCTAGCAAGATAAAGAGTGTTACACGGTCGCGCACGATCAATTCAAAATACCGTTGCGAAAGAACCCACCATTGCCAGAATGGCGACCCTCTTGCCCGGCTAGGCGAAGCGGCGTGTGGAGTGTGCGTTGCGAGGTTCACGTTTTGCAATGGCATAGCAATGAACTGCTGATAGTACGGCGATTGTTTGAATTGTTGTTCCCAGTATTGCGGAGATTGATCGGGATTGTTTGGGTCATTCAATCGCGCGAGTTCTGAGTATATATCAGAAAAATCACTTTTCCGAAAGAATGCTAGGGCTTCGTCCGGTGGTCCGTAGAAAACCAACCGCCCGTTTGCCATAAATGCAACCTTGTTACACCGATATATATTCTGCGTCGCGTGTGCTACGAGAATAATCGTGTGGCCACGATCCGCCAACTGTTGTAACATGTGCATCATTCTCTTTTCCAAGCTTGGGTCAAGTCCCGAGGTTGGTTCATCAAGAAAAAGTAGCAAGGGGGCTGCCAGAAGTTCGATTGCGATGCACACGCGCTTAAGTTGTCCGCCACTCAATCGCCCAACGAGTTGATGACGTTGGTGCTCGATTTCAGTGACTTGCATTACTTCCTGAATGCGCTGTTCGATCTGTGCGCTTAACCAGTCTGAAGGTAAACGCAATCTTGCGGCATAGCGCAAATTACTTTCTACTGTCAATCCATGGTAAATAATATCAGCTTGCGGCACAATACCGAGCATCGCACGATAGATTTCGTAGTCGTGATAAAAATCTGTGCCGTTGATGAGTACCATTCCGTCCGCGCGTGTGAAACCGCTCAGTGCGCTCATCAGTGTAGACTTGCCCGAACCGCTCGCTCCGACGAGTGCGACAAATTCGCGTGGCTGAATGGACAGCGACACATCGTTCAATATTAATCGCGCGCCGCTCTTTGTTGGCTCACGGCGAACAAGATGCAGTGCATCGAATCGTACATTACCGAGAATGTTGAACTGCGACAATCCCGCGCGATCGTACGTCAATTGAAAGGGACCGATCTGCACGACATCGTTCGGGCGCAAAACGTGTTGTTGTATGCACACGCCGTTTACGAATGTGCCATTCGTTGAATTGAGATCGGTGAGCGTGTGCATGTTGCCGTCGAAATCGACACGCGCATGATGCCATGATACCATTGGCGCGTTAAGCGGTATCGTCGTGTTCGGGTCGCGACCAATCAGCGTGGTCGGCGCAGAAAGATTCATGCGCATCATTGCGACGGTTGATGCCGCACCTGTATCGACATAAGTGAGGCTGACCGAATTGCCGAACGCATCGCCAATACGGATCACGTCGTTGTGATTCAAGAGATGATTGTTGACTCGTTGACCGTTCAGTAACAAACCGTTCGTACTAACGAGATCAACGATGCGATAACTCGCGCCGACACGTTCAAGTCGCGCGTGGTTCGCCGATACGAACAGATGATTAATGACGATGTCGTTCGTCGGTGAGCGCCCCAGGGAGTAAACCAGCTTGTCGAGAGGCACTTCAATTGGGCCTTTCCCGGCGATATGGATGACCAACTTACGTGCGCTCGTGGTCGTTTGTGGGGCAGTATGCTGTCTGATTGTAGATGGATTGAGAATCAGAGTTGCCCTTGTTAGCAATTCAGACGCATCTTTGTAATGAGGACGAATTTCTATCACATCGGTGAATGCCCTTTGTGCCTCAGCCCACTGACCTTGTTTGAAAGCTTCCAGTCCCTCTACATATCGGCCTGCAATTTCTCTACCTTGTTCTGCTTTTGTAAGGGCGTCTTTCAAGGTTTCGTTCTCAGAATCTTGGTGCATCAGCTGCTTTATTAATTCAATGGCATCATCCCATCTTTCCTGATATAGCAAGTCATATGCCGAGTCTATTTGTTGTCCAGATCGGAGTTCCTCTTGCAGGAGTGTGGCTTTTTCGTTTGCTCTCATGTTGCCCGGAGAAATTTCCAGTATACGAGAATAATCTTTGAGGGCGGCGTCGGTCTGATACCCTTTCTCCAATGAACTGGCTCTGTTGAATAGCGTTTCCTCAAGTAGCTGTTTTCCTTCTTCTCGGTCTATCTCATATAAGGTTTCAAACTCGCGTATCGCATCATCAAACCTATCTTGTGCGCGATAAACCTCGCCGAGCAATAGTCGTGCTTTGAGATGATTCGGGTTTACGTTGAGTGCGCTCTGCAATTGCGTGATCGTGCGTTCCAAATCGCCGCGCCGATAAAATCCGTTCGCGCCTTGATATAGCGTGTCGGCAAGCGGCACGACGCGATCCAATTCGTCTTTGACTTTGTCCATCGGCTTACGCGCAACGACCCAGCGGCGCAGTAACTCGACAAAGAATCTGTAGCCGCCATCAGTTTGCTTTAGCATCTCCCATTCGACGAGCGTTTTCGGCGCAGGTTCCAATTCGCGGATTAAGATACGGATACCTTGCGTTTGCAGAATCGAGATCAAGCGTTCGTCGGTGACGACGGTTTGCTCGTCTGTACCAGATGCTATTGCG
This sequence comes from Chloroflexota bacterium, assembly GCA_016215025.1. Lineage (GTDB taxonomy): Bacteria > Chloroflexota > Anaerolineae > UBA4142 > UBA4142 > JACRMI01. Next base: position 22,711 of record JACRMI010000010.1, read on the forward strand.
GAGAAGATCACGCGCTCGGCGGGTGGTAAGCCATCCCAAATCCATTCAAATTGCGCTTCGCCTGCTTCCAACACTTTTAGAACAATCTCGTCTACGTCAACGGGTGTGATTTCAATTCGGGGTGGTTCGTTTACGTAGGCACGCTCGAAGAGAAGTTGGCAGGTCAGTTGTGTAAAGTATGGATGTCGCGCGCTCAAATCCAATACCCGTGTTACTGCATCGTCGCTGAAATGCAATAGGTCATTGCGCTCGGCAGTGCGAACGAGCGTGTGTGCCGCTTCGTCGTCCAAAACTGAGACGCGCGCAAAGCGCGATGACTTGAATGCAGATTTGAACTCGATACCTAGCTCTTCAGCTTTGCGCCCAACTACAAACACGAAACCCAAACGAGGTTCGTTTATCATCAAATCGCGTAAGTAAGGAAAGAATGCGAACGCAGCAGAGGTTGGCGCAAGTTTTTCTTCTGTGCCGACGTTCAGCACGTCAAATTCGTCAAAGAGCAAAACCAAGCGATTATCGCTAAGCGCGGTGTAAACCGTCGGCAAAAACTTGTCGCGGAAGCCACGCCCTTCGTCGTCAAAATCAGTTCGCGTAGGTTGCGGCAACTTCAATTCTTGTGCAATCGTCGCAGCAAGTTCAAATGATACTTGCGCGAGCGATTTGCGGGCTCGATCCATCAGATCGAAATAGACAGAGATAAATGGAGGTGAGGGGAGTTGCGTGCGGAGATTGAGCAGAATTGACGTTTTGCCAATGCGTCGCTGACCAAAGAGGACAACCGAGTTTTGATCGGGTGACGACAGCGTGGTATGCACGAGGCGGAACACATCCTCGCGTCCAAAGAAACCGCGTGAATCGCCGAGTGCTTTGCCTGCAATGTACGGATTGCGGGGTGGAGTGGGCATTGTCGCTCCAATTTTACCGAGTCTAATACGAACTTGTGCAATGACTATTCTACCACGAATGACTTGCCAATACAAAAGACCTGACAGGTCTCCGAAGACCTGTCAGGTTTGTCCCTCTCAAAACGAAAACTTGGTCCAATCGGTGCCGCCGATGATTCCGCACGCGAACAGAATGAACAGAATCAGAAAAATGATTCCACAGCCACAGCCGCTGCATCCGCGTCCGAATCCGAAATTCTTTTGCAGCCAGTCGAACAAGGTGTTGAGCAGGAACATTTCGAGCAGTCCTGCCAAACAGCCACGACGACCATCACCCATTTGAATACCTCCTGAGAATGAGACCGCCGACAATCGACCGCTGACCGCTGAATGAATGCGCGGTGGGCGGTCAGTTGTCGGCGGTCAATCGACTACACCAAACGTTTACGGCGTTGCGACTCCGAACATGCCCATCGACCAAGCGGCGATGTTGACCACGGGATCGGGATATATCGCGAACGCAAGCACCAGCGCGCCAGTGATAACGAGCGAGAGCGTGACGAGCGGCGCAATGCGAATCGGCGTTGGGTCTTTCGGCGCTTCAAAGAATGCTTGGCGCACAACGCTGAAATAGTAGAAAACGGAGATGACGCTGTTGATGACGCCAATCGCGGCAAGTACAATGTAACCTTCGCGCAAGGCAGCGCCGAAAACAAAGAACTTGCCGATAAAGCCAGCCGTCGGCGGAATGCCGGCGAGCGAGAGGAAGAAGATGACGAACAGCGCAGCCACTAACGGAGCGCGTTTTACCAACCCGGCATACTCTGGAATCTCGACGATGCCGGTTGTGTTTTCGATGGCGATCACGCAGATGAACGCGCCCAGGTTTGTAAACAGATAGGCAAAGAGATAGATCAAGATACCGTTCAAACCGGAGAAGGTAGGAGATGCTGTGAGGTTGACGGCGATCACACCGATGAGCATATAGCCCGCTTGCGCAATCGACGAGTAGGCGAGCATACGTTTGACGTTGGTTTGCTGCAACGCGGTGAGATTGCCGAGCGTCATCGTCAAAATCGAAATGACGACGAGCAGCGGAATCCACCCTTCTTTGTACGCAGGCAATGCGATGATGGCGAGTCGAAGCAGAACGGCAAAGCCCACCGCTTTCGGCCCGACCGAGAGGAAGGCCGTGACCGGCGTTGGCGCGCCTTCGTATGCGTCGGGAGCCCATTGATGGAATGGGACGAGCGAAATCTTGAAACCCAGTCCAGCCAGCACGAGTGCTGTCGAGACCAGCCCGACCATGCGAACGGACGCATCGACAGTGTTGGTGAAGGTAGCGGCGATGTCGCTCAGGTTGAGCGAGCCACTGATGCCGTAGAGCAGCGAAAGACCGTAGAGCATCGTGGCGCTCGTAATCGCGCCGTAGAGGAAATACTTGATGGCTGACTCGTTCGATTTTTTATCGTCGCGCAAAAAGCCTGTGAGCAGATAGGACGTGTAACTCAAGAATTCAATCGAGAGATAGACCATCAACAAGCTGCCAGAGCTGGCTGTCATCGTCATCGCCAGCACGGCGAACGTAAATATCGAGTAGAACTCGCCTTTGTAAGGTGTTCGATTTTTGAGATAATCGATTGAGACCAACGTAAGGATGATGCCGGTGATGGCGGCAATCATCTTGAAGAACAGTGAGAACGTGTCGATGTAATACATTCCGGCGAATCGAGTTACGTCCGATCCCCAAATGTAAAACGTTGCGCCAAGCGCGAGTGCGAATCCGAGAATCGTAATCCATGGCAAAATGCCCTGGCTTTTTTCGCGCCAGATCACGTCGATCAGCAAAATGAGAATCCCGAAAATCGATAACACCAGTTCGGGTGAAATCAGAATCAGTGTTTGAGCATCAGGCATAATAGTCACCTAGTCAGTTAGTCGGATAGTTGGATAGTCAGGTAGTCAGATAGTTGGGTAGTCTCGTCGTGGAAAACGACTCATTGACTAGACAACTGCTCGACTAGGTGACTATCGACTACTGGACTACTTGACGAATGTACCAAGCAGCGCGACCGAAATCGTGTTGAGCGTATTCAGAATGACCGATGGCACGATGCCGATGAGAACCATCAAGACCAGCAGCGGTGCCAGCGTTACAATCTCGTAAGTTTCCATGTCTTTCAAGCCTGCCCACTTTTCATTGAACGCGCCGAGGAGTACGTTCTGAATAACTTTCCACAACAGCAGGGCTGCGCCGAACACCACGCCGATTACGGCGAACGTCGCGATGACAGGCATAGTGGCGAACGAACCACGGAAGACCAGGAACTCGCTGATAAACCCGGCGAGACCGGGCAAGCCGAGCGATGCAAACGAGGCGACGACCAGAATCGCGCCATAGACCGGAATCTTTGCGCCCAATCCGCCGAACTGTTTCAGCTCGCGGGTGTGCGTGCGTTCGTACAGCATACCGACGATAAAGAACAGCGCGCCCGTGATGACGCCGTGATTGAACATTTGGAGCGTTGCGCCGTTCAGCGCGATGCTGCGGTCTTCAAGCGTTGCACTGCCAAACGCGACAGCGGCTGCGATGCCGAGAATCACATAGCCCATGTGGTTCACGGACGAGTAAGCGATCAACCGCTTAAAGTCCGTTTGCGCCATGGCGACGAGTGCGCCGTACACAATCGAGATGGCGGCGAGAACGGCGATAAGCGGCGCACTGGCTTGGAACACTTGCGGGAAGATCGGGATCAACACGCGCACGATGCCGTACGTTCCGAGTTTTAGCAGAATGCCAGCCAGGATGACGGAACCCGCGGTCGGCGCGGCGGTATGAGCATCAGGCAACCAAGTGTGGAACGGGAAGAGCGGAACCTTGATCGCAAAGGCGATAAAGATTGCCCAGAACGCAAGCGTCGCAAAACCGAAATCGTTGGCGAACGGTCGTCTGGCGGCAAGATCAATAATGTCGAATGTGCCGGGGGTGTTCGCGGTACTGGTGTTAATGTACATCGCGATGATCGCCAGAAGCATAAAGACGGAACCGGCAAGCGTGTAGAGAAAGAACTTGATCGACGAGTACAGCGGGCGGTCTTCTTTGTGTCCCCAGATCGCGATGAGAAAGTACATTGGAACCAAGCCCAGTTCCCAGAAAACGTAGAACAGGAAAAAGTCCAGCGAGATGAACACGCCGAGCATACCGACCTGAAGCAGCAGGAACATGAAAAAGAATTCGCGCACGCGTTCGTGAACCACCCGCGACGAGTAGTACAGCGAAAGCGTCGTGAGCAACGTTGTGAGCCAGATGAGTGGAATGCTCAAACCGTCCACGCCGACGTGATAGTTCACGTTGAGTGTCGTAATCCAGGGATACACTTCTTCAAGCTGCATCTTGGCCAGGTTGGGATTGAACATCCAGAACCATAGGTACGATGCGAGCGCGAGTGGGATCAAGCTCCACACAATCGAAAAGCGCTCGATGAGTTTGTCATTTCCCTTGGGCAGCAACAGCACAATGATTGCGCCGATAAGGGGCAGTGCGACAAGAATCGACAAGTAAGGAATGGTCGTCATTGAAGAGTTCCTCCGAGCCTCACCTCTCACCCCTCAGTCCCCTCTCCCCTCTCCCGACTGAACTTCGTCGGGAGAGGGGAGAGGGTAAGGGGAGTGGGGTGAGGTTATTTAATCAAGAATAGGAATGCAAAGAGTGCCACGCCGGCAATGGCGATGAGCAGATAATTTTGCACGCGTCCGGTTTGGATCAGCTTGATCGCATCGCCGACCATATCGGTAAAGATGCCGACCACGTTGACCAGTCCATCGACGATCGTATGGTCGATCCAGCCGCTGATGGCGCTGAACAATCGACCAATCGCAGCGGCGAGATTGACCAAGCCATCCACAATCGCTTTATCGAATGCAGCACTCACATCGGCGATCCAACCGATAAACCGGATAAACAAGCCGGGCTGAACGCGGACCGAATCGGCGGTACCGGTCTTGCCTTCGGATCCCGACTTTTGCGCGATGACGAGACCGTACAGTTCATCGGCATAATATTTGTTGCGCAAAACTTGCCAGATCAAAGGTATGCGGCTGAGCGGATCGCGTTGTCCATGCTTGAGCGGCTTCCAACCGTAAATCAACCAGCCCAGCACGATACCCGCCACCGCGAGTCCGGTCGATGTGAGAGCAACAGTTGGATTGAATGGACCCGCTTCAAATTCCTCGCCCGCATGAGCAATGCCCATCCAGCCTTCGCCGACAAAGTGTTCAAAGAAGTTTATGCCGAGTGGCGTCGCGTTGATGAAACCGATTGTGGCGGCAAAAACGGCGAGTACGGCGAGAGGAGCCCACATCACGGTTGGCGATTCATGTGCGTGATCGTAGGCGTGATGATCGCGACCTTCGCCAAAGAAAGTAAGGAAGATTTGGCGTGTCATGTAGAATGCGGTGAAGAACGCTGCAATCGCCAGGAAGATAAACACGATGGTGCCGACCGTTTCGCCATGTTGCATTTGCTCAAAGGCATGCGCGATAATTTCGTCCTTGCTCCAGAACCCTGCGAGTGGTGGAATACCTGCAAGCGCCAGCGCGCCGATAATAAAGACGGTGGTCGTGATCGGCATTTTCTTGCGCAAGCCGCCCATGTTCATCATGTCGTTCGTGCCGACGCCATGAATGACCGAGCCAGCGCTCATGAACAACAATGCTTTGAAGAATGCGTGGGTGATAAGATGGAACGCGCCTGCAACGTATGCGCCAATGCCGAGCGCCGCGACCATGAATCCCAACTGCGATACAGTCGAATAAGCGAGGACGCGTTTGATGTCGTCTTGCGCGACGCCGATGGTTCCGGCGAACAATGCGGTGAATGCGCCGACAATTGCGACTGCGGTCATTACAGGTCCGCCCGTTTCGGCGGCGGTGATGAACAGGGGATACGTTCGCGCGATGAGGAACACGCCCGCCGCGACCATCGTCGCCGCGTGGATCAACGCGCTAACGGGGGTTGGACCTTCCATCGCGTCGGGCAACCAGACGTGCAATGGGAATTGCGCCGACTTGCCAATCGTGCCGCCGAGAATCAGCAGCGCGATCAACGTAACCCAGGGAAGACCGGGCAATGCTTGCGCTTCAGCGAGATGTTCGAGATTTTCTGCGGTGAAGATTTTTGGAAAGTTCAAGTCGCCGGATTGGATATAGAGGAAAACCAAGCCAACAAAGAAAATCGTATCGCCGACGCGTGTGGTGAGGAAGGCTTTGAGCGATGCAAACTTGGCGCGCACTGTTTGCGCATCATCGATGTGGTGTTCGTTTGGCTTGCGAATCGACCAGAATCCGATGAGGAGGTACGAGCACAAGCCCATGATTTCCCAGAACAAGAAGAACTGGAACAAGTTCGACGAAATCACGAGACCCAACATGCCGCACGCAAACAGCGAGATGTAGGCAAAGAAACGAGCATAGCGGGGATCATCGGTGACATGATGATGACCATGCTCGTCGGTGTGGCTGTGCTGCATGTAACCGATGCTGTAGATAAAGATCATCAAGCAGACGGTGGTGACCATGAACAGCATCATCGCGACAATCGGATCGATCAAGACGCCGACTTGAAACTGAATCGCCCCAGTCGGCAACTGCAAGAACAGCGGCAGTGTTTGGAAGAACGGATGCTGGGCGAGTTCACCGCCTTTTGAAATCGCTTCAAACAGCACGAGGTAAGCGACGACGCCTGCGGCAAAAATTCCCGCGACGGCGGTCAGCGCACTGACGCGGTTGTTGCGATTCAGAAAGAATACAATCAGCACAAACGCCAGCAGTGGAAAAATGGGAATCAAAAATGCGTAATTGAACATTGAAACCTCAAATGTGCCAAACTTGGCCAATGGATGTGCGAAGTTCTGCACAGTCATGCCAAATCGCCAAATTTAATTCTTTTGGCGCGTTTGGCATGTTTGGCTTATTTGGCATATTTTGCTCTACCATTTCATCAAATTGACTTCTTCGACATTTACCGTATCGCGTGAGCGGTAGATCGCAATGACGAGCGCGAGACCAATCGCAGCTTCGGCGGCAGCCAGCGTGATGACGAACAACGCAAAGACCATGCCCGCGAGTTCCATGCCTTTGGCCGGTGTAATATAGCGCCAGAATGCGACCAGGTTGATGTTTACGGCGTTCAGCATCAACTCGATGCCGATCAAGACGCCGATAGCGTTGCGTCGCGCCAATGCGCCAAACAATCCGATGCAGAACAAAGCGGCGGCAAGTATGAGATAAAATTCCAATGGAACCATATTTACTCCAGTGAACAGTGAACAGTGAACAGTGGAGGTTCTTACTGATTACTGTTCACTGTTCGCTTCGCGTGATTACTGATTTTCTTCCCGTGCGATCACAATTGCGCCGACAAGCGCGGCGAGCAACAAGAGTGAGATTGCTTCAAACGGCAAAAGGTACGTCGTGAGTAACTCGGTGCCAAGTTTGGGAATCATGTCGCCGACGGTGGTGCGGGATGCGTCGATGTGCCAGTTCGCGCCAAGTGAGACGGCGGCGAGGATTGTAAAGAGCAAGAGCGCGATACCGGCGGCGGCCATCCATTGGGTGTTATGCGCGCTATTGCGACCTTGCATCAAACCGCGCGTGAGCATTACGGCGAACAGAATCAGCACCGAGATCGCACCGACGTAGATGAGAATTTGCACGACGCCGACGAACTCGGCTTCGAGCATGAAATAAATGCCCGCAACGCCGAGGAATGCCAGAATCAAGCCGAGCGCTGCGCGTAATAAATTCTGCTGGCTCACTGCGATCAGCGCGCCCGCCACGGCTAGCACGCCCATCACAAAGAAACCCAGATTCGATAAAAAGAGTTGAGTGGTCATGGCTATGCCTTGTTAATACTGAAATAACCCAAATTGTTTCAGAGCGGGAATTGCATACGTGACAAAGAGACTCGCGAGGATGATGTTGACCAGTCCGATGGGAACGAGCACTTTCCACGCAAAACCCATCAATTGATCGACACGGAAGCGGGGCCACGTCATGCGAATCCACATGCCCAGGATGACGAGCGCGTACACTTTGATGATGAACCAGACGTAAGGCGGAAGGAATGGTCCTTGCCATCCGCCCAAAAACAGCGTGACGGCGACACAGCAGACGAGGAAAAAGTTAAAATATTCGGCGACGTAGAAAAAGCCCCACTTGAGTCCGCTGTATTCGGTGTGGTATCCCGCAACAATTTCAGATTCAGCTTCGGGGAGATCGAACGGTGCGCGGACGACTTCCGCCAGCGCGCTGATATAGTAGATGACGAATGCAATCGGTCCGACCGGAATCGCGAAGATGTACCAACCCAAGCCACCGGCTCCACCTTGCGCTTCGACGATCTTGTTCAGCGACAGTGAGCCAGCCATTAGGGCGATGACGGCAATCGTGAGGACTTGGGGGATTTCGTAACTGACAATTTGCGCCACCGCGCGCATACCGCCGAGAAGTGAGAACTTGTTGTTCGAGCCATAGCCCGCCATAAATGCGCCGATGGTTCCAATCGATGCGATGGCGACGATCCACAATAGTCCAATGTTCAAATCGACGGGAGCCATTCCTTTGCCCCAGGGAATCACTGCGAAGGCGAGAACGGCGGGCGCAGCAGCAACCATCGGCGCAAGCAGATGCACCAAACGATCGGCATTCGTCGGAGTGATGTCTTCTTTGATGAACATCTTGATCGTGTCGGCGACGGGTTGCAGCAAACCCCAAGGTCCAACGCGATTCGGACCGACGCGATCTTGAACGCGCGCCGCTACCTTACGCTCAAGCCAAATCATGACGAGCACCATGAGCACTAGCCACAAAAGCAAAACGACGACGACGATGATCGTCATGATTGCGGCGACAATCGCGTTCTCTGCGTCCTTGACCAGATTGAGGCCGGACAAGAGCGCATGCAGTGAACCCGCAAGCCAATCGTACAAATTCGGGAACAGATTGTAGATGAATTCCATATCTAGTCCTGTAATCAAATAGTCATCTAGTCGGATAGCCAAGCGAGGATCAAGTGACTATCAGACAACGCGACCATACGATCAATTAAACCCACTTTAGCTGATCCTTGCGCCAAGCATAGACCAATGCCACGACGAGGATGGCGAGGAAAATGACCATCTCTACAAGCGCGAAAATTCCGAGCGCATTGTAAGCGACGGCCCATGGGTACAGGAAAATGACTTCGACGTCAAAGACGACGAAGATCAACGCGTAGATGTAATACTGGACGCGGAACCTGACCCAGACTTGTTGTGCTGCTTCGGGAAAATCTTCAAACTCGAGGCCACATTCATACGTGGAGAGTTTGGATTTGTTCGGCTTTTTCGGATGGACGAGCCATGACATGAATAAGCCGATTGGGGGAAATAGTGCTGCAACCAGAGCAAAGAGGGCAACTATGCCATATCGATCAAGCACGTTGGCTACTCCTTTGTAGAAAGATTGGGCTTGAGTCGAACACAAACATTATATCACACTCGTTGTGTTTTGACAAAATTTTCGCGCCCGAAGCATTATATCCATTCCGATTTGAAATGCAAGAGCAACGCGCTTTGGAAAACATGCGTCCTCCGAAATTTCATCTAGCGCCGCGCTGTGTTATAATCGGCGCGTGAATACTCAACCAAGCATCATCGACCAACCCGACGCGCGCACGTGGAACGATTTTATCGCATCGCAACGCGGTCACATTTTGCAATCCGCCGAGTGGGGCGAACTCAAATCTCAATTCGGCTGGAGCGTCCAGCGATTCATTTTGACGCGCGCTGAAAAAATGATGGCGGGCGCGCAAATTCTTTTCCGATCTATGCCGCTTGGCTTGCGCTTGGCATACATCCCGCGCGGTCCCGTGGTCGATTTCAACGATAATAACACCGTCAGTCAACTTTTCGATGCGACCTTCCGAATTGCAAAATCGCGCGGCGCATTCGCGTTGAAACTCGAACCGAATGTGCTTGCGACGACCAAATTGCAACTTGAAACGTGCAACCTGCAACCTGCTTCGAGTATCCAACCGCGTACGACTATTCATCTCGATCTCACGCGCAACCTTGATACGATTCTCGCGCAGATGAAACCCAAGTGGCGCTACAACATTCGACTCGCGGATCGCAAAGGCATTGTCGTGCGCCCAGGCAGCCGCGATGACGTATCGACTTTTTATCACTTGATGCAAATCACGAGCGAACGTGACAAGTTTGCTGTCCACTCGATGGATTATTATAGCACGGCCTTTGATCTTTTTACCGCACGCGACTATGCGCGCCTTTTCGTCGCCGAATACGAGCATGAGCCACTCGCAATGATTTTTGTGACGGCGTTCGGCGGCGAAGCCATTTATCTTTACGGCGCATCGTCGAACGCGCATCGCGAGCGTATGCCCAATCATGCCTTGCATTGGTCGGCGATTCAATGGGCGAAGGAGCGTGGCTGTGTGCGTTATGACTTGTGGGGGCTGGGTGCAACCACAGACGCAGATGCGCAAACGGCACATGGTCTCTATCAATTCAAGCAGGGCTTTGGGGGAGAGATGGTGCAATACATAGGCGGATATGATGCAGTTTTTTCACGTTGGCGATATAAAGTATATCGCCAAGCACTATCATGGCGACGTGGAATGTTAGGATAAGATAAAAACCTTCGAGGATCAAAGCCGAACCTCGAAGGTTTTGTTTTTGGGCAGGCGTATCCGTCACAAAAAATATGACAGCATGCTCAGCCCCAGTCCTATCTGGCTTTCCTAGTTTGCCCTATAGGATGTATCACCACTCTGGCATATCCTGAAACAGATATCGAGTTTAATCTTAATGGGAACATTTACGAGTTGGTTCATTCAGATGGTGACTAAAAAATTCAAATTCCTAATCATTGCAAGTGTGTCAGCGTTAATCATGACCACATTATCTAATCAGCCAGTCCAAGCCAATCAAAATTCCTTACCAAGTGAATCTAATAAATCGGTGTTGACAGTTCCACCGGATGCACTACCGATCTACTCCTCATTCGACTTTATGAGTGGGTACCTGACCAATCGTACTTCGCCCATCATTGTCGAAGGCAAGCCCTGGAGCTTTGGTTCGACCAACATCTTTCAATTGCAGCAACCTGGCGAAGGAACATCTTATTGGGATTATTGGACTGCAACCGAAAGCTGGGGTTCTCCGAATCACCTGTGGTTTGATGACCAGGGAAAATCGCATACCTACAAAACTGAGAAAGTCAAAGACGCATTGGGGAATTTATACACGGGCTATGTTTTGTTCGAAAAGAATGGTCCCGGTGTCATGGACAAACTTTGGTTTACCCAGGATTGCACCACTTCATTTCTCAGTGTTCTGCCGGCGCAAAATCCACTAAGTTTCTTGATGGTCTTTGATCCGCCAGAATTGATGGAATGGGGCAACCTGGCTCAAATCGGTAATCTACGGATAGAAGTTGATAAGCGAATTGTCTTTGATGGTCCAGTCCAAAGCTGGTTTGAAGGTGATGCGCAAAATCTCGAGGACCCATTGAAAGACCTTGTCGTGTGGCGGTACCGTCAATTCGGTTCGAACGGCAACATTATTCCCATCACCTACCAAAATCACATCAAGGTTACCGTCTATGGTGGGACCGCTAAACCCAAGTGGTTCATGGCGACTGGGATGACCTTGCCTGCGAATTCTTTGGTACGCTCTTACACTGGTAGTGCCGATGATCTCCCCATGGATGAAATGACGCGTCTAGTGGATACGGTTCTCAAGCCAGAAAATCACATCGACACGTTGGAAAGTCAGAGTTATTCGTTGACCGTTCAGCCCAGCATTGCATCGACTATTTCTTTCGATGGCTCGGGTACCGTTCAAGCGATGCAATTCCGATTGGCAAAGCAATATGATCCGCGCCGCTTATGGCTCCGCGTCACGTATGGAAATGATATCGGAATCGATCTGCCGCTTCTCGCATTTTTCAGCGAGCCAGACCAAATCTCACTTCATCATTCAACCCCGATTGGCTTGCTCGACGTTGGCGACGCGTACCAATTTTACAGCAACTTGCCCTTGCCCTTTCAAAATGGGATTCAAATTCAATTGCTCACCGATAGCCCATTCGCAATTCCGATGCAGGCGCAGGTAGCGGTTACGACCGCGGAGAACTTGAATACGCAGCTCCGCGTTCTATACAAGCCAGTCGAAAAGCTTCAAGTGTTTGGTCCGAATTATATGGTCGATATTCCTGGGAATGGCAAAATCGTGGGGCTAGTGCTCGTGACCAAAGATCAAAAGTTTGATGACGTTCCGACGTACATGGATAAAAACACCGGGCAACAAGCGAGCGACAAAACCAAATGGCCCATGGGCTATCTCGAAGGAAACTTGACCATCTCCGACGGTGAGGGGAATCGACGTTTTTATAGCGGGCAAGAAGACTGGGCGGAAGGCGGATACTATTTCAATTCCAATTACACGCTGCCATCCGGTGGTTCCAATCGTCCCTTTGGCGGAATACTGCGATACAAAGGTGGCAAGGATGGCTATGCAACGTTGTTCCGCTATTTCAACGATCTGTCGGCGTTTCGTTTCAAGAATAGCGTGCATCTTGCGTTTCAGCATGGAACTTGGAATAACAATTTTCCAGTTAGCTATGGCATAACGGTTTTCTATTATTCCAAAGTTCCCGGATTCGACACCACAATATTACCTGCATCGCAATACATTCCGATCCAGTCGCCTGCGATGACCAGAAAAATAGAGCAATAAAGCAACTGTTTAGCGAGGAATGCTAAGTTTTCGTTATAGTACTGTAGGTTGATTTGTCGATTTCGTTAATTTGACATTAAAGAGAAGCGATGACATAATCCGCCGCGTTGAAGCCACATTTTCTCCTTCGGCGGTTGGCTGCATCGCTTTTCCTCTTTTGCTCGCTCATTCTACTCATCTCCAGTCGTCCGCTACCCTCAGACCTTGACGGTATTCCGTTATCTGTTACTCCGAGCGCTACCATTGCGCCCTCTTGGATTGAATCCAAGCAGGCAAATGAGTCAATGGTCGCCAGCGCTAGTTCATCGCGCCCTGTCATCGTGACGGCGCGTGCAAGCAAAGTGTCTCAGCTTGTTGGCGATATTGATTTTGAACGAAAGCAGCCCACGCTAAATCTGACCACAAGTCGATACAAATTACTCGCGACCGATCTTGGCATTCCCTTTTGGCACAAAGACCGCACCTATCTTCTCTTTGGTGATTCGCATGGCGGCGGCAGTGGCGATGCAATTGGCTATACGTTTGATGCGATCGCAGACAAAGATCTTCGGCTCGATTTCATTCACGATAGTACGGGAACTTATCAGCCGCTAACCATTCCCGGAATCCAGCTCGGCGATTATGAAGTGCCGACAGAAGGCGTCAGTGTCGATGGTCGCATGTACGTTTACGCGACAACCGATTCAATTCATGGCGAAGGTTGGGCAGTCATGGGGCGGTCGGTGCTCGCTGTGTCTGACGACGATGGACAATCGTTCAAGTCCATCTACGATCTTTCGAAAGAGACCTTTATCAATGTTTCGATCGAGCAAGTCAATTCAGCCGATTGGAAGGGGTTACCTGTCAAATCTGAGGACGGCTTGGTCATCTTTGGTTCGGGAAAATATCGCAAGAGTAATGTCTATCTCGCTTTTCAATCCGCAAAAGATATCGAGTATTCGCCCGCGATTCGATATTGGTCCGGTCTCGATTCCGCCGGACAACCGATGTGGAGCACCTTTGAAAATAAATCGCAGCCGTTGTTCGATCAGCCATGTGTCGGCGAATTCTCGGTGACGTACAATCGCTTTATCGATAAATGGATCATGCTCTACAATTGCGACCTGCCGAATTTGCGCGGCATCATTCTGCGGACGGCCGACCAACCCTGGGGTCCATGGTCGTCAGCGCAAATTATTTTTCATCCTTGGGACGACCAGGGCTATTGCCATTTTATGCATGCCAGTTGGCTCTTCCGCCAATGCGATCAAGTGAATGATCCGGTGAGAGAAAATGTTTGGGGCGGTGAGTATGGTCCTTATCAATTTAGCAACTTTGCCACCGGCGACTCGTCGTCCACGATGATTTATTTTACAATGTCGACGTGGAATCCATACACGGTCGTCTTAATGAAAGCAGAGTTAGGGCTAACAGCGGATTAGCAACGGTTCGCTTGCTGTTCGAAATCGTTCTAACTTAATCTAACTCCGACCTTGCTGCGCGCGTCATCAAGTCCATCACGGCTTGGCGCGGCTCTTTGTTTTCATACGCCACTGCGTACACTTGTTCCGTAATCGGCAATTCGATGCCGAGTGGCTGCGCCATTTGTAATGCGGCCTTCGCCGTCGGCACACCCTCTGCGACCATCTTCATCGATGCTTTGATCGCTTCGATATTTTCTCCGCGCGCTAATCTCTCTCCGACTTGATGATTTCGTGAATGCGGACTTGCGCACGTTGCAATCAAGTCTCCCATCCCCGCCAGTCCTGCCAACGTCAACGGATTTGCTCCGGCGGCAACTGCCAGTCGCGTCATTTCCGCTAAGCCGCGAGTCAGTACCGTCGCTTTGGTGTTGTCGCCGAAACCGAAACCATCGACCGCACCAGCCGCAATCGCGATAATATTTTTCAGCGCGCCGCCTAGCTCGACGCCAACCACATCGTCATGCGTGTAAAGCCGAAAGCGCGGCGTCATGACAATTTCCTGCACCTTGCGCGCAACGTCAATTCCGTCCGCTGCAACGACCCCAGCCGCAGGCAAGCCATTTGCAATTTCGCGATGCAGATGCGGACCCGACATCACCGCGATTTTGTCGGCGTGCGATGGCAACTCCTCCGCGATGACTTGCGACATTCGTCGGGTCGTCCCAATCTCCAAGCCCTTTGAGCAACTCAATACGATTGCGTCGCGCGGCAAAAATTCGCGGACGTGAGAAAGGTTCTCGCGCAGCGTTTGCGCTGGCACGACAATCAGCGCAAGTTTGCATTCATCGAGTGCCTGGTCGAGCGCGTGCGTGACGGACAGCCCTGGCGGAAATTTCAAGCCAGGCACAAAGTCACGATTCTCGCGCTCGGTCTGCAATCGTGCAGCTTGTTCCTCTGTGTGTGACCACAACGAAACGCGTAATCCTTTTTGCGATAGCAGCACCGCCAGCGTTGTGCCCCACGATCCCGTGCCGATGACGGCAATGCACGGCAAATCGGATAAATTGGGTGAAATCAAGGGTCATCCACCTTCTAGAATGGATTGTTCATCCACCAGTAACAACACTGTAAGCCCTACGACGATATGGTCGATTATGCCCGCCGTCACACTGTACTCCTCAGGACGTTTTTAGACTTGGACAAATAATCGTGCTATATTTGTTGCCTGAAAATGATAATGACTAGGATTCGTTTCTCTTCAGGAGAATGAAATGGATTTACTCTACACCTTGATTGGTCGATCCGCAGATGTGGCTGCAATTCATAAACTGGCTGGACGCGGGCACTCGGTTTCCGTCGTCGGCGTCAGTAATATCGGCAAGTCGGCTTTGCTGCGCCGCTTGTGTCAGAATGCGCCGAATGGAACCTTCGTCTATGTCGATTGCAACCAGATGGGCGAGCGTTCGGCGCGCGCGTTCTTTACTTCGATCTGGTTTGCGATTTTGCAACTCATTCAAGCGCGTTCGTTATCGAATGAGATCAAAGCGCGCGCGGCTGCACTCTACGATGAAATCATTCATGCAAGCAACACCGAATTTGTCACGCCGCAATTCGACGAGGGTTTTACGCTCGCGATGGCAAACTTACCGCGTCCACTCGTCCTCTGCTTTGATGAATTTGACGAAGCCTACAAGCACCTCGAGCCGCAAACGTTTCTCAACTTGCGCGCGCTCAAAGATCGCTATGGCGAGGCGCTTGCCTATGTTGTGGCGACGGAACGCGAAATCACGCGGCTGCCTGCTACGCGCGAGCAAGGTGAATTTCTCGAATTGATTGCATCACACGTTCACTTTATGCATTTTATGGAACCTGCCGATACGCGTGTTTTTTGCAATCAATTTGCCGCCCAAGAAGGCGTGACGTTTAGCGAATCTGATCTCGCATTTATTATCGACAATGCCGATGGTCATCCCGGTTTGGCGCAAGCTGTGTGTTGCGCGCTCGGTGCGGTGACGGGCGCGCCCAAGCGCGACAAAGACCAAGACCGCGTCATACACCAGATGGTGCAGTTGAATTTGACGACGGATTCCAACGTGCGTTCCGAGTGTGAAAAGGTATGGGATGATCTCGATCAAGATGAGCGCGAGGCGCTTCAAGTGTTGCACCCGACGAGCGATCAAGCCCAAATTGCGCAACGCAGTCTGCGCCACAAGTTTATCATTCGCGAGAGCAAAGACGAAGTGATTATTTTCTCACGGCTCTTTGCCGAATTTATCCGCCAGCAAAAAATCAAACAGCAGCCCAGCGCCGGCGGCGTGTTTATCGACGTTGGCTCTGAGCGGGTTTGGGTCGATGGCAAAGAGATTGAAGGTCTGACGGATTTGGAATATCGCTTGCTGTTGTTTTTCTACGGTCGCATCGATCACGTTTGCGACAAGTACAAAATCGTCGAATCGGTGTGGGGCGAAGATTACATTGACAAAGTCGACGACGCGCGCATAGAAAAACTCGTCAGCCGTGTGCGCCAAAAAATCGAACCGGACGCGACCAAGCCAAGATACTTGATTAGTGTGCGAGGACGGGGATACAAACTCGTCCGATAGTCTTGAAGTCAAATAGTCTTGTGATCAATTCGTCCGGCTATGAGACTATTTGATTATCAGACTACGAGACTGGAACCGTCAGCCGGTTGTCAGGATTTTCAATTCATCAAGTGCTAGAATGCGCTCAGATTAATCGATGACGATAAACGCACGTCACACGACACGCGCCACTCGTCACATTTTGAGGAGGACCCAATGGCAAATCTATTAGAAAAAGTTCAAACCTTGATCGCGGCAAATTTGCACGCCTTGCTCGATCAGGCACTCAAAGCCAATTCGCTCGCCGTAATCGACGAGTACATTCGTCAGGTCGAGAACAATCTTGAAGACCTCGAAGATGCTACGGCGACGATTGGCGGCGAAGCGAAAACGCTCAAGCGCAAGTACGACGATTTTTCGTCCAAAGCCGCCGAGCTAGACCGCAACATCGATTTGATGTTGAAAGAAGGCAAGGAAGAACTTGCGGTTGCGGCGCAGAGCAAACTGAACTCGACCGCGCGCTTGGCGGAAACGTACAAGCAGCAGTTCGATCGCCAGCAAAACGAGTATCAGAAATTGCTCGACGCGAAACTCAAGCTCGAAGCGAAATTGACGACGGTCAAGCAAGAGCGCGAAGAGATGCAGGCGCTGCTCGATCTCGCCAAATCGAAAGAACTCACCGCGCGCACGATGCAGTCGCTCGACAATTTGCTTGGCTCTGGCGATCAGGACATTGCCCGCATGGCGGAATCTATTCGCGCCCGGCTCGACAAAGCGCAAGCGCGTTCCGAAATGCAAGCGTCGCGTCTCGACGTGCAGATGGACGAACTGCTCGAACGCCATACGCTCGATACGCAGCTTGCAGAGCGCAAGAAGAAACTAGGCCTCGCGTAAACGCAGTAAGCAGTCAACAGTCAACAGTGAACAGTTTTCGGTTTTCTACTGATTACTGTTCACTGATTACTGTTTACTTTCTAGGATGTTCCTATGAATCGAACTCGTATCATTTTCTTCGCCGTCATCATCCTTGCGCTGGTTATTGTCGGCGTTTCATTTTTGGCGACGCAATTGAGCGGCGATATTCCGGACCCAATGGCGCAGCCCATTCAAGTTCGGATCGTCAGTGCGCTGCCGGTTGAACCATGGGTCAGCGATGCCGCGAAAAAGTTTAACGCTGAAAAACGTACGCAAGACGGTCGCACGATTGTCGTGACGGTAACGCCGATGGACAGCGTGACCGCCCTCGGCAAATGGGATCGCGGCGAATTTACACCGAGCGATGGTCGAGGTGCGGTGCCGACGGTGTGGATTCCCGATAGTCGCTATCTGGTCGAACTGGTGAACTCGACGTACAGCGCCAAGCTAGGGCGCGACATTTTTCTGACCGATGGTGAATATCGCGCGCGTCCGCTTGTAACGTCGCTTTTCTCGTGGGGCATTTACGACAGTCGCTACAAAGTCCTCAACGACAAATTCAAGACCGTTGATTGGAAAACGATCCACGATGCGGCGATTGCAAAAGGCGGCTGGCCCGAACTCGGAGGACAATCGTCGTGGGGTTATTTCAAGTTGATCGTACCGAACCCGCGCAAGAATGCGGCAGGTTTGCTCGCAATGGTTTCGGCGGCGGGCGAGTACTATGACAAGGCGTCGATCACAACCGACGATGTGACGAATCCGCAATTTCAAAAGTGGCTCAAAGAGTTGATGAGTTCGGTCACCGATTTTTCGTCGCTGTCGTCGTACACGGTTGAAGACCTGGGACTCTTTGGATATTCGGTCGGCGATGGCGGACAATTGCTCGAAAGCGATCTGCTCGTGAACATGCAAGGTATTCAGACGCGCTGGGTCGAACCGCTCCGTATCGTTTATCCAAAATATCTGACATGGTTTGATTTCCCGTTCACAACTTGGATGGGACCCGAGACGAGCGCATCGGAAAAAAATGCGGCATTGCAATTTGAAAAATATTTGCTCACTGCACCGATCCAAGCGGATGCGGCAGCGCGCGGTTTTCGACCTGCTAACACTGAAGTGTCGATTTCGGGCAACGAGAGCTTGTTTATCAAATGGCAAGGTCAAGGCGCAAAAGCGATTGTTCCATCGACGGCTCGAATGCGTTCCCCGGATCGTGACACGTTGCAAGCACTCTTGCGCTGGTTCGATCTGAACGTGGCGAAATGAGGCGCACGATGAAGAAAAATAAACGCAATCCCGCTTTTAATCGGGCAAACGGATGTGCGCTTCTGGTCGTGCTGGCAGTCGTCCTGGGAATGTTTGCCGTCTTGTGCGGTATTACGATATTTGCCTCAAACTTGAATTCGCTGACGGATGCGACGCCCGCGCCGACGAGCGCAACGCTCGATCTAGCGTACTCGCCCGAAAAAGACGCGCTAATGCAAGACATTGTCGCGCGCTTCAACAAATCGAATTTCAAAACGCCGGCGGGCTTGCCGATGAAGATCAACGCGACGAAGATGGACGCCGGCGACATTGTCGATGCGGCGCGCGCGGGCAGGTTTACGGCGGTCAGTCCAGACTCGTCATTGTGGCTTGCACAAATCGATGCAGGACGCGCTACGCCATTGGTTGGTGAATCGACGCGCTTTGCCGTGACGCCAGTCGTCATCGCGATGTGGAATGATGTCGCGCAATCGCTCGGCTATCCGCAAAAGCAAATCGGTTGGCAAGACTTGTTGAACAAAGCAAAGAGCGATCCGAATTTCAAGTGGAGTCATCCATCGTCCACGACGGCGAGCGGCTTGCTGGCAACGCTGGCGGAGTTTTACGCGGGCGCAAACAAGACGCGCAATTTGACCGAAGATGACTTGAACAATCGCGCGGTGCTCGACTATGTGGCGGCGCTCGAAAAAACGGTGCGTTATTATGGCGAGGGCGAACAGGCGACCGTCGATCAAGTGCTGGCGAAGGGACGCAGCTACATCGATGCGTTCGTCGTGTCGGAACGCATGGTGATCTTTTTCAATAGCAAGTCATCGCAGAAACTCGTCGCGATTTACCCTGCCGAAGGGACGCTGTGGCAAGACCATCCGCTCGCATTGCTTGAGCAAACAAATCTTACCGATGATCAGCGTTTGACGTATCGACGATTCCGAGATTTCTTGCTCTCGTCCGATATTCAGAAATTGGTTTTGCAATCGGGCTATCGCCCCGTCGATTTGAAATTGCGTCTCGACGATCCTGCATCGCCAATCAAAACAGGAAATGGCGTTGATCCATCGCAGCCCCAAACGACGTTGCAGATGCCAAGTTCGGCGGTGATGGACAAGGTTGTAGCGTCGTGGTATTTGTCTAAGCGACCGGCGAACATTTATCTCGTCGCCGACACGTCGGGCAGCATGGCAGAACAAAACAAGCTCAAGCAAGCCCAAGATGCGCTCAATACCTTTCTCGATCAAGTGCAAGGTGATCGTGATCGTGTGGGACTCGTTCCGTTTGCGGATCGGGTCTATAACGTAGTTCAGTTAAAGGAAATTGGACCGCAGCGCGCGAGCTTGAAAAATAGTGTTAATCAACTTGGCGCAAATGGTCGCACCGCATTGCTGGATGCGGTGTCGTATGCATACGACGATTTGCAAAAGCGCAATGAGCGGGATCGCATCAACGCTATCGTCGTCATGACCGACGGTATCGAGAATGCATCGTCGACCAATTTGAACGCGCTGACGCAAAAGGTCAAACGCCAAAACGCAAGCGGCGTGCCGGTGTTAGTTTTCGCTATCGGCTACGGTAGCGATGCTGACTTTGATGTGCTGAATTCCCTGGCGGATGCAACGGGTGGTTTGTCGCGTCGCGCTGATCCAGAGACGATTCAGAAACTGTACAAGATTTTGTCGACGTATTTCTAATTTGAGAATTGTCATTTCGAGCGAAGCGAGAAATCTGATTTCTCACTTGCTTCGCTCGTTCGAAATGACATGGTGTATGTGTTGGTAAAGGAGGCGTATGTCTAACGTAATTCTTTCGCTCACAATGTTGTTCTTTGTATCCCTGGGCATCATTGCCATTTTGATTGCGCTTTCTGGTTTTCGATTCATACCGAACAATCGTATCGGCATCGTCGAAAAAAGAGTCAGTGGCAAAGGTTCGATCAAGTCCGGTTTTATCGCGCTGAACGGCGAAGCGGGTTATCAGCCGAATGTGTTGCGGGGTGGTTTGCATTACCTCATGCCGATTCAGTACCATGTGCATGTTGTTCCGCTCGTGACGATCACGCAAGGCAAGATCGGTTACGTGTTTGCCCGCGACGGTAAGCAGCTTGATCCGACCCAGGTGCTGGCGTCGAATGCGACCGTCAACGATTTTCAAGATGTCGAAGCGTTTCTGGCGAATGGTGGACAGCGTGGACCGCAGCGCCGCATTTTGCGTGAAGGTACGTATGCGATCAATCTCGTCCAGTTCGTCGTCATCACCGAAGAGCGCGTCTTTTCGTTGCCGCTCAACCGCGACGAAGCAGAGACCATTCGCAAAATGGCAGATGTTATTGCCGAACGCAACGGTTTTCGTCCAATCGTGATCAAAGATACGGATGATCTTGTTGGGATTGTCACAGTCCATGATGGTCCGTCGCTCGCGCAAGGCGAAATCATCGCACCAATTGTCGGGACGACCGTGGCAAGTGCCGATACGTATCACAATAATTTTCAAGATGCCGACAAGTTCTTGGCGGCGAATGGATCACGCGGTCGCCAGTTGCAGGTGTTGGTCGAAGGCACGTACTATATCAATCGACTCTTTGCAACCGTGGAGATGATCAAAAAGACGATTGTCGAAGTGGGCACAGTTGGCGTGGTCGTGTCGTACACCGGCGAACAAGGCGTGGATTTGTCCGGCAAGGAATATCGGCATGGCGAGATGGTCGAAAAAGGCAAGCGCGGCGTGTGGAGTGAAGCGCTGATGCCGGGCAAGTACGCCTTCAACACGTATGCCGGCAAAGTGATTATCGTGCCGACGACGAACATCATCCTAAAGTGGATTCGGAGCGAGGTGGGTTCGCATCGCCTCGACGAAAACTTGTCCGAAGTTTCGCTCATCACGAAAGATGCATTTGAGCCATCGTTGCCGCTGTCGGTTGTGATTCACATCGATTATCAAAAAGCGCCACTCGTCATTCAACGCTTTGGCGATATTAAACGGCTCGTCGAGCAAACGCTCGATCCGATGGTGTCGGCGTACTTTAAGAATATCGGACAGACCCGGACGCTGATTCAACTCATCCAAGAACGCAGTATGATTCAGAAAACCGCGAGCCAGGAGATGCAAGAAAAATTCGCCCATTACAATCTGCAACTCGAAGAAGTGCTGATCGGCACGCCCGCGCCGCCCGTGGGCGACACTCAAATCGAAACGATCTTGACCCAGTTGCGCTCGCGTCAAGTGGCGACGGAACAGGTCGAAACGTATGGGCGACAAGAAACCGCCGCGGTCAAGGAACGCGAATTGCGCGAAGCGCAAGCACGTGCCGAGATGCAAAAACATATCACCGAATCTGAGTTGAGCATCACGGTTCAATCGAACCAAGGCAAGGCGGAGTATCAACGCGCGGTCCAGCAAGCGGCACAGATTCGCACGCTTGCCGAAGCCGAATCCGAAAAGGTGGCGCGTATTGGTATCGCGCAAGCATTGGCGACGGAAGAGCAAGTCCGTGCGTACGGCGGACCGCAATTCCAAGTTACGCAGACCGTCCTTAATCGGTTCGCCGAAGCGATTCAACAATCGCAGGTGGATGTTGTGCCGCGTGTGATGATCAGTGGTGATGGTAAGCAAGGTGGTTCTGGTAATGTGATGGAAGGATTGCTCGCGCTCTTGTTGTCAGAACGAATGGGTGTGCAAGCGACGGAGGATCGTCAGCGCTCGCCTGAAGCCGAAGCGCTGCGCGAACAAGTGCGCGCAAGTTTGAAGACAGATAAACCCATGTGAGTGAGTATGGGGGTGAGGGAGTGAATTACTCTTCCTCACTCCCATACTCCCATACTCTTACTAATGCCTATGTCAAAAAATAACACCTCTATCCGCTCCCGCGCGTGGTCTGCTATTCTCTCGTATGCGATTTTTCGTTTCGAGAGTGCGGCGACCATTGCGCTCACCATCTTGCTTGCGTACTTTGTGCCGCGCCCGTTCGATTGGTGGCAGTGGTGGTACTGGATCATCGTCGGTTTGATTGCGGAAGCGCTTATCGTGTGGAGCAGCATCGGCGATGTGAACACGGGCGCGCAAGTCGTCGCCGATATGTTTCGGCAGGAATTCAATCCTGGGATGATCCAGAGCCAAAAGTATCGCGCCGAAGTGGAACGTGCGTTGGACTATCGCACGCGCATCGAAGAACTGATTCGCAGCAGTGAAGCAGGCGTTTTGCGCGACCACTTGCAATCGTCGACGGCAGGCATCTCGGATTGGATCGCGCAAATCTTTCGATTGGCGCAGCGCTTGGATGCGTTCAGCCGCGATGAGATCATCAAGCAAGATGCGGTCGAAGCGCCGAAGGAAATAAGGGAACTAAAGGAAAGGTTGCTCCGCACAACCAGCGATGCGGTCCGCCAGCAGGCGCAGCGCACGCTCGAATCGAAAAAGGAACAGTGGGCGAATATCGAAAAGCTGACGAGCACGATGGAGAACGCCGAGCTGCAACTCGACGCGACGATGACGGCGTTGGGCACAGTTTACTCACAGTTGATGCTCATCCACTCGAAAGACGACATTGAGGACAGTCGCTCACAGCGATTGCAAAAAGACATCGCCGAGCAAGTAACGCAATTGAATGAGATGCAAGGGGCGATGGATGAAGTGTATGAACGTAAAAGCTAAAAGCTGAAAGTGCAAAGTGATACGTGATGCGTGAATCGTGAAGGCATAACACGAGGTCAATCGCCGATGAAATGGTTGGCGCAATTGTTTCAAAAAAGCCAGTCTGTATCGCAAGTCGATGAGGTCAAGAGCAGGGCGTATGTTGCATTCACGGCTTGGGGTCCCGATGGGGTGAAACATCGCGAGAGCAAATTGGCGGATGTTTTTCCCGATGTGCCGGAGGCAACGCGGTTGCTTTGGAGCGCCGAATTCAAAAAGATCGATAGTGAAATTTGGAATATTGTTCAGCGTGGGATCAGGGAAGGCAGCCAAAGACGATTTGCTCGCGAATTGCAGAGCAAATTTCCATTTATGAACAAACAAGCTCTAGATTGGGCTTGGTCATTAGCGAGTTATTACGCGATTCATGGATAGTAGACTCGTCACTGATTTGTCGATGGAGAATCGAGGATGACTATGAAATGCCCTGTGTGCAAAGACAATCTTTTGCAAGCAACCGTTTTGGACTGGGAAATGCCAGCGTACAAGTGTGATCGCTGCGAAGGCGTTTGGATTCCCGCCAATGATTATTTGGCTTGGCTAAAGGATCAAGGCGCGCACGCGCATTTGGATCATGCCGCCGCAACAGCGTCGCCTATGGATGTTCCATCGCCCAAGTTTTGCCCAAATTGCAGCAAGGTCATGCGCCGTTTCAAAGTTTTGCCCAACGTCGATCTCTACTTGGATCGCTGTTCGCAATGCAACGGCGTGTGGTGCGACCAGAACGAATGGGGCTGGCTCGTCGCGAACAACTTGCAAGACAAGATCAACTTGCTGTTCACGCAACCCTGGCAAACGCGCTTGCGCGAGCAAGAAACGAAAACCGCATTGGAAAAAGTGTACTTGGAACGATTTGGAGAGGTGGATTATTCCAAACTCAAGGAAATCTGGATATGGCTAAGATTTCATCCGCAGCGCGGCATGTTGTTGGCATACCTGCAAGCAGAGAATCCGTACAAGATGTAAAGGGTTTGCCAATTGACGCCATTCGTTGAAACGAACGGCTGTTGAGTACGAAACCCGTTTCGCGGGTTTGCCGCAGAGTAGCCGTCGGTTTCAACCGATAGCACGCTGAAAGATACCTATGAAGAAAATCGCAGAGTTGATCGGTCGTGAATTAAAGTGGGAACAGCCCAGCACGCTTAAGATGGAATATGAATTGCGTGCGGATGAGGAATTGGCTGCGACGTTGTGTTTCAAAAACTCGTTTGGATCCTTTGCGACGGCGGCAAGCGCGGATGGGACCTGGACGTTCAAGCGGGTTGGATTTTGGCAAACGCGAGCCACAATTCGCTCGATTGGTGCAAACATCGATTTGGCTGTCTTTAAAAACAATACCTGGAGCGGCGGCGGCACGCTAGAGTTTCCCGACGGGCGGAAATATTTGGCAAACACTAACTTTTGGCAGACCCATTACGAATTCAAGACCGAAGCGGGCGAGAGCTTGTTTGCATATCGAAACATTGGCGGCGTGCTTCATGCATCCAGTCACGTCAGAATTGAGCCGTGTGCTGCCGCCATTGCCGAATTGCCGTGGGTGGTTATGCTTGGATGGTACCTCATTGTGATGATGCAACAGGATGCGGCTGTCGCTGCGGTGTGATGTGCGAAACGATGCTAGTCCAATAAACGCCATTCGTTGAAACGAACGGCTGTCGATCTCGAAGTCGTCATGTGGAGGTCTTTTTATGCAAAATATAGACATTTATTATGAGTCTATTCGGCAAGTTTACGAACAAATCATGAAATGGCCGAGACGAAAACAGCCCATACAAGAAAAAATTATTGACCTAATACTTAGTGTGGTTGGTGGGCTCTTTACATTATCTGTCATTCCTATCTTGCCTGTTCTTCTAGTTGTTTTTGGTAGTCGGTTAGGTGGATCTCTCGGCACATTTACCTTAGTCGGTGCGGGCATAAAGACTTTCCTTGTTGTCTGGGGAGTTATGTTCGCAGGAGGGCTACTTCTATTCGTCCTTCTGTTATGGTTCAATGATAAAGTTGATTCACGCGCAGAAAAACCTACTGGACCACCACAAACTCTTTCTCCCGAACAACTGACGTTTATTGCAATTTACGAATCGTGGAAAGAGCTAAAGATTTATTTCGTAAGTCACGTTGAACAGCATGTGAAAAATTCCTTAACGGCATTAAGGCGTGTATTACAAAATAGACATGATCGGCTTTTTCGAGAGATACGTGGGGGAGAATTAGCATTAAGACGCGCCACCATCCAAGAATATCAAAGAGAAGAAGGGCTAATAGCAATATCTATGTCCGAGGATTTGCCGGCCTATATTTCGGAGTCCATTCATCCTAGCTTCCGTGGTCAAGTAGAAATTGCTCGGACATTTCTCCAAACCTTTGAAAAATATTCTTGGTTTCAAATAGATTCTAATACTAGAGCAACCCTCCAAGCCTTGATATCGTTCTCGGAAAAAATCCCCTATCGTTTGAAGCAAAAAGAGGATTTACCTGTTGTGCTAAGCGTATTGGAAAATTTGAGCAAGTTCACTTATGCGTATTTACCCGAGCACAAAACTTATATGGACACAACAACTCTAGAGAAATTGCGGATGGATGGAGCCCAATGTCTGCAACAATTCGTTGTCGAAGTAAATAACGTCACTCCACCTTCGCGATTACAAAAACCTGATGAGCCCAAGACTCAATCACTACCATTTAGAGAAAAAATGGTGAGCTTCTTCTACGGTAACATTTTCCTGCGGTTTACTGCTTGGTTTGCTCTCATTTTAGTTCTTACTGGAATGGCTATATTTATCATCAATCAACGCATCAATTTATCACCTGACGCAATGGTTACCCTAGTTATTGGTTCAAGTGTGACAGGTGCGGCGGCGCTGGCGGCTTTCTTGCCCGTCATTTCCAAAAAATAGAATGTACCGATTGGAGATACCCATGAAGAAAGTTTTTCTTACACTCGCACTAATTGCACTTCTCGCTATCACCTCATGCTCCGGCGCATCGCCCAGCAAAGGCGAAGTCCTCGTCTACGTCGTCGCGCCGCTGTCGGGCTGGCAAGCGAACGGCGGTCAGACCGTGCTGGGCGGCGTACGCACGATGGCAGACCAGATCAATCGCGCCGGCGGCTTGCTCGGCTATAAGGTCACCGTCAACGGCTTGGATGACACCGCCGATGACGACACAGCGAAATCGCAAGCCGAAGAAATCGCGAGCCAGATCAAACAAGGCAAAAAAGTCATCGGCGTCATCGGACACTTGAACAGCGGACAAACCCTCGCCGCGATGGAAATCTACAAAGACTTGCCGCTCGTCGTCATCACGCCCACTGCATCCGAAGTGTCGTTGACCAAGCAGGGCTATCGCAATTTCTTTCGCGTGAATGCAACCGATGCCGCGCAAGGACCGGCGCTAGCCAAGTACATTGTCGAGCAGATGAGTGGCAAACGCATTGCCGTTGTTCATGCGGACAATGAATATGGCAACGGCTTGCGCGATCAGATCAACAATGCGTTCAAGTCGATGAATGTGACGCCGGTCGCAACGGTGAAAATTCCCGAAGCGCAGACGACGTACGCGAAATTTATTCCGTCAATCAAGGACGCAAACCCCGATGTGGTGTTCCTGGCTGGGTATGAAACCGAAGGCATGGTGCTTGCTCCCGAATTGCGCGCGGCGGGGATGTCGGCAAAATTTATTTGCTCGGATGGCTGCTTCAATTCGACGTACGTCGACGAAGCTGCGCCTGCCAGCGAGGGTACGTTCGTCAGCGCCATCTCCCCCGATCCGAAGATTGTTGGCGACAAACAATGGTGGTCAGACTATCAAAAAGTCGAATCGCGCAACCCAGACACGTACAGTGTCCCTGGGTACGCCGCCATGTCGGTCTTATCGGAAGGTGTGAAAAAAGCGAACACGTTTGATGTTATCAAAGTTGGTGATGCAATTCGCTCGCTCGACATCACGACGTTGGTTGGCAAGGTCAACTACGATACCAACGGCGATTTGAAAGACCAGCGGGTGTATATTTTCACAGTAAAAGATGGTGGATTTGTCCAGGTATTTCCCAAGCCGTAGGGCAATTTTCCAAAGTGCCTACCAAATCGCCGCTAGGGCAAACGCTCTGGCGGCTTTTTTTGTCTGGCGCCGCAATTTGGAAAATTGCGCTACGGCAATGGCTTTAGTCATCCTGATACGTTTGTATCTCGAAATGACCCGATTGCCCCTTATATCGGATTAACATACGTGCTACAATTGTGACCAAACCCGATGGACTTTATCCGGTGCTGATGATGGCACTGGAATCGATGCAAGGGGTGACGAATGCCTCTGGCATACTTTGTATGTTAGAGGCATTCGTCTATTCTGCGCTGTCCCGCTAATCTCTCAAGGAAGGAGAGGAGGTTGTCCTCATGCATGATTTCCCCAATGGCTTGGAAAGCGAACTCGAACGAAAGGGTGTGACCCGCCGAGATTTCCTCAAATTTTGTTCGGCGATGGCGGCAACACTTGTTCTTCCCCCGCGTTACGTTGATCGAATTGCAAATGCACTCGCTGCAGCTCCCCGTCCTCCGCTCGTCTGGCTCGAATTTCAAGATTGCGCCGGTAACACCGAAGCACTTTTGCGCACGAGTCGCCCCACCGTTGGCGATATCGTCCTCAACACGCTCTCGGTTGATTATCACGAAACGATCATGGCTCCCGCCGGTAAAGCCGCAGAAAAATCCTTGTATGATACGATCGAAAAAAACAAGGGCAAATATCTTTGCGTCGTCGAAGGATCGATTCCGATGAAGGATGGCGGCGTCTATTGCACCATCGGTGGCAAGACCGCGCTCGATTTGGCGAAGCAAGTCTGCGGTTCAGCCGCTGCAACGATTGCGATTGGTGCATGTTCATTTTCCGGTGGCTGGCCCGCCGCATCGCCGAATCCGACCGGCGCGGTCGGCGTGAAAGACGCTGTGCCAGGTATCACTTTGATTAACTTGCCTGGCTGTCCTGCGAACGCCGCAAACATTACGGCGACGGTCGTTCACTATTTGACTTTCGGCGCGTTGCCCGCAACCGATCAACTCGGTCGTCCATTGTTTGCATATGGCAAACGCATCCACGACAATTGTGAACGCCGCGCGCATTTCGACGCCGGTCAATTTGTCGAAGAGTGGGGCGACGAACATCATCGCCAAGGTTGGTGCTTGTACAAGATGGGCTGCAAAGGTCCAGCGACATATCACAACTGTCCGACCGTTCGCTACAACGATGGTATGAGTTGGCCTGTCGGTTCCGGTCATGGCTGCGTGGGTTGCAGCGAGCCAGCTTTCTGGGACACAATGTCGCCATTTTATCGCCGCTTGCCCAACGTCGATGGTTTTGGCGTGGAATGGCAAGCCGATCAAATCGGGCTGGGAATTGTCGGCGGTGTGACGGCCGCGTTTGCGGCACACGGCGTCATCAGTGCAGTTCGCGCTCGACAGAATCCCATCGCTGCGCACCAAGATGAATCGACCGCGAAGAAGGAGAGCTAAGCCATGCCCAAGATTGCAATCGATCCGGTTACCAGAATCGAAGGACACTTGCGCATCGAAGTTCAAATCGATGGTGGCAAAGTCACCGATGCTTGGAGTTCCAGCACGATGTTTCGCGGCATGGAAATCATTCTCAAGGGGCGCGACCCGCGCGATGCCTGGGTCTTTACGCAGCGCATCTGCGGCGTTTGCACGACAGTTCATGCCGCCACGTCGGTGCGTGCCGTCGAAAACGCGCTCGGTATTACGATTCCGCTCAACGCGCAAATCATCCGCAACATCATCGAAGGTATTCAGTTCGTCCAAGATCACGTCATTCATTTTTATCATCTGCACGCGCTCGACTGGGTTGACATCGTCAGCGCGTTGAAAGCCGATCCGGCCGGTACTTCAAAACTCGCGCAGTCGATTTCCGATTGGCACAATTCCTCCGAATCGTATTTCAAAGGCGTGCAAAACAAGATCAAGGCGTTTGTCGATTCCGGCCAGCTGGGTCCATTCGCGAATGGATACTGGGGACATCCCGCATACAAGTTGCCGCCCGAAGCGAACTTGATGGCGGTCGCGCACTATCTCGAAGCGCTCGATTGGCAGCGTGAAGTCATTCGCGTTCATGCGATTCTCGGCGCAAAGAATCCGCACTTGCAGACGTACCTCGTCGGCGGCATGTCGGTTCCCATCGATCCAAACAGTCAGAACGCGATCAACGCCGACAAACTTGCGCTCATCAAAGGATGGCTCGCGCAAGCGCGTCAGTTTGTCGAAAAAGTTTACATTCCCGATTTGCTCGCCGTCGCGCCGTTCTATAAAGACTGGGCGGGCTATGGCGCAGGACTAGGGAATTTCCTCGCGTACGGTGAGTTCCCGCAGGCACCTGATAATTCGGACTTGTTTCTCAAGCGCGGTGTTATCTTGGGCAAAGACCTCACCAAAGTTCTACCCATGGATCACCAAAAAGTCGCCGAGTACGTCGCGCACTCGTGGTACGATTACGGCGCTGGCGATGCCAAAGCGCTGCATCCCTGGGACGGCGAAACGCAGCCGCATTACACCGGACCCAAGCCACCCTATGAATCGATGGTGGGCGACAATCCGAAATATTCCTGGCTCAAAGCGCCGCGCTACGACGGCAACGCAATGGAAGTCGGTCCGCTCGCGCGTATGCTCGTGTCATACGCTTCCGGCGTCAAGCCCGTCGTCGATACGGTCAATCTCGTTTTGAAAACGCTCGGCGTTGGTGCGGAAGCATTGTTCTCGACCCTCGGTCGAACGGCAGCACGCGGAGTTGAAACACTCGTGCTAGCGCAGCAACTTGAGGGCTGGGTCGATGCATTAGCAGCGAATATCAAGCGCGGCGATTTAAAAGTTCACAATGGCGAAAAATGGGACCCCAGCAAGTGGCCCGCCGAAGCAAAGGGCTGGGGTTTTCTCGAAGCGCCACGCGGCGCACTGGGACACTGGGTCAGCATCAAGAACGGCGCGATCAACAATTATCAATGCGTCGTGCCATCGACGTGGAACGGCTCGCCGCGCGATGCGAACGGCAAACGCGGCGCGTGGGAAGAAGCGCTCATCGGAACGCCGGTCGCCAATGTCGATCAACCGGTCGAAATCTTGCGCACCGTTCACTCGTTCGATCCGTGTATGGCGTGTTCGGTGCATGTCGTCGATACAAGCGGGCGCGAGTTGACGAAGGTGCGGGTAATGTGACGAGTGTCAAGTGACAAGGTAAGTAACACGTAAGACGTGACACCTCCCTTGTCACACGTCACATGTCACTTGTCACATTGGAGGAATTATGTTGCGGCGCATGTATGTTTGGGAAATTCCGGTTCGGCTAACGCATTGGGTCAACGTGTTGGCGATTGTTGTGCTATCGCTCACCGGTTACTATATCGGCAATCCGTGGATTCTGGTCAGCTCGCGCGAATGGTATGGTCCCTTTTTTATGGGTAACGTTCGCTTTGTTCACTTTTTGTTCGCGTTCATTTTCGTTGCGAGCTTGCTCTTGCGCACGTATTGGGCATTTGTCGGCAATGAGTGGGCAAGCTGGCGTGGATTGTTTCCATTTTTGACGGCCGAAGGCAGAAAAGGAATCGTCAACGCAATCAAGTACTATTTGTTCCTGCGCCGCGAGCCACCCGAAGTCGTCGGACACAATGCGCTCGCCGGCATGACGTACGCGGTGATCGTGTTCCTGTACTTTATGCAGGCGCTCACCGGCTTTGCGCTCCTCGGCGAAGTGAATCCGGCGGGCATCTGGCATCCGCTCACCGGTTGGATCTTTCGCTTTGTGACTAACCAGGAATTGCGCTTGGTGCATCATCTCATCATGTGGCTGCTCTTTGCGTTTGTGATTCACCACGTCTATGCCGCGATCCTGATCGACAACGAAGAGGGCAATGGATTGTTGTCGAGCATCTTTAGCGGATTCAAATTCGTCAGCTCAAAACTCCATGATCGCGTGATGGGAAGCAAAGGTTAAAAAACAGCAAAACCGACGAAGGGCGACAAGAACTCGTCCTCCGTTTTTGACTTGTCTGATCGCCATTGCAGTAAAGCAAATTTTTAATTTGCTAATTCAAGGAGCTGGGATGGGCAAGCATTTTGTGTTGATTCACGGCGCGTGGCATGGTGGATGGTGCTGGGAGGGGATTATCCAGGAACTAGAGAGAGCAGGGCATACCGCCGAAGCGCCGACGATGCCAGGGCACAATCCTAGCGACCAACGTGCTGGAATCACATTGGATCATTACGTGCAAGCGATTGCGGCGGTGCTGAATCGACAAACGCAGCCGGTTATCTTGGTTGGGCATTCGAGCGCGGGATTTCTTTTGCAAGTGTCGGCTCCCTGCGCGCCACAAAAAATCGAACGACTTGTGTTTCACAACGCGTTTATTTTGCCGGAAGGTAAGAGTCAATTCGATCTGGTGCCGCCCGAAGCTGCGCAAGGTATGACGATGGCGGCGAATGCATCGCCGGATCAGAGTGTTCCCGTGATCGAGGATTTCGTTCGCAGCGCGTTGATGGCGGGCGAATCGGTCGAAATGCAGAACGCACTCATCGCGCGGTTGGTCCCGCAACCGCTGGCGCTTTTCACTACGCCGGTCAGCTCGCAGGCGTTTAGCTTGTTGACGATCCCCAAGTCAGTGCTGTTCTGTCGCGATGATGCGTCGCTTCCGCCGGGCGCATTCCTGGGCATGGCGCAAGCTCTGGGCGAGTTCAAGCTGGCGGAAATCCCCGGTGGACACGAATCGTTATTCACCAATCCGTCAGCGGTCGCCAAAGGTTTGCTAGAAATCATCTAGCGATTGTTGAAAGCTGCATGAGTACAAATCGATCAAGGTCAAGCCCGAAGAAGATTAGCCAATTCTTCGGGCTAGAGTTGTTTTTTCGGAGGAGAGCATCATGGGCAAAGTTGACTGCCCAGCGGAATGGAAGCCGCATCCACATTTTCCGCGCGTGTTTTTGAAACCGCTCATCACGAGCGAAATAAATCCAGAGTTGACGTTGTCACTCGTGCGGCTGGAACCGGGCGGCGAAATTCCTCCACACACTCACGCGCAATCGACCGAGACGGTCTACGTTCTCTCAGGACGCGGAATGTGCCGGATCGGCTCTGAGGAATTTAATCTCGAACCTGGCGTATGCTGTTACGCTCCACCGGACATGACGCACTTGGTTTGCAACACGGGCGACTCGGTTCTCGAAGCGATTTCAATTTTCAATCCGCCGCTGACGTGAAATCATATCGATGAAAACTCTCATTCTTGGTCTCGGAAATATTTTGTTGCAGGATGAAGGCGTGGGCGTGCGCGTCATCGAACACTTGCAAGCGAATTACGTTTTTCCCGACGATGTTTTGGTTCTCGATGGCGGTACGCTTGGACTCGATCTGCTCGCGTACATCGAGGACTCGTCGCACATCCTCATCGTCGATGCGGTCAAGGCGGACAAGGAGCAGGGCGCGTTGATTCGACTCGTCAACGACGAAATTCCAGCGTTCCTGGGTCCCAAAGTTTCGCCACATCAAGTGGGCTTGCAAGATTTGCTCGCGCTCGCCAAATTGCGTGGACATTTCCCCGACGAAGTAATTCTGTGGGGCGTGCAAGCTGACATCTTTGAACCGGGTTTGGAATTAAATCCAAAAATCAGTGCGCAAGTTGAACCGGTTGCGAAGCATGTGCTGGAAGAATTGGCGCGGTGGAATGTGACGGTGCAGCGTGAAGTGCCGGCGTAATCGATTGCAGCATATGAATCGCGATGGGTGAAAGGAGTAAACGGACCATGACAATTGTCGCGCAGGTTCTACAGGTTAAAGGAAATACCGTCTGGACGATAGCACCCGATGCGACGGTGTATGCAGCACTTGAGTTGATGGCAGTCAAAGACGTCGGCGCGCTACTTGTGCTTGAACAAAATGAGCTGGTTGGGATTTTATCGGAGCGAGACTATGCGCGCAAAGTCATCTTGAAAGGCAAGTTTTCCAAGGACACCCAGGTTCGAGAAATCATGACGGATGTCGTGTTTTTCGTTCGCCCTGACCAAACCATCGAAGAGTGCATGACGTTGATGACGGCTAAGCGTGTTCGCCATCTGCCAGTCATCGCGCAAGGTAAATTGGTCGGAGTGATTTCAATTGGCGATGTGGTCAAGTCGCTAATCTCTGATCAAGAATTGCTGATCCGCGATCTCGAAAATTATATCACGGGGAGCCGTGGCTAACTCGAAGATGCGACGGCTTGGCTTTTGGCTCATCCTCATTTTGGCGATCGTCGGCGCATGGCTCACTCTGCCGCGTACCGAAAATCGGCTGCCGAACGATTATGCATCGCTCACGCCGCCCACGAATTTCGATTCGGTTGACAGCATTGCCGCGGGGCGAGAAATTTTTCTAGCGAGTTGCGCGGCTTGTCACGGCGTCAATGGCAACGGGCAAGGCGCGGTCAAGCCGACGTTTGGACTCAAGCCAAGCGATTTCACCGATCGCACGCAAACTCAACGTCGCACACCGCAATATCTTTTCTGGCGCATGAGCGAAGGCGGACAGAGCGAGCCGTTCCGTGCGCAAGGTTCGATTATGCCGGCGTGGAAATTTCAATTGAGCGAACAACAGCGTTGGCAAATGGTTGCTTATCTATTGACCTTGGCGCGATAGTTCATCCGCGAATCACGCGAATAAAACCGGACTTGCTTGTCATTCTGAGCGGAGCGGTTTTTGCGGAGCGAAGAATCTCGCTCTGCAAAGCGAGACCCTTCGCTTCGCTCAGGGTGACAAACAAAAATTCGCGCGATTCGCGGATAAATAAAGGGAGGTGATGGAACAAAACAGCAAACGATTTGACGGGTTGGTAAAACGCTCGAAATTCAAAGGGAGGAGAAAGTATCATGTCTGTTTCGCGACGCGATTTTCTCAAACTCGGCGGCGCAGCGGCAGGTGGGCTAGTTCTGGGAACTGGCTTGCCGCATCAAGCTTCGGCGAGTGGCGAAGATCAAAATTTCTTGCTCCACAAAAAAGTGGGCGAGGTCACGACGATCTGCACGTACTGCGCCGTGGGCTGCGGTCAGGTTGTTGGTGTCCAAGGCGGCAAGGTGGTCAACATCGAAGGCGATCCCGATCACCCGATCAATCGCGGCACGCTGTGCAGTAAAGGCGCAGCCAACTGGCAACTTATCTACAGTCCCGAACGTGTCACCAAGGTCCAATACCGCGCACCCGGTTCGGACAAGTGGGAAGAAAAATCATGGGACTGGGCGCTCGATCGCATCGCGCAAAAAATCAAAGAGACGCGCGACAAGAGCTTTATCGAAAAAGACAAGGACGGCGCGACCGTCAATCGACTCGAAGCGATTGGCTATTTGGGCGGCGCGCAACACACCAACGAAGAAGTCTATTCCTGGGTCAAAGCCGCACGCGCTCTCGGTATCGTTTACCTAGAGCATCAGGCCCGGATCTGACACTCCAGCACCGTCGCCAGTTTGGCGGCAGCGTTTGGACGTGGTGCGATGACAAATCACATCTCCGATTTCGGCAACTCGGATGTGATTTGGATTATGGGCGGCAATCCCGCCGAAAATCACCCGGTCGCTTTCAAGTGGGTGACCAAAGCGATGGAAAAAGGCGCAAAGCTGATCGTGGTCGATCCGCGCGTGACGCGCAGCGCCGCATCGGCAACGCTTTATGCGCCGATTCGGTCCGGCACCGACATTGCGTTTATGGGTGGGTTGATCAGTTACATTCTGCAAAACAAATTGTACCAAGAAGAGTACGTGCGCGAGTACACCAACGCGGCACTCCTCGTCAACTCCAAGTTCGATTTTAGCGAGGGTCTCTTTAGCGGCTACAATCCAACCACTAAAGCGTACGACAAATCGACTTGGACGTATCAGCTTGACGACAAGGGCATTCCCAAGCGCGACTCAACCATGAGCGATCCACAATGCGTTTTGCAGTTGATGCAAAAACACTATTCGCGGTACACGCTCGACAAGGTTTCGCAGATCACCGGTACGCCGAAAGATTTGCTGGAACAAGTCTACAGGATGTATTCGGAAACAGGCAAGCCCGACAAAGCCGGCGCGATCATCTACGCGATGGGGCAGACGCAGCATACGTACGGCACGCAAAATGTCGAATCGCTTGCGCTCGTGCAATTGCTTTTGGGCAATGTCGGCGTTGCCGGTGGCCAAGTCGCGGCGATGCGCGGTTTGCACAACGTTCAGGGATCGACCGACATGGCGGCGCTCTATGGCAACTTGCCGGGTTATCTTGCCGCGCCTACGGTCAAGGACCAGTCGGTTGCGGATTACACCAAGCGCGTTGTTCCGACGACGAACGATCCCAAGAGTTTGAACTGGTGGAAGAACTATCCCAAGTACATCGTGAGTCAACTCAAAGCCTGGTTCGGCGATGCGGCAACCAAGGACAATGATTTCGCGTTCAATTGGTTACCCAAGATGGCAGCGGGCAAGGATTACTCGCACATTCCGCTCTTTGAAGCGATGAATGCCGGCGACATGAAAGGATTCCTCTGCATCGGACAGAATCCGGCCGTGGGTGGGCCTAATGCCAGCATGGAACGCGAAGCACTGTCCAAGCTCGATTGGATGGTTGTATCGGAACTGTGGGAAACGGAAACGGCGGCGTTCTGGAAACGCCCCGGCGTCAAGTCGGCCGACATCAAGACCGAAGTGTTCTTGCTCCCCGCCGCTTCCTGGGTCGAACGCGAAGGTAGCGTGACGAACACCGGTCGCTGGGTGCAGTGGCGCAACAAAGCTATCGATCCCGTGGGTGATAGTAAGCCCGATTTGTGGATCGTCAATCAAATTATGAATCGCGTGCGCGCACTGTACAAAAACGGCGGCGCATTCCCCGATCCCATCGTCAAGCTCGATTGGAACTATGGCGACGGTTTGCCGAGCGCGCAGACCATTGCGAAAGAAATCAACGGCCGCGCTGTGGTCGATGTGAAAGACGATAAGGGTACGGTGTTGATCGCGCAAGGCAAACAAGTTCCCGCATTCGCGTCTCTGCGCGATGATGGAACGACGACGTGCGGCAATTGGATTTACTGCGGGTATTACACCGATGCAGGCAATATGTCGGCGCGGCGCGATAACAGCGATCCGACCGGTCTGTATCTCTACTCCGGTTGGGCGTGGAACTGGCCTGTCAATCGCCGCATCCTCTACAATCGTGCCTCGGTTCGACCCGATGGAACACCCTGGGATCCGAAACGCGCGCCGTTGAAATGGAACGCTGCCACATCGACGTGGAGCGGCGACGTGATCGATGGCGGGGGCAATCCCGGCGCGATCTATCCATTCATCATGAACAACGAAGGTGTCGCGCGATTGTTTGCGGCAGGTCTCGCGGACGGTCCGTTCCCCGAACACTATGAACCCTGGGAAAGTCCAGTGCAGAATCTGCTCTCCAAGCAGCAGATAAATCCCATCGCCAAGATCTACGAGTCGAACTTGAACAAGCGCGGCGAAGCGAGCAAGTATCCGATTATCGGCACGACGTATCGTCTGAGCGAACACATGCAAGCGGGCGCGATGACGCGCAACTTGCCGTGGCTCAACGAAGTCCAGCCCGCGCCATTCGTCGAAATGAGCGAGCAGCTTGCAACGGAAAAAGGCATCAAGAATGGCGACCGAGTGGTTGTCGAAAATACGCGCGGTAAAGTCGAAATGGTCGCACTCGTGACCAAGCGTTTCAAGCCGTTCAAGATCGGCGACAAGACGGTGCACCAAGTCGGCATCCCTTGGCACTGGGGCTATGAAGGTCTGGCGACCGGTGACAGCGCGAACAATCTGACACCGCACGTCGGCGATGCGAACACCACGATCCCAGAATACAAAGCGTGGCTCTGTGATGTGAGGAAGGCATAAGTCCCCCTGAGTTCCACTAGTTCCCTTATTTCCTTTGGAAGAAGGAACTGAGGGAACTCGGAGGAACTCTGGGAATTGAGACTTTCGCAAAGGATTATGACGATGATAAAATCAATGTTAATTGACACTTCCGTCTGTATCGGTTGCAAGGGTTGCCAGGTGGCATGCAAAGAATGGTGGAACCTCGCGGCGACGCCGACGACCCAGATCGGTACGTACGAAAATCCACTCGATCTGAACGCGAACACGTTAACACGCATTCGGTTCAATGAGTACGAATCGAACGGCAAAGTGCGTTGGCTCTTTTTGAAATGGGGCTGTATGCACTGCACGGACGCCGCCTGCGTCGATGTGTGTCCGACGGCTGCGCTCAAGAAAAATTCGCTCGGTTTCGTTTCGCTCGAACGCGAACTATGCAACGGCTGCGGCTATTGTTCGCAGGCGTGTCCGTTCAACATCCCGCGCATGGACACAAGCGATGCGTTGACCGGCGCAGCCAAAGCGACCAAGTGTACGTTCTGCCAAGATCGGGTGTCGAACGAACTGACGCCGGCGTGCGTCAAGACGTGTCCTGCGACCGCGCTTAGCTTTAATGATCGTGACAAGGTGCTCGCCACCGCGAAATCCCGCGTCGAAGATTTGAAGAAGCTGGGTTATGCCGAAGCACGTGTCTACGGCGAAACCGAACTCGGTGGACTCGGTCGTGTCTATGTGCTGACTGCGCCCGCAGCCGCATACGGCTTGCCAGAGAAACCGGAATATCCGGCGCTGGCGGGCTTGTGGCAAAATGTCGTTCAGCCGTTCGGCTATGTTGCAACGGGTCTCGTCGCCGCAGGTCTGGCGATCAACTGGTTCGCCACGCGTCGCGCGCACCTCGGCGATGTAGAAACAGTCAAATAGTCATCTAGTCGTATAGTCGGAGAGTCAATTAGTCAGGTCGTCACAAGAAAACTGACTAACTGGCAAGTGACTATTTGACTATTTGACTACTCGACTATAAGACTCGGAGAATAAAAATGTCAACAATCGTATCCGATCTGAGGACGCGCACGCGTCAAGTGCTGGTGCTGCGATTCACCGGCGCAGAGCGCACCGCGCATTGGGTTCACTTTGTCGCGTTCACCGTTCTGCTTGGCACCGGCTTGTTCATCTATGTTCCCTGGTTCAAGCCATTCACCATCGGTGAAGCAGGGGAAGCGGCGCGACTGGCGCATCGCGCGGCAGCCGTCGCGTTCATGATCGCGCCCATCATCTATCTCGTCTTTTCACCGCGCGAGTTTTTCTACTCGCTCAAAGAATCGTTTACCTGGGGCAAAGACGATTGGAGCTGGCTGCAAAATGCGTGGCACTATTACTCCCGCGGTCATAATGGCAACATGACACCGCAGGGCAAGTACAACGCCGGGCAAAAATTCAACGCGCTGACCCAAATCGTCACGTTCGTCTTGTTCGTCATCACGGGCTTTGTGATGTGGTTTGGTAAAGGCAGTGTCTCCCCTGATGTTTTCATGTGGAGCGTTCTCGTCCACGATCTCTCGGTTATCGCGACGGTGTTGCTGTTCATGCTGCATCTCTATCTCGTCGCGGTGCATCCGCTGATGCGCGAATCCATCACCGCGATGTTTGAAGGCACGGTGACGGAAGAGTTCGCCAAAGAACATCACGGCAAGTGGTTGGTCGAACGAGTGTATCGAAAGAGAGAAAAGTAGAGTAAAACGCAAAACGTGAAGCGTGATGTGTCATGCACATTGCGCTTCACGTTTTGCATAGTTGTAGCGCGGGCGACTTGCCCGCCCATCGGAGATTTGTTTGATCGAAAAAGAAACTTTAGCTGTCTTGCGAGTGCAGCGCGCGCGCCATCTCGACATTGCCGATACTATCGACTTGCACATTGCGATTCTCGGAGCGAGCGCGTCTCTCGAAATTTCCGTACCTCCTCCTCCGCACGATGCAAACGAAAGATTGTCACTTGGACAGCCGCTCTTACGCGCGGACGAGTTGTCGATTGATTGGACTGCGGCGACCAAGTTTTTGCAAAACCTCTGCGCGATCTTTGCACATAATTATCCGAATTTGGCCACTGACCTCGAAGAAATCGCACGTGAATTCGCAACGCCGACGGCGACGGAAGAAATCGTGCGCGAATGGTGGATCGACCCGGAGCGAAAATCCTTGACGTCGGTTGTGCTTTACAATGTGATGCGCCCGGTCTTGTCGGCGTATGCGCGCGCGTGGGTAGCGTGCGTAGGCGAGTGGCAGCATTCGACGTGTCCTATTTGCGGCGGCGTAACCGATTTTGCGGCGTTAGCCGTCAGTTCAGGTGCGCGACGTATGCTTTGCTCGCAGTGCAACTTTGAATGGGACTCGACACGCGTGGGGTGTCCATTTTGCGATGCAGACCAGCTCGCGTATTTTGCAACGCGCAGCGGGGCGTATCGATTGTATGTGTGTGATCGATGTAAGCGATATTTAAAGACCATCGATCTGCGCGAACTGGCGCGCGACGCGAATTTACCCGCCGAACGCGTTCTGACAATTGCGCTCGATCGGGCTGCACATCAAGCTGGGTATCGTTAGTTTGTCCAACAGGTCATTATGGATATAATCAAATCATGCATGAATTAGGAATCGCCCAAGAAATGCTCAAGGTCGCGCTTGAATATGCGACCAAAAATAATGCGTCGCACATCACGCAATTCAGCGTCGCCATGAGCGCTGCCGCCGACGAGAGCGAAGAGTCGCTGAAATTTCATTTCGAACATGTGACGCGCGGTACCATCGCCGAAGGCGCGCGCGTCGACATCACGCGTGTCCCTGTTCCTGTCAAATGTTTGGAATGTGGAAACGATTTTGAGTGGACACCGGAATTGATCGCTTGTCCCAAATGCGCCAGTCCACGCATTCGCGCATTGCCTCAAGATGAGTTCAAGTTAACGAGCATCGAAGTAGAATAGGAAGAATGAATGCCGATTCGCAAGATTCACGTGACCGGCATTGTTCAAGGCGTTGGGTTTCGCCCCTTCGTCTACCAAATCGCGACGCGTGCCAAGTTGCATGGCTGGGTCGTGAATACCTCTGCCGGCGTCGAAATTGAAATTGAAGGCGATACGGCGACGCTGGACGATTTCCTCCGTGCGCTCACCCACGATAAACCGCCTCTTGCTCGAATCGATTCAATCAACGTCGTAGACCTCCCCACAAATGGTCATGAGCGATTTGATCGATTTGAAATCCGCGAGAGTGTTGCGCTCGCTGGTGCGTTCCAGCCCATCTCGCCCGATATTTCGATTTGCCCCGATTGCCTCCGCGAGCTTTTCGATCCGAACGACCGCCGCTATCTTTATCCGTTTATCAACTGCACCAATTGTGGCCCGCGCTTTACGATCATCGAAGACATTCCGTATGACCGTCCCAAGACGACGATGAAGACATTTCCGATGTGCGATGATTGCGCACGCGAATACCACGACCCACTGAATCGACGTTTTCACGCGCAGCCGGTCGCGTGTCCGAAATGTGGTCCAAAAGTTTGGCTGGAAAACAATTCTCAATCCCAGACGGCGGATTACGTTCTACGTTTTACGCATCACGCATCACGTGTTACGAATCACGATGCAATCGCCGCAACACAGGAGTTGCTGAATGACGGAGCGATCGTCGCCATCAAAGGTCTCGGCGGCTTTCATCTCGCCTGCGATGCGACGAATGCCAACGCGGTTTCCGAACTGCGTCGCCGAAAACTTCGCGTCGATAAACCCTTTGCGCTAATGATGCCGGACCTTGCGACCGTTGAGCAGCATTGCTTTGTCGACGCCGATGAGCGCGCATTGCTCGAATCACACGAACGACCGATTGTACTCTTGCACCGCCGTCCCGATTCTCTTATCGCCGACCAAGTCGCGCCGAACAATCATTTCCTGGGTGTGATGCTGCCATACACGCCACTGCATTACCTGCTGATGAATAATTCGCCATCAGCTACCAGCTATCAGCTATCCGCTTTGGTCATGACCAGCGGCAACCTCAGCGAAGAACCTATCGCTAGCGACAACGACGATGCGCGCGAACGTCTGTCATCGCTCGCTGATGCTTTTCTCATGCACGACCGCGACATCCGTACTCGCTGCGACGATTCCGTCATGCGTGTACTCTCTGTTCCGCTTAATGTTCGTTCAGCCACAGAGAACACCGAGATCACAGAGAAAACAAATCAACTGAACACTGAAAACTGTTCACTGAATACGGTTCACCGTTCACTGTTCACTGCCCGAAGGGACTATCCACTAAGACGTTCTCGCGGCTACGCTCCGTTCCCAGTCCATCTTCCTTTCGATGCGCCGCCCATGCTTGCGACCGGCGCAGAACTCAAGAATACGTTTTGCATCACGCGTGACCGCTATGCTTTTCTCAGTCATCACATTGGCGATTTGGAAAATTACGAAACGCTGAAATCGTTTGAGGATGGCGTTGCACATTTCGAGCGGTTGTTCCGCGCGCAGCCGCAACTCATCGCGTACGACTTGCATCCGAACTATCTCGCTACCCGCTATGCGCTTGACCGTGCCGAACGAGAGCGAGTGCCTGCGATTGGCGTTCAACATCATCATGCGCACATCGCCGCCTGCATGGTCGAGAACGGCTTGAGCGGTGAGCGTTCCGTGATCGGCGTTGCATTCGATGGCACGGGTTACGGCGACGATGGCGCAATTTGGGGCGGCGAATTCCTAATTGCCGATTACCGAAATTACCGCCGCGCTTTTCATCTTGATTACGTTCCCTTGCCCGGCGGTGATAAAGCTGTGCGCGAACCCTGGCGCATCGCTTTGGCTTGGTTACACAAGGCGAAAATCGAATGGTCGAACGATTTAGCGTGCGTGTGCGCCGCCGACGAACAGACGCGACACGTTGTACGCAACCAAATCGAACGTAGCACGAATGCGCCGTTGACATCGAGCATGGGACGATTGTTTGATGCGGTCGCGGCACTCGCGGGCGTACGGGAGACAGTCAACTATGAAGCGCAAGCCGCTATCGAATTTGAAAATCAGTATTCAGTAATCAGTAATCAGTTTTCAGATCAAGAGGACAATTACCAATTACCAATTACCAATTCAAGAACCATCGATCCCATTCCAATGATTCAATCTGTCGTCGCGGATGTCCGTGCGGGCGTGACTATCGGCGAAATATCGGCGCGGTTTCATGGCGGTGTTGCGGCGATGGTGCATGATGTCTGCGTAACGTTGCGTGAGCGCGAGGAATTGAACGAGGTCGCGTTGAGCGGTGGCGTGTGGCAGAACATGACGCTGCTCGCAAAAACAATTGAGTTGTTGCAGGGCGACGGTTTCACGGTTTACATCCATCGCCAAGTTCCAACGAACGACGGCGGCTTGGCGCTGGGGCAAGCGGCGATTGCAGCAAAGAAATTCATGATTTAGGATTTCTGATTTATGATTTACTCATCTTGCGGGTTGTCATTTCGAGCGAAGCGAGAAATCTCACCAGACGTACAGATTTCTCCTCACTCCGTTCGTCGAAATGACACTGTACGAACAAAATCATA
Source organism: Chloroflexota bacterium (assembly GCA_016215025.1). Taxonomy (GTDB): domain Bacteria; phylum Chloroflexota; class Anaerolineae; order UBA4142; family UBA4142; genus JACRMI01. The sequence goes on from JACRMI010000010.1 coordinate 65,706, forward strand.
AATCATAATTCAGAAATCTGAAATTGGAGGATATATGTGTCTAGGCGTTCCGGGTAAGGTCGTTGAAATATACGAAGCCGGCGGCTTGAAAATGGGCAAGGTCGATTTTGGCGGTGTGACGCGCGAGGCATGTCTTGCCTACGTGCCCGATATTCAAGTCGGCGAATATACTGTCATCCATGTCGGCTTTGCGATCAATCGGCTCGACGAAGCCGAAGCGCAAGAGTCGCTCGCACTGTTGCAAGAGATTATAAATCTCGAAGATGAATTGGGACCTAGCGAATCTTCTTGATTGTCATGCTGAGCGGAGCGAAGCATCTCTCAATTTAGCGTGGCGAGATGCTTCGTCGCAATCCTTCGACTCCGTCGTTCTGCGACTTTGCTCAAGATGCTCCTCAGCATGACAAGACCTAGATGGGAGATGGCATGAAGTACGTCACCGAATATCGTGACGCAAAGCTCGTGCAAGGTGTCATCGAAGAAATAAAGCGCATCGTTACGCGCCAATGGGTCATCATGGAAATTTGCGGCGGGCAGACCCACGCGATTGTTCGTCACGGCATCGATCAACTCTTGCCGAAAGAAATCGAACTCGTGCATGGACCCGGCTGTCCCGTTTGCGTCACGCCATTGGAATTGATCGACAAGGCGCTGGCGATTGCATCGCGCTCTGATGTCATCTTCACTTCGTATGGCGATATGCTGCGCGTGCCCGGTAGCGGTCGCGATTTGTTTTCGGTGCGTGCGTCCGGCGGCGATGTGCGCGTCGTTTATTCGCCTCTCGACGCGGTGAAAATCGCGCAGCAAAATCCCGACAAGCAAGTGGTCTTCTTTGCGATTGGATTTGAGACGACCGCGCCGCCCAATGTGATGAGCGTGATGCAAGCGAAACAACTCGGCGTCAAGAATTATTCGGTCTTGGTCTCGCATGTGTGCGTGCCACCAGCGATGCACGCCATCCTGGGTTCGCCATCCAATCGCGTGCAAGGATTTTTGCTCGCGGGTCACGTCTGCGCGGTGATGGGCTATTGGGAATATCCGCCGCTCGCAAAAAAGTACGGCGTGCCGATGGCGGTCACGGGATTCGAGCCGCTCGACATTGCGCAAGGCATTTTGACGGTGACGCGCGCGCTCGAAGAGGGACGCATCGAAGTTGAAAACGCGTACCCGCGTACCGTGACATTCGATGGAAACAAGCCCGCGCAGCAAATGATCGACAAGGTGTTTATGCAATGCGACCGCAAGTGGCGCGGCATCGGCGCAATTCCGATGAGCGGTTGGTGTCTGCGTCCCGAGTTCGCCGCGTTCAACGCGGAGAAACGTTTTGACGTGGGCGAGATTCAGACGAACGAATCGCCGCTGTGCATCGCGGGGAAAATTTTGCAGGGACTGAGCAAGCCACACGATTGTAGCGCGTTTGGAACGCAATGTACGCCCGAACGTCCACTCGGCGCGACGATGGTTTCCGCGGAAGGAGCGTGCGCGGCGTACTACAAGTATGGAAGGCATGAGATTGCCTGAAACAAAAACGGCGCGGGAAATGCTCCCGCGCCGTTTCAATTCATATGCCGACAGCAGAGCTAGATCACGGTTTAACTGTCGGCGTCGCGCGTGGAGGGTTTATCAATTCAGGCGTGGGAGCAAGATTTTGCTTGGGCGTGGCAAATGCTAGAAAATGCCGCACGTGCGAAGCGCAGTCCCGTCAGTTCAGGTACACGCTTTGTTGGGCGGTGGCCGGTTGCAGACCAGTCATCGACTAGCAGTCGAACACCGACCAGCAGATGTCGTTTCGCAGTCGCTGATCATCCAGGACAAGGTCGCGGATCGCTGCCGGCAGCTGCTCGCGCTGCCACTGGCATTCCCGACGACCGGTGGACTCGCTCTCCCCCTCTGGCGCGGCTGCCCGCACAGCCTTGATTGCGTAAGCCGCAGCGCCGAGCTCGTGGGCGGCGACATGCGCCACGACTGCCGCCTGACCGGCAGCAAATGCGCATGCCGAGCGGCTCCGCTCAGCTCTCTTGCCGCAGCCATGGCATGTCCACCCGCCGCGCGGGACTGAGACATCGTGATCTTACCTCGCGTCCAAGCGCGTGCCAATTCGATGGCTCGACGCGGTCGGTCGTCATGGGGTTGGATTTCTTCGAACAAGTGCAACACATGCTGTGCGCAATCGGCCGCCCATACCGCAAGCAGGTGATGATCGGAGTCTTGGAGGGTGCCGCCGCGACGCACCGTGATGAACCTGGGGTCTCGCTTCTTTGGTAATATCATTCGTCAGTTCCTACGCGTTCCCTCTGCCCAACTATTGCTTATACGGAAAGATTCCGTATAATACGCCGTACAGGGATGTTTTGCGGAAACTTTCCACCTAATTGCTTTTATCTGAAAACAGTATAAGCCAAAGCACTTCACTGTCAAATCTTTTCCTGGGAGAATACCCTGGAACAACATCCTCCGCGACTCATGGACCAGGTTCGCAAAGTATTCTCGCTCTATCATTATTCCTCCGAAACCGACAGGAAAAGTTTTCCAAACTATGAAAAATCTTCCTCTCGTCGATTCGCATCTCGACCTAGCAGAAAACGTGACGCTGTTTGGATGCGACCTCACGTTAAGCGTGGCTGAACGCCGCGCGCGAGAAAAACGCTCGACGGGTCAAGCGACCGTTTCGTTGCCCGAACTTGAGCGCGGCGGTATCGCCGTTGTCATTGCCACTGTGACCCCAGGTTTCCTTGCGGCAGATGTCGGCGCAGACTTTGAGCCGCGCTCGGCGCTTTACCATACCGCAGAGCAAGCCGAAGCGCAGGCGCTGTCTCAAATCGATTTGTACGAGTCGTGGGAAAAGCAAGGACGCGTCCGCTTGCTCAAATCGGTGATCGATCTAGAGCATCACTTGCAATTGTGGCAAGCTGATCGCAAGCCAGGACTCGTCATGCTCATGGAAGGCGCAGACCCCATCGTTCACGTTGGCGATTTGCCGAAATGGTGGCAGCGCGGTCTGCGCATGATCGGGTTGACGTACGGCGATACAAAATATGGCGCAGGCGTCCGCGGCGGCAGTTTGAATTTTCGACACGGTGGATTGACGCCGGACGGTTTTGAGTTGTTGAAGAGCATGGCTGACCTGGGATTCATCTGGGACATCTCGCATCTCGCCGAAGAGGGCATATGGCAAGGGTTGGACATGAACTTTCCGCGCGTTTGCGCGTCCCATGCAAATGTTCGCGCGTTGACGCCCACCGACCGCCATTTGAGCGATGATGTCATTCGCGCTATCGGTCAATGCGGTGGCGTAATTGGTCTCGTGCTTTATAACAGCTTTATCGAGCCGCGCTGGAAGCAAGATAAATCGATCGTCGTCACGCTCAACGACCTGGCACGGCATGCGAACCATATGGCAAGCGTCGGCGGCTGGAACCATGTTGGTATTGGATCGGATTTGGATGGCGGCTTTGGTCGAGAAGAATGCCCAATCGAAATCGATACAGTGGCTGACTTGAACAAGGTTGGCTCTGTTGTGCCGACAGAATTTCGCGACGCGATTCTTAGCACGAACTGGCTAGATTTTCTCCGAGGCTCATTGCCAAATACTCCATAGTGATTCATATGCCAAAGATGATTTTCTTGCTGATTATTTCCTTTTCGATTATCAGCTGCTCACGAATCATGAATCACGAATTACGATTTGGAAAAAGGAAGATCAATGTCTGAAATAACGCAACCCATCGAAATGGAAGGTCCCGTTTGCCCGCTACCTCTTTCGCACGATGAGCAGATCGTGATGGGACACGGCAGCGGCGGAAAAATGTCGCATGACCTCATCGCCAAATATTTTGCGACCGCATTCGACAACCCCGCTTTGCGTGCAGGCGACGATGGCGCGGTGGTCAAGCCGAACGTTTGCGCGCGACTTGCCATCAGTACCGATTCGCATGTGGTCGCGCCGCTCTTTTTTCCCGGTGGCGACATCGGACGCTTGTCAGTTTGTGGCACTGTCAACGATGTAGCGATGATGGGCGCAACGCCACAGTTCTTGTCGGCGGGATTTATTTTGGAAGAAGGTCTCCCGCTGCAAACGCTCGCGCGTGTGATCGAATCGATGCGAGCGGCGGCGGAAGAAGCGGGGGTGCAAATCGTCGCGGGCGATACCAAGGTCGTGCAAAAAGGCAAAGCCGATGGTCTGTACATCAACACGACCGGCGTTGGTATGGTTGCCGATGGAATTGACATTCGTGGCGCAAATGCCAAGCCAGGCGATGTCGTCATTCTGTCGGGACCGATTGGCGACCACGGCATCGCGGTGTTGAGCGCGCGCGGCGAGCTGGGATTTGAAGCGGATGTGCAAAGCGATATTGCGCCGCTCAATCATCTCATCGAAAAAATCGTCAATACGACGGAGCACATTCACGTCCTGCGCGATCCTACGCGCGGCGGCGTCGCCACGACGTTGAACGAAATCGCGCGCCAGTCGAAAGCCGGCATCGTCATTCAAGAAGATGCGATTCCAGTGCGACCAGCGGTCGCGGCGGCGTGCGAGATGCTCGGTTTCGATCCGCTCTATGTGGCGAACGAAGGCAAGGTCATCGTCATCGTCGCGCGACCAGATGCCGGCAAGGTGTTGAAAGCGATGCGCGCAACGCGCTATGGCGAAGAAGCGGTTGTCATCGGCGAGGTGCGCGCGGAGCCGGTGAATCGCGTGCTGATGAAAACACGCATTGGCAGCACGCGCGTGGTCGATGTGTTGATGGGCGAAATGCTGCCGAGGATTTGTTGAAAGTGTGTCGCACATGAAAATCGATTTGTGCATATGTCGCTTTATGGTATAATCTTTTCGCCATTTTCCGTGAGCATCCCCTTGGCTCGCATGTCAGCTTTTAGGAGATCGAACCCGAATGCAATTTAGAAATCTGGCGGCGCGATTCGCGCTTGGCTTGGTGCTTTTATCTGGCGCGCTAGCCTGTCGTATTACCGATGAGTTTATCGCCTCAAGTGCGCCAACACCCACTCGCACGCGCACACCTCGTCCCACCTTTACACCGATACCTTTACCAACTGAAACCTTTACGCCCGTACCCACGGTACCACCTCCGCCAACAAGTGCGCCCGTGCCAACGCGAACTCCGACCCGTCGTCCAGCAACCGCTGTTCCCCGTCCACCGACGGCGGTGCCAGTGGTGGTCCAACCGACCGCAGTTCCAGGACCGACATCTTCTCCTTATCAATGGCACGCTAATCCTCCGGGTTGTGAACATGCCGGTGGCGTTTTTGTCAAAGCGCGCGTCTATGGCGACAAGAACAATCCCGATAGCGGTATGGAAGGAGTCAAGGTTGTGCTGGGTGGCAAAGACGGTGGACGATTTGATATTCCGCCAGTCACCACGTCGTGGGATGGCACATACTCGTTTACGCTTTCAGCGGACGGTGCGCCACCTTTCAAAGGCACGGTCTATGTCTGGCTGATCGATGGAAGCGGTAATCGTATGTCCGATATCGGCGGACCGATCAACTTTAATGGTTTGGGTCCCGATAATGGCGGGTGCTGGCACGGTTGGGTCGACTTTTGGCGTTAGCGATTTATGGAGGTCTCAATGATGAGTACTCCTCAAACCCATCATCCCTTTGTCGAATTGGCGCGCCGTGCGGTTGAACTCTATGTGTTGGAACGCCAATATCTGCAAACGTCCGACGACCTCGAGCCTGAACTGCGCGCGCGCGCCGGCGCGTTCGTTTCAATTCACATGCTTGATGGCGAACTGCGCGGCTGTATCGGCACGATTGAGCCGTTGCGTGCGAACCTCGCTCAAGAAATTATCGATAACGCGATCAGTGCCGCTACCCGCGATCCACGTTTCCCTCCGGTCGAGCCGAGCGAACTAAGTCAACTCACCTTCTCCGTCGATGTGTTGACCGTGCCCGAACCCATCGATTCGATCAAAGATCAAGACCCAAAAATTCACGGCTTGATCGTGCAATCGTTGCGTAACGAATGGAAGCGGGGATTGCTCCTACCCGATCTGGAAACGATTAACACACCGGAAAAACAACTCCACTATACGCGAGTCTATAAAGCGAATATCACCGACCCGAAGGAACCGGTGCAACTCTACCGCTTTCGGGTCACGAGATACCATTAATGCCGACAATTTGATTTGACATTGTCGCGAGGGAGACCCGCTTGCGCCAATCAGTTTCAGCGCGGATGATTACTCTCGTTAGTTTTTTCTGGCTGATCGTGCTGAGTTGCCGCACCAGCGATTTGATCGCGCAAAACAGCCCACCGACGGCGACCAAAACGAGTACGGTTATGCGCACGGCTACCGTGCGCCCCACGTTCACGCCTGCCCCTCCAACTTTGCCTCCCACGGATACGCCGGTTCCGGTTGTCTTGAACCAACCCTTGCCCACGGTTCCGCTCATCGTGCCTACGCGTCAACCAACAGCTCGTCCGGTCACACGCGCGCCCACGCCCTTTCGTTCTCCGATCCCAGCGCCCCCTGCGCCGACGGCGGATCTCTTCGGCGGATTTTATTATCGACCGGTGAACAAGGGTTGCGCGGATGCGCCGAACACCCGCATTCAAGGAATCGTTACGGAGAACGGCGTACCCAAGAACGGCGTCCGTGTTCGCGTCTCAGATTCAGACGGGGGTGGCGATACAAACGGTTTCGGAGATTTCATCACCGGCAATGATCCGAGTGATCCGAACCACACTTGTCCGGAATGCGCCGGCAAATATCGAATCAGTCCGTCAGAGGGTAGCCGTGTCGATGGTAACTGGTGGGTGTTTGTGATCGACAATGCTGGGAATCCTTTATCAAAAGGGGTTTTTATTCACACGCAAGATGGTCCCGGCTGCAATACGGCAACGGTTGATTTTGTGCACTAACAAAAACAAGGCCCAATCACATGGTTGACATTCAAAATGCAGTCGTCACCACCGCCGGAGCATATGTCTGCGTCGATGGTTTATATGTGTTTGCGATTGGGACTGAGACCCATAGTAGCGGCTTATCGTCGTGAGAAAAGAACGTTGTTGTCACTCATGTATCTTGCGCATGTCGATGAAATTCCTACTCCGTCTGGTGAGGTCAAAGGTTTGCTATTACTCAATACGGAAAATGTGCATCGATTATGCCGAGAATCGCTCACGCTGGGACAATATTTGAGTAGCGGCGGCAAAGCCATATTGAACTATGAATTCGACTTGGGGCTTGTGCTAGAACCTTTCATACAACTTCGCTTGCTATCGAGACTATTGGTCGCACAATTTGGGGAATAAAAAAATTCGTTGTTTTGTCTTTACGTTCCTTGCGCTACCACCAGCGCACCTTCGATTACGATTCTCCGAAACGCTTCCGCATAGTCCATCCCAATCGCCCTGCCATTTTCGCGCGCTTGATTTTCGATGAACGCGCGCGCGGCTTGGTCCCACACGGTGGTCTGACTGCGATGCTGTTCCAACGCATGACGCTGCATCTCCATCGTCGCACTCACGTCGATAAAATGATTCGGCGCATCCGCGTTGAACAGCCATAGTTCGCCGATTGCCCATGCGGCAAGACCTTGCTCGCGCGCATCCGGATAGAACAGCGGCATCTTGGCGGCGATGCGCGCATCGACGGCGGCGCGCCCGGCGGCGAGATGATCGGGATGCAATTCATACCGCTTCCACGGATCGAATGCGAGCAAGAGATCGGGCTGGTATTTTCGATAGATCAGCGCAAGTTGCTTTCGCAATCCGAGGGTCGGCTGCAATTCGCCATCGGCATAACCAAGAAAGATGATCTCGCTGACGCCAAACTCTTTCGCCGCGTTGCCCTGTTCGATGCGGCGTTGTGCGGCAAGCTGGGCTGAATCTGTTTGCGGATCGTAACTCCCCTTGTCGCCGTCGGTGCAAATCAAAAAAATGATTTCCGCGCCTTCACGAGCAAATTTGCCGATGGTTCCCCCGGCATACCATTCCAAGTCGTCGGGATGCGCGCCAACACCTAATACTCTAGTCATCGGTTCCTCCAAGTCGTCGTAGCGCGAGCGGCTCGCTCGCGACTCAAGTCAGCGTAGCACAAGCGGCTCGCTCGCGACTCAAGTCAGCGTAGCACAAGCGGCTCGCTCGCGACTCAAGTCAGCGTAGCACAAGCGGCTCGCTCGCGACTCAGGTCATCGTGGCACAAGCGGCTCGCTCGCGACTCAAGTCATCGTAGCGCGAGCGGCTCGCTCGCGACTCAAGTCAGCGTAGCACAAGCAGCTCGATCGCGTCTGATCGTACGCCAGTTCTCATCGAAATGCAAAATTGATACGCAATCGTAACTCAACGGTTACCCAATCGTTACTTTTCTTTTCTAGCTAGTATGATATAATGCGGTTGTCGTTCCACAGAAACTATGACGACAACATAGAGGTCTTGTGAAGTCGTTTGCGCTAATAACTGTGCCGCGGATTGGCATCGTTTTCTTGATCGGTATCGTTTTGGTCTTGGCAAGTTGTCAGCAGGTGGCAAATACTTTGCCTGCCAATCCCACATTGTCGGTACCGACTAGCACGCTTATCCCCTCCATCATCTCTGTGCCTACTGTTACGCCGACTTTTCCTCCCCCGCCTAAATCGCCGACTCTAACTGCTTCGCCCATACCCTCGCTGGCATTCGCTCCGCCCTTGACGCGTCTGCCGACGGAGGCGCCCGAAATGATCGATGGTCGCGTCGGATACAGACCGATTCGCACGCCCGTAGCTCCTCAACCCACGCGTGCTTCGGTGCGACTCTTCAAAGATTCCGATCTCTATATCCATCTGCCACCCCAAGTTGATCAACGTCAACCTTTGCGTGTCCTTTTCGTTTTGCATGGTATGGGCGCGCGCGGGGATGCTTTTGCTCAATCACTCATTGCCGATGCGGACCGCAACAACTGGGTAATCGTCGCGCCAACCATGGCGTTTCAAGATTACATGCAGCCCGCACTTGTCGTGGAAGACGATTTGAAAATTTCGCAGATGCTGATCGATACACTTGAGGTATTGCCAACGCGCCTCAACCTCAAATTGAATCGACGCGTATTGGTGTATGGATTTTCGCGCGGTGCGCAGTTGGCACATCGCTTTGCGTTGCTCCATCCCGAACGAGTTTCCACGGTCGCTACGATGGCGGCAGGATCATATACGTTGCCGGTGGAATATCCCAAGGGTGACAATGTGAATCCTCTGCCGTTCCCGTATGGCGTCGGCGATTTCAAAAAGAACCTGGGTCATCCGCTCGACACGACCAATTTTTGCAAGGTGTCCTTTTGGATTGCGGTGGGCGAACGCGATAATCATCCGGGTGACGTTCCCCGCGCCTTCGATCCTTACGTCGGCCAAAATCGCATTGACCGCGCGCGCGCGTTTGCTAATGCGCTAAGTGGACTGGGGATGGATGCGCGGTTGATGATCTTTCCCAACACCGGGCACGAGATCACGAACGAAATGCGCAAAGGGGCCATCCAGTTTTTGCGTGAGGGCGATCTCAAGCTGAATTCGAATTAAGCCGGATGAAGATTCCACTTGGCTTGACAATCCCTCTGAGAAACCCGTTTTCTCGACAGCTCTTGCGTCGCTCAGAAAACGGGTTTTTCGCTTGTCTCGTTGTTTTGTCGTTGACGAGTGCTTGCGCTCTCATCCAGCCCACTCCAACGCCAACCATAATTCCGACTCTGATTCCAACGAGTACGCCGATTCCAACGTCTACTGCGACACCTCGTCCGACCAATACACTCGCTCCTGGCGTGACTCCGCCTACGCCGACCCGAACTCGTACGCCATCGATGACGCCGCTGCCCACATCAACCATTACGCGGACGACGGTTCCATCGCCGACGATGACACCTAGCCCGACTTTGTTTCCTCGCCCGACCGGCAAAATCAATCGCATCGATACGCGCTTTCGCAGCGTGTCGCTCAACATGGACCGACGCATTCTGATTTACTTGCCGCCCGGTTATGATCAGCAAGCCAAGCGGCGGTATCCCGTCCTGTATTTGCTGCACGGCTACGGCGGATTCGATCTTCCAACGACGACGCAATTGGAACAATGGGGACTGAAAGACCTTAGCGAATCCATGATGCTGTCCGGACAAATGCCGCCTGCTATCATCGTCCAACCCGATGGATTTATGCCCAGCCCTCAGGTTGGCGTGTGGGCATCGTACTGGTTCAATCATTCGCCGAATTCTGACAATCTCAAATGGGGCGATTACGTTTGGAAGGACGTAGTCAATTTCGTCGATACGAATTATCGCACGATTCCCGACCGCGACCATCGCATCATCGCCGGATTTTCATTGGGTGGGACCGGCGCGTTGTCGATTGCGTTGCTGCACCCCGACCTGTTCAAGGTCGTTGGCGCACACAGTCCGACGTTTCGCGGAGCCGATGGATCGATTCCGTTCTTTGGCGATGAAGCGTGGTATAATCAATTCGATCCGATCTGGCTCACCCAAAATACCAACGCGATCAAACAACTCGACATCTGGCTCGACGTTGGTACGGACGATACCAACGTGCGCCGATGCGGTCCTGAGTCGGATCGCTGTGTCGAAGCATACGAAGTACTGCTCGTATCGAAGAATATCCCGCACATCTATCACGGCGAATGGTCCGGTCCGCACGACGCGCCGTACTGGATGACTCACATATCCGATTATATAAAATGGTACGCCAGCAAACTCATCGGGCAATAAATCTCGGCGCGATTATTTTCGCGGCGATGTGGTTGGCGGCGTGCGCTTCTCAATCAATTGAATCCAAATCCGAGTTGGCTGCTCTGTTGCCTGTCGCGTCCCCCGCCCTTACGCCGCCCGGTTCCCCTTGCGCGCTCACTCCGCTCGAAGACCGCACACCCATCGCGCGTCCAACTGCCACCGCATTACCTCCGCAAACGCCGATACTCATCGGTCGCAGCGCAATGATCGATACGACATTCAGGAGCCAGTTACTCGACCGTGTCGTTCCAATCCTCGTTTATCTCCCGCCCGGCTATGCCGATTCGAATCGACGTTACCCTACGCTTTATTTGCTCGGCGGATTCGCCGGGGATTATCGCGAGTGGAGTTACTGGGGTGTCTGCCAAGCGTTGGAAGCGTTGACGCGCGCTGGGAAAATTCAACCGATGATCGTCGTCATGCCAGACGGCGATCATTCCTATTGGTTCAATCACGCGCCAGTCCCCGGCAGCAACGGCAAACCCTGGGGCGATTACGTTTGGCACGACGTCGTCGGATTTATCGATCAAAATTTTCGCACGCTGCCTTACGCGCAGAGCCGTGCTATAGGCGGTTTATCCGCCGGTGGACAAGGTGCGTTGATGCTTGGACTCACTCATCCCGAAGTGTTCAGCATCGTCGGCGCGCACAGTCCCTCGTTGCGCGGCGCAGATGGCTCAATCCCATTTTTCGGCACGCCTGAATATTTCAAACAATACGACCCGCAGTGGCTGATCGCAAACACGCAGACGTGGAAGCAACTGACCATTTGGATTGATGTTGGTAAAGAAGATACGCAGTGGGGCGGCGTCATTGTTCCGTTTCATGTTTGGCTAGACAAGTTGGGTGTCAAACACGATTTCCAAAATAGCTGGCAGGGCGTCCACGAAGATTCATACTGGACAGCGCATTTGCCGGATTATTTGATGTGGTACTCGGCGAAACTGAAGAGCGAGTAAAACGTGCGACGCACCTCAAAGGTGCGTCGCACGTTTTACGTGTCCATACCCCTTGTCAACCAAATTTGATTATGCGATAATCACTGCCACTCGCTCAGTTGTCATTCTGAGACGCTTCGCGTCATGCCCGCGCGGGCATGTTTACGGAAAGAAACTTGTCATTCTGAGCGGAGAAGAATGACAGCCTACTCAAAGGTTCAACGATGACAGAAACTCATCAAGGTACAACGTTGCCCAATTCTCTCGACGATATACTTGCGCGCTGGTCGCCGGTAGGACGCTCTGGATTATTGCCCGCGCTGATCGAATCGCAGGAGCGCCTCGGCTGGCTGTCTGAACAAACGCTTACGCAAATCGCGAATGGGCTAGCCGTTCCGCTTGCCGAAGTGTTTGGCGTTGCCGATTTTTACGCGCATCTCTACACCCATCCGGTCGGCAAAAAAATCGTGCGCGTGTGCGATGACGTGCCATGTTATCTCGCTGGCAGCGAAAAAATCTGCCGGTCGATTGAACATCAGCTTGGCGTTGGCGAAGGTGAAACCACGCCTGACGGTGAATACACATTCGAAATTGTACCCTGTCTTGGTCACTGCGACCATGCGCCGGTGATGATGGTTGGCAACGTTGTGCATGAAACTGTAACGGAAGACAAGATTGAAAAAATATTACCCGCGAATCACGCGAATCTCCACTAATTTTTTCTTGAATTATTGGCGGAGATTCGCGTGATTCGCGGGAGAATTTATCATGGAAACAAAACTCGTTACAACTAATTTGGGTGTTGTTAATCCCGAAAGCATCGAAGATTATATCGCGCGCGGCGGATTTCGCGCATTGGAAAGAGTCGTGCGCGATGGACTTGTTAACGAAACTATCGATGCACTCAAAGCGTCAGGACTCATCGGTCGTGGCGGCGCAGCATTCCCCACTGGACTCAAACGCGAACTCGCGATCAAAGCCGAGCCGACACAGCCATGGCCCGCGCCATCCAACGTTCCCGCGCCATATCGCTACTCGTCGGCGTTCGTCGTGTGCAATGCCGACGAATCGGAAACAGGAACATTCAAAGATCGTTTGCTTATGGAAGGCGATCCGTTCCGCATCATCGAAGGCATGGCGATTACGGCATTCGTCACGTGCAGCACCGTCGGATTTGTTTACTTGCGCGGCGAATATTCGCTGGCATACGAACGCATTTCGCACGCGATTGATTCGGCGCGTAAACGCGGCTACCTGGGGCAGAAGATCTTCGTCGATGAATTCGAGTTTGACATCGAAATTCGGCGCGGGGCGGGCGCGTACATTTGCGGCGAAGAAACCGCGCTGTTCGAATCGATTGAGGGCAAACGTGGTGAGCCGCGCGTCAAGCCACCATTTCCAACCGACCAAGGATTATTCAATCGACCGACGGTCATCAACAATGTCGAGACCTTTGCGAATATTCCAGTCATCGCGCTCGAAGGTGCGGACGCGTATCGCAAATTCGGAACGGCGAAATCGCCGGGAACGCGCGTCGTGTGCGTAAGTGGGCCAGTGAATCGTCCCGGCGCGTACGAGATCGAAATGGGCATTCCATTGCGCGATGTAATTTTCAATCTCGCGGGCGGTCTGCGCGAAGGTAGAGCGTTGCAAGCAGTGTTGATCGGCGGCGCGGCGGGTGCGTTCCTACGCCCGGACGAAATCGACGTGCCGCTCGATTTTCAATCGCTGGCATCGGTCAATGCAACGTTCGGCTCCGGCGCGATCATGGTACTCGACGATACGGCGGATTTGCGCGGCGTGCTGTTACGCATCGCACGGTTTTTCAAAGACGAATCGTGCGGCAAATGTTTTCCGTGTCAATTGGGAACGCAACGGCAGTACGAAATTATCAAGCGGACAAACCTGAAAGGTCTCCAAGACCTGTCAGGTCTACTGGGCGAACTCGGCGCGACGATGCGCGATGCATCGATTTGCGGTTTGGGACAGACGGCATCGAGCGCAATTGTCAGCGCAATAGATAAAGGATTGTTGAATGGCTGAACAAATCGAAACGGTTGTCATAGGCGGGGGACAAGCGGGACTTGCCACGAGCTACTATTTGTCCCGGCACAATCGTGAACATATCGTTTTGGAGCAAGCGGCCCAAGCAGGCAATGTTTGGCGCAATGAACGCTGGGACTCGTTCACGTTTGTCACACCGAATTGGATGATCCGAATGCCGGGGGCTGAATACAACGGCAATGCTCCCGATGACTTTATGCCGCGCGATGAAATCGTTCGATATTTTGAACAGTATGTCGAACGGTTCCATTTGCCCGTTCGATACAACACCTGCGTGTTATCGATTGAACGAGACGAATCTACGGACAGCTATTGCATAGAAACTAACAATGGCGTATTCCATGCGCGCAACGTTGTGATTGCCATTGGACTATTTCAAAAATCCAAGACCCCTTCGTCCAGTTCTCAGATTTCGCGCGACATACTGCAATTGTCTGCAAGCCAGTATCGTAACCCAGACAGGTTGCCACCCGGTGCAGTGCTTGTCGTTGGATCGGCGCAATCCGGTGTCCAGATTGTCGAAGATTTGTTACTGAGTGGTCGCGCCGTTTACTTGGGTGTGGGTAAGGTTGGGCGAGTACCGCGACGCTATCGCGGCAAGGACATTGTGACATGGCTCTATCAAATCGATTTCTTCAATCGCGTAACCGAAAAGCTGCCTTCGCCGCAAGCCCGGTTTGCAGGTAATCCCCAAGTTTCTGGAGCGCGCGGCGGGCACTCGATCAATCTTCATCAATTCGCTCGCGATGGTGTGAGGTTGCTGGGTCATATTCAAGCCGTCGACGGCGACACGATTTTGCTCGCTCCGGATTTGATGGAGAATTTGGCACGCACAGACAAGTTCGAAACCGACTTGATAAAAATGATCGATGATTATATCGAAAAAAATGGCATCGCCGCTCCACTCGAAACCTTGCCGGTGCTGCGTGATGGATTCGAGTCTCCAGTCCTTCGCGAGTTGAATCTCCGGGATGCCCAAATCACCTCGATTATCTGGGCAACCGGTTTTGGTTTTGACTTTAGCTGGATCCAATCGGCGGCATTGGATGACGATGGTTTCCCAATTCAGCAACACGGGATCACTGACCAACCTGGGTTGTATTTTGTTGGACTGCCGTGGCTGCCCGAACAGAGAACGGGATTGCTCTTGGGCGTAGGCGAGAATGCAGCTCATGTCGTCTCGCATATTGCCGAGAATCGTTAGCGAGATGACGGAACAACTTGATATTAACAAGCCCGAATTCTGGGAAGAGATTTATCAACACGGTCGCGCCGGTTGGGATTTGGGCGGTCCCACGCCAGTCTTTGAACGTCTGATTCAATCAGGTGAATTCAAGCCAGGACACATGATCGTCATTTGCGCGGGACGCGGACACGACGCGCGTGAATTTGCGCGTCACGGTTATCGCGTCGATGCGGTCGAGTTTGCGGCGGAGGCAGCAGATGCGATGCGCGCGATGAATGACATGCAAAACCCGGTGCTGATCTATCAAACCGACATGTTTCATTTATCCAAGGACTTGAACGGGCAGTACGATTACGTTTTGGAATATACGTGCATGTGCGCGATTGATCCCAATCGACGAAACGCGTACGCTGATTTGGTCACTCGTCTGCTCAAGCCCGGCGGCATCTACATCGATCTTGCTTTCCCCACCGATCGTCGTAAAGGCGGTCCGCCATTTGCAGTCGTCGTCGACGAAATTCTCGCCATGTTCACCGCGCGCGGATTCAAATTGCTTCGGCGCGAGATTCCAAACGATTCGGTCCCGCAACGCAAAAGCAATGAAGAGTTGTTGATTTTTCAAAAAACGAAAAACCCGTTTTCTGAAACCGGTTGATATTTGGTCTAGCATTCAGTCAAGAAAGCAGGTTTTTAGAGGACGAGATGAGCGATCTGACGCTAACAATAAACGGGCAATCGATTACGGTTACACAAGGCAAAACTATTCTGCAAGCCGCAGCGCAAATCGACAAATCGATACCAACGATTTGTTATCATCCCCATTTCACCGCGCCATCGTTGTGCCGCATCTGTGTTGTGGAAGTTGAGAAATCGCGCGTGCTGGTGCAAGCGTGCTCGCGTGAATGCGAGCAGGGCATGGTCGTGCAAACGGACTCGCCGCGCGTGCGTCAAGCGCGCAAAATGATTCTCGAACTCTTGAACAGCGCGGTCGATCTCAGCGCCGCGCCAGAGATTCAGCAATTAATGCAAGAGTACGGCGCGGATGTGGCGCGTTTTGCCGAAGCGAAGCGACGCGAAATTCCATTGAAAGACGACAATCCATTTTACTTGCGCGATTATTCCAAATGCATCATGTGTTGGCGCTGCGTACAAGCATGTGGCGAAGAGGTGCAATGGACATTTGCCATCACCAAAGCCGGCCGGGGATTCGATGCGCATATCTCGACATTTTTTGAAAAGCCGATTCCCGAAAGCACGTGTGTGTATTGCGGCAATTGTGTGCAAGCGTGCCCGACCGATGCGCTCAAGGCGAAACGCGAATTCTGGATCGAGCGTGGACGCGATGTGTCTGAGCTTGTGCGTCATTCGCGTTTGGAAAAAAGAAATCGTCGTAGCGAAAAATGATGTCAAGTTCGACTTGTCGTTATGCGGACGCAATTCAACGCATCGAGGAGATTCATGCGCGCGATACGCTTGACGTTAATCCGATCGCGTGTTCGCAGCTTTGGATGCATGATCGCAAGACGCAGTACGCGATTTTACTTTGGCATGGATATACCAGCAGCCCGCGCTTGTATTATCAACTCGCGCCAAAGTTTTCCGATTTGGGTTATAACGTGTGGACGCCGTGTCTGCCGCATTCGGGGCTTGCCGACCGATTGACGAACGATCATGCGCGCTTGACTCGCGGCGAGATCATTCAATTCACAAACGAAACGATTGATGCGGCCTGTGGATTGGGCGATCAACTCATCGTCGGCGGCGAATCGTTGGGCGGAGTCATGGCGGCGTGGGCAGCGCAACAGCGTGCTCAAGTGAATCGTGCGGTTTTGATTAATACGGCGTTTGCGATACATAATGTGCCAGAGAACTTGAACACACTCTTGGCGCGAATTCTATTGCGCTTGCCAAACATTTTCGTGTGGTGGGATCCAAGCCAACGCGAAAAGCTGGGACCCGTTCACACCTACCCGCGCTTTTCTACCCACGCGCTCGCGCAAACATTTCTCCTCGCCGCGCAGATTCATCGTGATGCCAAGACGCAGAAACCCAAAGCGCGATCGATTCTTTCGATCACGAGCGCAAAGGATGTTGCGGTCAACAATCGCGTCATTGCCGAAATCGTCAACCGCTGGCGCGCGCATGGCGCCGATGTCGCCGAATATCAATTTCAAGGCGATCAGGTTCCTGTGTTGCATGACATTATCGATCCAACTCAGCCGAAGCAAAACGTCGATTATTTTTATCCGATTCTCATAGACTTGGTTACAAATGAAATAAAAACGGCACGGGTAACATTGCGTGAATTTGTCGCCGCTGATTGGGCGACCGCCCTGGCGTATCAATCCGATCCGCGCTATTTGCGTTTCAACGAATGGGAAACGCGCAACGAGATCGACGTTCGCGCCTTCGTCCAACGTTTCATCGATTGGCAGAGTGAACAGCCGCGTCTGAAATTTCAACTGGCGGTTGAATTCGATGGACGCTTGATCGGCAATTGCGGAATTCGCATTGCAGACCCTGAGATTCGTAAAGCAGAGTTGGGTTACGAACTCGATCCGAATTATTGGGACAAAGGTTTCGCGACTGAAGCGGCGTCGGCAATGCTTGATTTTGGTTTTCGCGAATTGCAGTTAGTCCACATCAAGGCATGGTGCATCGCGGACAATATCGCATCCGTGCATGTGCTCACCAAAATTGGAATGAAATGCGAAAGCGTCGTGCACGAACAAAAATGGTTTAAGGGGCGCTGGTGGGACGCGCTGACGTTCGGCATTGCGGCAGAAGAGTACAACCGCTAGATGCGAATTTGGGATTTACCGCCGCGCGTTTTATGTCGGCAGCATTTGTTAGGCGAGCATCGGGAATTGCATGCGCTTTGGGTCATCGTCACGCAAAAGCGCAAAGGATACGCCAATCACCCAGAGACGAAACGGTGGCACGGCAAATTGCGCGCCTTGTATCATCGGCACGATGCGCTCGTCGTGGAAATGACGCGGCGCGGTTATCGCCATCACACCGATTTGGATCGGCGATTGGCGCGGGGACAGGCGACGCAAACCGAATTCGTCGATTCGATTCGCGCGCAGAAACAAAATTTGCGCGCGAAAAAGTGTGAATGCAAGGTGAGGTGAGCGAATGATTTATCAAACGGCGTCCAAGTCAAGCGCGATCCGCTCGAAAAATGCAAACAGGCAAGATACAGTCAAACGCTTTACGTCGATGTTGTATGCGAACTGCTTCGCGCCGGTAGGGTTTGTCGAGTATGCTTTGGTTGCAGAAAAATGACCCAACGCCTGTCTCTCGTTGAACGAATCGAACTTGCCTATCGTACTTGGAATGAAGCGCTCGCTGGCTTGAATGATTCCGATTTCCAGCGAATGGTGTATCGGCATTGGACGCTCAAGGATGTATTTGGGCACGTGTTCGCCTATCTCGATCTAGCTTTACAACATGTGAAATCGTTTCAAAAAAGAAAACGATTGGCGTCGACGCGCGCGCCATCGTACGCCTTCTTCAATCGACGTGAGGCAGAGCAATTGCGGAGTATTTCGCTCGCTCAGCTTCGTACGGATTTCGATGCAACGTTTCGCGACTTGATGGTGCTTGTGCCGACGCTCGGTCCAGACGATTTAAAGAAACGCTTTCCATCGCAATGGACAAAATCAAAATATACGACCACTTTGCGCAACCAATTGCGTGAAACCGCAGGGCATATGCAAAATCATGCGGATGAAGTGAAAGCATGGCGAAAAACTTTGAAAGTGTAGCATAGCGCCTTGGGCGCGTGCTTAGGAGATGAAAGTGGATTCATCGACGACGATGACTCGGACTGGCTCGACGACGCTTGCGCATTTACTAGTTCCATCGATTTCGGTTCTTGTATTCGGCTTGATTTTTTGGATGAGCTTGATGTTCATGCCGCAAATGCTGAATGGCGATGGCGACATTGGACGACATTTGACCGTCGGCAAATGGATTCTCGACACCGGACAAGTTCCGACGCGCGATATTTTTTCGGATACCATGCCCGGCGAACTATCGATCCCGCACGAATGGCTCAGCCAAGTTCTGTTCGCGCTCGCGCATCGATTGGCGGGATTGAATGGCGTGGCGTGGCTCACCGCGCTTGTATTGGCGACGACGTATGCTGCCCTTGCCGAAGCTCTGCGGCGATTCGGCGTCAATGCGGTTTTGGCTGGCGTAAGTGGCATCGCGGCGTCGATTATTAGCGCGATTCATCAACTGACGCGCCCGCATATTTTTACATTTCTTTTCTTCGCACTTTTCGTTATCATTCTTGAACACTATCGCCGCGATGCCAAGTGGCGCATGCTATTGTTTTTGTTGCCGTTGATGCTGGTCTGGGCGAACTTGCACGGTGCGTTCGTTACTGGCTTAGTGCTTGTCGGATTCTATGCGGCAGGCGCATTTCTCGACAAAAATTATCGAGCTGTACTTGAACTCGGCATGCTCGTCGTCGCGTTGTTGATTGTTGCGTGCATCAATCCAGCCGGCGTGCAATTGATCGGCAACAGTTTTGGTTATTTGCAGGGGCGCTTCCTCGTCGATATGACCCACGAATACCAATCGCCGAATTTCCACGGCGTGAATGCATTTCCGTTTCTGGCGTTGATCGCGTTGGCGCTAGTGATTGGTTGGCGCGTACCGCAGCGATTATCTTGGTCGGGGTTGATTTCGGTTGTGGGATGGATGGCGTTTGCGTTGTACTCTGCGCGCAACATTCCACTCGCCGCGTCGATCACGTTGGCGGTGATCGTGCCGATCGCGGATGATTGGCTTGCCAGGGTGTTGCCGCGCGTCAAAAATTTGCTCACGCGTTTGGATGTTCAAGATCGTCAAGCGTCAGGATGGATTTGGGCAGGCGTGATCGTTGTCGCGTTGATTGCTGTCGAAGCGAATGGCATCAAATTGGATTTGTGGAACAAGGGTAACGTTTTCGATTCACGTCGATTCCCAATTGCGGCGGTCGATAGTTTTGCATCGGCTCCACCTGCGGGCGCGATGTTCAACGAGTTTACGTGGGGCGGCTATTTGCTCTATCGACTCTATCCCACGCGCCGCGTGTTCATCGATGGACAAACGGATTTTTACGGCGAAGCGTTATCGCGCGAGTATTGGCAAATCATCAATGCGCAACCGGGCTGGGAATCGAAACTCGCCGCGCATCATGTTCGCTGGATATTGATTCCACCAACAACGCCGCTCACCGCCTGGCTTGATCAATCGCCGAATTGGTCGCGCATGTATCAGGATGAGACGGCGGGAGTGTGGATCAAGAAGGAACTTGTCGAATGAACGATTCTCGAACGACGGCAACCACCTGTCCCTTTTGTGGGGTAGGTTGTCGGCTCGATTTACATACGCAGGGCAATCAGATTCTCGCGGCGACGACGCCGTACGATCACGTCGTCAGTCGCGGCAACTTGTGCGTCAAGGGACGCTTTGGTTGGGATTTCATCTACCATCCGAATCGCGTGTTGAAACCGTTGATTCACAAAGACATCGATGTAGGGGCGAGGTCATCTCGCCCTCGAACTCCGGCCAATCGCGATGACTGGCGCGAGACAACCTGGGACGAAGCACTCGAACTGGTCGCAGATCGTTTTGCCGCAACCGTCAAACAGCATGGAGCCGATGCGACGGCGGTCTTTTGCTGCGCCAAAGCGACGAACGAAGACAATTACGTTCTACAAAAAATGTTTCGCGCCGTCATCGGCACAAACAACATCGATCACTGTACGCGACTGTGTCATGCGGGCAGTGTGGTTGCGTTGCAACTCGCGCTCGGCTCATCGGCGATGAGCAACGCCGCGAGCGAAATTTACAAGACCGATGTGGCGATCATCACCGGATCGAACACCGCTGAAACGCATCCGATCATCGCGTTACAAATGAAAGACGCGGTCAAGCATCATGGCGTCCAACTCATCGTCGCCGATCCGCGCCGCGTCGAGATGGTCAACTTTGCGGCGTTGTGGCTCAATCAAAAGCCAGGAACCGACGTGCCGCTCTTTTCGGCGATGGCGCATGTGATTCTCGCAGAGAAGCTTTATAACGAAGCGTTCATTCGCGAGCGCACAGAAAATTTCGATGCGTTTGCTAAAGCGATGCAGGATTTCACGCCAGAGTTTGCGGAGCGCATCAGCGGCGTCCCGCGCGACGATATTGTCAAAGCCGCGCGTATGTACGCGAATGCCAAGCGCGCGACGATTTATTGGGCGCTCGGCATTCCTGAGCACACGCATGGTACGGAAAACGCGATGGCGCTCATTCATCTCGCGCTGCTCACCGGACACATTGGCAAAGAAGGTACGGGGCTGAATCCATTGCGCGGCCAGAACAACGTGCAAGGCGCATCGGATGCGGGCGCAATGCCGTGGGATTATCCGGGCTATCAAAAAGTTGACGATGAGAAGATCGTCGAAAAATTCCGCTCAGTATGGCACAACGCGCCGCTGCCCAAGCGCGGACTATCGACCACGGAAATCGCGGAGGCGTGGGCAAGCGGCGCAGTCAAATCGATGTACATCATGGGCGAGAATCCGTTGATGAGCGAGCCGAATTTGCGCCATGCACATCACGCCATCGAAAATCTGGAATTTCTCGTCTGCCAGGATATGTTCATCAACGAGACCGGTCGTTACGCCGATGTGATCCTGCCGAGCGCGAGTTGGGCGGAGAAGGACGGAACATTTACGAATACGGATCGACGCGTGCAGCGTGTGCGCAAAATATTCGAACCGTTTGGTGATTCGCGCGCGGATTGGCAAATCGTTTGCGATGTGGCGACCCGACTCGAAAAGAAACTCGGACGCGAAACCAGCGCGAGATGGGATTACGCGCATCCATCGGAAATTTTGCAAGAGATGGGACGACTTGTGCCGGCGTACACGGGCATTACGTATGATCGCCTCGAAGGAGATGGCTTGGTGTGGCCCGTGCCAACACGCGATCATCCCGGCACGCCGGTCCTTTTCGTAAAAGAATTCCCGCGTGGCAGAGCAAAATTTTTCCCGCTCGTTTATCAGCCGAGCAAGGAACCGCCCGACGAAGCGTATCCGTTCATTCTGACGACGGGGCGCGTGTTGTATCATTGGCACGGCGGCACGCAAACGCGCCATTCGATCTTGGATTTCGCGCAGCCGGAGGCGCTCGTCGAAATCAATCCCGCCGATGCGCCAAAGATTCCGTGCGACGATGGCGACGCGGTGCGCGTGTCGTCACGGCGCGGTTCGATTGTGTTGCGCGCAAAGGTGACAGACAAGGCGTCGCCGGGCGTTGTGTTCATTCCGTTTCACTTTGCCGAAGCGGCGGCGAATATGCTGACGATTGACGCCATCGATCCACAGGCGAAAATTCCAGAGTACAAAATCTGCGCGGTCAAGATTGAAAAGGCGACGATGGCAGAGTTGGAGCAAACGCTGCAAGATGCGTGAATGACAAGACCCGAAGGACGCTTTATCCTTCGGGTCTTTGATTTTTTTTGTCCGTGTTAATCTGCGTTAATCAACGTCCAAATATTATTTTGCCGCGAGCGCCGCCTTCACCGCCGCGTACGCATCGACGATGCCGTAGCCGGTTGCGTTATTTGGCACGCCGTTGCTTCCGCACGTATCGACTTGACCTTGGTATGGCTTGGCTGTTTCGATTAAAATTTTTTCCGTGCGGTCAATATCGCCGATCAGCTTGGGATTTGCCGACCACATTAGCACGACCACGCCGACGACGTGTGGTCCTGCCATCGACGTACCCATCTCGCTTGCGTACGAATTGCCTGGGAACGACGAAATGATTTCCTCGCCCGGCGCGAGAATGTCGGGTTTGATGCGATTGCTTCCATCGACTGTCACCGGTCCGCGACTGCTAAACAGCGAAAGCATCCCGTCCGAATTGATCGCGCCGACGCTGAACGCATTGTCGTAGATCGCGGGCGGCTCGATGATGCTATCGCAGCGCGGACCATTGTTGCCTGCGCTCGCGACGACAAAGATGCCTGCCGCGCGCAACGCATCGATAGCAGGTTTCAATGAATTTGCATCGCAACCCTCAAGCGGTGGACATGCCCACGAATTGTTGAGCACATGCGCTGCGCGTGTTGGATCGCCGTCGCGCAAGGGGTCGCCGTTTTGTGGATACGGCGCAAGCATAAATTGCAAACAGTTCAAATAGTCGGGAGGGTTGCCGAGGTTGCGCGCGAGATTGATGCACGCGAACCATTCGGCATCGGGCGCAATGCCGATGCCGCCGCGTCCGACAATCGTGCCGAGCGTGTGCGTTCCATGCCCGCCAATATCCGTCGGCGCGTTCGAGCCGTACCACGGATCGAGCCAATTGTAATCGTTGCCTGAACTTTTACCGCGATACGCGTCGCGCAGTGCAGGGTGGCTGCCTTGCACGCCTGAATCGGATTCACCGACGACGATGCCTTTGCCGGTGATTTTCAATTCCTCCCACACGCGATCGACGCCGATGAATTGAATATTCCACAACGGTTCCGTCGGCGCAGGTAAATCGCCTTTGCTCGGTTGCAATGGTTCGGGCAGCGGCCGCAAATGCGGACTGTCAATCACGCGATCCACTTCGAGTTGCGTCATGAGGTACGCACGCAGAATCGGTCCGCCGTTCACCTCCATCGCGTTCACGAGATAGTACGGTCGATATGCAAGGCCGAGTTGATTCATCGTCGCGCGTAGATTTGCTTGCGTGCGATTGGCCTGCTGCGTCAGCGTCGAATAAACGAACCGCAAGCGTTCATTTCGATCTGTGATGGACGGCGCGCGGCTCAAATCGGCTTGATCTTTCAAAATGACGAACAACTGCTCGCCGTAAAACCCAGGTTGACCGACGAAAAAGAAAAGCGCAAGCGACGCGAACCAAACGATGACGACGCCGCTCCAAGCAACTGCGGTCGGCAAATGAAATTTGGTGCGCGTGAGAATTAAAGCAACGATGCCCAGCACGATGGCAATTGCAAAGGTTATTCCAATCGCACGCAATGCCCAGACGAGCAACTCGCCGTTTGTCGCCAAGCTCAGCACGAGAGCCAGTTCGACGGGATCGAAGAACATGAGCGTGGCGGCGGCGATCAAGCCAATCAGTGTGGCAATCGCCAGCCAGGATCGATTGAGCGCGGCGATGAGAAATGCGAGCGACGGGATGACAACCAGCAGCAAGAGTTGAGCGCCGGGGACGCCATAGCCGGTAGCCAAAATCGTTAGCGCGACGCCGACGGAGAACGCGGCAAACACTCGCGAGGGTTTGGTTTCATCGACGGCAAGCGGCTGCAACAAGAACGTCGTGAGCAAAATAGCGGCGCATAATCCGAAAGCGAGACCTGCGAGAAAAGTGAGTACCGTGTCCGTGGGTGAACCAAGTGCGCCAAATGCCAACATCGGCGCAGCAATGATCGGTGCGAGGATTAGCGCAATCGCTAAATCATTTCCATTACGAGTAAAAGTTCCGTTGCGTCGGCGCGCAATCATAATCAACACGATTGTGGCAATTAAAACCAAGATGACCAACGCAACCGAGGCGGGCTGCAATTGCATGGCGGAGAAAACCCGCGCAAGCGCAAACAATGCAACCAATCCTGCACTCATCGCCCATGTCTGATACGCCGCGCGAAAACGCGGTGCGTGAACGAAGACCGCTAATGGCACAGTGAGGACAGCGATGAGTAGCGCGTGACCGAGCGAAATGAGGAACCAAACGTACCAGGGCAAGTAGATGCTAGAGGTGAGCAGAACTTGATCGACGCCCCACGTGATGAGGTGAATCGCTCCGCTTGCAATAATTACAGCGAGACTGGCGATCACGAACAAGAGGTAATGCAAACAACCGGGGCGAGCGGAAGGAGTCGATGGAAGGTTGGTCATGGGTTTTCTCTCAAAAGTCAGGGAAACAAGGGAACTGAGGGAACTCTAGGAACTTTCCTTCAATTCCCTCAGTTCCCTTATTTCCCTCATTTCCTTTGAATTTCTACGCTTGCTGCTCTCCCAACAACAATCGATACAACGTGCGCGTGGCGAGCAAATTTGAGGTGACGACGCCGAGCACTTGGCCTTCAGGCGAGAGAACGGGTAACGCAGAAATGTCGCGCTGTTCAAGTTTGGTGACCGCATCGAGAATGCTGTCGTTGGGACCGCAACTCACAATTTGACGTGACATGATTTCGTCGACGAGCACACCGCCGATTTTTCCGCGCGACGCCGCAAGCGTGATGTCCCAGTCGGTCACAATGCCA
The DNA here is from genome assembly GCA_016215025.1 of Chloroflexota bacterium. GTDB lineage: Bacteria > Chloroflexota > Anaerolineae > UBA4142 > UBA4142 > JACRMI01. The sequence goes on from JACRMI010000010.1 coordinate 90,891, forward strand.
ACGACGTGACCATCCGTTGCGACCACCGACAAGATGTCGGTATTTTTTTCGACGAGCGTGCGTGCGGCATCTTGTACTGTGCATTCGGCTTGCACCGTCGCCATATCGACCATCACTTCGGACGCAACGCGATTACTCTCGCGGCTGACGATGCGGCTGATGCTGATGCGCTCGGCGATCAGACAGGGCAAGGCGTCTTCGTCGGCTGTCAATCCATCGACTAACTCGATCATGTTTTTGCGAATGACCTCGTCGCGTTTTTTCACGCCGGCGATGAGTCGCTTTTCGGCGAGAGCTGCCAGTTCCTTCGCGTGATCGCCCAGCCATTTGTCGACTGCCGCGCGATTGCCAAGCATTTCGTTTGGAATACGCAATTCGGTAGGCGTCGGAATCATGCGCTCGTGCGCCGCGAAAATCACGCCGCCCGAATTGACGAGATAATCGGTGGCAATCAACGTGCCGCGTTCCTGATACACTTTGCGTTCCATGCGTCGTCGTGCCGCTTTGCGTTTTGGATCAGGCGAGTACGTGTTTGCGCCTTCGACGATCATCGACCAGCGTCCCATCTTCTCAATCGTCATCGACGGATGCGACGATTCATCCACATCGAGGTAATTTGCTTGCGGCGCAGCGGGAATCAACGCGAATGCCGATTCGCGGAGCAGATCGTCGCGCGAACTGGAAAATTTTAGTGATGGATACGCGCTGTTCGGACCTTCGGGATGTGCGAGAAAATACGGCTTGGTGACGAGTGGATTGACATCGCGCAGCGCCAGCAATAAATCGATGTCGAGTCCAATTTCGCAATATAAATATCCGGTCGCGTCGCTGATGCCGATAACTTGCGGCGCGCTTCCTTTCTGTTTTTTCATCTCTGAGAAAAAACGCGCGACGTGCGCGCCGACCGCGCCAAAGCCCTGCACGATGCACGTCACTTTGTCCCAGGACGGAATATCCAGATTTCGAAATTGTGGCAGTACGCGCAGTCGCGCAGCTTCACGATGCAGTTGCTCGAGCGCGATCACACATCCGCCCGCGGCCGCGCCGAGTTGATCGATGCGATTGCCGCCCATATCGACCGGTTTCGACACGACGGCGTCAAGTCCGTTTTCAATCGCAACTGTTTTCATGTCTTGATCATTTGTGCCGACATCGGGACCGGGGTTGTACAGTCGAATGTAACGCCGAATGAGGTGCGCGAATCCGCGCACGACCGCCGTGTGATCGGCAGGCGAAAGATTCGTCGGAGCGACGATGCCGGACTTGCCGCCGCCGTACGGCAGATCGGCAGCCGCATTCTTCAGCGTCATGCCGCGCGCGAGGTTGTGAATCGCCGCGGGCGTCACGTCGGGCAACATGCGGATGCCGCCCATCGACGGTAAACCCATCGCGACGTTATCGACGACGAGATAGCCGCCGATCTCTTGCGGCTCGCGTTCGTTCCACATGCAGACGACGAGGCGCGGACCGAGATTGTCCACTTCGATGCCGAGTCGGTGCAACAGTTCGACATCCTGGGACGTAAATTCCATAAAGACCAAGCCATTGTCTTCGATGCGGCGTGTGCGCCACACATCTTCGGGAAGTAAATCGCGTAAGAATTCGTTCATGCGTTTGGGCAACATCGTTGTGCTCCTTTTGAAATTCAAGGGAACTAGAGGAAAGAAGGGAAATGAAGGCAAGTTCCCTTATTTCCCCCAGTCCCTTCTTTTCCCTGAATGCTACTCCAAGAGTAATTTTAGTTGTCGTGCCGTATCAATCCCTTGCGCGCGATAGTGATTGTTGGAAAAAGCAAATACTTTTACAGTTGTCCTTTCGAGTTCCTTGATCTTGGGAATCCACTCCATCAATTCTTCTTGCTTGTACGTGTAATCGTAGCGTTCGTACGCTTGCTCGTGTGCCCACCATTTCTTGTAGTTGCGTCCGTGAAAACGCACATAACCAACATCAGAAGTTGCTTTTGCTACAGGCGGCAGCAAGCCTTTGAGTTGTGGTTCGTCTACGCAGCAATAGCCGAGATGCAATTCACTCAATAAACCAAACGTTTCGTCGGTGAGCCATTTTGCATTGCGGAACTCGATCACTACTGGTAGCTCGCGCAGTCGCTCGCGAAACTCGATCAGGTATTTGACGTTATCCGGCGTGTTGTGAAACGAATTCGGAAACTGCGCTAGTACCACGCCGAATTTATTTTGCTCGCGTAAGGGTTTGAGCGCGTCGACGAATTGTGGAAAGAGCGCAGGATCGGCGTCGCGTGTGTGCGTCATCTCTTGCGTCGTCTTGATCGTGAACAAAAAATCGTCGGGCGTTTTGCGCGCCATGCCCGCGAGTGTTCGCGCGGTCGGCATGCGATAGTACGAAAAGTTGATTTCGAGTGTGTTGAATTCCTTGGCGTAAAATTTGAGCCAGTCTTCTTTCTTAACCTCGGCGGGATAGTAGGGACCAACCCAATCGGCGTATGAAAAGCCGCTGGTACCTATATAAATCATAAACCTGCTTTGCTCGCTTATATTCGCAAGTTTTCGCGAATCATAGGGGTCGAAGCTTTAGCTGGTTGATTATCGGACACTTTCACCGCGTAAACGCTCGACTCCAATCATTATTCATTCGCGTTGATTCGCGCGATTCGCGGGCGATTTCTTGTTTTTCAATTCCAATCTTGCCAGTCGATGTTCCAAATCCTTTTGCCATAGCTTGCGCAGGTCTCTTGGAAAATCGGCAGCCCTGACAATGTCGAGCGCGGCGCGGGTGTGTTCAATCGCTTGCGCATAATCGCGGGTCTTGTGTTCGTAATGCTTCGCCAGTTCGACACATGCATACACTTGCTTGGTGCCTGCCGCGCTGCGCCACAGTTCGATTGCCGCCGACATGTCACCGCGTCGCTTTTGCAAATTCGCAAATCGTCTGACCGATTCGCGAAACGCCGACTCGGACAATTCCAGTTCGAGACCGCGCGCGTAAAGCTTGGCTGCATCGTCGAGCCGCCCCAGGTCTTCAAACAGTTTGCCGATCGCGATAATGTCGATGCCGTGTTCAAGCGCAAAGTTGAACGGATCGTCGAGCATTTGCGCGATATGATTCAACAATGCTGCCATCGCGACGACGTCCATCGCGTTGTGATACAGCACGCCCTTCATCGGGCGCGCATCGCCACTTTGCAAATAATCGAAATACATTTGCGGAATGAGCCAGCCCGGAACTTCATCCTCCGTGCGCCTCATGCCCATGATGTGCTGTTCGAGCGAGCCGAGAGCGCGTGATTCCAATCGGTCGCGCCACAATCGTCGCGCGAGCGGCAGCAAATCGATATGCGCCGCATCCGCAAACGGAATTTCATGTCGATTCAGAATGCATCGATTGCGCAGGAGAGGCGCGTCGAACGCTTTGCCGTTGAATGTGACGATGGCATCAAGCGGTTGCAGAAATTCGGCGAGGGCAGCAAGCGCGGCGGGTTCTTCGATTGGATCGCGCATAAAGATTTGGGTGAGACGAAATACTGCGCCATCAAAGCGTCCCAGCCCAATGAGAAACGCGAAAGTGCCCATGCCGCCTGCCAACCCAGTCGTTTCCGTGTCGAGAAAAACGAGGCGGCTGGGTTCGCACTGTGCGATGCGCGTCTCGTTCGCCCAGGCGGCAATCGTTTGCAATGAGGCGTTCAACCCAAGTGTGACTTGGCCGTGGCGATAGTCCGGCGGATACATCGTCTCGACGACAAACGCTTCGCCGAGCGGCGTCACATGCACGCGCCCGTCGATGACTTGGTCGATTGAATTGCCTCGACGTGGTTGACGCGGAGGAATATTTTTCGCCCCGATTTGGACGCCGAGGGTTTTTAGTTTATCGGATAAATCTGCCATTTTGGATTTGCGATTGCCGATTTCTGATTGTCACTCTGAGCGAAGCGAAGAGTCTCACAACTTGCGAATTGCGAGATGCTTCGTCGAAATCCTTCGACTCCGCGACCCCAATCGTCGCTCCGCTCAGGATGCTCCTCAGCATGACAAATGACTGCGTTACATCAAGTATAACACATTTTCGCGTGGTGTTGGCAAAAGAAAAAACGCAAGCCACAAGTATGCTTGCGTTGTTGGGAATTTTTCTTGTCCTTAATCTGCAACGACGACGCGATCCTTGCCTGCATCCTTCGCTTGCTTTAAAGCGCTCTCGGCACGGTCGATGAGCGCGTTGATGGTGTTGCCATGTTGAGGATAAATGACGATACCGATGGATATGCTCGTTGGCATGTTCCACTCGTCGGATTCCTTTTTCACTGCCAAGCGAAATCGCTCGGCGACGATATGCGCGCCTTCCACGTTTACGTCGGGCAGGATGGCAAGGAACTCATCGCCGCTTCGCCACCGCGCCACAAAATCGCCGGGGCGCAATTTGTTTGTTAGCGTAATGCCTGTCCGTCGAATCATTTCATCGCCCGTCGCATAACTCTTGTCGTTGTAGATGCGCAAATTGTCGCCGTCCATCAGCAAGATCGCAAAAGGTTTGTTCGTCGCTGAGGCATTTTTGATCGCTTGCTCAAATTGAAGCAGCGCGGCGCGCATGTTCGGCAAGTTCGACACAGAATCGGTGTATGCGGTCTCTTGAAGTTGATCGAGTTGATGCCCGAACCAAGCAACACGGTTGAGCGTCAAACGGAGCGCCCAGCGCAGCGTGTAGTGCGATTGCAATTCACCGGTCGCAATATCCGACGGAATCCACCACGGGAGTGATTCAATGCCGCCATATTCCTTTTTCAATGCGGCAATCTCAGGCGACGTTGGGATTTCGTCGCCGACAATTTTCAGATCGCGCGCATCGAACACGTGCATTTTTCTTTCGCGCAGCCGCTTGACGTCCATCATCGCCGCGCCGAGTTGAAGAAAAATTCCTTCAGGACTGATCTTGGCTTGCTTGGCGTAGTGAATGAGCGCGATCGCCGCGGCGGGCGATGGCACTTGAAGATGCTCCGCTTCGTGATCGAGCCGCGCAAAAATGCGTTGCAGAATTTGTTCGTGCTCGGCATGAGTGCCCGACATGAGAAAGACGGCAAATTCATCGCCTGCAATTCGATAGGTCGCCGTGTTGGTTTCTTCGCGCAGCACAATACCCATCCAACGAATCACCGAATCGCCATAGACATGTCCGCGCGTTCGATTCAGCATCGAGAGATAGTTGAGGTCGCCGAATAAGATCGAAAAGGGTGGAAGATTCTCGCGCTCCGAGAGATCGATCAAGGTTTCGACCAGACTCAAAAAGTTGTAGCATTCGGTGAGCGGTTCGATGCGAAAAAGCTCGCTGGATGCGTTGGTCATGTGTTCTCCTCCAAAATTATTTTTGCCATTGCAAATTTCCAATATCGATTTCCGTACCGTTTGAATTCTGAATCGAGCTGCATTCCAACTTTTTCGGCGACGCGGCGTGAGGCAATATTGCCGATGCGAATGAGACTGATCAGACGCGAGAGACCGAGTGTTCGGAATGCGTAATCGCGCACGGCGACTGCCGCTTCGGTGGCGTAACCGCGATGCCAATAGTCGCTGCGAAAATCGTAGCCGAGTTCTGCAACCTGCGCGCCATCGATCTCCATCACGTCCAAGCCGCAATCGCCGATGAGTGTTCCGTCGGCTTTGAGAATCACCGAGAATAGCCCATAGCCGAATTGCGTTTGATGATCGAGATTGCGTTGCAGCCAGCGTTGCATTTGCTCGTGCGAAAGTAATTCGCCGCCGAACGACGCCATGACGTTGGGATCGGTGAAGATGAGCAAGAGGTCGTCGAGGTCGTTTGCTTGCATGGGGCGAAGCAGGAGGCGAGGAGTTTCAATGATCATTATCCAAAACTCCGACGACCTGCAACCAAGGTGGCTCGGGCAATGGATTGCGCAATAGTTTCATTCCTAATTTTCGCATCACGCCTTGCGATGCTGCATTCGAGGATTCTGTCGTCGCAAGGATGCGTGCGATTCGTAATTGCGTGAAGGCAAAATTGATCATGGCTTGCGCGGCTTCCGTCGCATAACGTTGAACGCGATAAGGTCGATCGATCACCCAGAATAAGCCGACCTCTGGCGTGTAATGTTCGCGCGAAGCAATGCCTAATTCGGGGATTTGTCCAAATGGACTGAGGAGGGGGACCAAGCCGACCGAACCAATGAGTTGATTTGAACTCTTGAGCATAACCGCGCGGTCGCCGTACGGTGGTTGATGCATCTTGTCGAACCATTCTTGGCTGAGCATTGACCATTGTAACCAAGAACGTCGTTCCGGCAAATCTGTATCGCCAAAACTTTCATTCAGAATGCGATGAATGATTTCTAAATCGTCTGTGACAAACGGACGTATGACGAGCCGATGCGTTTCGATCAACGCTTGATTCATCGTGTACTCGTTACTGTGATTGGTCGGCGCGTTCCCACCACGCGAACGTGCCGATTATGCCGACGATTCCCGTTAGGATGACGAGGATGTAACTCACCATTCCAAGTTTTTCGCCTTGGACAAACAATGCGGGCACCGACCAAGGAAAGTATTCGCCCCAGCCAGCGGCATTAGTGAGTTGCGCCAGCCCCAGTGCTAGGATCATTACGCCAATCGGCGGCAAAAAGCCACGCCATGCGCTGGCAGCGAAAGCAAACGGTGTTACGAGGGTGATGGTTAAAGCTGCGGCAATGGTTATCATCATTCCGCTTTGCCAAAAAACTTGCGAGGGTACAGCCGGAAGACCCAGCACCGTACCAACAAAGAGAGTGACGAGACAGATGACGAGTGTCACGGAGGCAGACCACATCGCAATCACAATGCATTTGGCTAGCACAATTGTGGAACGCGAGGTAGGCAAGGCGAGTAAATCCTTAATCGTGCGATCAGAATATTCGCGACCAAACACCCAACTGGCGATGAGACCAAAAAGAACAATGCCGCCCGCCCCCACCGCCAAAGTTAGAAACCGAAGGAAAGTGGGCCAATCCGCCGCGCCCATCGTGAGTCGCGCTTTGTCACTGATCAGTCCAACGCGGCGCGCCATTTCAGGGTCTTTCAGGACGATCATGAAAAATCCGCCGCCCAGCGGAACCATTGCAAATCCAAGCGCGGTGAGCAAAGGCATTCTCGATCGGCGCGCTTTGAGAAATTCAACCCAGGTCGCCTGGAGCAAATTATTCATTGTCTATTCCTGTCATGCTGAGAACTCATGCCCTCGCGGGCATGTTTAAGCCAAGAAACTTGTCATGCTGAGCGCAGCGAAGCATCTCCCGCGCTGAAGGAGAGACTCTTCGCTTCGCTCAGAGTGACATCCAAGTTTCTGAGCAGCGAAGCGAAGCATCTCGCTACGCAGAACTGCGAGACCCTTCGTTCCACTCAGGGTGACATGACCCCAACCAATCGCAGAAAATAATGTTCGAGGTCTTCTTGCTCGACGTTGAGCATCGTCGGCGGATGTCCCGCGTTTACCAAGCGCGTCGCAATATCGTCGGGGCGATCAATCGCCGCAGCGCTTTTGATTTCGATAGTTCCATCGGGCAAAAATTCAGCGGGATATTTCGCATCGATGAGAACTTGGCGCGCGGCTCGATTATCGCGCGTGCGAACCAACACACGGCGTCGTCGATTGCGCTCCAGGTCGGCAACATCGAGTTCTTGAAGCAAGCGCCCTTGATGAATGATGCCGATGCGATGCGCAAGCCGCGACACTTCGCCGAGAATGTGGCTCGACATGAAAACGGTGACGCCGTGCTCGTGCGCTAAATCGATGAGGAGTTTGCGGATTTCGACGATGCCTGCGGGATCGAGTCCGTTCGCTGGCTCGTCGAGAAGCAACAGTTCGGGATTGTGCAATAGTGCCTTGGCAAGTCCCAATCGTTGCGCGTTGCCCAGCGATAGCGTACCCGCGCGTCGGTCCGCATATTCCGACAAACGCAAAAGTTCGACCACACGCTCAACCGCTTGCGGCTCTGTGCCAGGACGCAGACGACGCAGCGCTTCCAGATTTTCACGCACAGTGAGTTCGGGATAAGCGTTGGCGGTCTCGACTAAATAGCCGACGTTCGCCCAGGGTTTCTTTTCGCCGATACGAATCGGCGTTCCCAGGACGCACGCTTCGCCCGCTGTGGGCTTGATCATGCCAAGCAACATGCGAATGGTCGTCGTTTTGCCAGCGCCGTTGAGGCCAAGGAACGCATAGATTTCGCCGCGCTCTACGCGCAACGACAAATCATCGACGGCGGTCACGTCGCCGTAGCGTTTACTCAAATTGTTCTTGCGCGCTCTGAATCGAATAATCTTGCCTGGCATATCATGCCCCATGACTCGCTGCAAATTTGAGAACGTCGAGTATATCTTCCTTTTCAAGGTCGGGATATTCTTCCAGAATTTGGGCAATAGTCATGTCGCTAGCCAGCAATCCGAGCACGTCGGTGACGCGGATGCGCATACTACGAATGCATGGATGCCCGCCACATTGTTCGGGATTTACAGTGATTCGTTCGGTCAGGTAGTGTGTCACTTGACTCCTCCTTCTATACTCGAAAGCATATTACCAAATTCAGGAGGCGTCAACGCGCAACGACGAATCATCGACGGCGGTCACGTCGCCGTAGCGTTTTACGAGATGGTTGGTTTCGATGGCTGGGTTCATTTTGTCCTCGCGAGGAGTATATCACAATTGGATGTAGACGCTAGAAATCAAAAGAGCGCGCGTAGTGATGCACGCTCAACAATTCTTCGACTGCAAACGGCAGTAATCTCTCAGTTGCCTGATGCAACCCAAATTAACATAGAAAACCAATCACGTTGGTAACCTCGTCGATCCAGTCCAAAATCAAAGGTTGTGGACGTCCATAAGCAATGGATACCAGGATTTTGGTAGGATGTTGGCGTGGAGAAATACTGTAATGATTCGCAACTTGCTGCGCGAATCTTACTGTATAATCGTTTCTATGTGCATAGAAATTGCGAAACTTGGTGATATGGTCAAAGGCATTCACTGGAAGAGAGTAAGCAGCAATAATTTGGGCATAATGAGAACAGTTTATCGCTTGACTGGATTTTATCAGACTCTCTGGTCTATGCCAAGCAGGTTCATCTCGTCTATCCCAGCCACCTTTAATCCACACATTGTATTTGCACTTTTTCATTGCGGCGTTAATTGCTCCATCGAAAGTGGTTATTGACGGATCACATCTAACGAGCACGCCACTCTTCAAAACTGGTTTTAGTATGCACGACAAATAGTAAGCCCGAGTGAAATTCGCAAGTGTAGTCTGGAATTCGATAGCAACATAGGAAATAAGCAGATCAGATTCAGGAAAAGGCAATTGGGAGGCTTGTACGGCTAAGTCGCGCAATCTAGAAAATCTCCGAAGTGCTTTTTTGTGCAATTCAGAAAGATTCTGTGAAGGGTTCATTTGGCAGTCTACAGCAAAACCGGCTCGAACGCTCTACATACCCATTTGAAAATTACCTTGCGTCGTTTTGCATCATTGGTTGTTTTTAAGCTCGCTTCGTAGAACTCCTCGAGTTTGTCATCAACGACTTCAGAGTCATTCTCAAGAGTTTCAGACAACGTGGTGAGATTAGTCAAGACTACTTCGCGATTGAAAATATACGGTACGTGTGGAGTATATGCCACCAATAATGTCTCGATGGGATTTTGCATGTGCGAAGCTGCTAAAACTAATGAATAAAATAGGAAAGGTTTCATCATAGCGGTTTTGTGAATTTCCTGTAATCCGAGAAGGAATTCCACCGCATTATCGATCCTTTCATCCATCTGTCTCTGTTGCGGGAAATCGCTGTCATGAGTTTTGTATAATTTATCAAGAGTTGGGGCAGTGGTCGTGGCTATTCCATTGAGCATGGAATGGACAATTTCTGCGAACAATTTAGTATCAGCTTGTCTAACCAATTGTTTTTCAACAAAAACACCCATATTGATCAAGTTTTCGTCATGCCGCTTCGAGAGTTGATAAACAAACCACTTGAACTCGCCCTGGTATACGGCATGGCGTTTTTCTTCGGCATTCAGAGGAACGGTATATGAGTTGATTCTTCTGAATACTTCGCGAATTTGCTCGGGAGTTGCTGAAACAAATAAATCAATTGAGATCGAGAATTCCAAGAATTTCTGTTGGTATTCGGGGGATAACTGTGAAAAAGTTCGATTAGCAACATCCTCTATCTCGCTAGTCTTGGGCAGTCGAAGTTTATCTTGGTAGAAATCCAAAATGGCTGAACTGCGTTGTTGTCCATCAATTATTTCTTTGTAGGTTTTCTTGCTTTTCAAGTCCGTCACTTGGAACAGAGAAAGTTTTGGGACGGAATAATGTAACAAAATAGTTTCGATCAGAAAAGATCTTGCTGCAGGAGGCCACACCTTATCACTTCGTTGATATTTGTGATTTACAATGATGTCTTTTCGGAGCATTGCCTCGCAATAATCGCTCACAGTCATATTCGTTGGAATTATCTGCATTCTAGGCCTCCCTGTATGAAACCTGGCAATGTGATTGGTGCAAATGAAAATATACGCCCAAAAGCATATCACGAAAGCTGGGGCGAGTCAACTTTTAGAGTTTCCAACCATGCATCTGCCTCTTTCTTTCCGCCTTACCCATCCTCTCCGCCGGGACAAACGCACGACGGACAGCCATCAAAACCACAACAACGAATTAGGGAAAAAACGAATTCGTTCCTTCCCCAATTCGTTGTTGTTTTGCCTTCCTTGGCCAAAACAAAACTCCCCAGCTCTTTGCAAACTGGGGAATCGTTATTCACCACAAATCTATCAAATCGTCGCTGGCTGCGCTCCTGCAATCCATCGCGACAACGCGTTGACTCCTGCGCCAAGATAAATCACGGTCATGCCGACACCTACGATCATGACCAGCGCGGGCAGCGCAAGCAATCCCGCAAAAAGCAGACTGTCGTTCGTCGTATCTTTTTGCAAATACCACACCGAGCCATCGGACAAGACGGCGTAATGAATTCCGTATTGGAGTCCGCCGGGTTGGTTGTAATCGACACCCAGGATGCTGACCGCTTTGCCCGGCAGCTCAACAGCAGGCGCTGCAATTGATTGGCGTTGATTGACGTTGCTGACCAGAATCAGCATCGGCGGTTTCGTCGTCGATGCCCAACACGTCGTCGGCTGAGTGACTGGGCAGCGCAAAAAGTTTCCCGACGTCGTGCGCACGTACACCATGATGTGATCCGCGCCGACAATTTCGACGGCTTTATCGGGCACGGCGGGCAACGCTTTCCAACTGGGCGCAGTCGATGTAAGACTGACCCCTGCGATGGCGATCAAGAGCGGCAAGCCGATACACACGAACGCTGGACCAAAAACGAAAACGACCAACGTCGATAGGATACGAATTGGCTTGCTGCGAATGCGCGAGAGCAAAAATTCAAATCCCGCGCCGATCCACACGAGCACGACTAGCCCGAATGCGATCAAGAGTGCGGGAATGAAATTCGCAAATATATTCGAGTTGGGCGAATTGATCTCGCCAAAGAGACCGAACAGAAACGCAAGCGCAAAGATGACGAGCGAGAGAACCGGAACGCTGATGAGGATTGAGAGGAGTTTTTTCATGCGCTCGATTGTAGCCAGGTTTGGGTGGCTGTCAATGCCCCTCCTGTTTTATTGTGTACGATTACCAGCCCGTTATGATTTTTCCTCTACTCGAACGTAACGACCAGTTTGCCTGAAGCGTGTTTTGTCTCTAGATACCGGTACGCTTCGGATACCTGATTGAGCGGATAACATTTTTCGACAAATGGCACGACTTGGCCCTTTTCCATCATCTCTTTCAATACGGTCAAATCCTCTTTGGTGATACGTGCCAGCATCCCACCGATTTTTTTATTCTCGGTCTTGACGAATCGACCCAAGACGAAATGTTGAAGCACAAGACTCATCGACGTATATCCTATGCCAACACAAATGCCGTTAGGATTTAACGCGCGCAGACAATCGGCAAGCGAACGATTCCCCACGTTATCGATGATTACATCGTACTGCTGTCCGTTGCGAGTAAAATCATCGCGTGTGTAATCGATGACCCGATCTGCCCCCAGTGATCGAACTAACTTTAGATTCTTCGAACTGCAAACGCCAGTGACATCAGCCCCAAACGCTTTCGCTATTTGGACGGCAAACGTACCCACACCACCTGCCGCCCCATGGATCAACACCTTTTGCCCGGGTTGAACTTGTCCTCTATCGCGCAGACTCTGCAAGGCGGTGATTGCTGCAACCGGGACCGCCGATGCTTGCTCGAAGGAAATGTTGGCGGGTTTCAACCCGATGGGTTTTTCTGTGACACAGACATACTCGGCGAATCCGCCCTGACTTTTGCGCCCGAATACTTGATCGCCTGGTTTCAAGCCGGTTACGTTTCTACCTACGGCTTCCACCTGTCCCGCAAAATCCGCGCCGATAATGGGATTCTTGGGTCTAACAAGCCCCGTTCCCAAAATGATGCGCCCGATGAGTTTGCTTTTGCGCATGTGCGCTTCAGCTGGATTGAGCGATGCCGCATGGACTCGCACGAGGACTTGTACATCGTTGGGCGATGGTTTTTCGACGTCTTGAATATGAAGAACCTCCGGGGGACCGTATCGAGTACAAACAACTGCTTTCATCTATCCTCCTTCGATTGGTTGTTCGGTTTCGATTTTGGATAGAGTATCACATGCGATTGTGAATCCATTGTGAAGAGAACGCGGAGAGATCGTGCGAAGAGAATCCCATTAGTGAGCGGACAAACTTGCTTGGATGGAATTCGCTAAATCGTCAAGACCTTGGGCAACAATGGTGCGATCTTTGCCTGCATTCTTGGCGACGTAGAGCGCTTGGTCCACCTGCATCAAAAGGCAATTCAAATCTGAGATCGTCGAATGAAAAGTGGTCACGCCAATGCTGAGGGTAATGCCAATCTCGACTTGGCTGAATGCAAAACGCGTTTGAGCTATCGTCGTGCGAATCCGTTCGGCAAAGAGCCACGCTTGCTCTTTATCCATCTCCGGGAGCAGAAAGACAAACTCTTCGCCGCCATAGCGCGCAAAGACGTCCACCTCACGCGAGTTGGACATGCAAATGTGGCTCAATTGGCGCAGGACGAGATCACCCGCTGCATGTCCGAACGTGTCGTTGATGCGTTTGAAATTGTCCACGTCGAAACTCAGGATAGAAAAAACGCCGGCGTAACGCTTGGCGCGCGCCAATTCCAATTCGGCGAGTTCGATCCAATGCCGCCGATTGAATGCGCCGGTCAATTCATCGGTGATCGTCATCCGATGGAGTTGAGCTTGCAGGTCTTCGAGTTGAAACACCAAGCGCAGGAACACATAATTGAAAATCGGAGCGATTAGGACTGGCATGGCAATCGCAAAAACGATGACTTGAGCGGAGACCCCACCATGGATAATGAATTCGATGCCTACCGACATGCCGACGGAAAAGAGGACTGCCACGATTGTCACCAATGCCGAAGTCTTTGCGATTCCTAGACGTCTGACGAGTTTACGCAGCATTGGTTCCCTCCCCAATCTACAAACTATTGCAAAAACTATAGCGCATGAAGTGGATGGTTACAATAAGACAAAACGGTGAGAGTGTTGGCTCCGATTCCTGGGACTATCGAGTCAGCGTTTCCAACAATGCGCGCGCCTCTTTCTTTCCGCCGTACCCATTCTCGCCGCCGGGACCAACGCACGACGGACAACCATCCTCGCATTCGCACGACGACACCAGCTCTAGCGCGCGCGCAAGCAACTCGTCGTGCAGTTCGAACAGGCGCTCGCTGAAACCAATGCCCGCCGGAACCTGATCGTAAATCACGATGGTTGGCTTGCCATCGGCAAGCGGCGATTGCGGATCGGAATGTACGCCGATATCGCCGCTATCGCACATCAGGAACAACGATGCGAGATGTCCCAGCACATGCGCCACGCCCGCGAGTCCGCTGCGAATTCGCACGGCAGTTTCCGCGCGACGATGACAATTCGGGCAGAGCGTTACCAGGTTCGTTAGTTCGTTGGCTAGTTGGCTCGTTGGAAATGCGCGAAATGGAATTTTATGATGAACGTGGTGTGGCTTGCCATCTTCTGGAATACCGCACCCTTGGCAGCGATAGTTGTCGCGCGCGCGCACCTGATTGCGAATCGAATCCCAGTTGGGTCCGTAATCGTTCGGCGCATTCGACCACAAACCTTCATCGCGCAACTTGTTAACCGTGTCATCGTTCACTGCGAGCCAGTAACCGGTCGTGTGCAATTCGGTTGGTGGAAGCGAAACCATTCCTTCGCCGAGATTTTCGTGCGTGTACCACTTGATCTTTTTATACCCCGTCACTTGCGTCGTCACCGCGATTTCGCCATGCGCTTTCGTTGCGCCATGCGCTTTTGCTTCCGCAACGCGAAGCGTGTCGAGCAATTGCACCTGGGTCTCGCGGCGCGGCTCGGTGTAGTAATCGGCGTCGGTTGGAACGAGCCGCGCGATGGCGTGCGCCAAATCGAGTTCGCCGACGACGAAGGATTGCCCCTCGTGCAAGTAAATGGCTTCGGGATGCACCATCCAATACGCGCTCTCAAAATCAACATTCCCTATGATTGTTCCCTCCCCTGTGTCAAACGGGGGAGGGCTAGGGTGGGGGGCGACTTGCAACACTACTGTCTGCGCCGATGCACTGCGCAGCGAAATTGCATCGGCGGGATATTGATCCGACATCCAAAAATATTTTTCGCCCGATTGATGCACGACGCCCGCCTCGACCAGGAATTTCAAAAACTCGCCGATGCGCGAACCATCGACGCGTCCAAATTTTTCACCTTGTCGAAATGGCAACTCGAACGCGGCGCAGCGCAAATGCGCAAGCAGAATCAAAAGATTGTCGGGATTGATGAGCGCGCTTTCGGGCGAGCGACCGAAGAGGTAATCGGGATGGCGCGCAAGGAATTGATCGAGTGGGTCAGCCGATGCGACGAGAATGGCGAGCGATGCATCATCGCCGCGCCCCGCGCGTCCCGCTTGTTGCCACGTCGCCGCAATCGTCCCAGGATAGCCGACGAGAATCGCCGCGCCCATCCCGCCAATGTCGATGCCGAGTTCGAGCGCATTTGTCGCGACGACAGCGCGCACGGTTCCCTCGCGCAACCCGCGTTCGATGTCGCGGCGCTGAGTGGGCAAGTAGCCGCTGCGGTAACCGCGTACCACTCCCATACCCCCATACTCTGTCACGCTCGATTGGGAGTTTGGGAGTGTGCGAGTGTCGGGGTGAAGATACCTGAGAATTACTTCGACGGACCGCCGTGCGCGCGCGAAGACGATGGTTTGCACATTTCGCTGCAACAACGCTTGCGCGAGGCGAACGCTTTCAAGCAGCGAGCTGCGGCGCATACCCAGCTTTTGATCGACGACGGGTGGATTGTAGACGACGAATTGTTTTTCGCCTTTTGCCGCGCCATCGTTATCGACGAGTGTGACGGCTTCTTCGACCAGTCGCTCGGCAAGCTCGACTGGATTGGCAATCGTCGCCGACGTGAGAATGAACTGCGGCGACGCACCGTAAAAATTAGCGATGCGCTTCAAGCGGCGGAGGACATTGGCGACGTGCGATCCAAACACGCCGCGATACGCATGCATCTCGTCGATGACGACAAAGCGGAGGTTGCGAAAAAACTCTGACCAATTCGCGTGATGGGGCAGAATGCCGGTATGTACCATGTCGGGGTTGCTGACGATGATGCGGGCTGATTTGCGAATGATGGAACGCTGGGATTGGGGAGTATCGCCGTCGTATGTTGCGACAAACGGACCGCTGACGACAGACCGCTGACCGCCGAACGTTGGCGGCTGTCCGCGGTCGGCGGTCAACGATTGAAGATTGGCTACCTGATCTTGCGAGAGTGCTTTTGTTGGGAAGATATACAACGTGCGCGCCTTGTCATCGCGCAGCAAGCGATCCAGTACCGGCAAGTTGTAGCAGAGTGTTTTGCCGCTCGCCGTGCCGGTGACGACGACGATGTGATGACCGTCGTGCACAAGTTGCCACGCCGTCGCTTGGTGTGTGTAAAGCGAATCGATGCCGCGTGTGCGGAGGGATTCGATCAGCGCGGGATGTAGATCGTCGGGGAATGGAACCGTTTGCGCGACGCGTGCGGCAATCGTTTTGCGCGCCGCGATGTTCGGCGCGATGCTGTAGTCGATATTCCAATCGGAGAGGAGGCGGGTAATTAAATCTGCCACAGAACTTACACAGAAGAACACAGATAAAATTGTGGTTTGTCATTCTGAAGAGCGTCCTGTGCGGAGCAGCTTTCTTTGCCGCGGAGTCGAACGCTTCGCTCCGCAAAAACCGCTTTGCTCAGAATGACAATTTGATTATTCGCGTTGATTTGCGTGACACCTGCACTTGCGTTAGGTGCAAGTGTCCGCGGATAATTGCCCGTTCACCGCACGTTCGATGCGCTCCAAGCCTTCTTGCAAAACCGAACGCGGGCAGCCGATGTTCATGCGCATGAATCCTTCGCCCTGGACGCCGAATATACTTCCGTCGTTCAATGCGACCTTGGATTTTTTCAAAAACAAATCGCGCAATCCTTGTTGATCGAGACCCAGCGCGCGACAATCGAGCCAGAGCAAGTATGTGCCTTCGGGGCACGCGACCTTGATTTGTGGAATGCGCTCGTTGAAGAATCGGATAGTGAAATCAATATTATCTTGCAGGTATTCGAGCATCTGCGCGAGCCATTCTGCGCCATGCCGATACGCCGCTTCCAGCGCAATCATGCCGAAAATGTTGCCGTGACCCTGCGCCATATTTTCTAGCGTGAGGCAGAACTGCGCGTTCAATTTCGGATTCGGTATTATCAGCGCGGATGTAAACATGCCAGGAATGTTGAACGTTTTGCTCGGCGCAATGAACGTCAATGTGAGGTCTGCCAATTCGGGTGAGATCATTGCGAGTGGAGTATGCCGATTGCCACGCAGAATCAAATCGGAATGGATTTCATCCGAAAAAATCAAAACATTTCTGCGAAGACAGATTTCGCCAAGCGCAGTCAATTCGTCTTTCGTCCACACTCGACCGACGGGATTGTGCGGGCTGCATAGAATCAATGCCTTGGTGCGGCTGTCGATCTGTTTTTCCAAATCTGCCAGATCCATTCGATAATAGCCGTTCTCTTCGCGCAGAGGATTCTCGACAATTTGGCGGCCGTTGTTCTTGACAATGTGAAAGAAGGGATGATACACCGGCGGCTGGATAATGATCTTGTCGCCGGGTTGCGTGAACGTATTGATCGCCAGAATCAATCCTGCGACGACGCCAGGATTATTGACGATCCATTCGCGTTTGATGTCCCAGCCATGCCGCGCGCGCATCCAATCGATGATCGCTTCAGAGTACGAGGCAGGTCGTTCGGGATAACCAAAGATGCCATGCTGTGCGCGTTTCAAAATCGCATCGATCACCGGCTGCGGCGATTCGAAATCGGTGTCGGCGACCCACATAGGCAGAACGTCGCGCGGATACGCTTGCCATTTGATCGATTCGGTGTCACGTCGATCGATCACACGATCAAAATCGTACTTCATACTGATGTATTCTCCTCGATGAGTTGATTGGATTATAGCACACAAAAACACAAACCGTTGGATTACACATCCAACGGTTTAAAGGTATTACACCGTTTGTCATGCTGAGGAGCGATTAGTGCGACGAAGCATCTCGCAATGCACGTAGAGAGATGCTTCGCTTCGCTCAGCATGACAAATCCAAGATTATTCTTTTTCCACTTCTCCCAAAATATTCGGCACCATCGTCCAGATGCCGCTGGGACACGCCGCCGCGCAAAATCCGCAGCCGATGCAGTACTCGTCCGAGACACGAAACTCGAACGAGCCGTTCGGGTTCTCGATGCGACTGATCGCATTCTGTCCGCAAATCGTCACGCAGATGTTGCAGTCGCGACAGGTGCCGCACGAAATGCAGCGCGCCCCTTCGGCGAGTGGATCGGTGGGGCATTGACTAACGCGTGGCGTAAAGTAGATCAGATTCAATCGGTCCTTCGGCATCACTTGCTTGCGCGGCATTTCAAACGATTCGCCCATCACGTCAGCGTGAAGCGCAAGCGCGGCGATGCGACCTGCGCCAATCGCTTGCGTGAGCAACCCTGGCTTGACGACATCGCCGATGGCGAAGACGCGCGGGTCACGCATGCGTCCCGTCTCGTCGACCGCGACCCAGTTATTTTTCACCCGGTCCAAATTATCGGGCAGCCAAGAAATGTCGGGGACTTCGCCGATGGCGACGATGACGACATCCGCTGTGAGCGAATCGCCTTCTTTGAAGAAAAGTTGATCGTCGTTGTATTCGGCGACGGTGCGGGGCCACAACACTTGCGTGCCAAGCGCCATTGCGGCTTCGCGTTCGCGGCTGGAACTCGCTGGCTCTTGGATATCGACGGCGATCACGCTCGTCGCGCCATTTTGCCACGCGACTGAACATGCATCCATGCCCACATCGCCCGCGCCAACTACGACGACCGATTTGCCTGCGGTGCTGACGACCGGCTTGCCTGCATTCGCGCTCGTGAGATATTCCAATGCCGAATACGTGCGTTCATTCCCAGGGAACGGCAGCTTGCGCGGCGAGTGCGCGCCCGTCGCAATGATGACGCCGTCGTATATCTCGCGAATCTGTCGAAAGAAATCCGGCGTCATTTCGGAATCGAGTTGGACTTGGACGCCGAGCGACAGAATGCGTCGAATCTCGGTTTGCACCAATTCTTTTTCGAGCCGACTGTGCGGAATCGCATTCGCCATCTTGCCGCCGAGCTTCATACCTTTTTCGAAAATCGTAACGGTGTGACCGTGCAACGCGAGTTGCCATGCGGCGGAGAGTCCTGCTGCGCCAGAGCCGATGATGGCGAAGCGTTTGCCGGTGTGTGCTTCCATTGGCGGTGCGGGCAAGTCCATCGAAAATTTTCCAAGCGGACCGGCGAGAACTGCAAAGTCGATGTTCTGGCGCGTGCAGGCGCGCATACACGGATTGGGACACGCCGCGCCGCACACCGAACCTGGGAATGGATTGAATTGCAGCACAAGGTCGAGTGCCTCGCGCAGTTTGCCTTTGCGCAAAAGATTGATACGATCCTGGGTTGGAATGTAACTGGGACACGCGTACTCGCACGGCGCGGCAAAGACCGCGTTGTTCCATACCGGCGTGTGCGTGCGATATTCGCCCATCGGCACAAGCGGCGTCACATCGCCCGAATCGTTTACGACATCGCCAAAGAGTCCGCCTTGAATCCAGCGATTCGCGCGAAACTCGCCGAGCGAGCGGCGCTTTTGGCGTTGCTTGAGTTCTTCGTAACTCTTGGGAATGATTTTTCGCCAATCGGTTGGTGCAAGCAAGGTTGGAAGCAACTCGGAGTGATCGATGGCTTGCAAGAATTTGGGCATTCCCGCGTTGAGAAAATCCCAATCCTCCTTCTCCAGCGTCTCGATCAGTTTGACATTGCCCGGCAATTTGCCGATGCGTCCGCGCACGTAAACAATGCCGCCGACCATGCCGATGCACGCGCGCTCGCCGATGACCGAATCGAATTCGTCCGAATCGTAACCGCACACGACGGCGATGCCGCCGCCCATAAATTCAAAGGGAAACGAGCCGGTATTTTTTAGAATCCACAATTCAGGTTGATTGTACGCGGGGTCGTGTTTCATCAGCGAGCCGGTACGCGTCCCGGCGCGTCCGCCGATGTAGATGACGCCATCTGCGGCGCAGTGACCGGTTGTATCGCCGCCATCGCCTTTCACCGTAATTGTCGCGCCCGCGTTGAGCCAGCCAACATCTGCGGGTGCGGGACCTTCGACGACGATCTCGGTGCCAGGCATACCCATCGAGCCGACGCGTTGACCTGGGTTGCGCACTGTGAACTTGAGCGGTTTGCCATCGGTGCTCCAGAGCGGTCCGCCAATATTGTGCTGTCCGGACGCATCGACGACAAAATCCGTTTCGCCCTCACGCATCGCCGCGTAAACTTCTTGCAAAAGCTGCTGGGTCGATTTGCGCTTATTGTTTCCGTATGTGGTTAGATGCTTCATGTCAACCTTTCAGGAATCCAGAAGCCAGAATTCAGAATCCAGAATCTTTTCTTCTGACTTTTGGCTCCTGGCTTCTTATCGATACGATTCTACAATCGCTGAGGTGTACGCTTCAAGCAATTTACTTGCTTCTTCGAGTTGAGCTTGTAGTGAAACGACATCACCATATTTCAAATCACGCGCGAGAATCAGGTAATAGCGGCATTCTTCGATCGAGCCTTGGGCGATATTCATGAATCGTGCTTTATCTGCTTTACCTTTTTTCTTAAATCCTTCTGCAATGTTTGCGGGAATTGAGACGGCTGCTCGCCGCAACTGCGATGTCAATCCGTACGTTTCGCTTTTTGGAAAACAATCCGTGAAATGATATTCGCTCAGAACAAATTGATGTCCCTTTTGCCAGACAACCAAATCCTCAAACGTTCGCGCAGGTGTGCGTTGCATTCTCGTCTCCATTTTTATTCTGGCTTTTGAATTCTGGATTCTGACTTCTCTACCTTAACACGCGTATGCAATCTGCAATCGTTCCGCCGCCGATTTCGACATCGAGACGAGCGCGTCACTGCGACCGATCGGCAGAGTGGAGTTACCGATAGGAGCCATCAACTTTTTCAGCTCTTGATCGAGCGCGAGGAAATAGTCCACGATGTTTTGCGCGACGGCGTCTACATCCAAGCGCGCGACAAGGCGCTGTTCTTGCGTGCAAATACCAACAGGACAATAGCCGGTGTTACAAGCGTTGCAGCGCCCTTTTTCATTGCCGACGCAGCCCGCAAGCTGCAACCAAATTTTTGCCGAGAACACACCGTTCGCGCCCAGACAAATTGCTTTGAACGCATCCGCGGCGAGATCGCCCGTATCGCCAAAGCCGCCGCCGACGAAGAGTGGAATCTGTCCTTGCTTGCCTTGATCGACTGCCGCGAGATAGCAATCGCGCAGTTTGCTCAAGATGGGATGACCAGTGTGATCGAGACTCACTTCGTGCGCTGCGCCCGTGCCGCCTTGCAAACCATCGAGGAAAAATCCGCCGACGATTTGGTACGGATCGCGGACGAGGTTGTTGAACACTGCAACGCTCGTCGAACTGGCTGCGACTTTGATCGCGACCGGCACGCGGAACTTGAATGCGGCGTTCATGCTCAAGAACATTTTCTGCACCGATTCTTCGATGCTGTACAAACCTTGGTGATTCGGTGGGCTGAGCAAATCCGCTTTCGGCACGCCGCGAATTGCTTGAATGTGCGGCGCAACTTTTTCCGCGGGCAAGAGTCCACCATCGCCGGGTTTCGCGCCCTGACCGATTTTGATTAACACGGCGGCGGGGTCGGTCACCATCTCAGGCATCGCTTTGATGATACGATTCCAGCCAAAGTGTCCGCTCGCGATTTGGATGATGAAATATTTTAGATATTCGGATTTCAATAATCGAACCGGCATACCGCCTTCGCCGGAACTCATGCGCACGGGCATGCCGCATTCTTCGTTGAGGTACGCCACGGCGAGCGCGAGTGCTTCCCACATGCGCCACGACAACGCGCCGACGGACATGTCGCCGATGATGATGGGATAAATCCAGCGCATCGGCGGCGTCCAACCGGTGGGGACCAACTTTCCATTTTCAACTTTGAGCGGAAGTTTATCGGCAGGCAAGCCGCGGCCCAACGGCGTGAGCATATCGAACGTATGCCGCGCGGCATCGAGCGAAGGATCGGTCATCTGGCTAATGCGACCGACTTTGATATAGTCGAGTGCGCGAGTGCGCGCGCCATGACCGCGACCACCGCGCTTGATGGGCGAACCGCCTTTGCGCGCGACGAGCGGAAAACGATGATGCCCATTTTCGACTGGCTTGATCGAATTGGTCGGGCAAACTTTTTCGCACATCGAACAGCCGCGACAATAATTCTTGGGATCGTTGACTTGCTTGATCGCCATGATGACTTCGGTCGATTCGATTGGATTCGGCATGGAGCCAGTGCTGAGCGCCTGACCTTTGCGCTGCAATTGCGGCTTGATCGCATCGAAGGTACACGTTGCGACGCACGAGCCGCAGCGAATACACGTTTCGGCGTTCCACTCGATCTTCCACGGAAAATCCATCGGATGCGTATCGCGCACGAACGTGGGTTTGATCGTTGGATTACGTGATGCAACAACTGGCTTTTTGCCATTGCCGTTCTTGCTGACAGTCACATTGATTTTGGTCGGGTCTATTGCTGCCATCGCTCGACCTCCAATCCATTATTGACGATGACGGTCTCGCGTTCGCCAGGATAAATATCGTGTTCGGTATTTCGATTTGGAATGACCATGTTGACGCCGCATACCTCGGACGCCGAGACCACCATCTCGTCATCTTTGCCGATCACGTACGGGCGCAATTTTTTTGCATCGGCGATGACGCCCATGCGATTGTCGGGCAGTACAAAGACGACCGTGTTCGGTCCATTGATTTCGAGATTCATGAGCGATTGGCGAATCTGTTGCAGGACGGGAGCATCGGTGCGTTTTTGCATTTCTTCAAAGGTGAGGGGCGTAATCACATGCTTGAAATATTCGAGGGGCCAACCTAATTCGTCGACGACATAGTGGAGTGTGTAGAGGAAACACTGGGTATCGGATTCAAAGCCAACGTACGCGGGATGAAGGCGCTGCTGAAATTCCTTATTCTTTTGATAAAAGGTGTTTTCGCCGTTGCCCATCAGCGTGTAACCGCCTTCGATGAAAAACGGATGCGCGGCGTAACGCACGATTTTGTAATTTGTATTCTGGCGACACTGCGCCGAAACGACGCGCGCCTTGAGCCAATGGTCGTCGTTCCACAGTTGAAAGTACGTGCCGATGTCGCGCGGGTCGCCCACTTCTTTTAGCGTCAACACGTCGGGCCAAAATGAATAGACGAAACCTTGCTTTTCGCGCGTCAACGTCTCACGCAGCTTGAGTCGTGTTTCGAGCAAAAGTTGTTTCTGTTCGGCGGACGGCGAATCGTAGAGGGCATTGCAGCGTTCGGGGTATCGATAATTGCGAAAGACGTAATGGGGCATTCGCTTGAAATCGAGATCGGGGAGATTCTCTACGTCGGGCTTGTAATCGAACTTGGGCGAGAACCCCGCTTCTTCGAGAATCGCTTCGGCGGTCTCCAAGCCCGCCGAGGTACACGCCATCGAGAGCAGGGGAAATTTCTTAAATTCGGCGAACGCGCCGCCGAGGTCTTGCATCACCATCGCAAAGCCGGAATTGTCGTGACCCTTTTGCATGGCGAGCATCATGCGCAAAAGAAGCACCGGCGCGACGGGGTCTCTAGACTTTATCGCTGCCATTCGACACATATTTGTTCCTCCATCGTTTCATCGCAGAGACGCGGAGAGCGCAGAGATTTTTGTTCTTTCACCTCGCGTTCCCCGCGTCTTTGCGGCAAGAAAGAAATACCGACAAAAAAGACCGCCTGGGTTCAGACGGTCTCACGCCTGTCGGACCGCTAATGTGCGATTCGACGGTTTCCAGGGACGTACCCCGGCATTATGCTCGAACCCGAGTCCTGCATCAAGTGAGAATATAGCGTACGAGCGGGGCTTGTGTCTACGGATAAGGTGTGCAAATCACAAAGCATTAAAATTGTGTAAAATGCACAGAGGAATTGGGCGGAGAAGCGTTAATTATTTGCTCAAAAGCGCAGCAAGTTCGGAGAGCGATTTGATCTCGGCATCGGCTTTGAAAGGCAATTTTTCAGGTGATTGATTAAAACGATTCACCCAAACGACGCGCAACCCAAAATTGGCTGCGCCGACTGTGTCCCACGCATTCGACGATTGGAATGCAATTTTGCGCGGCGACAAGGCAAGCTGATCGACCGCCAGTTGGTAAACGCGCGGGTCGGGCTTGTACACGCCGATTTGCTCAACCGACAAAATGCGGTCGACGAGTTTTTGAATGTTTGCGCTTTTCACGGCTGTCTGCAACATCGAGGGTGACCCATTCGATAGAATTGCGGTCAGAAATCCATCGGCTTTCAACTGTTCGAGAGTGGGGCGGACATCGGGGTAACAATCAAGTTGGCGATAGGCATCCATCAAATCGAGGCGCAGCGCGCTATCCATCACGTCAAACGCTACGAGGCAATAGTCGAGCGCATCCAACGTGACTTGGTAAAAATCGGCATGGCGATGCATCAGACTGCGCAGCCATGTGTATTCCAATTGTTTTTTGCGCCACAACGCGGAGAACTGATCGGCAATGTCTCCCAGGCGGGCGCGATGTCGAGCTACGGCTGAGTTGAAATCAAACAGCGTACCATAGGCATCGAATACGCACGCTTGAATGCCGGACAAAACTGCCACCACTCCTCCAGGGATGTGAATGGGACTGATGAAAAACGGGTCGCGATGTGCATCAGCTTGCGAACCTCTAGATTGGCGCGCCAAAGAATAACACCGAAAATTGTGAATGTCAATCAGTGGGGGGAAATTTGCGAATCCTGGCGATTGAAATCGTGCCAACGAATCCACCACGCCAGCTTGCGAAGGCTGGATTTTAAAAAAAATGCGCCAGTTCATCATGTGAGCTAGTGCAAGTGTTGGCGTGTTTGAGTCATTGTCATATCTTTGATACGAATTCTGCAAAGCATATTGATGGTATCAAGCGATTGGGTGATCCAAGCACATTTATGTACTCCTTAAAAACCCAGCCACACGAGGATCGCCTGTGTTTAGTAGACATGCTCGGGCAACAGCAGAGAACTCCTGGTCCTCGTGTAACATTTTGCGAATCTGCTGCGCTTTTTCTTTTGAAAGCTGGTGCGCAATCATACTTCGCGATTGATGGTATGCGTTAAGTTCTCTCAAGTACTCTTGGATTCGCATCCAACAATCATTCCAGACGATCTTGCGTTTGTCAACCAAAGGTTGGTAGTCATTGAGGTTATAACGTTCTATTGAATATTCGACACGCTCTTTTTCCCAAGGATCAGTGAATGCAGGTGAAAAGATTGCGTTGCCTTCAACATCAAAAGAAATCAGCGAAGGATCATCTGGATCCGCTGGATCAAGTAATAATGGTTCTTCCAGGCGAACATCACCAAACGGCGCTATTCTTGGGCAGCCATCTCGTAATGGGAAAAATGTTCCCTTTTTACGGTTACCGACATTCCCACAAATACGAAAATTTGTCCAATCGAAGGCAAGCCACCAATAGCAGTCGTATTCAGTACCATCCCTATCTTTGGCGGATTTTTTGGGACGATAGTGTTCCACATCCCAGTGACTGAAACAGTCTTTCGCTTCAGAGAACCAGCATTTATGATGGGAAAGTGAAAGCAACCAACCTTTCAATTCGCCCCACACTCTCTTGTTGGCGTCGGCATCAATGATTTTCTTGCGCGCTTCCGAGTCTGGGGCGACTCTCAGAGCGTCTATCAAATGATTTGCCTTATCGATCCACGCTTGGTCAGGTTGATGATCTTTGAGCGGGATATATCTCATTCCGATTTGTCCACTTGTACAGTTTTTTCCTCAGCAAGAATCTCATTTAGTACTATGTCAGATAGTTGAGCCTGATCGTCGATCTCATCCTTAGTCAAGGTTGTCTCTGGCTTGGGCATACGTCTCGCCATTGCGTTGGCAAACAACTCAAAGTATGGATTTGGATGAGTGCGCGACACACCGAGCGAATTAAGTTCCTGAGCTAGTCCTATTAACTCCATCTGTTCGGCATCTGTTTTGTGTTGTTTGCCAAGTAGAAAATAATGGCGATCAAGCTTATCCAAAATGTCAGGAGCCAGTGTTGACCGCAAGCCATATAGCTCTGATTTAAGTAGTCCTTCAACTCCAAGACCAATCGGATCGTACTCTGGTTCTTCAGCAACAATGCCCAGCTCTTCTTGCCTGAGTATGCGTACTTGGTTCTTGTGTAGACTTCCAATCATCAGCGGATCGTGAGTAGCAACAATCAACTGTCCCTTTTCGGCGCGGATATTATCTTGTAACAGACGCAAAAAATCGTAGATCCACACCGGGTTTAGATGTGTATCGGGTTCGTCTAGAAGATACAGGGACTCGTCATTTTGCGTAAAGAGAAGTAGCCCTAGGACAGTAAGTAACTGCTGCTCGCCTTCGCTCAATTGTGTGAACTTAACACGCGTTCCATCTAAACGCTCAACGGTGACTCGCACCTCATCCATCAAATCACATAGGAAAAGACTCTCTAGATAACTGTTAGTGTCTATTTAAAATGTCCCACTTATCGTCGTGCAAAATGTCGCACTTATGATCGCCGGGATGCCCCACTTATCGTCGTCTAAAATGGTACATTAATAATCGCCTGAAAAAGGCGCAGCACTTAAGGAGTCGGC
>JACRMI010000011.1 GCA_016215025.1 Chloroflexota bacterium
AGTCATGGCACTTGCCTATGTCTGGTTAGTCCAGGTCGCCGTTCAGGTCGTCAAGCGGGGCTGGCGACACTGGGTTGATCGCAAGGCGCGGCGCACGTTGAGCTATTTTCGCCTGGGTTGGAATTGGTTGAATCGTATGCTAGCACGCGATCAACATTTACCTTGCCCCATATTGGAGCTTGGTTTAGCAAAGTGAAAGTACCTCAAGGTTCCAAGCAGATCTTATGCTATTGGTTGTGATGAATCTATGCCCTTGTGGCAATTACAATGAACCTGACAGGGAATGTGCGTGTTCACTAACCCAGGTCTTGCGTCATCAGAAACGAAGCGATTGACTCAGCAGTCTTCGGATGGCTGGTTTTTTTCGCTAAAGGCACACTTGGCGAACGATATAATGTTGGTTTCTGTCCAGTCAATAGTCGGTTCTGCCAAAACGTTAAACAGCTCATGCAACTTATGCCGGTGACGGACGATAATGATGCCCAGGGCTTTGAGGAAGTGCCGATCTGGGTAGACCTTCGGATGACCGCGTTTCCTTTAAGCGTGAGCGGTCTATGATTTATGACCAACCTTCGGTGAATCAGTTTTGTTCAAGTACGCGAAAGGATTCCAAAAACCACGCTATGTCGAGCATGGTTTTTGTTAATCAGGTATTGATACTGGCTTGCATCATCGGTAACTGTGACATCAACAAGTATAGCCAACAAACCATGCCAAGCCTGCGAGAAGAGAGTAAAACCCACTTCACACATATTGCAATGCATGGATTGGAGCGCCACACCGCGCGCAGAATCTTGCGCCGGCTTTTATGGTCTCGCCGCAGGAGGCGCGGTAGGCGCAATGCTAGCCCCGCAGCGGCGGCAGAATTTGTCCCGTGCGTCAAATGGCTCGCCACAGTGCGCGCACCTGCCATCTGCGGTGGCGACAGGCTGAGCGGTCACGACCGAATTTGTCTCAACAACGTCCAGTTGTTGAAGAATCGCGAGCGCCTTGGTTTCATATTTGCTGCGCAAGGTTTGATAATCCACATTGGAAAGTTTTCCCTGCATATGGTCAGATTCTAAATCCTTGATCGCACTGTACGTCGCTTCGCGCGCCGACAATAGATTTTCCAAATTCGGATCCAGTTCGTCCGCAGTGACAAACGCAAGTTGCTCTTGGCGAAACAGCGGTTGAAACGCCAAGCCCAACGCGACCAACGCGATGATGGCGATTATTATTGCACTCATAGTTTTTCCTCAATTGGTAATTGGTAATTGGTAATTCGTAAATGAATTACCAATTACATTTTTATTCATATGCGCTCAATTCTCGATCCAATCGCGCGCGCAATTGATCGGGTGATGCGGGCAAGACCGGCACAGCATCGGCAGCCGCGACAGGTTGCGCGCGCGTGCGAATCACCCATTGCCGCACGATCAACGCAAGCACACCCCCACCCAGTAGAATTACGATGAAGGGTGTGATGTACGCGCTGATATTAAAGCCCTCGGCTTTGGGCGCAGCGAGCACTTTGTCGCCATATTTACCGACGTAGAAATTCAGAATGTCGTCTTTGGTCTTGCCCTCGCCAAGCATCGAACGGATCTCGCCACGCATTTGTTCCGCGGTGCCGCAATCGCAGGTCGAGAGCACCATCGTGCAGCCGCACTGGCACATCAAGTTTGAGCCGATTTGATCTACGATTCCGTCTGCCGATGCGGGCATCACCGTGAACGCGAAGATCAAGATCAGCGCAAGCGCAAGTCGAATGAATCGCATCACGTCCTTCTTATTCGCTCGAGACCGAAATCAAACGCTCGCGTCCCGCCACGCGCGCCAGCGCCCGTTCTTCGCGCGGGTCAGGCAGCAACGCGATCACACTTCCAGAAATCAGCACGATCCAGCCGATCCACAGCCAGATGATCAACGGATTGATAATCACCTTCAATGATGCCGAGCCGTCGTCTTCCCAGCCCGCGAGGATGATGTACAAATCTTCGGCGGCGGTACTGCGCACCGCCATCTCCGACGACGGTTGATCCTGTTGCGGATAAAAATCCTTTTCGGGGAAGAGCATTCCGGCGGGCTGGTTTTTCTCCGTGACCGTCAGATTGGCGATGACCGCGTCGTGGTTTTCGCGTGTCACCTCTTTCAAGCCGTCGAAGCGCACGGTGTACTGGCGTAATGTCACCGATTCACCCTTTTTCAAATTCGCTTGCGTATCGGTCTTGTAAAAGCTCGAACCGGCAACTCCGATCACCATAAGGATGACACCGACGTGAATGATATAGCCGCCGTACCGCCGCCGATTCCGTTCGACGAGATTGAACAAGCCAAGCAATGGATTTTCCTGATACTGCTTGATCCGTGTGCGTACCCCACGATAGAATTCCAGCGCAATCGTCGCCAGCACGAACGCCGACACGCCGAACGAAATGAGTCCACCCGCATCTCGAATGCCGACGATGAAAAGCAGTACATCGAACAAAATGCCGAACGTGAGCGGTTTGATAAAGTTGCGAATGAGATTTTCTTTCGTCGCCCGTCGCCAGCCGATCAATGGGCAAATGCCGATCAGAATCACGAGCGCGAGGAAAATCGGACCGTTGACTCTTTCAAAGAATGGGGGACCCACGGTAATTTTCTTGCCGGTCACCGCTTCGCTGATCATCGGAAAAATCGTGCCCCAAAAAGTCGCAAACGCCGCGCCGACGAGAATGAGGTTGTTGAGCAAGAACGATGACTCGCGGGAGACGAGCGAATCGAGTTCGTTGTCTTCTTTCAAATTGTCCATGCGGCTGAACAGGAACCAGAGGAAGATAAGAATCGTTGCGCCCATGAACACCAGAAAGTACGGTCCCATCGAACTGACGCCGAAAGCATGAACCGATTGGACGATGCCGCTGCGTGTGATGAACGTGCCGAGGAGCGACAGAATGAATGTGAGCATGACCAACACGAGATTCCACACCTTGAGCATCCCACGCTTTTCCTGAATCATCACGCTGTGCAAGTATGCGGTCGCCGTGAGCCACGGCATCAACGAGGCATTCTCGACCGGATCCCAACCCCAGTAACCGCCCCACGAAAGCTCGACGTACGCCCACTGTCCACCAAACAATAATCCAAGCGACAGCATCAGCCATGCGAAAAGCGTCCAGCGGCGCGTAGTTCGAATCCACACATCGTTTAAGCGTCCGGTGAAAAGCGCCGCCATCGCAAACGCAAAGGGAATGGTGAAACCGACGTAACCCAGGTACTGCGTGACCGGATGGAAGAACATGCCGATGTTTTGCAAAAGTGGATTGAGTCCCTGTCCATCCGCCGGGACAAAATCGAGCAATTTGAAAGGACTGGTGACTACTGTCATGAGAATCAAGAAGAAAGCTTCCGTAATCATCGTCACCGCGATCACGTACGGAATCAACTCCTGGTGCTTGCGGCGATTTTGAACGAGTACTATCGCCGCAAACATCGCGAGCACCCAGCCCCAGAATAGCAGAGAACCTTCTTGACCGCCCCATAACGCCGAAAGGTTGTAGATGAACAGCTGCTTGAGCGCGGCATAGTGAGCGACGTACTCAACCTGGAATTCTCCCGTGAGCAAAAAGTATTCCATGATCAAGACGGCAAGCGACAGCAAACCAAAGACGACGAACGTCGTGTTCTTTGCGCTCGCGATCCAATTGGGGCGCATTCGACGTGCGCCCAGGAACGACACGCCCGTTGCGTAAATCGATAGTAAAAGTGCCAGCAACAAAGTAGCCGTGCCGACATCGGCGAGAATAATAGTCATTATTACCTCCAGAAGATAAGGGAGAGGAAAGCCGAAAGGGAAATAACGGAAATGAAGGAAATGAGGGCAAGCCGTCTTCGCCTTCTATTGCCTTCTGCGCCCTCTTATCCCTTCTCCGGTTCATATTTCGACGGACATTTCACGAGAATATTTGTCGCGTTGAATACGCCCTCGCGCGTGTACTTGCCTTCGACCACGACCGTTTCACCGTTTTCCATCGTATCGGGAACTGGACCGACGAAAACGACCGGGAACATATCGCCCGCTTCGTCGATATGGAACTTGAGCGTCAATGTCTTGACATTCCAATCGATGCTTTCTTTGTGCAGTGGACCCGATACGCGGACCATCTTGTCGAAGAACGCCGCGCCCTCGGCTTGCGCTTGCGCTTTGAGTTCCGGTACCGTCATATAGTACATCGAGTTTTCTTGGAAACTCGAAATGGCGAGAAACGCCATCGCCGCGATCACAACCACGATCACCACGACGAAACGCGGTTTTAAACCAGACGATTTCTTCGCAACCGGTTGAGGAATTGTTGCTTGCATAATTCCAATCTCCAATCTCTAATCTCTCTCACATCGCCGGAACGTATTGATGCGGACACTTGATGAGCAAGTTGTATGCGGTGAACGTGCCATCGCGGCTGAGTTCGCCTTCGACGATTGCCGTCGAGCCATCGCGAAAAGTGTCGGGCGCGAAGCCGCGATACGTGACCGTGAGATTGCGTTTTTCACCTTGTAGTTGAAACGTCAGCGAGCGCGTCGCGTTATCCCAGTTGATCGTTCCCGGCACGATGAGTCCGCCCACCCGCACTTTACTCGTCTGCGCGCTTTGCGCGACCAGTTCATCGACCGTCACGTAATAATTCGTGAGTGGCGAGCGTGTGATCGCAAAGAACACGTGCGCGAGCACCGGCACGAGAATCGCGATGATGATCACATAGCGCCAACGGATGTTGAATCCTTGCCGTTCCTGAACTCTGGGTATGGTAGTAGCCATTTGAACTCCTAATGTATTTCGTGGTGCGTGGTAAGCGGTGCGTATGACGGAACACATACCACGCAATACGTTCTATCTCACCGCACTCCACAACGAATGCAGAGCATCCGCACCTTGTTCTGGACTGGCGGCAAGCCAAACGATCTTATCGTTCACGGCGTAAAAGAAATGTTGTTGTCCTTGCCCTGTGGCGGTAAACAACCTTCGTCCACTGATGTTCAGTTCGTTCAGGTCTTTGAACATCGCATTATCGGGACCGATTTTTTCCGCCATCTGCGCGACCATATCGATGGCTGCCTTGTCGTCTTTCGCTTGACCCACCCAGAGCAGCGCTTCATCTTTGCCATAGTGCGCCATATAGCCGGTGAGCAGATCAAATCCCTTCCCGTGCAGTTGCGCAAATTCCGCGAGTGCTTGCGTTCCCGTCATGGTCTGCGTCAGCGCAAGCGATCCTGCTTTGCTGGGAACACCTTCCTTGTTTAACGTCGAAGGCACGATGGTGATGTTCGGATTCACTGTTGGATTTGCGACAGCTGAAGCACTTTCCGCTACCGTTGGGCGCGGATTGACCCAGGTTGTCCATACAAGATATATCCCCAGGAAAACGACCGTGCCGAGCATAATCGCTAAAATAAAATTACGAGACATGGATGTCCTTTCCGATCTAAAATGTTAGTGCCCCATCGTAGTACGCATCAACACCATCCCTGCGCCGCCATCCGATTGGGTCGTTTGCGGTTGGTTCATTACGACGACATCGCCTTCGCGCAAACCACTCTTCACTTCAACCTGCGTGTCATTCGACAGACCAATTACGACGGGAACTGGGATCGTTTGTCCCTGCGATTCCACCATCACCAGCTTTCCGTTGGCTTGGGAGCGAATGGCACGCAGTGGAACAAGTAACACGTTATCACGACGCTCGACGCTAACCGTGAGATTAGCCGTCATGCCCGGTTTGATCTTGTCATCCGGATTCGCGACCGTTACCATCACCGGATAATCGACGACCCCGGAGGTCACCATGCCGACCGGGCTGATCGTCGTCAGCGTCCCATGGTACATTGCGCCCGGAAGCGCATCGACTGAAATCATTGCCGTGTCGTCAAGCTCCAGCTTCACCATGTCCACTTCCGAGACCATCGCTTTGACTTGAAGTTTTGTCACATCCACCATCGTCACGGCGGCTGCCATGCCGGTCGAATCGCCCGCGCCATAATTCACCGCCGAGACGATCCCATCGAAGGGTGCAACAAGCTTCAGCTTTTCAAGATTACGTTGGGCTTGATCGACTGACAGTTTTGCGCTATCCAAAGTGGCTTGCGCGGAACGAATCGAGGTGTCTAAATTTTTTTGTGCCTGCTCAAGCGCAGTCTGAGCCAGCTTCAGCGAAACTTCAGTTTGGCGCAAAGCAGAATCGTTGATGCTCGTCGCCGCGATTTGATAATTCGCTTGCGCCGATTCAAAGTCGAGCGAGGCTTGTTGGAGCGCGGCGGCTTGCGCGGTCATTCCGATATCCGGACGCCAGGCAATTGCGTTGTAATCATTACATTCTTGGCGCGCGCGGTGTCCAAGGTCGCTTGCGCGCTGGTGACATTCGATTCTGCCAGGCGAACTGCCAATTGTGATTTGCCCTGGGTGGCATCGTATGCCGACTCCGCGTTGGCAAGGTTGGTCTGCACCGTTTTGAGCGCAAGCTGCAAATCGGTCGAATCCAACTGCATCAACAGTTGTCCCTTCTTTACCCGGTCGCCGACTTGAACCGCAACCGTCGCCACTCGTCCCGAAGACGAAAAGGAAAACGCCGCCGTGTAGGGAGCGAAAACATTGCCTGCCGCGTTCACCGTTGCAGTCAACGATCCTCGCGTCACGGTCGCCGTTTGAGCACCGCTTCGCGCGTTCGAAGACGCGGCATTCGCCATTACGCGTTGCCAACCGAACACACCGGCAACGATCAACAAAACAACGATGACGCCGCCGACGATAAGAACATTGCGTTTCATGTTTGCGTCTCTTCTCGCTCAAATTTCCAAAGTTTGCGCAAACTTTGGAAATTTGAATGACAACAATCTATTTTCGCCACGTCGCGCCGCCATCCTCACTGGTATACACGCGCCCTTGTCCATCCACAACGAGCCAGCGCGACGGGTTTGCCGAACTGATTGCCATCGTCATCAAATCCTTGCCGTTCATCGCAACGCGATTCCATCCTGTGCCTTCGGCGTTACTTCGATACAAGCCCGATCCGGTTCCGACGAAAACGATGCGCAGATCGCGTGGGGCTTGCGCCAACGTCATCGCGATTTTTCGATCAAACCCAGGTGCGGCTTGCCAGGTTTTGCCGCCATTGATGCTCTTGAGCAACCCTTGTCCATCGTTGCCGCGTAGAGCGTTTCGGGCGAGGTCGGAACAACGGCGAGTGCAAGCGCACTGTCAGGTAATTCTTTCGAAACGATTGTCCAAGTCGCGCCGGCGTCGTCACTGCGCCACAAGCCATAATTAACAACTTGCGCGAAGAACGTATGTGGATTCGATGAGGAGACCGCAAAGCCGTGAATGTCCTGATCGGGCAAATTCGTAGGAATGAATTTCCAATTGACGCCGCCATCATCGCTCTGCACAAACACTTCGTGCCCTGCTGCAATGACGATGTTATCAATCACCGCGAGATTCACACTTGCCCTGGCGGGAACGCAGGTGCCAGGGTCACATCGCCTTGACGCAACATAGGCAACCACGTAACGCCGCCGTCGATATTTTTCATCACGCCATTGTGATGTCCGAAATAAACGATGTTGGGATCGCGTGGATCGAACGCGAGTGTGTGGTAATCGGTCGTGTTCAAAGCGGAGATCGAAACGGGGACGTCGGAGAATGCGCCGACGAGAAAAACCCATTGATCGCGCAATGCCAGTGCGCCGGTCGCATCGACGAGCAAAACACAAGCGGCGACGATGAGCACGCTTCGCGCGTCGCGGGGTGTCCATGCAGAACGAGGAATCGTATTAGCTTTCGACACCGACGATCCTCTTTGATCGTTGACCGAGGTCACCTTGGTGATTGAGCCACACAGCTAGCGGTACGGCAAGCGCCATGACGATGAACGCAATGATCTGCGCTTGGCGAAAGTTTGCAAAATAAATATTGTCTTCGCGCACGTACGAGATAAAAAATCTGCCGAACGAATAGAGCGTCGCATAAACCAAAAAGAGCACACCATTGCCGCGTACGCGGTCGCGCAATTTCCAGATGAGCGCAAACACGAACAAATTCCAGACTACTTCGTAAAGTTGCGCGGGTTGATAGGCAATCGTGTGATCCGGCACCATCGCATTCGGATTCGTCCACACGATTGACCAGGGCAGCGGCGGATTGGTTGCGACGCCGTAGTTATCGCCATTGATGAAACAACCGATGCGCGCGATCGCTTGTGCGAGCGGGACCGCTGGGGCAGTGGCGTCTAGCAGCTGCCCCAGTCCAAGCCGGCGCACTCGCGCGTAGAGAACTGCGGCGATGAATCCGCCGATGAGTGCACCATAAATCGCCAATCCCGCCGTGCCAAAGATCGCCATAGGATTGGCGGCATACGTATCCCAGTTATCGACGACGTGAAACAGTCGCGCGCCGATTAGTCCGGCGACAATGCCCCATAGCGCGCCGTCGTAGATTTCGCCGGAAACGATTCCACGCCGTTTCGCTTCACGCACGGAAAGCCATAAGCCGACAGCGACACCGATAGCGATAAATGTGCCGTACCAACCGACGTGAAAATGCCCAATCGAAAAAATGATTGGATCAAGGTCAAGACGTATCATTAACTGAGGTCCCAACGGAAGACACGTTCCGGTACTTTGGCCAATCCCACGATCACGAGTTCAATGTACTTGGGCTTGCCGCTTAACGCCGCAAACTTTAGATTTCCTTCCCGATGATGTCCGCCCGGCTCGCCGCCTTCCCAGCCGGTGGGCTTGTATTCCTTGCCCGTGTCGTCGCGCAAAATAACGATCTGGGTCATATCATCGCTCAAATCGACCGAGTGCGTGTTCATCACGATGTCAAACACTACCGGTTCGCTGGCGCTGATGGCGAGAGGAGTCACCGCCACATCGACGCTTCCACCCGAATTATTTTTCGTCGCAAATGCCGAAGCCGCTTTTCCGGTTGAGTTGGCTTGTTTCGCTACGAGTGTGGGCGAGACGGTCGGCGTGGGACTGCTGCACGCCGCCAGCAAAAATGAAATCGATGCCAGTAATGTGGTGAAGAAAAGAATTTGTTTGCTCATGGTCTATAACCTTTATCGTCCAAATTATTTGAGAAAGAGAAACGGATTTCGCCACGCCCCATTCTGACGAATCCGGAAATCGAGATGTGGTCCGGTCGAGCGTCCGGTACTACCGACTCGCCCGATCACTTGCCCTTTCTTTACCGAATCGCCTGCATTCACCGCTAGCGATTCAAAATGTCCATACGTCGTGACAAAGCCGTTGCCGTGATCGATCGCGATAAAATTGCCATAACCGGTCTTGTCCCATCCGGCAAAAATCACAAAGCCCGAGTCTGCCGCCAGTACCCGAGTTCCCAAGGGCGCGCCGATGTCGATGCCCAAATGCCCCGACCAAAATTTTTGCGTGATGACGCCGCTCACGGGCCAGCCAAATTCCATGGTGCCGCGCGCCGCGTTCGCCGGAATCGGACCGCCGTACGCTTGCACGGTTCGTTGCACGATCGGTTTTTTCCCCTCCGGCACAATCAATTTTTGCCCGACGGTCAGGGCATCGCCAGAGTGAATGTTATTCAATTCGTAATCGATGATCGCGCTCGCATCGCCCTTGTATTTTTTTGCGATCTTGTCGACGGAGTCGCCGGTAACGACCGTGTGGTAGACGCCGTTGATTGGGAGAATTGTCAAGACCTGTCCAATCGACAACAGGTCCGGGTCGTTTTCGATTTGCGGATTTGCCCACAGGATCGTTTCGGGCTTGATCTCGAATTTATCCGCGATGCGCGATACGTTATCGTTCGATTGCACGGTGTATTGTTCGATGGCAGACCGCTGGTGTTTTGGAATGTTCGGGAGTGGACTCGGAATGACGGTCGGATACACGATGTCGTTGAATTCGGGACCGCCCACACCCATATCCGGTTCGATGATCGGCATGACGACAGTCGTTTCTGCTTCAGTTTGTGCTGCGACGTTCCAACGCATTTGGCTAAAGACCGCCACCGCGCTCACCAAAACGAGTAATGCGATATGACTGACAATCCGCGCCAGATAATTGCTTTGAAAGATGTGTTCGAGCGCGTCTCGGAACGCCATTTAGATATTTGCCATCACGCGTAAGATAAAGGTGATCTGGGTTTGCTGGGTGCCTTTGACCAGAGTGACATGCACTTGCCATTCGCCGACATCGGTCAATGTGGCAATGGCTTTGAACGTTCCATCATCGACGCGTTCGCCTTTCAACGTGCGCACGCCACGATCCTGATATTCGTAATCGTATTGCACCTTATCGACTTCCACCCGCTTGCCGCTTTGATCGGTGAGGTGCAGGATGAGCGGAATGCCGCCGGTCTTGGGTGGATCGGGTTGCGTTTCGAGATGAACGCTGATGTCGCCGAACGGATCGAGCCGCGCGGTTTGCGTGCGCGAAGGTCCGCCAGTCAGTTGGATATAAAAACTGCCAAAGATGAATAAGGTTAAGAAAGCAAGTCCGAGTAAACCGACTTTCCCGGTCATGTTTATTTCCCCTCCGTTGAGTGTTGGTGGGAGAGGACCCTCGTCGATCCTCTCCCACACCAAGGGGGAGTAGTACGCTACCTTGGCGTACCACACCGCGCGCAAAAGTTATCGTCTGTTTGCATCGGATTGCCGCATTGCGTGCAAAAACCGCCAAACCATTCCGCGCGGGCGCGATGACTTGCTGCTTGAAAGGGTGCGGTTGCAAAGCTGGGCTGCGCGCGACGGGTGTTGCGTTCCCAAACGAAATACACGATGATGCCGAGCATCCCCACCATGATGCTGAACACGATCACTTGATTCAGATTAAGGTTGTTGTCATTCGATGCGTTGGAAATCGTCGCCGCATTCTTTTGTCCCGAAACCGAAGGACTGGGATCCGTTTTGGTATAGGCGATGTTCGTCGAAACTTTTTGTCCTGCCGACATTTGCTTTAACACGTAGGAATGATAGGTGAAACCATCATTGTCCTTGTGCGAATTGATCGTTTCGGGGGTCAGAACGAAATTGGTCGCCTTGAGCGGATGTTGGACGTCGACCTCGACTTCATCGGCGGGCAGGAGGGCTTGATAAGTGAACGTCATCTTTTTGTCCGGCGCACTGGTCAGCGGATTGTAGTAGTACTCGACGTGAAAATCCGGCTCGGTCACTTGGAAGATGATTTTGGTCCAACCCTCATCGCCCTCCGTTTCTTTCCATGTTTCGCTCGTGTGATTCCCATTCGATTGGACGGCACATGCCGCTCCGACGCCCGCGCCTTTCGGAACCAAAAAACTTAACTCGCGTGGATTGGTTTTGCTGGCAGTCGCAGAGATCGTGCCTTCATACTGCACCAGCACGCCGGGCTGATCGTACTCTGGCCAGACCGATACACTCAGACTCGTAATTCTCAGCGAATCTTCTGCCGCGACTGGAGCGACCCAGCCAAAGACGAGTAAAACAAGAGTTGCCAAGAATGAAATTCGTTTGAACATATCTATCTCCCACGAATCGAATAGCCCAAAGTGTACGCTCATCATTCTAACGTGGCATTCGATTTTATTCTATGGACTAGCGATGTGTTTTTGGGTACGCCAAATGGCGTATCGCATTGGAATCACCAAAAGGACAATGAGGTTAAGACGACACTTAGACTCGGTTTAGACGCTATTTTGACTTTGCGTGACGTGATGCCGAGTAACGGTGCGATTTCTTTATCGAGGTAGCCACGGTCGAGCGGTCCGCCGACGACCACATCACGAAGGATTCCATTCCGGTCGATGAAAAACGTAGTCGGCGTTCCCTTCACACGAAAGCGCGTCGTCACCTCGCCATACGCATCCACCAGAAATGGAAACGGCATGTCGAACTCGTGATGAATTTTTTTCGCCACGAGATAATCTTCGTAAATGTCCACACCGAGAAAGACGACGTCGTGTTCGCGATGGGCGCGAAAAGTTTCTGCCATCATTGGCATTTCCTCGCGACACACTTTACACCACGATGCAACGAAAACGACGACGACGGCTTTTCCGCGTTGCGCTGCTAGCGAAATTTTTTCGCCATCCGTCGATTCCAGTGTGAAATCGGGAATGGGATTGCCGACGCGCGGCGGCGCATTGCGCGCAGCCATTTGAAACGCCAGCCACATGCCGAGCGCGCCAAGGATGAGCAATACGAAAATCAAAACGACGCGACGATGCACGCAAAGCACTTCCATCATTCCACCAATTCGCCGACCACGATCAATCGGAATGTATCCACGCGGTAAGGCCAGCACGTGATCAGCGTGACGATGGGATCGCGTGAGGGATTGAGCGGACTCAAGTCGGTCGGTGGGACAATTCGTCGGACGCGGGTCACATAGCGATATTGCCGCTCGCCCGCGTAAATGACAATGTCCTGATTCATTGCGAGAAATTCCAAACTCTTGAACACTTCGCCGTACACGTCATTGTGTCCTGACAAAACCATGTTCCCGCGCGTGCCGGGATTGGGTGTGCCAATGCGATGTCCCACGCCGACTTTTAGCGATTCCCAATCGTCGCCTTCGACAACGGGCCAATCAACTCCAATCGCTGGAATGACAATCCTCGTGGGAGATTGGGGAACAATGAGTGGAGGCGTCAGTTCGATCTTGATCGGCTTGACAGATAGACCCAGTGGAATTGGAAATTGGTCATCTTCGGGTGGAAGCGACGAACCAGGTAATTCCGTGATCTCGGCATTTACATCGGGATGGACGACGAGCGAGCCACTTACTGCGTCATTCGACGGTGTGAGCACACTTGTCCCGCGAAATTCGGCGAACTCATTTTCCATCGATCCCAGGTTGATCAACCCACCGATGAGAATCGCGATCAATCCGATCACAGCGATCATTTCGACGGCGAACAGCAGTCGATTGCGCCAACGCCCGCGCTTTATTTTCGGCGGTGGTGGGAAAACAAGCGGGCGGTCTGCATGAGATAAAACGGTTATTGGTTGGAACCGCGATGGCGAATGACCTTCATGGAAACGCTGCGTGCGTTCTGCGCGCCGGCGCTCCTCCAGAACCGCTTCGAGTTCTTCCAGTGAGAGTTCACTTACGGCGATTTTGTTCGACAAGCGTTCTCCGTAATTTCTTCCATGCTTGCTCACGTTCTTTGAGACTCGCTGCGAACAAGCCACACTCTGGGTCGAGTAAATACGTGGACAACAAGATTCGCCTGATCGCACGCATTGACCCGCGCACGGCTTGCATTTGGCGCAATGTCTCCGTATACGGCGAATCCGCGTCGATCATCTCGGCAATCGCGCGGACGTGTCCTTGCGCGCTCAACAATCGATTCCACAGATCGCGCTTGGAACAGGCGGTCATCGCACGCCCAACATCATCCCAAAAGCAACCAGGACGATGACGACTAGCGCAACAATCAGCATCCAGCCGTACGGACTGCCCATGGCTGCTGCGCCGCATTGCGCCACTGCGCCCAGCAGCCCACTTGTCATCCCGCCGCCCGCGAATACGAGATCGAGCATGAGAAACAAAACCATGAGCGCAGCGATAATGATGAAGGCGGTAATCAGATCAAAGCTAAACATCAAGTTCCCATCGCCGACAATGAATTGGGCGCGTTCAATTGTAATCGTTCGCGAATGTGTTCCAGACGCGCGTGCCAATAATCGCGCCAGACCCAGAATTGCTCAAGCGCGCGTCGGATTTCCAAATCACGCGTCAGTCCATAAAAAGTGAAATCAAGAATCTTGCGAAACTCGATCACTCTTGCGCGCACCAACAAATTCAAGGCGTCAATGACCTGCGGGAGTGATTGTCGAAGATGATATGCAATGTCGCTGGCTTCCAGCCAAGTGAGCGGGCGATGATGAAAGAATTCCAAGATGGCACAACCGCAATGGGAATCCAATAGCCGGGCGATCAACGGTTGAACGCGGGGACACAAATCATGTAGAAATTCCTCGCGCCAAATTTCTGACATTTCATTTTTCTCATGGTAACGTACCATATTCACCGCTCCTTTCCAACGCTTGACCGAAACGCTTTCTCCAACCAGGGCAAACAGGGGATCATTTTTCAATTCTGGTCAGGATGATCGATCGCGCCAAGCGTAACATCATCCAGATTGAGAATGCGAGGATCGCCGCCGAGCCAAAAAAGGCAATTGCATTTGGAATATTACCGCCGCCGTACGCAAAAACCATTGCTGTATGATATGCCAGGCTTGCGCTGGTTATCGCGGAGATGAAAGAAAAGAGAAATGTAGTTGGGGTTGGGTTCATATTCAACCTCGTGCGGCGTAAATTGTCCCAGTAATGAACTATCCACCGTACGACCACGACCGTCAATTCCTGAAAGACAATCATTGTGCCAGCTTTCATCGACCTCACCGAACGGTTCGCTGAAAGACAAGGAGAAACGCGACATGGCGACGTAATGGTAATCCCATTCCGCTCACCGCATCGCTGGCAAATCCCTCAATCGTAATTTTGTATCCGCCGCGTTCGCCGCGCTCCGGCGCAAAGGAACTGCCCCCCGCCATATCGTGAGCGGCGATGATGTTTAGATTGTAGGGAATCAGAAATGGATCACGCTTCTCTTCCGTTTGGCGAATCGTGTACTCGTTCACGCCCCATTCCATACGTACTGGCACATCAATTAACTCTTTGCCGTTTTCGTCGAGAACACCGACGAGAATATTCACGCGCCCGCCTGCACTCGCTTCGTCGAAATAAATCGCTTTGACGAGACGAAAGTATTTTTGTCCCGGCGCAACCTGCGCGTCCTCGACGATTGTCCATGCAGGCATTTTCCATTCACGCGGTAGAGGCGTGGGCGCAGCCATAACCGCTGCCATTGCAGGCGCAACAAGCGTGGCAGTAGGTGTGGGCTGTAGACGCGGCGTTCGCGTTGCTACAGGTTTTGAAGTCGCCGTGCGCGTTGGCGAGCGCGTTGCTGTTGCTGTTAGCGCAATCGGTGTTCGGGTTGGTTCAGGTAAGCCGAGCCATCGCGCCACTTTAGTTGGCGATGCTGGCACGGCAGGTGCATCGCTCTCGGATGTTCCCGCTGCGAACTCGAGTCCTTCGACTTGGAGCGTGGTCGCCGTAAATACGACGAGCACAAGAGAAAAGAACATCGCCGTGAGGATAACCATCGCCAACGCGCCGAACGCGATTTTATAATCGGCTGGACGATGCTTGCGCCTGTAACGGCGCGATGCTTGCAGCGACACGGTTTGCATCGTCTGATATTTTGCGACGATGCGGTGCGATAACGCGAGCGAAAGGGCAGAATGATTTTCGAGCAAACTATCCAGCGCGCATTTTTCGAGAACCCACAACTCGACGTCTGTAATGGCTACAGCGGTAAATGGATTGACGGCGCGACGAATAATCTCACTTTCACCAAACGATTCGCCGTCCGCCAGTATGTGCCTCATTCGCCATTGGGGAAAATCAAGATGCACATTCCCTGTTAAGACGAAATACAGCGCCTCGGCAGGTGCGCCGTGCGGACAAATGATTTCGTCGGCACGGTATTCTCGACACGTGGCAGACGCGAGTACCGCGCGGCGCGTTTCTTCGGGTAAGCTATTGGTAAAGTTCGATAGCGGGGATTCGGGCGATGGTTGATAGGTCAATCGTCATGCGTCTCCAAAGATTATTTCCAAAAACCCGATTTCTGGAATGCGTCTCGAATTTAGTTTGATTGTCGGTCAAGAAAACGGGTTTTTAGGATTCTCATTGCACGATGCGGATGTTTTGTTCCCGCGGATCGACAATGTATTTCTTGACCTTTGCCAACACTTGCTCCATCGTTTCGACATAGTAGCGATAGCGCGTGACATCGGTCGCGCCATTCGCCGTACTCTGCCGATACTCTTTGAACACATCCTTAAATCGTTGGGCGTCACCTTGCGCTCGGCTTGTTACTTGAGAGCCATAGCCCTGCGCCTCACGCGTCAGACGCTCTGCTTCACCGCGCGCTTTCGGAATCACGCTGTTGGCGTAACCCTGCGCATCGTTAATCGTCGCTTGTTTCTCTTCGCGCGCACTCGATACATTGCGGAATGCGTCGGCGACCTGGGTTGGCGGTACCACTTCTTGCAAATTGATGCTGATGAGCTGCAAGCCGCTGCTGTAACCATCGAGAATTTTTTGCGCGTTCGCGAGCATAACCCGTTGCAAGTCGGGTCGTCCCGTCGTGAGCAGATCGTCCACGGTGGCGCGTCCGCCGAGACTAATCAACGCCGATTTCACCGCGCTGCGAATCAATGGGTTGGCATCCGAATCCACCCGCAAAAGGTAATCGGCGGGGTCTTTGATTTTATACTGCACGATGATTTTGATACTGACGATATTTTCGTCGCCCGTCAGCACCTGGGTTTCTTCGGCAGGATGAAGCGCAACTTCGTGTTCGGGCGGGCGCAAGCCGATACCTTCACGGCGGACTTGCGATACATTCACAAGGTCTACGCGTTCGATGGGAAACGGCAGACGATAATGAATTCCCTCGCCAACGCGTCGTTCCGTCACTTGACCGAATCGCCGCACGACCGCTTCTTCGCCAGGATTCACGATGTAAACACCCGACAGGAAATAGAGGGCGACGATGAGACCACCTGCGACCTTGCCGAGATGCGGATAGTGGGCGATGTGACCGAATGCGTCGCGAACATCGGCGATGGCGGTCGCGCCTGCGCCATGCGAAAAGAATTCGCGCAACGCGTGACCAGATTGTATCAGCACGCGGCGAACGATGTTCAGGACGAGACTGGGTTTCCACGGCGGCTTGTTTTCGTTCGAATCATTGGATGGTTCGGATGATTCGGTGGGTTGAGGATTGATTTCTTCAGTCATTCTCAAACCTCATGGCTTTTTCGCCGTCGCGGGCGCAATGCCTTGCGATGTGAAATACTTGAGCAGCGGCGAATCGGGCGGCAAGACGATGGTGGTCTTGTCGTCGATAAATTTAGAATACGATTCGAGCGTACGCAAGAATTGGTAAAATTCGGGGTCTTGTCCATATGCCTCCGCATAAATGCGAATCGCTTCGGCGTCACCTTCGCCCTTGAGTTTCTCCGCTTTGGCGTACGCTTCCGCGAGAAGCACTTCGCGCTGACGGTCGGCTTCGGCGCGAATCTTCGCCGCTTCCTCCGCGCCTTCCGAGCGATACTTGCGCGCTTGTTGTTCGCGTTCGGCTTTCATGCGATTGAACACCGCTTGCTTGTTCGCCTCAGGAAAGTTGAGTGACTTGACGCGCACATCGACCACTTGCATTCCGTATTTTTGAACCTGGGTGTCTGCGCCTTTTGCCACGCCGACCAACACATCGGGTAATTTCATCGCGG
Source organism: Chloroflexota bacterium (assembly GCA_016215025.1). Taxonomy (GTDB): domain Bacteria; phylum Chloroflexota; class Anaerolineae; order UBA4142; family UBA4142; genus JACRMI01. The sequence goes on from JACRMI010000011.1 coordinate 17,345, forward strand.
CGGAATTGGTGTTGACGAGTGCGGTAAGCTCCTGTCGACCCAACGCGGTACCCAGTTCCGAATTGAGCACATCGGCTAAACGCGCTTCGGCGCGGCTCTGTTCTTGCAAACTCTTGAGATACAGAATCGGATCGGCGATGCGCCACGCCACGTACGATTCGACCACGATGTTTTTCTTGTCGGCGGTGAGAAACTCGGTCTTGTCCGAGTTGTAAACGAGGATGCGCTTGTTAAAGAATTGCACGCTTTGAATCGGTTCCGGCAGCTTCCACTGCAAACCGGATGTGGTGATCGCGCGAATCGGCTCGCCCAGTTGCGTGACGACCGCAACCTGCGTTTCGTCGACGGTGAAGAAAACGAGATTCGCGGCGACAAACGCGATAGCAAGCACGGTGAGTAGAATTGCAATGCGACGAGACATGGTTAAACCTCCAATGATCAATGACAAATGGCAAATTACAAATTACCAATTACGCATTATGGCTTTGTTTGCGCGGGTGCAGTTGTCTGTGCAGATGGCACAAACGGCGGCAAGGTCGCGCCCTGACTGATGAGCCAAAAATCCAGATTGCTGCCTCTCAAGTCCGGACTGATGATGTATTTTTTCACTTTGGCAAGCGAGCGCTCAATCGATTCGAGATAAAGGCGCGTTTCAGTGATTTGCGCCGCGTTGGCGTGCGACGTGTGCCGTGTCGCAAACCGCGCTGCGTCGCCAGTGGCATTGTTGATTTTGCTAGTGCGATACGCTTCCGCGGCTTTGACATTTTTCTCTGCTTCGCCACGCGCTTTCGGTACCACTTCGTTGGCATAGGTGGTCGCTTCGTTGATGTACGTCGCCTTGTCTTCGCGCGCGCTCGCCACGTCGAGGAACGCGGCGGCAACAGGTCCAGGCGGCGACACTTTGACCAATCGCACCGTCGTCACGCGCACACCCGATTGATGCAAATCCAAATTGGCTTGGAGCAAATCGCGCGCGCGGGTTTCGACTTGCGCGCGCCCCGTGGTCAGCAAATCGTCTATTGCGCGCTCGCCCACCGTTTGGCGAATCGCGGCTTCCGCGTCCGCGCGAATCAAAAGAGCAGGTTCGGACACATTGAACAGGTACGCCGCCACATCGCCAATGGTGTAATGCACGTTGAAATCCAACCGTGCGAGATTCTCATCGCCCGTCAAGAGTTCAACCGACACGGGTTCGATTTGTTTGACCTGGGTTACTTTCACCTTCGATACTTGTTCAATCGGAAACGGCAAGCGATAACCGACTCCGGGTCCAATGCCAACGGCGGTGCGCTGTCCGAATCGTTTTACCACCGCCTGTTCGTCGGGCTGAACAAAATAGAATCCCGACAACGCATACGCTGCGAAGAGCGCAAGCGCCAACAGCGCGAGGTTCTGGCGCGATGGGCGGAATGGACGCAGCAGGCGATGCTCAATATGTCCCAGTCCTGTAATCGCACTCGAAAAAATATGATAGCCCGCCGAAAAGATGAACAATGCGACGATGACGGCGGCGACTTTATCGAGACTGCGGAATCCGATCAGGTAGCCGAGCAATCCAGCCAGCACCACGAGCGAACTGTACACGTCCATCATCGAATGCGTGCCATCGGCGATGAGTGCCGGCGAATCGGTCGCGCGCCCGACGAACGTTTTGTAGCGTCCCATGAAATACGCAAACGCAATCGTCAACAGCGCACCCACGGCGACCCAAGCGACGTTCATCAACTCGTGTTCGTGTCCGCCAATCACATCTGCAAAAACGCGATAGCCCATGTAGAAGATAAAGATCGAGATGAAGAGCGATAACGCATGTTCGACGCGCCGCGCCAGTTCGCTCGCCCTACCCGACGCAAAGATCAAACCGCCCAGCACCACGATCGACACGAACACATCCGCGAACGAATGCCAGCCACTGGCACGCAGCGCAATGCTTCCCGAAACATCGGCGAGATAGAATTTGGTCGCAATCAACAACACATTCACGCCAATGGCGATCAGGAGAGTAGTAACTTTACGATTCATGGCAGTTCCAACTCCTTGAGCAATTCAATCAAACGATCCTCGTGAATCTTGAGACCCATACGTTGCATCAACTCACCTTCGAATCGTCCCAGGGCTTGTCGGTGTTTCACATCGCGTACATCCGCGCGCACCAACTCGCGCACTTGGTCAAGCGGCTGCGCTTGCGCCTCTACTTTTTCGCGCACGAGGACGATGTAGTAACTGTCGCCATGTGCGAAGGGCGGGCTGATCTCTCCGTGTTTCAAGGAAAGGATGGTATCCAGAAACATCAACGTATCGATGTCCACGATCAAATCGTGCGGATGTTCGATCCAGTTGTCGAGCGCGCCACCATTCTTCGCGGTCTCCGCATCTTCTGATACTTGTTGGGCGACGATGGCGAAATCTTCGCCCGTCTGCCACGGCGCGGCAGGGCGCAAGCGGCTGTACGCCGTTTCGATTTTTTGGCGCGCGGTCTGCTGTGACGCCGAATCGGTACCGCGCCCAACGCGGACGTAACTGATCTTGGCTTTGGGCGAAGTGGCATAGTGACTGGGATTGGCTTGATAGTGTTCGGCGATTTCCTGATCGGTCACGTCGAGCTTGCCTTCCATTTCTTCTTCATGCAGAATTTGCGCGAGGACGTGGCGGCGCGTTTCATCCATCTCGGACTGATTCTTGGATTGCGCCATTCGCGAGGGCACGCTTTGCAAAACTAACAAGCGGTCGATGATCGCGTCGAGAAGGCGACGCTGCGCCTCGCGCGAGGCATACTGCGCGCGCAGTGAAGGCGACAACGCATCATATTCTTCGCGGAAATCGCCGAGTGTGTAGCGAACCGCGTTCAAGGTGAACAAGATTTCGTTTTTCTTTTCGGCGAAATAGCTTTTCTCACGTTCGGCGCGCAGGGTCGCTGCGATTTGCGAACGCGCTTCGTCGAAAGATTTGACGCGCCCCGCTCGTTTTTCCGCGACGCGCACCAGAACGAACGAGATGCCATCCTGGAAGACTTTGGAAACCTGGGCTTCATCCAAAATAAAAGTATTTGCATCGAACGCCGCGCCGCGCGCGCCACGGCTGACGAATTCAGGATTTGGCTCAAACGAAGGTTCGTTGATTTCTAAAGCAACTTGCGAAAATTCTTCTCCGGCTTGAATGCGTGCCAGCGCGCGGTCGGCTTTATCCTTGGCGGTCGTGCGGATTTCATCGACGCGCACGCGATCCACTTCGCGGAATCGTTCGACATTATTTTGGTAATACGCTTGCAACTCGGCGTCGATCGGCTCCGACACCTCAAGCAGATTCGCGTTGACGGAGATGTTCGCGTTCACGTGCAACTCTTTCAGGAAATCCTCGATGACCTGTTGTTCTTTTTGCGCGTGCAAGACGGTTCGAATCTGCTCTTTCACTTGCGTCAGCGAACTGCCCGCAAACTGTGCGCGGTTGTCGTCAAAGTACTTTTGGATTTCGCTTTCTTCCACCTTCACATCGAATTCGTGCATCTGTTTGGCGACATCGTACAGCGTGACGGAATCCGCGGCGTTTTTCATCGCGCGCTTGAACGATTCTTTTGTGTCCACCTGGCGTTCTTGCGCCCAGCGTTCGACGACGGCATGAACGGCAAGGTCTTGCACGACGTGTTGCAGACCATCGAGTGAGCGCAGGACTTGTCGATTCTCGGCGGGTTGCATTCGATAGTGCGCGACGATTTGTTCTTTGGTGATGACGCCATCGTTGTATGCAGCGATGACATTTGTATCGGCGTGGTTGGGAACACCTCCGAGACGATCAGCCAACAAAAAGACGCTCACTACAATCAGCACCATCACGCCAAGTAGATATTTTCGGTTCAAGAGTTGGTGAGCGATTCGCATTTAGGTTCCGTAAATTTTTCCCAGTGGTCTGCCGACGTACACCTTCGCGTCCTTGATCCAAAGTTCATAGGCGGGCAATGGACGCGGCGGGGGTCCGCCGACGACTGCACCTGTGACGGGATTAAATAGTCCATCGTGGCAGGGTGAATGGATGACGCCTTTTTCCTTTTTGTAATCCACAATGTAGCCAAGGTGGGTGCAAATCGCCGAGAACGCTTTGATGTCGCCTGCCTTCGTGTTGACGAGGATGACGGGTTTGTCATTCACCGCCACGACCTTGCCCGTACCAACAGGAAAATCGGTGACAGAGCCAACGAGAGTAGGGTCTAGGTTATTTGCACTTGGGCGCGTGCGCGACAAGAGATAACCGAGGACGGGGACGAGAATTCCCACCACCATCGTGACGGAAGAGAAACCCAAGAGGAATTGTAGGAAACCACGCCGCGACGTAGTTAATGGCTGTCAATCGGTTTGGGCGTTCATCTTGCCCTCCTTCAATTCTCGCGCTAGTGACAGCTCTTCTGCTCTGCTGACACTTTCACCTCGGTCAATGGTGCGGAGGGAGACGGCTCGATTTGCTTAGTACTCGTGTGATGTTCATGCGCATCAGATGCGCCATGGTCGTGTCCCATCCCGCGCATCATAAAGATCATCATCAACGGACACATCAATACGAGCGCATACGGGAGAAGACCAGATAGACCACCGAGCGAAAGTCCGAACGTGCTGACCGCAATAATCAGTCCGAGTGGAACCAGACAGCAGATGAGCATCAGCAGCATGTGCTTGCCCATACCTTGGGATTGATCGTGATTCATTTTCGTTTTTTTCTCCTTGAAGATTTTTATTTCTAGGTCACAGGTCCGCGCACGACGTGTGGAAACCCGCGAGCATCACGCAGTCGGCTTTTGGAGTGGCGACCGTGCACTGCATTTGTTTTCTCACCAATTTCAGGACGCGCGAACTTTTTCGGCTCGCGTTCGAAATCAGCCTGGCAACGTGGACAGCAAAGAAAATACGTCGTGCCTTCAAAATCAATGGCGATGTGTGCGCGCTGTCGTTTGATGCGTTTACCGCAAACCGGGTCGATCAACATTTGAATTTGCCTCCTTTGGAACTTTCGACTTACCTCGCGAAACCTTCGGATTGCCGGTGTACACAAAGAACCAGGGCTTGGCGTCGAAGATTCGCTTGCAGATTGGATGACAAAAATAAAAAGTGCGGTTCAACCAGTTGGATTTGTCTACCGCGATGTTGTGGTCGAATTCCATCCCGCAGACTGGATCAATGACGCGAGCCATCCAAAATATTCCATAGCGCAGCATGATCTGCAATTGCCAAACCAACTCGCGGCGTTTTCATAATTGATTCTCAGAAAGCGCAACCGATGCGCGGTGCTTGCGGAGTGAATTCCAGGATGGCACAAATGCAGGCGTCTGATTTCGGTACGCCAGATACCGCTCGCCAAATTTCTCAATCATTTCGCGCTCTTCACGGCGGGCAAGTCGTAGGTATGTGATGAATAGAATAGGAGCCATCAGCCACGATAAAAGTGCGGGCCATTGAATCAAGAGCGAGATGATCAAAACGAACAGCGCGCTGTATTGCGGATGACGAACGTACGCGTACAAACCATCGGTGACGAGTTCGCCTTGCGCGGCATGAATCCGAGTAAACGCCTTGCCCATCAAAACAAGCGCTCCAAGAAAAGTCAGACTCGTCAAGCCATCCACGAGGAGCACGAGGAACGGTGAACCGCCCAGGACTACCGAGAACAAATGGCCGTTTAGGTGTGTGAACGGTTCTGCTACAGGGTATGCACGCCCAAGCCAATTCGACAAAAGGTAAATCGTCAGCGGAAAGCCGTACATTTCGGTGAAGAGCGCGACGAGCCACGCCGCGAATACACCCATCGAACGCCATTCGACACGGCGCTTGGGTGCGAGGTAACTCAGTGCGAAGGCAAGAACAAAAACCACATTGAAAGCGACAACCAACCACAAACCGTAAGCGTATTCATTCGATGCTTGAGACATTTCTGTACTCCTGACTCGCTCTTATTGTAAAAGACAAACCCGCGCCTGACCACCGCCCAGCGGCTAGTTTTCGAGCACGCCAAATGGCGTATGGCGTGCAATACTCCTCCACAAAAACGTAGAGACGGTCGCGGGGGGAACGACCGTCTCTACCAAAAGTGAGGAGATATTCAGTTATTCCGCAGGTGCGATAGCTACGGCAGGCATTTGAGAAGAGGCGCAAGTGCAGTTTGCGCCACAACCACATACCTTCATATCGTTCGTCATCGCGCGCGGATTTACCGCAAACCCGAGTCGCCACGGCGTTCCCAGCGCGGGCAACAAGTAACGATCCAAGCCCCAATACCCTGCTGTCTTCCAAGCGACGATGAGCAAGATCGAGAGCGTGAAAAAAACTGGGTTGACGCTGGTTGTGCCTGCCATCATAAAGTTCCAGTTCATCAAACCGCCAAAGAACGCGGCAATGCCCGTGAACGCGCCAAGCAATAACGTAACGCCGATCAGCAATTCGCCTGCGACGACGATTTTGGCGAACCAGGTATATGTCTGTGTGTCGAGCAAGTACTGAATGAACACGCGATACCAGTCGAACGTGATAACGGGCTTGGGATCCACCTTGATGGCGTTGACCCAGAAACCTTTCAGCGCCTCGCCTGTGTTCACCCACGCCGGGTTATTCAACTTACCCCAGCCCGAGGTAATCCAGGTGTACGACATATACAATCGCAGAATAACCCAGACCCACGCAAAGCGCGTGTCTGAAAAGACAAGTTGCGTGATGGGCGGATCGGTGAACTGTCCTGTTTTATATGAAGCGAGCCTTGACATTTCTTTTACTCCTTAGTTCGGATTCTATGTTCAACCTATCACAATCTTGTTCTCAATACCACCGTCGTTTGACTAGTTCTACACCCCGCCAAATTGCCTACGCAATCGCAGATGACTCTCCGCCAAAAGGCGTATGGGCAAACACGCCAAATGGCGGATGGTGATTCGCCGCTTTCGCATCTATTCTTCACATGGTGTTCACAAGTGTGCGCTAGACTGTCAATGAGAATTTCAGACAAGGAGAATTTGAAAATGAAACGAACGGTATTGATTGCCACACTACTTGCGCTGGTCGCGCTCGCGGCGCTTGCAGTTCCAACCTTTGCTCAAGGTCCCATGGGCAGAGGGATGATGGACGGCAATGGACGTGGCTTTGGTTTTGGATCGACGCAAAGCATAACGCCCACGGGTCCATTCAACGGCTACGGCATGATGGGTGGGGGGATGATGGGCGGCTATGGATTTGGACCTAATCAAACGATCACGCCGACCGTTCCATTCGGTAATTACGGCAGCTACGGTATGATGGGCGGTCGTGGTGGTTACGGAATGATGGGCGGTTACGGTTACGGCTACGCGCCCAATGCGACGCCGATCAAAATTGACGATGCGATTGCGCGCGCCAAGCAATACGTCGCTGCCTACAACAACCCTGATCTCAAACTCGCCGAAGTCGAAGAATACGCGGCAAACTTTTACGGCGTGGTCGTAGAAAAAAGCACAGGCACGGGCGCATTCCAAATCTTGATCGATAAATTCAATGGTGCGGTCTATCTCGAGATGGGACCGAATATGATGTGGAACACCAAGTACTCACCGATGGGTGGAATGATGGGCGGTTTCGGCTTCAATCAACCATCGGGCAAGATGACGGTAACCGTTGACCAAGCGCGTGCGAACGCCGAACAATATGTCAAAGCGAATCTGCCAAACGCGACGGTCGAAAAAGAAGGCGACACGTTTTACGGCTATTACAACTTTGATGTTGTGCAAAATGGCAATACCTACGGCATGTTGAGCGTGAACGGGTACACCGGCGCGGTGTGGTATCATACCTGGCACGGCAATTTTGTCGCCAAGAAGACGGTGATCTAGCAAACACAAAGCCCGAAGGGTTCACTGCACGAAGTGAACCTTCGGGTATTTGGAGTTGAAACAATGTGCGGAATTCCCCTTGGAAGTCTGTCTTATCTTGCGCGCCTGATTACGCCATAGATCATTACGCCCACCGTGCAACCGAGCTTCGCTGGCACCGCAAATCACGTGTGTGCGTTGTCACGCGCAAGTCAACCCAGGTTACGAATGGTGTCCGCATTGCGGTTCATCACTTCACACGACGAGGTGTGCGTACTGTGGCAGAACTATCAAGGTAGGGCTAGACGATTGTCCCTCGTGCGGTGCACCTGTGATGGGACGCGCAACGGTCTAATGCGCCAAGATAAAAACCAAGCCGGAGACGAATCTCCGACTTGGTTTTTTCTATTGGGTCACACCGTTGGGTGATTTGACAGCATGTTCCCCGCGCGCTATAATTTGCATTATTGAACAACTATTCAACTATAGAGGTGCTGCATGCCCAAAGCCAAAGACACGTGTGAGATTGTTTACGTAAATCAAGTGCAGGTCAAGCGCGTGCAAAAACTGATGCCTGATCTCGCGACGATCAATCAGGTCACGGAAATTTTTGCTTCCCTATCCGACCCAACACGCGCACGCGTCCTCTTTGCCCTCTCGAAAGCCGAGTTATGCGTCTGCGATGTCGCTACCCTTCTCGGAATGTCGGTCTCCGCCGTTTCACATCAATTACGCGTCTTACGGCATCTTGGCTTGGTCAAGTACCGTAAAGAAGGACGAATGGCATATTATTCGCTTGACGACGAGCACGCGAGCGCGCTACTGGCTCAAGCGCTTGAGCATGTGACGCATGAACATGCTCCTCTCGCACGCCGTACTCACACCGTACGCACATAAGGAACGGTGTGGATCAAATAAAAAATTTTGGAGTCTCGAAGACACTATGACTGGAGAACTCGAACTTGACATTCCCATCCTCTTACCGCAAATCGAAAGCGACCGCGACCAATGTGTGGCGCGTTTGCAAGACGCGCTGGCAGGCAAACGCGGCATTGACCACGTGCACGTCCACAACGACCGCGCGCCCGCGCAATTGTGTTTGCACTATGATCCCGACCTGGTTTCGCTGGCTGAGGTCCAACGGCTCGCGGAGCGCGCGGGCGCAACGGTGGCAAATCGCTATAACCACGATCTGCTCGAACTCGATGGAATGGATTGCGGCGACTGCGCGCTCGTCGTCGAACATGGACTGGCGCGGCTCGACGGCGTGCTGGCGGCATCGGTGAATTATCCCGCGGCGAAACTGCGTGTGGAGTACGACACGGAGAAGGTGAGCCGCCGCGCGGTCGTCGCGCGCGTGCGCGATTTGGGCTACGGTGTGCGCGATGAAAAGCGAATGGGCGGCTGGGTGCGCGAAAACTGGGAACTCGCGCTTGCGATTTTGTCGGGTGCGTTACTTGCCATCGGCTTTGTCCTTTCGCAACTTGGCGCGCCCGCGCTTGTTCCAATTACGGTTTACTTACTCGCCTACGTCGCTGGCGGATTCGACATCACGCGTCACGCGCTCCACGCGATCCGTCAACTCAGATTCGACATTGACGCGCTGATGGTGCTCGCCGCGCTCGGCGCTGCCCTCCTTGGCGATTTTGCCGAAGGCGCACTCTTGCTCTTTCTCTTTTCGCTTGGGCACGCGCTTGAACATTTCGCAATGGAACGCGCACATAACGCGATTCGCGCGCTCGGCAAACTTTCACCGAAAACGGCACGTGTCGCACGCGACGGCAAGGAAATGGAAATCGCGGTCGAGCAATTGCAGCGCGGCGACCTCATCATCGTTCGCGCGGGCGAGCGCATCCCGATTGACGGTACAATCGTCAAAGGTCGTTCCGCGATTGACCAGTCGCCGATTACGGGCGAATCGGTCCCGCTCGACAAAGTGGAGGGCGACGCCGTGTTTGCGGGAACCGTGAACGGAAACGGCGCGCTCGAAATCGCGGTGACCAAACTCGCAGGCGATACGACGCTCGCACGCGTGATGCAGATGGTCGAAGAGGCGCAGACGCAGAAATCGCCGACGCAACGATTCACCGAAAAGTTCGAGTCCGTGTTTGTGCCTGCCGTGCTCGTACTCGACGTCGCGCTCATCGTGATTCCACCCATCCTGGGTATTGCACCGCTCGATGTTTCGTTTTATCGCGCGATGGCGCTCTTGGTCGCCGCATCGCCGTGCGCGCTGGCGATTGGCACGCCTGCCACGATTCTGTCCGCCGTCGCGCAAGCCGCGCGCAATGGGGTGCTGGTGAAAGGCGGCGCGCATCTGGAAAACCTCGGCGCGCTGAAAGCGATTGCGTTTGACAAGACGGGGACGCTGACGCGGGGCAAGCCCGAAGTGACGGATGTGTTGGAAGTTGGACGATCCGCCTCCAACCCCCAACTTCTAACTTCTAATTTCCAACTTCTAGCCCTTGCCGCCGCGGTCGAGTCGCGTTCGACGCATCCGCTCGCGCAGGCGGTCGTGCGCGCCGCGCAAGCGCGCGGATTGGAATTGCCGACGGTGGATGCAGTCGAAGCTCTGACGGGGCGCGGAATGGGCGCAATCCTAAACGGCGCAACCGTGCTGATTGGCAACCTGAAGCTGTTTGATGATGAAAAAGTCACGGTAGACGATTCTATCCGTCAGCGCGTCGAATCCTTCGAGCGCGATGGCAAAACGACAATGATTGCCGCGCATGGCGGTACGATTCTCGGCATTATCGCGCTGGCAGACACGCCGCGCGCCGAAGCGCAAGACACGCTGGCGCGTTTGCGTTCACTGGGTATTCGACAAACGATTATGCTAACGGGCGACAACGAGCGCGTCGCGGCAGCGATGGCAAAGCAAGTCGGCGTGAGTGATTATCGCGCGAACTTGATGCCTGAGGACAAAGTTACGGCGATTCGTGAATTGAACACCCAGTATGGAGCCGTGGCGATGGTCGGCGATGGCGTCAACGATGCGCCCGCCCTCGCGAATGCGACGGTTGGAATTGCGATGGGCGGCGCAGGCACGGATGTCGCGCTCGAATCGGCGGACATTGCGTTGATGGGCGACGATTTGTCGAAACTTCCGTTCGCGGTTGGCTTGAGTCGCGCGACGCGCGCGGTGATTCGGCAGAACCTTGCTATCGCGCTGGGTGTGATTGGATTGCTCATCATTGTGTCGGTGACGGGGGTCGTCAGTCTCGGCGTGGCAATTATAATGCACGAAGGCAGCACACTTGGCGTCGTGGGGAATGCCTTGCGCCTGCTAGGATTTCGAGATAAAAATATGCAAAATCAAATTCAAGCCGCAACGTAGGAGTATAGAAATGTCTGAACACGCTTCGCGTCACCATCACGACCCCGATTACAACCACAGTGCCCACGACGGCGAGCCGCGTATCGGCAGTTTCGGTTTGCTCCTCGACGCTGTCGCGCACATCCTGGGTTGGTATCAACACGATCACAACCGCGCGTTCGATAGTGTTCTGCAATCGAGCGCACGGGCATCTGGGCGCTCAAGGTCTCGCTGACGATCACCGCGGTTTTCCAAGTGGTCATCGTCGCATCCAGTGGAAGCGTTGCTCTGCTCGCGGACACGATTCACAATTTCTCCGACGCGCTCACCGCAATTCCGCGCTGGGTCGCGTTCGCGCTTAATCGCCGTAATCCGAATCAGCGTTACACGTACGGCTATGGTCGCGCGGAGGATTTGGCAGGCGTCATTATCATACTAATGATTTTGGGGAGCGCACTCGTCGTTGTTTACGAATCCGCGCAAAAGATTCTGCATCCCCAGCTGATGACGAATCTGGGCTGGGTCGCGCTGGCGGCTGTGATTGGCTTTGCAGGAAACGAAATGGTTGCCGTGCTCCGATTGCGAGTCGGGCGCGAGATTGGTTCTGCCGCACTCATCGCCGATAGCTTGCACGCACGGGTGGATGGCATCACGTCGCTTGGCGTTCTCGTCGCCGTGATCGGGGCGTGGCTCGGATTTGTGTGGGCGGATCCCGTGATAGGATTGATCATTGGCTTGGCAATTCTCGTCATCGTGCGCGACGCCGCGCGCGAAATGTGGCATCGGCTGATGGACGCCACCGATCCCGAAATCGTTCGCCAGATCGAGCATACGACTTTACATGTGGCGGGCGTTCAAAGTGTTCACGCTATTCGCGCGCGCTGGGTCGGCCATCGTCTGCATGCCGAGGCGCATATCGAAGTCGATTGCGACCTGACCCTTACGCAGAGTCACCAGATCGCGGAAGAGGTGCGCCATGCTTTGTTCCACGCCTTGCCCGCGTTGAGCGATGCGACGGTCCATCTTGATCCGTGTGGGCACGATCAGAACGATCATCACGCGATCACCGTGCATCATGTTTTGAACAAGTCGTTCCAGCCGTGACGATATGGATTGTTTCCGCAAGTCCGCGAAGAATCGCCTCGATTTGTGGATAACCTGGGTGGTTTTGCCTGATCCCAGTTAGGAGACCCTGATGGAAATCCTTCGCAGTATCGTGTTGTTTGTCCTTGCAGGTTTGGCAGAAATCGGCGGCGGATATTTGGTGTGGCAGTGGCTGCGCGAGAACAAGGGATTGATGCTGGGAATCATCGGCGGCGTGATTCTATTTTTCTACGGCGTGATTCCCACGTTTCAGAGTGAAGCCGCGTTCGGGCGAGTCTACGCTGCCTACGGTGGAATATTTATTGTGCTTTCGATTTTCTGGGGAATCGTCTTCGACCATTGGCGACCCGATCGCTTTGACCTGATCGGCGCAGCGATTGCGCTCGTCGGGGTCAGCGTGATCATGTGGGGACGCCAGTGGTTTTAGGAAGGGTTTTCTAATGTCTGACCAATGCTGTTCAAATCCGACGGCAGGGAGCGAGGTATGCGAACTGCCGATGACAAGGGCGCAACGTACGCCGCGGGCGATGACCAACTGCGGCGAGAAAGGCAAGCCCGTGGATGGACAGACTGTTAAAGCCCTGCTGTTAGTCACTTTACGCCGAGTCCGCAATAAGGAATATTTATTTTGCCAGACGCCAACTTGCCCTGTCGTGTACTTTTCGACGGATGGTGTAGAAACCTACACCGTCGAGCAAGTGCGCGAGCGTGTTTATCAAAAAGAACCCAATGCAGACGACGTTTTCGTCTGCTATTGTCTCAGACACACCGTCGGTGAAATCCGCGCGACAGCAGTCACAGCGCGCGCCGCCATCCTCGACGACATCAACGCAGGTATCCAAACCGATCAATGCACGTGCGATTTGCGAAACCCGCAAGGTTCTTGCTGTTTGGGGAATGTGCGTGGATTGATCAAACGATTAGAGAATCAGGCAATACTGGCAACACCACAACCAGTTTCCTAAACATAGTGCGAAAGGAAATCCAGAATGTCAGAAATTCAAACACTTGAAATTCCCGTGAAGGGGATGGATTGCGCCGAATGTACGATGCATATCCAACACGCCGTTTCTAAACTGGCTGGCATTGAGTCGATCAACGTTTTTCTCGCATCCGAGAAAGCAATCATTCGACTCGATCCGACCCAGGTCAGTTTGTCCGATATTCGTCAAGCCGTGGCAAGCGCAGGCAATTACTCGGTTCCAGAAAATATCGCCGCGCCCGCGTCTGTGCCATCGGCGAATTTCAGCCGTCGCCTCGTCGCGTTGCTCGCCGTCGTGTTCGCCATCGTCTTGTCCATCGTCGTCGTGGGCGAGTGGCTGGGGATGTTCGACGTGCTCAATCGATTCGTGCCGTTTCCGATTGGCGTCGCGATGGTGATCGTGGGTGGCTTTCCCATTTTTCGTAACGTCATTCGCGCTGCACTCAAGCGTCAAATCATTTCGCATACCCTGATGACGCTGGGCGTGCTTGCGGCGCTCGTTGTCGGCGAATGGGTCACCGCCGCAATCGTCGTCGTGTTTATGCGCGTGGGTGAGTACGTCGAAAACTTTACGACCGAAAGCGCGCGCCGAGCGGTGAAGGAGTTAACCGCCATCGCGCCACAGACGGCGCGCGTCGAGCGCGAGGGTGCAGAAAGCCAAGTACCGATTGCGGAAGTACGTGTTGGCGAAATCGTCATTGTTCGTCCCGGGGAAAAAATTCCAGTGGATGGACAAGTGATGGACGGTCAAGCGACGGTGGACCAGTCTACCATCACAGGTGAATCTATGCCCGTCGAGGTGGCACGCGGTTCGCGTGTCTTCGCCGCGACGATGGCGCAACTGGGAAGTCTCCGAGTGCAAGTCACGCGCATCGGTGCGGACACCATGTTTGGACGCGTGGTCAAGATGGTCGAAGAAGCAGAAGCGCATCGAGCCGATGTGCAGAGATTCGCAGACAAATTCAGTGCGTATTATCTGCCCGTCGTCACGGGAGTAGCCGCGCTCACTTTTCTGATCAGCCGCAATCCTTTGGCGACCACGGCGGTGCTCGTCGTGGCGTGCTCTTGCTCCATCGCGCTTGCCACGCCTGTCGCGATGCTCGCTTCGATTGGTGCGAGCGCGAAACGCGGTTTGCTCATCAAGGGCGGCAAGTATCTTGAAACGTTGGCACGGGCGGACGTGCTGTTGGTGGACAAAACAGGGACGCTCACTCTGGGTCAGCCGCAAATCACGGATGTGGTTTCACTTAACGGCGTGCCCGATTCCGAAATCCTCACGCTCGCGGCTTCGGCGGAACGCTACTCCGAACATCCGTTAGCCGAAGCGGTGCGATCCGCCGCGCGCGCGCGAAATCTGCAACTCGTCGAGCCGCAAAATTTCGAAGCGCTTCCTGGCAAAGGTATTCGCGCCCGCATCATTGGATCCAGCATCGCGCTGGGCAATCGCCAATTGATTCCTTCCGCCGATTCATCTTCCGTGGCGCTCGAACTCGAAGCGCAAGGCAAGACGTTGTTATTTCTCGCGCGCGACGATGAACTCATCGCAATTCTCGCCGCCGCCGATACGCTTCGTCCCGAAGTTCCTGCGGCAATTGCGCAAATGCGCGCGCTCGGCATCCAACACATCGAATTGCTGACGGGCGATAACGAACGCACTGCCGCAGCCATCGCCGAAAAACTGGGCGTCGCGAATCGCGCCAATCTTTTACCCGACAACAAAATTCAGGTCGTGAAGGATTATCAAGCAAAAGGGCATACCGTTGTGATGGTCGGCGATGGCGTGAACGATGCGCCCGCGCTCGCGCAAGCGGACATCGGAATCGCGATGGGCGCGGCAGGTACAGATATCGCGATTGAAGCGGCGCACATTGCGCTGATGCGCGAAGATTGGACGCTCGTGCCAGAAGTTCGCCGCATCGCTCGCCGTACGATGCGTATCGTGAAAATGAATTTGGCTTTTACGGCTGTCTATAACGTCGCGGGCTTGACGTTAGCGGCATTTGGATTCTTGCCGCCCGTCCTTGCCGCTGCCGCGCAATCGTTACCCGACATCGGCATCCTCAGCAATTCCGCGCGCTTGTTACGACAACAGGCCCAAAGCGATTGAGGTCGCGCTAACAAAAAACAAGTCGGAGAAGAAAATCTCCGACTTGTTTTTTGTTAGCGCGGAATCCAGTTCGATGCAATCTGGAGTTTCTTGACCGGCTGGGTCGGATCGCTCGTCTTGACCGGTATTTCGAACAAATGCTTGCCGTCCATGCCTTCGTGCATGACGATGTCCATGTAAATCGTGGTGGACTGACCGGGCTGTAATGTCGTCTGACCGACGACCACCTCAGAAGGTCAACAGCCCTCCAGCACTTCAGCGACGCGCGGCGTTTCGAGTTTGAGCGTGCCGTCACCGACATTCTTGACGTTGAATACCGCCCGCACTGGTTGATTGAAAATCCGATTGCCTAAATCGATCTTTTCTTGATCGACTTGGAAACGGGGTATGCCGGATACGGACTGATTGGTCACGAGAAAAACTACGACCCCGATAAACAAAACTACCGCAGCGGCAATCCCATAGGGCAATGAATGTGTGATTGTATCGCGCCGTTGGACTTGCTTGAGCGCGCGTTGCCGTTCCAGCATGCGCGCTTGCGTCTTACGAACCGGTTGATTAGACATTTGCCTCCTTGGCTATATGTAATCGAAGAATCATACTTCACGTGCTATTTACTGCAACGTAATCCACTTTTCACGCATGGCAAACATCACCGCTTCCGTGCGGGTGTTGACGTGAAGTTTGGCGTAAATGTTGGCGAGGTGACCTTGGACCGTGCGATCACTGATGGCAAGTACTGCACCGATTTGTTTGTTGCCCATGCCCTTCGCGGCGAGCCGCAGGATTTCCATCTCACGTTCGGTGAGCGGCTCAATCGTTTCTGCACTGGGCTGCCCCTCCGTTGTTCGCCGCACGAGTTTTTTTGCAACGGCAGGCGATAACGCGGACTCGCCGGAAGCGATAGCGCGAACCGCATATACCAATTCATCCGAACTGGCAGTCTTGAGCAGATACCCATTGGCACCGGCTTGCAACGCCGCAAAGATATACGGGTCGTCGTCATACGCACTCAGGATGAGCACACGCGTTTGTGGAAATTCCTTTTTGACGCGCCGCGTTGCCTCCATGCCGTTCATTTTGGGCATTTGAATATCAAACACGGCGACATCCGGCTGTTCCTGCGCGACTAGCGCCACGGCTTCTTCGCCATCGTTCGCTTCGGCAACGACGTGGAGGGATGGATCCTCTTCCAAAAATTCGCGGATGCCTTTTCGGACCACCGCGTGATCGTCGGCAAGCACCACCCGGATCAGTTTCGGTTCACTCATTGGATTTCACTTTCTGGGCTTTGCCACAATGAGTTTGACCATCCCCATCGGACCGAGATGTTCAATCTTTTCAATGTCAAGTCCGGCTTGTCTCACATTTTCAATCGTCCGCCGATTAATATGTGCGCCCCACAAGCGGGAAATAATGGGGTCAAGGAGGTCCAGCATGTTTCCCATGATGGGCTGGTCGAGGCGAACATGATCGAGCAGCAAAATCTTGCCACCGGGTTTGACGACCCGATTCAATTCGCGCAAGCCGCGAATGGGGTCTGGTACGGAGCAGAACACAAAAGTAGCAGCCGCCGTATCGAATGTATTATCTGGAAAATCAAGTGATTGCGCGTCGCCTTGTCTCAAGTCGATGGTCATGCCCAGTTTCTGTGCGCGTTCACGCGCCCGCGCCAGCATTTGATCGGCGAGATCGATGCCGACGATTTTCATCCCGCGCGGATGATATGAAAAATTCTTCCCGGTGCCAACGCCCACTTCGAGGATGTAACCATTGGCGTTGCTCCATAGTTTTTCGCGCCACGATCTAAATGTCCCTTCTACGATCGTTTCGATCAAATCATAAATCGGCGCGATGCGATTGTAGCGCGCACGCGTTCTCGCCGTTGCCCGTGCATCAATCTTACCACTCATCCTGATTGCTCCGAGGTTACCACGTTCGAACGACCGATGCAAACACAAACTCGCCGTGTCCATAGTGAACGCGGTAAGTTTGCGCGCAATGCGAGATGGTTACGCGCCGAGATCGCGCTGCATCTGATCGAATCGGTTTTTGCTGATTCCGCCAAATTTTCCCCGACAATTGCTAAATTGTCGAATGACCCGTGTGTTCTGTCGGCAAATTGGCTTGCGACGCTGATGACAACCCCAGCGTACGCTTCATCTGTTCCAACTGGGCATCGCTAATTTCGCCCAGCGCGTAACGTCGCTCTAGAACATCCAACAGCGATTCGTTCGAGTGAGTTGCCGTTGGTTGGTGTTCGCCGTGGTTACCGTGCAGAGCATGCATCAACATACAAAACATTTACACCCCCAGGTCGCGCTTGATCGCGTCGAATTGCTCTTTGCTGATTTCACCTTTGGCGTAGCGCGCTTGCAAAATCGTGAGCGACGATTGCCCTGATGCCGTCGTCGCCGTTGCGCCTTGATTGTTGCGCGCGAGTGTGACGACCAGCCACACCGCGCCGCCGATAATCAAAACCCAGAAGACGAGCATCAACAAGCCACCGAACAACATGCCGCCGCCGAGTCCAAATCCACCCATCATATTACACCTCCAAAACTTTCTTCATTTCATCGAATTGATCTTTGGTGATTTCGCCACGCGCGTACCGCGTCTTGAGAATTTCGACCGTCGATCCACTCGATGCACCCGTTGCGAAGTTCGCGTTCCGCGCGAGCCAGATGACAAGGAGAACGATTCCGCCGATGACAAGCGCCCAAAGGACGAAGGAAATGATTGCGCCAATGGGGTTAAAACCGAATTGGTTTCCGTAGCCGCCCATCATGCCATTGCCGCCCATCATGCCGCCATAGCCGTTCATCATGCCGAATCCGCCCAAGCCCATCATGCCTGCGCCACTAAACACTAACGAAACGAGCACGACGATGAGTACAACTCCAAGAACTGTTCCTGTGTTTTTCATTTTGTCTCCTTTTGCTTTGTTTCTATTGCGAACATTCTATCCAATGGCGATGAAGATTGTGTGAAGATCGTGCGCCATTCTTGTGTGCTTCAGTATAATCCACCACGCCGCATCCTACTACCGCTATTTTACGCATTCCTCACTACGCCATTTGGCGGGGTAATGAAAAGTTACGCACTGGTTCACCACAATAACGAACGTAATATCGTTCACGCAACCACACTTGACACCGAATTGCAACCCGCTATTTGGCGTGTTTGTTAATCCGCCAAATGGCGGTTTGATGAATCCTTAATATAGGTTATGCTCTCATCCAGTACTTACGAACGAAAACATTTCGTCAGGAGGCAGGTATGGGCTTTATCGATCAACGCGTTCGCAAAAGTGGCGGCATCTTTGTTGGGATTGTGTTATTAGGGATGGTGGCTGCCGCGTGCAGTCAGACCGCCCCGTCGTCCCGTTCAAGTTCGAGTCACGATTCAATGGAAATGCAAGCCTCCACCGGCAGCGCCGCGATGGAAGTGGTGCATGCTTCCTACCTTGATCTGGCAGGCAACATCGCCGATCAGCGTGCTCGCGTCGACCAGTGGCAGAATGGCGATGAGGCAAGTCTCAATATCGCGAAAGAAAAATTGGAACGAATCGAGATCATCCTCGCTACGACAAAATGGGCACCGACCATGCTCAAGGCGACAACCGCTGTCAACGCCGCGATCGCGCCGATGCAGCGCGCTTTGAATGCTTCCGATCAAGCGCACGCCCGGACCGCCGCGAAAACGATGAGCGACGCATCCCACGATGTCACCCACGCTTTTTACGGCGATTGGTTGCCCTCCCTCAAGGGACAGCATTTTTCGACGATGGCTCCGCACGCGATCTATCTCGACCTCAACGCAAATATTGCCGATCTCAGGACGCGCGTGGCGGCGTGGGAAAAAGGCGACGAAGGCAGTCTCAATATCGCGGTTGAAAAAGTCGAACGAATTCAAGTGCTGGTTCAACACGCGTACTCAACTGCTGTCTTGCTCAAGCCTGTCAATGCCATCGGAGCCAGTCTCCCATCGATTTCGGCAGCCTTGGCGCGCAAAGATGTTGCCGCAGCCACCGGCGCACTCAAGCCCTTGAGCGATGCCGCGCATGATCTCACGCATGATTTCTATGCCTGGCTGAAAGTAACCGCCGGTTCGAATGACCCAGCGTGCATTCAGGCGGCGTACATGGATTTGTCCACAAACATCGCCGAGTTGAAAACGCGCGTGACCGCGTGGGAAAAAGGAGATGCCAGCAGTCTCAATATCGCGCAGGAAAAATTGGAGCGTATCGAAATCGTGCTGGCGCATCCCCGCTGGTCGCCACCGCTGTTGAGCGCGATCCAAAAGATCGAACATGCGCTTCCCGACGTAACCCTTGCGTTAAAACAACAGAATCCGGCATTGACTCAAGAATCGCTCAAACCGTTCTCGGATGCTTCGCACGATGTGACGCACGCATACTATGGCGACTTTTTACCGCAAGCGCATCAGTCCGTTCAGGTCGCTTTGCACACCGACACGCAAACCGGACATTCTACCGCGCCGGTTACGTCAGCACAAACGGTGAGCGGACACGCCGATTCGCATGGACCTACTGAGACAGCGGTGGATTCATCTACCCCAGACAAGGGTTTGGTCCTCGGTGGATTTGGCGTGGCGAATGGTATGGTCATTGCATTGGCAGCCC
Source organism: Chloroflexota bacterium (assembly GCA_016215025.1). GTDB lineage: Bacteria > Chloroflexota > Anaerolineae > UBA4142 > UBA4142 > JACRMI01. The sequence continues at coordinate 37,312 of JACRMI010000011.1, forward strand.
TCTTCAAAATCCGGACACGCAAAAAGAAACGATCTGAGAAAACTACTTCGACAGGAGCATTGCCAGAATGAGCATCAATTTACTGCGACATCGCTCGGTGCGCAGCGTCTTTCAGAGCGGTTTATATCCGGCAATATTTCAAGCGATCACGGGAGGCGTCTTTGTCGTCATCCTGTATCAATTGGTGTTGGGTCCGGTTGCGGCGCACGACAATTTGGGCACGGCGCTGACCTGGGTATTGTGGTGGCCCCTCATCCCGATCATCTTTGTGGTGTTGGGGCGCTTCTGGTGCGCCATCTGCCCCTTTGGCACCTTGAACGATCTGGTTCAAAAGTATGTCGGCAACAATCGTCCCGTTCCAGCATTCTTGAAAAAGTACGGCATCTGGATCATCGATGCGCTGTTCATTCTCATCACCTGGGCGGATCACGTGTGGGGCATTGTCGAAAATCCGTGGGGTTCGGGTGTGCTGCTCCTGTTGTTGACCACTGGAGTGGTGATCTCCGGTGCGTTTTGGCAGCGCCGCGCGTTTTGTCGGTACCTCTGTTTCTTGGGAGGACTCGCCGGAAATTATGCGCGCGCAGGCATGGTCGCCTTGCGCGCGACCCCGGAAATTTGCGCCACCTGCAAATCGCGCGCGGTGTGCTACAATGGAAACGAAAAAGCCGCGGGCTGTCCGATGTTCGAGTTTCCGCGCCAGATGGACAGCAACGCCGAGTGTAACCTGTGCGGCAACTGTGTCAAAACCTGTCCCAACGATTCTATTCAGATCACCGTGCGCCCACCCACCAAAGAACTGTGGGGGATTCGCAAACCGAAAATCGAAGAAGCGTTTCTGGCGATTGTCATCATGGGCATTGTGTTCGTTCAGAATGTGACGATGCTTGAGGTGTGGCAATCGATCTTGCAACAATTGCAGCGCCTGACCGGCACCGACAGTTACGCCGTCAACTTTACGGTGACGTTCCTGATTGCGATGGCGTTGCCCGTGACCTTGTTCGGTTTGGCAGCGTTGGTCGCGCGCCGCTTTAACGGCGATTCGCTGTCGCTCAACTTTACCAAGTTCGGCTATGCCATCATTCCGCTCGACATCGCCGGACACATCGCCCACAATCTTTATCACTTGCTGGCAGAAGGCAAAGCCGTTGCATTTACCGCGCTGGAGTTGTTCGGTCAAACCGTCGATGCGTCATCGCCCGCGCTCGTTTCGATTCCGACAATCCAAGTTCTGCAATATACCCTGATCGTGCTGGGAGCACTCGCTTCACTGTACGCCGTTTATGCGATTAGTCAGAATCAGTACGGACAGGCAAAACGGCGAGGCACATTTGCATCGTACGCCGCGCTCATCGCAATTCTGTTCGCGATCAACGTCTATCTCTTTGTACTGCCGATGGCAATGCGAATGTAATCATCCCAAGTGAAAAAGGGAGTGGCATTCAACCACTCCCTTTTTTATTCGCCCCATCATTTGACGATTAACGTACCGACCATGCCCGCCTCTTTGTGCCCCGCGACCGTGCAGGCGACTTGATAGGTCCCGGCGCGCGTGGGCGTAAAGACAAGTTCCGCCGATTTGCCGTTCAGCGCCGACACGTGCAAATCGGGCGTGGTCGTGCCGCCCATGTTATGCCCGCCTTGCCCGGCTTCTCTCACGTCGATCACGGGAATCTTTTGGATCGCCCAATCGTGTTCGACCGATCCCTTGTTCTGCAGCGTGAGCTTGACCGGTTGCCCCACGAGAACCTCTATCGTCGCTGGCTGATAACTGAACTCGCTGACTTGAATGGTGACTTGTTGCGCGCTCGCGCCCTTCGGCGATGCTGCGCCGCCAGAACATGCGACCAGTCCGAGTGTCAGTCCAGCGAAAAGCAAGAGTAAAATTTTTCGCATTGTCCCTCCTTCAGGTGACAGTGATTAGACCAGCGGGCAAAGTATAGAAAACAAACTCGCGCTCCGCCACCGCCGTTTGGCGTGTTTCGAGTACGCCATTTGGCGGTGATTAAGAATTCGTCATAGTTTTCAATCCAACTTGGTATACTTGAGCAGCAACGCATTCAGTGCGACGATCAAGGAGCTGCCACTCATCGCAATCGCGCCGATCTCCGGGCGGAGCATCAACCCAAACGCCGGAAAAAACACCCCCGCCGCAATCGGAAACGCAATCGTGTTGTAACCCGCTGCCCACCACAGGTTCTGCGTCATTTTATCGACCGTCGCTTTCGACAAGCGAATCGCTTTGACGACATCCATCGGATCACTTTTCATCAACACGACATCCGCGGCTTCCATCGCGACATCCGTGCCTGCGCCAATCGCGATACCCACATCCGCTTGCGCGAGCGCGGGCGCATCGTTCACACCGTCGCCGACCATCGCCACGTGCTTGCCTTGCGCTTGGAGTTCCTTCACCTTATCTGCTTTTTGTCCCGGCAAAACTTCGGCGAACATGGTATCGATGCCCAAATCCTTGGCGATGCGTTCTGCTGTCGCGCGATTATCCCCAGTGAGCATCGCAACATGTACGCCCATCGTCTTCAACTTCTCGACCGCTGCTTTCGATGTTTCGCGCGGCGCGTCTGCAATCGCAATCAAGCCCGCCAGTTTTCCATCCAGCGCCGCGTAAATCACCGTGCGTCCCGTGCCTTCTAGCGAACCCGCCGATTGCGCCAGTCCATCGAATGCAATTTTGTTATCGCTCATCAACTTGCGATTACCGACCAAAATAGTTTTGCCATTCACCGTTGCCTTCGCACCATGACCTGGAATCGAATCAAAATTCTGTGGCGCGATGAGGGCAAGGTTCTGTGTCTTGGCTTTCGCCACAATCGCTTGCGCGAGCGGATGCTCCGATGATTGTTCCACAGACGCGACGAGTTTCAGTAATTCGTTACTGTCCACCGCCCCCTGGCCACTGACCACTATGTCCGTCACTTCGGGTTGACCGCGCGTCAGCGTTCCAGTCTTGTCGAAAATGATCGCACCGACCTTTGACGTTTGTTCCAGTGCAGTTGCATTCTTGAACAGGATGCCATTCTGCGCGCCCAGTCCTGTGCCCACCATCACCGCCGTTGGCGTCGCCAGACCGAGTGCGTCAGGACACGCGATGACGACGACGGTGATCGCAAGCGTCAGCGCAAACACGAATGGCGTCGTACCCGCAGGCACGAATCGCGCGCCGAAGAAAAACCAGCCGAGGAATGTCAACGTGCCAAATCCAATCGCGGCGGCGACGAGCCATTGCGCCGCGCGATCCGCCAATCGTTGCGCTGGCGCTTTCGAGTTCTGCGCGGTCTGCACGAGTTTGACGATTTGCGCGAGTGCGGTATCCGCGCCAACTTTCGTTGCCTTGAATTTGAAAGTCCCCGTTTTGTTGATCGTCGCGCCAATGACCGCGTCGCCAATTTTCTTCGATACAGGGAGCGACTCGCCCGTAATCATCGATTCGTCCACCGACGACTCGCCTTCGGTGACGACGCCGTCCACAGGAATCTTGTTCCCAGGTCGAATCAGCACAATGTCGTCAAGGATTACGTCAGATGTTGCAACTTCGGTTTCTTGTCCGTTGCGAATGACGGTTGCTTTCGGCGGCGCAAGATTCATCAACGCTTGAATCGCTTGCGACGCACCTGACCGCGCGCGCATTTCGAACCAATGTCCGAGCAAGACAAAAACGAGCAGGAGCGCGGACGCTTCATAGAATACTTCGCTCTCAAACAGAAATGTCGCGGCGACGCTGAAGACATAACCCGCGAGCACCGAGAGTGCGACGAGCACCGCCATGTTCAGCACATGGTTTTGGAGTGCGCGCCACGCGCCAACGTAGAAAATCCAACCACTGTACAGAATCGGCGGCGTGGCTAGGAAGAACGAAAACACTTTGGTGTTTAATCCAAATGGAACGGGCAGAACGATTTTGAAAAAATCGGTGAAGAGTGGCGAGTAGAGAAATATCGGTACAGCGAAAACGAGTGCGACGAGAAATCGGTTTCGCATATCGCGCACCATCGCATTCATGGACATGCTACCACCGTGACCCATCTCGTGCGCCATGCCTGCCATTTCGCCAGACATCTCGTGCCCTGCATGTTCTTCTTTCTTTGCGGGCGTAGCAGGCATTGGCATCGCATGTCCTGCGTGTTCGTCTTTTTTCGCGGGCATGGCGGGCATTGGTATGGTGTGCCCCGCATGTTCATCATGGTTCATTGGTTGCGCGGGCGTCGCCGTCATCGCGTGACTCGTGGGCATACTGTGATCCATTGTGGCTCCGGCGGCTGGGGGATCGCTCGGCTTGACGATGTGCTTGGGTGTCATCTCGCCCGCGCACTCAAAGCCGCCGTGATCCAGCATCTGCTTCAAATCGGCGATAGCGACCTGGGACTCATCGTAATGCACGGTCACCGTGCCGCTCATAAAATTCGCGTCGGCGTGATGTACGCCACGCACTTGCATCAAGCAATGTTCGATGCACTGTGCGTCGAGAACGGATTTCCAATTTCCAATTTCCAAGGTTGCCTGTTTCATGATTGCCTCCATGTATGCCGCCATTATATCACCGCGCATCGACCAAATCATCCGCCGAATGGCTTGACTTCAGTACGCCGATTGACTGGGACGACTTGGTGAGCAATGCAAGAAATACCCCTACAACATGTGGGTCAAATTGCGTGCCCGCGAGTTGCCGAATCTCTGCCAGCGCCTCCGCGCGTGAACGCGCCTTGCGATACGGACGGTCACTCGTCATCGCATCGTATGTGTCCGCCACCGAAAAAATGCGCGCGGCAAGTGGAATGGTTTCGCCTGCGAGTCCGAGCGGATAACCCTTGCCGTCGTAGCGTTCGTGGTGATGCCGCACGACATCCAGCGAGAGACGCAGAAAGGGAATAGTTTTCAGCATCGCATAACCGATTTCAGGATGGCGGCGCATCTCCGCCCATTCCGCCTCGTTCAACGAACCTGGCTTGCGGAGAATTGCATCCGCCACGCCGATTTTGCCAATGTCGTGAATCAGCGCGCCCCAACGAATGAAACATAATTGCGAATCATCCATTTTCATCTCTTGCGCGATTTTCACCGCGAGCGCGGTCACGCGCGCGGAATGTCCTGCTGTCTCGCGGTCGCGTGCGTCGAGTGCGGAGGCAAGCGCGGACAGTGTGGATTGATAAGTTTGCTCCAGATGCGACGTCATTTGGATTTGCGCGGTCAGCGCCTTTTCGCGCGAATCTGCAATCCAACCCATCACACACGCGGACGCCACAAAGAAAATTCCTTGCATCATCGCTTCGGAAACACTCGCGGGATCCGTGAAGAAGTTGACGCCCCAATTTCCAACCGTCGAAAAGAATGCTGTGACAAGACCTGCGACGAGTCCCCAACGCGCACTAACAAATAAAATAGCCAGCGTGTAGAGAAACTCCACATGAGGCATTGCGGGCTTGACCAGATAGTACAGCGCGGTACTCAGCAATGCCACAAAAAAAGAAAAGAGATAGCGAACCCAAGTTGTGCGGTTGTGACTCTCTAGCCAGCGCAAGCCGAGAACCAGGGCGCCGATCAGCGCAGTGATGACCCCGATCTCAGTCCAAATCCCTGCGACTTGAAATCCAGAATACAAAACAACCCCAAGCCATACCAACACCATTAGCGCAAACGGATTATCACGTCGTGATACACGAGCCATTCATTTAACCTCGGTAGATGAGAAGATTTTGCGGTTTTCATGATGCGTCTTTTGGACTGGTGAATGACTGGCTTGGCTGGGGAAACGCCGCGCACTTGCAGTCAACATACAAACAGTCTGACGCGTGATTCGGACGTTGGCGCGCGTGTTGCTGCGCCGTCGCCTCAATGATTTTTGAGATTGCTGGACGCGCTCGAGCGGGGATTTGAAAAGTTGTTCAAACCCACGCCGATTCCACACTCCCGTCAAGCCGTCCGTGAGCGCCTGCGTTTGCGAGAGCGCCAGGCGTTCTCGCATCGCCGCCATTTGCTCGCGGCGGCGCACGTCCGCCGAATGCCGATCACCGCAATCCACGTCACACCAAGCCACGGGATCAAGAAGAGTAGGTGATGCGGAAAAATCTCGGTCAGCGATTCGTTCAACGAGAAACTTGGATAAACGCCATGCGCATTGTGCTCATCCGAAACAAGGGCGCGCCAATTCGATGGACGTGCTTTTAACCTTGGCTGTCTTGTCATGTCAGCACATTTGAAAGCGGTGACACCCACTCAGCGTTTTTGCATCATCAGCGGTAAGCCCGCGTTTTCCCACGCGGACATTCCGCCGTCGAGATTCCAAAGAATGGTATAACCGCGCTTGACTAATTCCTCTGCCGCAATCGCGCTCATCCGACCCGATTGACAGTACAAGAAAATTTTCGCGTTCTTGTCGGCGGGGAATCTGGAAATGTTTTGCTCGATTTCGTTGTAAGGAATGAATGCGTCGGTCTTGGCGATTTCGCCTGCGTATGGAATGTGGACGTTGATAAAAACGAAATCCTTTGCCGCGAGCATCTGCTTGAATTGTGTGGGCGCGACGTTGGTGTACGAACCACCTGCGACATTCACTTTCGTTGGCGCGCTGGGCACAAGTTGATTGCCACATGCAGTAAGACCCAGCACAGTCATTCATATCGCCAAAGCGATAAATATTTTTCGCATGGATACCTCCATCTTTAAGTATAGGATGGGCGAGCATACCCGTCAATAGGAACGCCGCGTCACGCAAATGCCTGACACGGCGTTGCACATTCGATCTTCGGAAACGTCCGCAATCCGTGGCTTATACGATCCGATCCGCGAGATAATCGATCAAATCAATTTTGGTGACGATGCCCGTCGGTCGTCCATCTTCCACGATGACGGCAACTTTGCCCTCGCTAAAACCATCGGTCAAGGTATCGAGCGGCGCATCCGCGCCGACAATGACGGTGGCATCCTGGGAAATAATGTCGGCGATGGTTTCACCTTTTTCGTGTTCGGGGAGTAAGAGATGTTGCAGCAATTCAACTTCGGTGACTATTCCAACGTATGCCCCGTCATCATCCACCACCGGCAGTTGCGAAACATCGTGTGCTTTCATACGTTCGATCACGGCGGTCTTGCTGTCGCGTGGGTTCGCTATCACCAGTTCGAATGACTTGGCGCGGACGCGAAGCAGATCGCCTACCTGTCCCTCGGCGAGCGGGTATCCCAGGAAACGATTTTCCCGCATCCAATCATCGTCGAAAATTTTACTGAGATAACGCGAACCCGAGTCAGGCAAAATCACCACGACGATTTTATCAGCAGGCAATTGACTTGCTACTTTCAATGCCGCATGCGCCGCCGTGCCGCTGGAGCCGCCGCAGAACAAACCTTCTTCGCGCACTAAGCGCCGCGTCATCGTAAACGATTCTTTATCGCTGACTTGAATTACTTCGTCCACATAACGCAAATCGAGCGTGTCCGGCAGAAAGTCTTCACCGATACCTTCGACTTTGTAGACGCGCGGGAAAGCGCCGGGCGGAAGTTTGCCGCCGCCGCGATGCGTGTCGTAAATGAGCGAGCCGATGGGATCAGCGCCGACCACTTGAATCTTTGGATTTTTCTCTTTCAAGAATCTTCCCACGCCCGTGATCGTTCCGCCCGTTCCCATGCCAGCAACGAAATAATCGATCTTGCCATCGGTCTGCCGCCAGATTTCGGGTCCCGTCGATTTGTAGTGCGCTTCAGGATTAGCGGGATTCCAAAACTGTCCGGCGAGAATCGAGTTGGGCGTTTCTTCGACGATACGTTTTGAAACCGAAGTGTACGAACGCGGGTCTTCGGGCGCGACGGCGGTGGGCGTGATGATAACGCGTGCGCCGAACGCGCGCAGCAGACGAACTTTTTCATCACTCATTTTGTCGGGCATGACAAAGATACATTTATATCCTTTAATCGCAGCAGCAATTGCCAAGCCCACGCCCGTGTTGCCCGAGGTGGCTTCGACAATCGTACCGCCCGATTTCAGTTTACCCTCGCGCTCAGCCGCTTGTATCATCGCCAACCCAGGACGATCTTTCACCGAACCCCCTGGGTTTAAGAATTCGCATTTCGCCAGCACGGTTGCTTCGCAACGCGTGTCGTGCGTCACCTGATTCAAGCGCACGAGCGGCGTGTTGCCAATCGCTGATAGAATATTTTCATGGATTTCCATTCTTTCACTCCTGATCCAATGCTTGCGCCAAGTCGGCAAGCAAATCTTCGTGATGTTCGATTCCAACTGAAAGACGAATCAACGCAGGATCCACTTCGAGCGGCGAACCTTGCACCGAAAGATGCGTCATCGCGGACGGCACTTCGATCAACGATTCGACGCCGCCGAGCGATTCGCCGAGCGTGAACAATCGCGTTGCCCGCGCGATTTTTCGCGCTTGCTCTGCGCCGCCCTTGGGAATGAACGAGACCATCCCGCCGAACGCGCGCATTTGTTTGCGCGCTAATTCGTGCTGCGGGTGTGATTCCAATCCGGGATAGATGACGCGCGTGACACGCGGATGCGATTCGAGAAAGTGCGCGACGCGAATTGCATTTTCGCTGTGACGGTCCATTCGCAAGGCAAGCGTTTTTGCGCCGCGCAAGACCAGCCAGCAATCGAACGGACCTGGCACCGCACCCGCCGCGTTCTGCAAAAATTTCAGTCGCTCGAAAACTTTATCGTTGGACGTGATGATCGCGCCGCCGACCACGTCGCTGTGCCCGCCCAGATATTTCGTCGTGCTGTGAACGACAATGTCTGCGCCGAGCGCGAGCGGCTGTTGCAAGTACGGCGACGCAAAGGTGTTGTCCACGACGATCAGCGCGCTTTGCTCTTTGCCCAGCACGGCAAGGGCGGCGATGTTCACAACTTTGAGTAACGGATTCGTCGGCGTTTCGATCCACAACATTTTCGTATTCGGACGAATCGCGCGTTCTGTCGCCGCCAGATCGGTCATATCCACGAACGTAAACTCTAAACCGTACGATTCGAGGATGCGCCGGAACAGGCGGTACGTTCCGCCATACGCATCATCACACACGACGACGTGATCGCCGCTCTTGAACAAGAACATCACCGTCGTGATCGCGCCCATCCCCGATGCGAAAGCCAGTCCGTGATCGCCACTTTCGAGCGACGCCAAACATTGTTCGAGCGCGGTGCGCGTTGGGTTCGCGGTGCGTGAGTAATCGTACCCCTTTGTGATGCCAACATCCTCTTGCGCGTACGTCGCCGTCTGATAAATCGGCGGGATGATTGCGCCTGTTGCGGCATCGGGTTCTTGATCTACGTGAATCGCGCGCGTTTCAAAATGATCGGATACCATCAATTTGATTTCCTCCTATCACGAATGAATTTGTTTCTATGATTGGACAAAAAAGAACCCAGGGTCAAGCCCTAGGTTCGTATTTGTCCTGGACTCGTCCCCTGCATTCAATCCGTAAGGATGCGGGGACAAGTCACACTAGATCGTCGGTGGTGTCTGTAAGCGCATCACAGTAGCCGCCGGACGAAGTGAATTTGTCCCCGCCGAAAACACGTACACGCGCAGATTGTTTGATTGAGAAAAATCGTAGAATCTCTCACGATTGACTCGCCTGTGTATTTCATCGTGCTTATTTTATCAGAAAGATCGCGGATTGTCACACGCCAAATTGCCTATTGTTAGCCCAAAGTAGAAATGTCCCCTTTCTCCAAAATAGAAATGTCCCCTGGACTTGTGGTATAACCAACCCTTCAAGCTCACAGGAAGGGATGGGACGCTATGCGAGTGACAGACATTCTACACATGACGAAAGAAGAA
>JACRMI010000012.1 GCA_016215025.1 Chloroflexota bacterium
AGATTGAAACGCACGGGCAAACAATTCGGCTTGACTGGGTTGTGGCATCGCAGACCTCACGGGAGAGTGTGCCACACACTATCTCAAGGCTATGTGATTGTCAAAGTGCGATAAGATTTACTCAACCCTGGAATACAGGCTGAGGGAAGCGAAGCGACCGAAGAATCTCTTTCGTCGGTAACGAGATTCTTCGCTCCGCTCAGAATGACAAGGATATGACAGAATCTGGACGACGTTGTATAATCGAATCACCTCTTCATAGCTCCATAAATTTATGATCGTCAAAGAGTTGCTGAATGCCTGCCTTTGCGATTGACGAGAATATCCCCAACGTTCGCTTGCAAAATTTGCGCGAGATGACCGTCCAGATTCGCCGTGTCGATGACAAACTGACCGCCGACCGCTGACAGCCAAGGACTGGCGACGAATCGCGGTCTGCGGTCTGTCGTCGGCGGTCTTGAGTGTGACCATGAAACGCAATCTCTTCATTATTGCAATTCTACTGGCCGGCGTATTCACCTCGCCCGCGCCAACTGCACGTGCTGCTGCATCGCTCGAACTCTACGGGACATTTCATGCGACGGGCGTCGTCGTCACTATCGGCGCGTCCGACGATCCCGACGGCGATGCAACTGCGAACGTCGAGTATCGCACGGGCGGCGCGACGTATCATGCCGGATTCCCACTTACGCGAATCAGCTCCACGTATTTTGTCGGCAGTCTCTTTTGGCTAACGCCCAACACGACGTATGATGTGCGCGTCACTTTTACCGATCCGGATGGCGGTGCGCTAAACGGGACGACCGTATCGAACGCCGCAACGACGCGTGCAGAAATCATTATCCCTGTGCCGATACACGCGTACTATGTTAGTCCCACCGGCAGTGGTACTACATGCTCCACAACTGCACCTTGCTCGCTGACGCAAGGAATTGGTCTGGCACAAGCAGGCGATGCTGTAGTTTTGCGTGATGGCGTTTACAATCAGGGCGAAATTACTTTGCCGCGCTCTGGAACGACCGGTGCGCCGATTGTCATTCGCGGTTACGCCGGCGAGACGGCGATTCTGGATGGTGGCGATCCTGCGATATTCGCCTGGACTGCGCAAGGCGGCGGAGTGTATCGGACAACGGTCAATGCGACTAGCCCACATCTCATCACGGCAAATGGCACACGTCTCATGCCCTACACCTCGCTTTCCGATTTGCAGAACCTCGTTTGGAACGTCCCAGGTTTTTATGCCAGCGGAACAACCGTCTACGTTCGTCTCGCGGGTGACGCCAATCCAAATTCTGTTGCGATGGTTGTATCGCGCTACAATCACGCTTTCTGGGTGAGCCAGGATAACATCTACTTTGTCAATCTCACTTTTCGTCATTATGGGCAGGGCGATTACGCCAAAGCGATTTATTTCAACAACGCGAGCGATAACCTTGTGCAGAATTGTACCTTTGCGATCAACGACCTCAGCATCGGCATTAAAAACGTGTCGCATCGCAACGTGATTCAGGACAATACCTTTTCCGATACCATTTTCGATTGGAATTGGGATGCGTTCTACGCAGGCATCGATCTGTCGAGCGGCGGCATTCGATTTTACGATCCGGCGACCGGCCGCGGCAATGTGATTCGGCGCAATGTCTTTCACGATTATTTTGATGGCTTTGGCGTATGTCCCGATTCGACGGCAGCCATTACGAACGAGACCGATGTGTACGAGAATCTGGTTTACAATGCTGGCGATGATGGAATGGAGACCGATGGACAGTGCAGCAATGTCCGCATCTGGCGCAATACGTTCCACGATGTCTTGATGGGCATTTCGCTTGCGCCAGCCTATACGGGTCCCGTCTATGCGATTCGCAATGTCATCTATCGGACTGGTGTTGGCAACAACAACTACACGGGCAGCCCATTCAAGTTCAACAGCGGCTATGCGCAATCGGGCGCGCTGTATCTCTTTCACAACACTGCCGACGCTGCGCTCGCTGGCAACCATGGTCTCTACGTCAAATCGCCCGGCACCTGGTCGCTGATCTACGCGCGGAATAATGCGTGGATTGGCAATGCTGCGTACGCCATCGAAAACTATAACACGACCCAGCCGATCAACTTGGACTATGACAATTTGTGGAATGGCAACGTGGGGAATCTCGCGCGGTGGAACAATGTCAATTACGCGACCCTCGCCAACTTTATCACAGCGACGGGACAAGAATCGCATGGGCGCAGCGTTGTGCCAGGTTTTGTGAATGCGGCGGCAGGCAATTACGCGCTGACAGCGGGCAGTGCGATGATCGATGGGGGCGTGGTTATTCCTGGCGTCAATGACAATTATTCGGGTAGTGCGCCTGACAGTGGTGCGTTCGAGTACTCAAGTAGATTGCTTTATCTACCACTGGTAAGTAAGTAGTAAATAGTGGGAAGTTGTCAGTCGCCAGAAAATTCTGACTACTGGATTCTGACTACTGAATTCTTGTCATCGAATCACGAGCGGGAGAAAAGTCTTAAACGCGGTCGAACCATAATTCCACGATGCGCATGGATCGAAAAAATTCATTACAATGATTTCGGCATAGTTCCATGGCTGAGAGAACGGACCTTGATACGGTCCGCCGTGCGCTCGACCGATGCCCAGGAATCCTTCTTTGTCGGACGGACCGCTGTTATCGTTGTAAGGATACCACAAAATCGCGTGGCGATGTCCCCAGGCGCTGCCGGCATCAACATACATGAACATGTAGATGGATCGCTCGATCGGTAATGGAATGCTATTCCCACTGGTGACGAAGACGGCGAGGTTTTCTGCGACGCCAAGCGAATCATGACAAGCGTTGATCGCTGAATTGGTATAGAGGCGCTGCCACGGAGAGCGACCATCGGCGTTGTGCGAAAACGTGTTGTGCGATAACAAGTAAGCGGCATAGTATTGCGCGACGCTCGTCACGTTCGCTTCGGTGCTGTGCATCGCCAGCACGCCTCGGTCGATGCGTTCGCGATTGGAGAGCCAAAACGCCTTCTCGCCATCGCTCATGGCATTCCATGTCGCTTGCGATGGGAGCATCAGCAGCGGAATGCTTTTGCCGAGTTGCGCATTCTCTTGCGTGCGCGCGTTGTTGAACGCGGCTTGAATATCGGCGACAGTGCTTGTGCCGCCTGACCACGCAATATCTGCCGATGGATCTGTTGGATAGCTCGCCAATGCCGGGCGCAAATTTATCAACAAGACGATTACGATACCTGCCACGATAATAATTCTTTTCATACATCGACTATAGCATTTCGTTTGTCGAATCAGCAATAGGATTTCCGACCTGTCAAAGGAGATGCCCCATGGATTTTTCAATCGATTCAAAACTGCAAGCGACGCTAGGACAGATTCGCGAATTTATTCGCGCCGATGTCATTCCGCTCGAATCGGATTTTCTCAGCAAGCCGTTCACGCAACTCTTGCCCGCGCTGAACGAAAAACGCGAGAAGGTCAAAACGCTGAGATGGTGGTCGCCGTCGATTCCGAAAGAACACGGAGGCGCTGGATTTTCATTTCTCGAATTTGCGCACATCAGCGAGGAACTCGGTCGCAGTTTGCTCGGCTATTACGTGTTCAACTCGCAAGCGCCCGATGTCGGCAACATGGAATTGCTCATCGCGTTTGGGACGCCGGAGCAAAAGCAAAAATACCTCGCTCCGCTTGTGCAGGGCAAGATTCGCAGTTGCTACTGCATGACCGAACCCGAGTACCCCGGCTCAAATCCGGTGTGGTTAGGGACAACTGCGGAGAAAGATGGAAACGATTACGTCATCAATGGTCACAAATGGTTTTCAACGGCTGCTGATGGTGCGACGTTTGCCGTAACAATGGCGATCACGAATCCCGATGCGCCCAAACCACATCAGCGCGCGAGCCAGATCATTGTGCCGACCAACACGCCGGGTTATCGACTGGTGCGTAACACGCCGGTGATGGGACATTCGGGCGAGGATTGGGCAACTCACGGCGAAGTAGAATTTAAAAATTGTCGTGTGCCGCAATCGAATCTGCTCGGTCCCGAAAGCGAAGGTTTTGCGCTGGCGCAAGAACGATTGGGACCTGGGCGCATTTATCACTGCATGAGATGGATCGGCATTTGCGAACGCGCGTTGGAAATGATGTGTGCGCGCGCGGCATCACGCCAGCTTGCGCCGGGGCAAGTTCTCGGGCAAAAACAAATCATTCAAGCGATGCTGGCGGAGAGTCGAGCGGAGATCAACGCGGCGCGGTTGATGGTTCTGCAGGCAGCATGGAAACTGGATCGCGAGGGACAGAAAAAAGCGCGCGTCGAAATATCGACGATCAAGTTTTTCGTTGCCGATGTCTTACAAAAAGTTTTGGATCGCGCGATTCAAATTCATGGCGGACTCGGCGTCACGGATTACACGCCGCTGGCATTCTGGTTTCGCCACGAACGCGCCGCGCGCATCTACGATGGCGCGGATGAAGTCCACAAGACGGTCGTCGCGCGGCAGTTGCTCAAAGACTATGGTGTGAAGGTCGATCTGGTCGGTGCGTGAAATAATGTAGAGCAAGTTTCAAACTTGCTCTACGCTACGCGCTAGTGATGTTCGGCGGCTTGAGCATCGGCTTTGGTCTTGTGAATTGTGCCATCGGGATGTTGGGGTGGAGTGTAGATGGTGTACAACTTGAGGGGTTTGCTCGGCGACGGATTGATAACATTATGCCAAGTACCCGCGGGCACAATGACCGCGCCGCCATCGCCGACGGCTTGTTCCTCTTTGCCATTGTTCAAAACAAACTTGGCTTTGCCTTCTTCGACACGAAAGAATTGATCGACGTTCTCATGCATCTCATTGCCGATTTCTTCTTTCGGCTGCAATGTCATCACCACGAGTTGGATGTGCCTGCCCGTGAACAGCACTTGGCGAAATTTCTTGTTCTTCACGGTCAACTTTTCAATGTGTCCAACAAAGCCGGTCATTTTTCCTCCTTTGGCTGGACGACCTTTTAAGTTTGCCTAATCGCGCCATCAATATCATTATATGGCGATATGAGCGAAAATGTTAGTGGCACCACATGTGTGACAGAATGAGGTGACTCTTGAATACAAGTTTAATCGACCAACCACGCGATGTCCGTACCGGCGAAGAATTACCAGGCGACAAGCTATCCAACTACCTAACCGCTAACGCGCAACTACCCAACTTGAGCGGTGAAGTCGTCATCAAGCAATTTCCGAGCGGGCATTCCAATCTCACATACGCGATTCAAATCGGCGAAATGGAATTTGTGCTGCGGCGTCCACCGTTCGGCGCGAACATCAAGACCGCGCACGACATGTCGCGCGAGTTCAAGATTCTTTCGCATCTGTATCCCGTTTACGACAAGGTCCCGCGCGCAGTACTGTATTGCGACGACGAATCGATCATCGGCTCGCCGTTCTATGTGATGGAGCGAGTGAACGGAATCGTTTTGCGTGCCAAGCTGCCCAAAGGCATGGAACTCACGCCAGATATTTTACGCAACTTGTCGCTTGCCTTCGTCCATAACTTGACTGTGATTCATGCCATCGATTATGAGGCGGCGGGGCTAGGCGACTTGGGCAAGCCAAGTGGTTACGTTGCTCGCCAAGTGCGAGGATGGACAGAGCGCTACGTCAATGCCAAGACCGACGATGTTCCCGACATCGAGCGAACGGCGACATGGCTGGCTGACGCGAAGCGTCTCCCAGGCGAATCCGGCGCGGCGTTGATTCACAACGATTACAAGTACGATAACCTCGTGCTCGACGCAAACGATTTGCATATTCGCGCTGTGCTCGATTGGGAGATGGCGACGATCGGCGATCCATTGATGGATTTGGGGACATCGTTGGGCTATTGGGTGGAGGCAAACGATCCGGAGGAATTACGCGCGTTGGCTTTTGGACTGACGATGCTTGAAGGAAATCTCACCCGCGAAGGAATCGTTCAGCGATATGCGCTAGTCAGCGGACGCGATGTTTCGCAATTCAAATTCTATTACGTATTTGGAATTTTCAAGATCGCGGTGATCGTCCAGCAGATTTATAACCGATACAAAAAGGGTTTCTCACACGACCCGCGCTTTGCGACGATGATCGATGCGGTGCGCATCTTGGGCAAGACCGCGGTGCGCGAGATCGAAAAATGAAATGATCCGCGAATGACGCGAATCTCCGTCAATAATCGTAAAGGACGCGGAGCACCGCGGACGAACGCGGATTTTAATTCTTATCTGTGTTCATCCGCGTTTGTCTACGTCCAAATTAGAAGTTTGTTCTTACCGCGCCAAAATCAAATGACTGTCGCCGAACTCGTGCCATAAATATTTTTCTTGCAACGCCTCTGCATACGCCAATTGAATGTGTTGATGCCCAGCCAGCGCAGTCAGCAGAGCTAGATGCGATGCGCGCGGCTCATGAAATCCCGTTAGCATTCCGTTCGCGATGCGAACCCCGCGTTGTGGCGTAACCACCAAATCGGTCCAACCCTCGCCAGCCCAGACAATTCCTTCCGCATCTGCCACCGTTTCGAGCGCGCGCACCACCGTTGTGCCGATAGCGATGACGCGCTTGCCTTCTGCTTTTGCAGCGTTGACGATGCGTGCGGTCTCACTTGGCACGCGGTAGAATTCATCGTACGGCGGCTCGTGCTTTTCTAGACTCGCAACGCCGGCGTGCAGCAGCAATGGCACGATTTGGATGCCGCGCGCCACGAGTCGCGTAATCAACTCTGGCGTGAATGGTCGTCCTGCCGATGGCATCTCCGCACTGCCGATTTGAGTTGCGTACGCCAACTGGTAGTAATCGAGCGACCATTGCTTTGGCACGTAGCTATAGCGAATCGGAAAGCCATAGCGCGTGAGATAGTCATTCAATTTGATCGGCAGATGCAACGTTGACCACCACAATCGATTGGGTGAATGGTCATGGTGTTGACGCCGATATGGCGAATTCAGAGTGATGCTTGCGCCTCCTGGTAATGTTAACGTTTCGTTTGGTCGCGCATCGTAAAATGGTTTGGTCGATTTATCGCTCGGCAAGCGCAATTCGACGACCCAGGTATTGCCAGACAATTGCGTTGACAAATGCAGTTCGAGTTGTGTGCCATCGTCACGCGTTGCATTCAGTGCGGCGTTCATCGTGCCGCTTGTATTGATGACCACCACATCGCCGGGATTGAGAAAATTCGGTAGATCGTCAAAGCGCGCGTGAACGATTCGATCCGTGGCATAGTACGACACCATCAATCGAACGTGATCGCGCGGAATGCCATGCGCTTCCGGTGGTTCAGTCGCTTCGAGTTCGGGCGGTAAGCGAAAGTCAAGTGTGTCAGTAATCACTTCAATCCTCATGTTTCTTCAGGGCTGTCAGTGCGAGAAGGCATGCAGCGAATGTGTGATCTGGTGTTGTGCCGGTTGGTTCGCGTGCCGGTGCTGAGCGAACTCGAAGCAAGCAATCTCCAACCTGGACTGAGATTGCTTCGTCGCTCTGTTGATTATTGATAGCGACACTTGTATAAATCGCTCCTCGCAATGACAGATTGTCCTCACGCTTTCGCAACCGTCGTCACCAACTGCCTAGCCACATAGCGGCCGCTTTTCAATTCGCCGTCGATGAGTTCGAGAAAACCTGGGACATTCACTTCGGGCAATGGTCGATCACTGATGTCTTCGTTTGGATATGCTTCCTGTTGCATTTGTGTCCGCATGTCGCCGGGATCAACCCAATAAATTTTCAGCGATGGATTTTCCGCCGCGAGGATTGCCGAAACTTGTTCGAGCGCGGCTTTGCTAGAACCATAACCACCCCAGCCCGCATACGGCTCGACGCCCGCATCGCTGGTTACGTTGATGATGCGCGCACCGAGTTTGAGCGATGGTCGCACTTGCTGAATGAGCGCAAGCGGCGCGATCACATTTGTGCGGTAGACTTTTTCCAACACGTCGATGGGATAATCGAGCAGCGGCGGCTGTGGACTGGGACCAAGAATGCTCGCGTTGTTGACGAGCAAATCGATGCCGCCTGCGGCTTTTGCAGCAATTACTAGCGCGCGGCGATGCGAATGTTCCGCGACATCGCCGACGATTCCGTGTACCGTTGTTAGTACCGACAATTCCGCACGCGCGTGTTCCAACGCGTCTTGACCGCGCGCATCGATAATTATCATCCAACCGCGATGCGCCAACTCGCGCGCAAGTGCTAGTCCTAATCCGCGCGATGCACCAGTTATTAGAGCAGCTTTCGAGTTTTTCATTTTATTTCCTCCGGTAAATTGCGTTCGGCAGTAGGGACGAGGCATTCGTCCCCAGAATTTATCATTCAAAATTTCTTGTCCAGATGTAGGATGTTTGACTAGCGTGATTATTTGGCACGAATGCCTCGCCCTTACATCGCGCTTATATTTTGCCACAAACAAAATCCCGCCGCATCAAGCGACGGGACAGTTTTTTACCTGGACTAAAGTACAGTAGTGCGAGCAGCATCCTGAGCGGAATCGGAGCGAAGCGGAGATGGAGTCGAAGGATCGCGCGCGGGCGAGCCGCCCGTATTACTTGATCTTCACCAACCCTCTTTGCGCGGCAATGCTCACCGCTTGCGTGCGATTGTGCGCGTCGAGTTTGCTCATGATGGAACTGACGTGAAATTTCGCGGTGCGTTCGGTGATTGACAGCGCGCTTGCGATTTCTTTGTTGCTTTTGCCACGCGCCATTAGTTCCAAAACCTCGCGTTCGCGATTGGTGATGGTCGAGTCTTCCGCATTGACGTGCTGCATCAACTTGGAGGCGACAATCGGCTGCAACAGCGATCCGCCTTGGCTGATGACGCGCACGGCGTTGAACACCTCTGCGCGCGGCGCGCCTTTCAGCATGTAACCCCTTGCGCCCGCTTGGACAGCGCCGAGAATTCGCTCGTCGGTGTCGAACGCGGTAAAGACGAGTACGTGGGTGACGGGACTGGCGCGACGCAATTCTTGAATCGCTTGGACGCCGTCCATCTCAGGCATTTCCAAATCCAGCATGACGACGTCGGGCTTGAGCCTTTTCGCTTGATCGACGACTTGCTTCCCAGTTGATGCTTGGCCGATGACGGAAAAATCCTTTTGCGTGCCGAGCATTGCGACCAAGCCTTCGCGCACGACGGGATGATCGTCCGCGACGAGTATTCGAATGCGTTCGCTCATTGCCTTGCATCCAATGGCACGATCACTTGAATGCGCGTGCCGGTATCGGTAGAACTTTCCAACCGCAATGTCCCTCCGAGCAATTTCACTCGTTCGTTCAAGCCGATCAAACCGTAGCGTCCTTTTGGCACACGTGAGGGATTAAATCCACGTCCATCATCTTGAATCATCAATCGAACTTGATTTGGCATGGTTTCCAATTCCAGCTTGACCCGTTTCGCGCGCGCATGACGATGAATGTTTTCTAATGCTTCCTGCGCAACACGATACAATCCGGATTCGATTCGAATCGGCAGCGGAGGTATGCCGCTTGGAATATTCAACTTGATCGGAATGTTCCATTTGGCTGACCAATCACGCGCAAGTGTGGTCAATGCTTCGTCGAGTGTTTTGCCTTCGAGCGGTGCCGCGCGCAAATCGAGGACCGATCGGCGCGCTTCTTCCAAATTCGCGCGCGTCAACAACAACGCTTGATCGATTTTTTCGCGCGCGCTCGACGTGCCACCGTTTTGCGAAATCAATTCCTCCGCCGTTTCAAGTTGAATTGCAATGGCAGACAATCCTTGCGCAATCGTATCATGTATTTCGCGCGCCAAGCGATTACGTTCTTCGGCTGCGCCGTACTCGGTCGATTTGGCGAACAGGCGCGCGCGTTCAATCGCCATGCTCATCAAATCGCCGACGGTGTACAGCAAGCGCAAATCGTCGTCTGAGAGTTCGCGCCAGTCGGAACTGGCGACGTTGAGAATACCCAGGTTCTTATCGTGCGCGTACAGCGGAATGCTCGCGTGATAGCGCAAGCCCGCTGTGCCTTTGACCAAACCTTGAAGACGTGAACAAGCAATGACGTTGATATTCGCCGCGCCTTCAAGATCGCCCGCTTCGTACGTATCGAGACAATAGCATGTGCCGGTCGTCAAGCGTTTTGGATTGTTGGCAAGCGCGGGCGGCAGATTTTCGGCGGCAGCGAGATATGGCTCGCCGGTTTCTTCGCGCATGAGCCAAAGCCAGCTTGTATCGAGATCGAGCAATTTTTGCACTTGTGTCAGCGCTGCATTCAACGCGCGCGTCAAATCGACTTCGCGATTAAGCGCAGACGCAATCGCGTTCAAGATCGATAATTCGCGATTGCGTCTTTGCAGTTCTTGCTCGTCCGATGTTTTTTTCTTCGCCGGCATAGAATATCCTACCAGGTAGGGACGTTTAATTTCAAGTCCCTACGTTGTCCCATTCTGTTTCACCAGTGGCAGACAAACCGTGAACGTTGTGCCTTTGCCGAGCTGACTGGCCACATCGATTTTGCCGCCGTGTTGATCGACGATCCATTTGGCGATAGACAAGCCCAAGCCCGTGCCGCCTTTTTCGCGCGAGCGTGCCTTGTCCACGCGATAGAATCGATCAAAGACTTTGGGCAAGTCTTGCTCTGGAATGCCGACGCCCGTATCGGAAACCGAAACTTGAGCGCAATCGCCATTGTCATCGTGTCCAAACGAAAGCGTGACTTGCCCACCCGTTGGCGTGTACTTGACGGCATTGTCCATCAAATTCAAAAAAAGTTGTTTCAATCGATCCGGGTCGCCTGCGACTTGAATTTGGTCTTCGCCGCCGAGAATCACTTTGACGCTCGGTGCAGTCAAACGCACTTGACGATACACGTCGAGCAAGAGCGTGTCGAGTTCGACGATTTGTTTGTGGATTTCGACGCCCGCATCGGCTTGCGCAAGCAAAAGCAAATCGACGACGAGACGCTGCATCCGCGATGCTTCTGAATCGACAGCGGCGAGGGCGGTCTGCCGTTCTTCGATATTGTCGATTGCGCCGCGGCGCAACAAATCGAGATTGCCACGGATCGCCGTTAGCGGTGAACGCAATTCGTGCGATACATCGGCGACGAACCGTTGCTGCGCGCGGAACAATTCTTCGATGCGCCCCAGCATTTCGTTGAACGTTGCCGCGAGCCGACCAACTTCGTCGTTTTTGTTTTTTTCTTCGATGCGGCTAGCCAGGTCGTTCGAGTTGGCAATACTTTTCGCCGTTTGCGTGATGCGATCAATGGGAGCGAGTGCCGTACCTGCCAGAACGAAACCCACGGCGGATGCAAGAATCAATGCGACCAGAATTCCACCGACAAGCAAAACGGCGAGCTGACGCAACGTATCGGAGACAGGTTGGAGCGATTCGGCGACGACGACCGCTGCAATAACTTGTCCCCGCACGGTGAGCGGCACGACAAACATGCGAAGCGGCGCGCGGTCGCGCGTCATGCTAGAAAAAATCGATTCGCCATTCGAGACTTGAGATAATGCCGACGATGAAACGGCGAGCGTTTGTGCGCCCAGGTTTTCAGAGCGCGTGATCGCGACGCCGTCGAGGGTTGTGATTTGGACAAAGACGCCCGGCGTCGAAAAAGCATCGGCTGTTGGCAGCGTCAAGCGTCCGCCACGCAAAATAAAAACACGCGGCTCAGTCTGCACTTCGAGGGTGGTCGATAGACTGTTGCTTACCTCATTCGCACGGCTTTCCAAGCTGCGGTCCACCTCGGTGAAAAGACTGAGAGACAAGACCGCATACAACGCGCCGCTAAATGTGATGAGAATGATAGCGAGGAGCGAAACGTACCAGAGGGTTAAACGTAAACGGATCGACATAGTAATCAGTTACCAATCAACAGTGAACAGAAAACAGTTATCAGTTTTCAGTAATCAGTCTTCAGCAAATGAACATCGAGATTCTTCCAATTACCGAATTCTGGCTACTGTTAAGTGGTGACTGTTTACTGGTCACTGGTCATTCCTCGCGGAGCGCATAGCCAACTCCACGCACCGTCTGAATCAAACGCGGTTCGCCGTTCGATTCGAGTTTGGTGCGCAGATAGCGGATGTAAACCTCCAAGATGTTCGACTCGCCGCCAAAGTCATAACCCCAAATGCGGTCATAGATCATTTCGCGGGAAAGCACTTGGCGTGGGTGACGCAAAAAGAAATGAAGTAAGTCGAATTCCTTCGTCGTCAATTCAATCTTGCGATTGCCACGCGTGACTTCGCGGGTGGTTACGTTCAACGTCAAATCGTCGAAACGGAAAACGGTATCTTCGGCGGTGCGACTGCGGCGCAAGAGGGCGCGCACGCGCGCGATCAATTCTTCGAACGCAAACGGCTTGACGACGTAATCGTCTGCGCCGACTTCAAAGCCCTTGACGCGATCATTCACCGCGTCTTTGGCGGTCAACATCAAGATTGAAACCGGCCCGCCGGCGCGCAAGCGGCGACAGACTTCCCAGCCGTCCAGCCCCGGCAACATCACGTCGAGGATCACGAGATTGGGCGGCGTGTCGCGGGCGGCTTTTAACCCTGATTCGCCGTCCATCCGCACATCGACTTGAAAACCTTCGTAGGTCAATCCCCGTTTTAGAAAATCAGCAATTTTTTGTTCGTCTTCGATCACTAGAATTCTTTCAGCCATAATGAATCCTCGCAAGTCCAAACAAATTTCCAGCTGGAGAAACCCGTTTTTCTTTTTCCAAGTGTTCCATCCTGAAGCGAGAAAACGGGCTTCTGGTCGCTGCTAATGCCAAACAAAGCGCCACGTGTCACTGGGTGCGGTCAGTGGCTGATCGCCGCGCTTGACTTGGACATTCCACTGGAAGGCGTCTTCTTTCGCTTGGTGCCATACTTCCGTGCCGGCGCCGCGAATAAGGTCTGCCATCGTCAAAAAGTTTCCCTGAGTGCCGCCGCCGATAAAGCGGGTTCCACCAGTGACGCGGTCGATAAAAGAAACCGTCACGACAAATCGATCATCCGGACCGAGTTTACATAGAGTGCAATACCAAGTCCATTGAAATTTCAAGTCGTTGCGCGCGCGATCTTCGCCCGTAACCACGACGCCATTTGGCACCGGTCCAACGATGATCGGCGCAGGCAATTTGTAAACGGATGTCGCGGTTGCAACCGCTGCCACCGGTGCATTGGTTGCTTTGATCGGCGGACGGGTCTGCGTCGCTAGAATAGGTGTGGCGGTGTAGAAAGGTGTCTCCGTCGGCGGTAGAGCCGTGGCGGTCAGGGTTGGCGTGCGCGTCGTGGTTGGAAAGATAAATGCAGCAATGGTCGATGTTGGACCGCGCAGAATCGCGGGGTCTTGCGTTGGCGCAAGCGGCGCGAGCAAAACGACGATGCCTGTGACGACGAACATTCCAACTAAAAAAACTGCCATCAAGATAATGGCGCTATAGGTTCGTTGGGTTGCGCGTTCTTGGTCGAGAGAAAATAGCGTCGCACGCGACAATCGTTGCGCGTCCACGAGCATTTTGACGCCAAAGAAAATGCCGAGAATAAAGAGAATATAAATCCAGACGGCATAGGATCGAACAAAAGTAACAAACGCTTGCAAAGAAAGACCTCAAGTCCCAAGTTACAGGTCACAGGTTACAGGTCCCACGCTAAAGTCACAAGTCACAGGTCGCAGACTGCAACTTGCGACCTGTAGCTTGTTACTTGAGACTTGAACCCTGCGGCTTGCGACCTGGTTTCTTTTCTAATTTCGATTGGCAATCGATGCACATGGTCGCATGGGGATTAGCTTCCATGCGTTCTGGCGCAATCGGTTTGCTGCACGAATCGCAGATGCCGTACTTGCCCGATTCGATTCGTACCAGGACTTTGTCAATTTCCGCAAGTCGCGCTTTTTGATCGTTTGCCAGCCATTGATATTGCTCTTTAGCTTGTGCCATGGCAGCCAAATCGGCTTCATCGCCATGCGCGACTTCAGGCGCTGGAATTGAACGAGCTAGGAGTTGTTCGCGTTCTTCGATTATTTTTTTTCGAACAGATTCCAAATCGATAGGCATGCTTTTAAATCGCAAAAGGAGAGCGGAGCGCAAACACTCATCGCCCCGCCCGACTCATAAAATAGACTTTCAGATCAAGCCATTGCGTTGCAACGCGGCATCGAGGATTCCGTTGATGAGTGCGGCAAATCCAATTCCATCTGCCTCACCCGCCATGACGATGTCGCTGATGCCTTCCTGTAATCCGGCGAGTGGATTGATTTCCAAGATGGTCGGCTCGCCCGTATCTTGACGGACACGAAAATCGACCCGAGCGAAATCCGTGCATTCTAGCGCGGCGAATGCGCCCGCGGCAAGCTTTTCCATTTTCCCCCAAATTCTTTTCGATACGGGGGCGGGGCAGAGATACTTGGGCACTTCGTAAAGCTTGCCTTTGATCACGGAGGTGTACAGTCCGGCTTCTTCCGGTGGACAGGGTGAAAGATCAATTTCGAGTGGAGGAAAAACGCGGAGCGTATCGGGCACTTGACTTTGGATTTGTTTGGGTTTGGCCGCTTTGAGCGCGGCAATCGGAGCAGGCGGCACATCGTCCGAACGACGCTTGATCGACCAGGGCAAGTTGCCGAGCATTCCAAGCGTGAACTCGCGTCCTTCAATGTACTCTTCGACTAAAGCGGGTTGACGATAGGTGTCGATGCACCACTTGACTTGCTCGCGCAATTGGCGCGCATTGCGACACACGGATTTGGCGCTGATGCCCATGCCCGATCCCTCGCGGCTGGGTTTTACAAACAAGGGAAACTTTAATTTCGAATCCAGCTTTTCTTCGCCCGTGACAAAGTTTTGGAACAAGGGGGTCGGCAAGCCGTGAAATGCCATGACACGTTTTGCCATGGGCTTGTCGAGCGAAAGACTCATGCTCAATACGCCTGAGCCGGTGTACGGCATTCGCAGCGCGTCCAGGATCGCAGGAATCTGCGCTTCGCGCGATGCGCCATAGTGCATCTCACAGGTATTGAACGCGATGTCAATTTTGTACCGCGAGAGTTTTTGCGGCAGCGTGACATCGCCTTCCATACCGATCACTTCATGACCGCCGGCGCGCAGCACGCGCTCGATATTCCCAACCGTTTTTTCGTTATCGAGTTCATTCCATGCGTCCCAGGGTTCATTCTCGTGGTGCGGCGCGTTTTGTTTCAAATTATAGAGTAGTGCAACAGTAAACTTTTTCATGTTAATCTGGAAGTTGGAAGTTAGATGTTGGATATTGGAAGTTAGATGTTAGAATGCAGTGGTGCGTGCCTTCCAACCTCCAACTTCCAATTTCTAACTTCTAGACTCCAGTTCAATCCTTAGTGTGTCTTTCCGTTCTGAGCGCCAGTCGAAGAACCGTTCCCGTTGCCGTTGGAACGACTTTTGCCATTGCGCGGCGCGGGGGCGTTGAGCATAACGGAATCGAGCGGGAGCAGCGACGATGTTTCGGCTTTGACGGGCAAGCGAATTTGCTGTTTGCGGCGCGTCTTTTTCTCGGCGTCGAGCTTTTTGACGCGACGTTGTTTGCGGCGCAAGCCTTCCGGTTCGAGAACGACCGCTTCCCCGGCGAGCAATTTCGCAACGCCTTCTTTCGGAGCCGCGCGGCGACAGAAATCGCAATTGTCGGCTTGGTGGCGCGTGTATTCGTCGGGTTCGGAGTACGTTGCAATCACGCCCTCAAAGTTTCGGACGATGACTTTGCGGTCATTCATCGAAATCATATAGTTGGGCATAATGGGGACTTTGCCGCCGCCGCCAGGCGCGTCGATGCAGAACGTTGGAACGGCAAAGCCGGTGGTGTGTCCTCGCAATCCTTCGATGATCGACAGTCCGACGCTAACCGGCGTACGAAAATGTCCGATGCCCTGCGAGAGATCGCATTGGTAAAGGTAATAGGGACGCACGCGGTTTTTAACCAGTTCGTGGACCAACGATTTCATCGTGTTGACGCAATCGTTGATGCCTGCCATGAGCACGGTCTGCGCCCCGAGCGGGATACCGGCATCGGCGAGTTTCGCCAATGCGACGCGGACCGCCGGTGTGATTTCTTTGGGATGATTGATGTGTATGTTGATCCAAATCGGATGATACTTGCGGAGTGTTGCAATCATCGTATCGGTAATGCGTTGCGGCAGGAATATGGGAATGCGCGAGCCAAAGCGCACAATCTCGACCGATTTGACGGAGCGGAAACGCGCAAGCACGTAATCTAACATTTCATCCGAAAGAAACAAACCATCACCGCCGGAGATGAGCACGTCGCGCACTTCGGGATGCGCTTCAAGGTATTGCGCAATGTTTTCGATTCGTGTCTTGTGCGCGGGCATCATTCCGGTCCCGACCCAACGCCGGCGGGTGCAGTGACGACAATAGGCGACGCATTGGTCGGTGATATCGACCAAGACGCGGTCGGGATAACGATGCACGAGACCGGGTACCGGCATGTGTGCATCTTCGCCGAGTGGGTCTTCCAGATCCGGGTCGTCTAATACAAATTCCGCCATGGTCGGCACGACTTGGCGGCGGATCGGGCAATTCGGATCGTCGGGGTCCATCAGCGCAGCAAAATGTGGCGTGATCGCCATCTTCAACTCCGGTTTCAAGCGCACCGCTTGTTCTTCGTCGGCGGTGAGATGAATCATTTGGCGGAGTTGATCCAAGGTGGTGATGCGATTCTGCATCTGCCAGCGCCAGTCATTCCACTGTTCTGCGGTTACATTTTCCCAGAGGTGACTGCGATGAGCTGGTTGCAAGTCCTCGCTAATTCGAAGAGCGGCTGCAGGGAGTTGAGGACTTGCGTTACTACCCGGCGGCTCCTTTTCAAGATATTCAGTTGTTTGCGTTTCCATTTTCGATGGATTTCATCCTTTCAGAAATTTTGACGTTCTAGTCCGTATGCTTATGGAATTGCAGGACCCGATGCCCGCTTGCTCATATTCTTGAGCGATCCCTTCTACGCTACGCTGGTTAGATTCACCATTCGGCGCGCGAATTTCGACCGCGCTCGATCACACTCCCTTCGTGAAAGATTTTGGGATTTGAATATGTAACGTTAACTTGGTTTTCCGCCTAACAATCGTTCGAGAACATCTTCTTGTTGAACTGACGTCACGGCGACGAGTTCATCGTCGATCATCAAGACCGTATCGCCTTTCGGCACAATGCCTTTGCCGTTCCGAATGATGAATGGAATAACACAATCTTCTGGCACCGCCAAGTCCCGCAGGCGTTTGCCAACAGCGGGCGACGATTCTGGAACTTTGGCTTCGACGAACGACATGCCCACGTCTTTTAGGGTCAGCAAATGAACCAACGAGTGCGCGGGAATCTCTCGCGTGATTTGCGCCAAGATCAGGTCGGTCACCGAAACCGTATGATCGATGCCGAGCAGTTTGAAAATGTGCTCGTTCTTTGGATTGTTGATGCGGGCGATAGTTCGCTTGACGCCGAATTTTTTCTTTGCCATTTGGCAAATCATCAAGTTGTCTTCGTCGTCGCCCGTTACGGCGATAGCTAACTCAGCGCGGCTCATGCCGGCTTCTTCCATCACAATCGAATCCGTGCCATCGCCTCGCATGACAATTCCGCCTAATTCGGCAGAAATAATGTCGCATTTGCGTTTATCGCGCTCGATAATCAGGATTTCATGCTCATCGCGCAAGAGCGATTTTGCCAAATAATATCCGACTTTGCCGCCGCCGACGATAATGATATACATCGATGCCTCGCCTTACTTTTTAGGCGCGCCGTTCATGATGAGTTCGCAAATCTTGTCCGACCCAATGATGGTGGGACAAACGGTTTCCATCAAGCCCAGCGTGTGAAAGGTGTCTTCGCGAATAGGATCATACAAACGCGCCACCACGTGCGGTACTTTGAAAACGAGTTTCGCGATTTCCGATGCCATGGCGTTGGTGTTATCGCCGTTGGTCACGGCGACAAAGGCATCTGCGTTTTCGATTCCCGCGCGGCGTAAAATATCTTCGTCGATGCCGGTGCCGAGCACCATCTTGCCTTGAAAATCATTTCCAAGACGACCAAAGGCTTCGCTGACTCGATCGATGATGGTGATGTCATGTCCTTCGCTGTCCAAGCGACGAGCGAGATGCGCGCCAAGCCGGCCACAACCCACGATAACAATCTTCATTCGGAATTTCCTCCCGGACAATATACCACGAACATTCTACGATGTAAAGAGGTTTTAAAAACTCTGACTTAATTTTCTTCTGGCGGCAAATCGCGAATGAGCCAGACTCGACAGGGTGCGTTCTTCAAAATGTACATCGTCGTCGATCCGACCTGGAGATCACCCAGTGGTTTGCGATACGGTACGCCGACGATGATCAAATCCACTTGACGTTCGATGGCTTCGTTCACCAACGTAGAACCGGCGGAACGCGCTTGAAGGATTTCTGTTTCGATATTGCTTTTTACCGACTTGGCGATTTTTTCCGCGTGGTTGAGCATCTCTTCCCCGCGCTGCACCTTCTCTGAATTTTCAGAGTCGAGTGGCAGATTCCGCTGCACTTCGATGACATAGGTCGCCAGCACCTTGGCTTTATCTTGGCGCGCAATTTGACATGCCAGACGCAGCGCCTCGTCGTCGGCAGGAATGCCAGAGATGGGTACAAGAATGTTAGAGTATGACATAGAACTGCTCCGCTCAAATAAATTTAACTGCAAAGAGAATGATAGACAAACAACAAGCCAACGTCAGGCGTTGGCTCGGGTTTCAACAACCCATTGGATCGAAATCTTACAACTGCGCGAGATCGTTCAAGTTAGATGATCTTGACTTTAATGTTGCTTTGAACTAGCTACATACGCGCCATGACTCCTTTGATAAGAGCTGTAAACTGGGGCACCGCCGCTTTTCCAGCCGCTAAAACCTCTTCATGGCTGACAAGCTCATGGGCATGCGCTAGCGAATTGGAAATCAAGCTGACACCCAGCACGCGCATCCCACCATGCCGCGCGACGATCACTTCGGATACGGTAGACATGCCCACCGCATCTGCACCGATCATGCGAATAAAGTTTACGTCGGCGGGCGATTCAAAGGATGGACCCGAGAGCATGACGTAGACACCTTCATGCAATTGAATCTTTGCGTCCGCTGCAACTTGTTTGGTTAACGCGCGCAAAATTGGGTCGTACGCATTCGTCATATCTGGAAAACGCGGACCAAGCGAATCATCGTTGGGCCCACGCAGTGGATTCAATCCGGTCATGCCCACAAAATTGATATGATCCGTAATCAGCATCAAATCGCCAGCGCGATAATTGACATTTACGCCGCCCGCCGCGTTTGTGACGATAAGCGTCTCCACGCCCAAGGTGCGCATCACTCGAATCGGAAGGGTGATACGCTGCATCGAATATCCTTCGTAGAAATGCGCGCGTCCGCGCATGGCGATCACACTTTTGCCATTCAGGTTTCCAATGACCAATTCGCCGGTGTGACCTTGAACGGTAGATACTGGGAACCCCGGAATATCCCGGTATGAAATAATATCGGCTTGCGCAATTTCATCGGCGAGCGGATTTAGCCCGGAGCCAAGAATCATGCCGATTTTTGGTTGATGTTTCGTGTGTGTTGCAACAAATCGCGCGGATTGCGTATAGTCCGCGCGCGTCAAAAATTCATCTGCCATCTTTTCCATCACATTTTCGAAAGTAACTGGGTCTTCTTTTCCTGAAATTCTGCTTCGGTAAGGATGCCTTGCTTACGCAAATCGTCGAGTTGGGCGATGAGTGAAGGAATATCCTGAGATGTTCCGTTGCGGACTGGAGACCCGCCGAAATGTTCATCCATGCCCATGTTCTCTTTTTGATTCAGCATTTCGGTTTTGAACTTGACGGGCGCGGTGATGTGGTGCAAATTATTCACACCACCTTCGCTCGCTGTTAGAATTTCGATATTCCCATAGTTGAACAATCTGCCAAAGAAGGATTGGTCGAGCACAACGTCGTTCACTTTTTCCAGTGACGAATCGATCACATGTTTGTTGATGATGCCCTCGGCTTGAATCACGCGCCGATTCGTGACCATGTATTCTTCATTCCACCAATCCAAATAATCACGCACGAACGAAGCGGCTGGAATAATCAATAACAAAGAAATCACTGCGCCAAGCACTGTTCCCATTGGAGCAAGAGCGATAGCGGCGACGGCGGCGGCGATAAGGATGGCAACTCCGAACAATCCGTTTACCACAACCGACTTGGCAAGCACCATCCAATGTTTGCGCGTCCGGACCACGATTTTTTCGTTCTCTGCCATCAAGGATTCGATGTAGCCCATTCAACTCTCCCACGACGTATCATTGTTGTTCGGATGGTTTGATTCTACTTCGGCGGGGGTATCCATCATGCGTGTATACATTTGCGTGGTGGCAATACTGGCGTGTCCCAGCAATCGTTGCACGTTTGCCAAATCTGCGCCATGATTTAGTTGATGCACGGCGAAAGAATGGCGCAGCGTATGCGGCGTTACGGGCGATGTGATTTCAGCTTCTTTGACGTATTCTTTGATGACGAGCCAGAGACCTTGTCGGGTGAGCCGCTCGCCGTGTGGATTGACGAAGAGCGCGACCTGATCGGTTGCGACCATGGCCGGGCGTCCGCGTTCAACGTAATTGGCGAGCGCTTCAACCGCGCTGTCGCCGATGGGAATGATTCGCCGTTTGTCGCCGCGCCCCGTGCAATGAATGGTCTTGTCGTGCAAATTGATATCGTCGCTATTGAGTGATGTCAGTTCGCTCACTCTCATGCCGCTGGCAAAGAGCAATTCCAAGATAGCACGATCACGAAAACCTTTGGGGGTGCTGTGGTTCAAGGGTGCAGCCAGCAGACGCTCAATTTCGTTCGAAGAGAGTACTTGGGGTAAACGTTTTTCGACTTTGGGTGAGCCGACTGTCGCTGTGGGGTCAGTATCGGCTAATCGACGTTCGACCAGGGAATGATAAAAGGATTTGAGGACGGCGACTTTGCGAGCCACGCTCGATGGCGTATAGCCGCGCTCTTTGAGATGAATAATGAATGCCAGCACGAGCGGCTTGTCGACTCGTGTCCAGTTGTTTAAATTGGGGCGCTCGTTCACCGCAAAGTTCATAAACTGATTGAGGTCGTTGCGATACGCTTCAATCGTGTTGCGTGAATAGCCCTTGCTCTTTTGCAGCTCGTCGAGAAATTCCCAGATTTGTTTTTCCACTCGATCAATTCCACCCAAGGATTGACGCTCTTATTCTAGCACACTCTGTCGAGAGTCACAAGTAAGGCGCATGGGTGCGCGCATTGGCAAACAAGGCGCGTAGATCATCTACGCGCCTTGCAATTCGAACTTGATTGATTTGTTTCAAACGCGGTTGATCTTCGTTGACGAGCCGCGTTGGAGATCGACTCTATTCTTACTTGGTGACAAGCGGTAGGTTCAGGATGTACACCCTCTTTGTCGTGATGACAAAGTTCTGGGTTGCATTCGCTCCAACACCATTGCTGGCCGTGATAGTCACGTTGAACGTTCCATTGCTCGTCGGTGTGCCGCTAAACTTGCCGGTACCGTTGCCATTGTCCGTGAAGGTGATGCCGGCAGGCAACGTGCCGCTTACCGAGAGTGATGGCTTGGGATAGCCGGTCGTCGTCACCGTGAACAGACCGGAGCTGCCGACGGTGAAGGTTACGGCGTTGGTGCTTGTGATCGCTGCGGCTTGATTGATCGTTAAGGTAAAGCTTTGGATAGCGTCAGGACTGGATGTGTTGTGAGCTGTGAAGGTTAGATTGTAGACACCATCTGTTCCAGACGCGGGCGTGCCACTCAAAACACCAGTGCCCGTGTTGAACGTTACACCGGTAGGCAGCGTACCAGACACGCTCAACGATGGCGTTGGTGTGCCGGTCGTCGTCACGTTGAACGATCCGAACGTACCGACGGTGAACGTGGCATGGTTGGCGCTGGTGATGACGGGCGCTTGATTAACCGTTAGCGCAAAGATTTGGGCGTTGATGCCGGCGCTGTTGGTTGCGGTGATCGTCAGATTGTACGTTCCGACGGTTCCAAGGTTCGGAGTGCCGCCGAGCGTCGCCGTGCCGTTGTTGTTATCGATCAGAGTGACGCCGCCGGGCAAACTGCCGCTGTAAGTGATCGCGGGTTTAGGGTAGCCGCTGGTCATCACGCTGAATGTGCCCGCGCGATTTTCGCTGAAGGTTACATTGTTCGCGCTCGTGATGAGAGGTAGCTGATTCACATTAAGCGTAAAGCTATGGGTTGCGTTGGGCAAGATGCCATTGCTCGCCGTGAGGGTTAGTGGATACGAACCACCGGTGCCTGCGGCTGGTGTGCCAGACAACGTGCCGGTGCTGGCATTGAAAGTGACACCACTGGGTAGTGTGCCGCTCAAGCTCAACGTAGGTGCTGGATAGCCGGTCTTGGTTACGGTGAATGATCCTAAACTGCCAACGGTGAAGGTGGTTGTACTTGCGCTAGTGATAGCAGGCACTTGGTTGACGGTCAGCGTCAAGTTTTGGCTTGCCGCGACGCCAACGCCATTCGATGCGCCGATCGTGATCGCATAGACTCCGCCAGTACCTGCAGAAGGTGTGCCGCTCAAGGTAGCCGTGCCATTGCCATTATCGACAAAGGTGATGCCGGTGGGCAACGTGCCGGTCTTGGTGAGCGTGGGCTTGGGATAGCCACGTGTTGTGATACTGAACGATCCAGATTGACCCACAACAAACGTCGTACTGTTGGCACTCGTTATTCCGGATGCTTCGTTCACGGTCAAGGTAAAGTTTTGGGTCGCATCGGTGCCAATCCCGTTGTGCGCGTTGAAGGTCTGCGGATACAGACCGCCGCTATCTTGCACAGGCGTGCCGCTCAAGACACCAGTCGTGGTGACGAAGGTCACGCCACCTGGGAGTGTACCCGTTCGACTCAAGGTCGGTGATGGATAGCCGGTCTTGGTTACATTGAACGACCCGAGCGAACCAACGGTGAAGGTCACCGCATTGCTGCTGGTGATCGCCGCTGATTGGTTGACGGTGAGCGTAAAGCTTTGGACCGCATCGCTGCCAATACCATTGTGCGCGGTGATGGTGAGATTGTAGGTGTTGCCTGTGCCTGCCGCCGGTGTGCCACTTAAGGTCGCTGTGCCGTTGCCGTTATCGAGGAACGAGACGCCAGTGGGCAGCGTGCCGCTGATGGTCAAGGTTGGTTTGGGATAACCGCGTGTTGTGACATTGAACGAACCGGCTTGCCCAACGGCGAAGGATGTAGTGTTGTTGCTCGTGACACCGGACGCTTCATTCACCGTTAGCGTAAAGTTCTGAGTTGCCGATGGTGCTATCCCGTTGTTCGCCGAGAACGTCAGAGCAAAGGTGTTGCCGGAACCCACGGCCGGATTTCCGCTCAACACGCCCGTCGTCGTATTGAAGGTGACGCCGCCCGGTAGCGATCCAGTCATGCTCAGAGTTGGTGTGGGTAAGCCGGTCTTGGTAACGGTGAACGAACCGGCTGTGCCGACTGTAAAGGTCGTGTTGTTGGCGCTGGTGATAGCAGGCGCTTGATTGACTGTGAGCGTAAAGCTTTGCGTCGCGTCAACGCCAACACCGTTGTGCGCGGTGATGTTAAACGGATAGGTCCCTGCGGTGCTGGAGCTTGGCGTCCCGGACAGAGTCGCCGTGCCGTTACCATTATCGACAAAGCTGACGCCGGTCGGTAACGCGCCAGTCTTGGTGAGCGTGGGCTTGGGATAGCCACGCGTCGTCACGTTGAACGTCCCAGCTTGCCCAACGATGAACGTCGTGGCATTACTGCTTGTGATGGCGGACGCTTCATTCACCGTTAGCGCAAAGTTCTGGGTCGCATCGGCACCAATGCCGTTGTGGGCGGTGAAGGTCTGGGGATAGAGACCACCACTGTCTTGCGCAGGCGTACCGCTCAAGACGCCGGTCGTGGTGACGAAGGTCACGCCACCTGGGAGTGTACCCGTTCGACTCAAGGTCGGTGATGGATAGCCGGTCTTGGTGACATTGAATGAACCGAGCGAGCCGACGGTGAAGGTGACCGCATTGCCGCTGGTGATCGCCGCCGCTTGGTTGACGGTGAGCGTAAAGGTTTGGACTGCGTCTGCGCCAATGCCATTGTGCGCGGTGATGCTCAAGGAGTACACGCCACCGGTGCCAGCCGACGGTGTGCCGCCCAAGGTAGCTGTGCCATTGCCATTATGGACAAAGGTGACGCCGGTGGGCAGTGTGCCAGAGATACTCACTGCGGGTGTAGGCGTACCAGTTGTTGTCACGTTAAAGGAACCTACTGCACTGACCGTAAAGGTTGTGCTGTTGTTGCTCGTGATAGCGGCCACTTGGTTGACGGTGAGCGTAAAGCTTTGCGTTGCGTCAACGCCAATGCCATTGTGCGCGGTGATGGTAAACGGGTAGGTTCCCGCGGTGCCGGAGCTTGGTGTTCCGGATAGAGTCGCCGTGCCGTTACTATTATCGACAAAGCTAACACCGGTGGGTAACGCGCCAGTCTTGGTGAGCGTCGGCTTGGGATACCCACGTGTAGTGACATTGAACGAACCGGCTTGCCCAACGATGAACGCCGTGCTGTTGAGACTTGTGATGCCAGAGGCTTCGTTCACCGTCAGCGTAAAGTTCTGGGTCGCATCGGCACCAATGCCGTTATGCGCGGTGATGGTGAGATTGTAAGCGTTGCCTGTGCTAGCCGCCGGTGTTCCGGATAGAGTCGCCGTGCCGTTGCCGTTGTCGAGGAACGAGACACCAGTGGGCAGCGTGCCGCTGACGGTCAAGGATGGTTTGGGATAGCCACGCGTTGTGACGCTGAACATCCCAGGATTACCAACTTGGAAGGTGGTCGTATTCGTTGAGGTGATGCTGGCGGTTTCGGCAACGGTGAGTGTAAAATTCTGGGTCGCATCGATACCAATGCCATTGTGGGCGGTGAAGGTCTGGGGATAGAGACCACCTTTGTCTTGTAGTGGCGTGCCGCTCAGGACACCGGTCGTGGTGACGAAGGTCACGCCGCCGGGGAGTGTACCGGTTCGACTCAAGGTTGGCGTTGGGTAGCCAGTCCTGGTGACGTTGAATGTGCCGAGCGAACCGACCGTGAAGGTCACGTTGTTGTTGCTTGTGATTCCCGCCGGTTGGTTGATTGTCAATGTAAAGTTCTGTGTAGCATTCGGCAGTGTACCGTTCGCGGCTGTTATGGTGAGTGCATAGATAGCGCCATCGCCCGTAATCGGCGTTCCGCTAAATGTGGCTGTGCCGTTGCCGAGATCGGTAAAGGCAATGCTGCCGGGTTTGGTCCCGCTTACCGTTAAGGTTGCGGTTGGGAAGCCGGTCGTTGTAACCGTGAACAGTCCGGTGCTGCCCGTCGTGAATGTCGCTGCGTTGCCACTGGTAATTGAAGGAGCCACCGTGACGCTCACAGGAATTTGAACGGGTTGATTGTCAACCTGGGTAGAGATCGTGCCAAAACCGACTACGGTTGGCGTGAAGAATGTCGTCGCAACCCCGGCGCTCATTGTCGAGGTCGATGGATTGAAGGTACCGGTTAAAGTTGTGCTCCACGGAACCGAGATTCCATTCGGAACAGAATACCCAGTTCCGCCACTGGAGTTGCGGGTCATGTTCGCCGTAACCGTAGTGGTTGACGAAGGACTGACCGGATTAGGACTAGCGCCTAATGCCAGGACGAGCCAGGGATTGAAAGTTATCTGCCCTGGTGTTCCGGACACTGCCGAATCGCATCCGATGTTATCGGGACCGGCGTTGCAGCCCCACCAGTTGTTTGTCGCTATCACAGACCCGACGGTGCCGGTGATTTGAAAAATCCCCCTGCCCATACCCGCCGCGGAGTTACCAGTAATTCGACTGTTGGCAATGGAAAGCGTGCCGGTATAGTTTAAAATAGCTCCGCCCAGCCCGACGTCAGGGGCACTCGCCGAGTTGGAGATAAAGGTGCTGTTGGTTATGGATGAAGCAACCGCTATTGAATTGGCTCCAAGATAGATTGCGCCACCCGCTCCATCTCCAAGACTATTCGTCGCGACATTTCCGGAAAAGGTACTGCCTGAAATGTTCAGGGTCGCATTACCACCTCTAAAATAAATGGCACCACCGCGACCGCCCCAGTAATCGAACCCATCGGTAAATTCTAGCGCTGTATTATTGGTGAAGGTGCTATTGATGATGTTGACCGAGCCGGTTTCAGTCGAAGGATTTACCCAAGATACAGCGCCACCATTGTCTCCCTCAACTATATTATTCGAGATGATGCAAGTATTGATTGTGAGCGTGTCGCCTGAAAAGCCGCCACCTGTAATTGCCGCACCAGAAGCAAAAAACGAATTGCCGCCCGTAATGCTAAGATTCTGAAACGTGATACTGATATTCGATGGGTCGGAATATGTGGAACTCCCCGAATTCCAAACCGGCACGTCAAGCGCAAAAACATAATCAAGCCCATCGCCGACTATGACGGTACTCTGTGGGGTTGCACCATCTCCGATTAGCGTGATGTTGCTATTCGCAACGTGACCGGCATACAACCAACCGTAATTCGTCGAAATCGTATTGGTCAAGGCATAAGTGCCTGCGGGGAGATGAATGGTGTGTGTGCCGCCGAGGTAATTGGCAATGCACAATGCTTCACGGAGACTAAGATTTCCAGTATTGTAACTTGGAAAAGGATTGGGAAAAGTAAGAACCGCCGTGAATTCATCGAAGAGGGGACACACGCCATATATGTCCCGATCGACCGTGGTACTGACGTTATACACGGCATTGGGCGCTAAGGCCGGGGCGGCACTCTGAGAATTGCCGCGATGGTCGGGCTGCCCAGACATGGCATTCGCCGATGGAGTGGGAACGAGCATAAAAATCAGTGCGAGCAAGAACATTGCTCCGATCCAGCCCAACAACGCTATTCGTCGAGATGCCTGACACGTCGAAGGGTAAATCGATCTGAAGAGAGGTCGGGCTGCATCCGATGCTCTGTGACGGTACAGTGGTGTAACCATGTTGCTCCTTTGTGAGAATATTGCTCTGATCAAAAATAGATTGAGCCGAGTCGCACGTGAGCGGACTCGGAGAAGAATATTGGTTGATCAATCGGGTTCTGCTTAGCGCGGATCGTGTGAAATTGTTTCGAACATTAAATCTATCGAAAGCGAAAGTGCGCGCATTACTTTAAGGAACAGCAGGTCGTTTTAAAAGTGATCTATGGTATGGCACGATGGATGCCCGAACGAGTCCAAAAGGGGCTGGCGGGGAATCAGGGTGCCTGAATTGAGGAATTTCTTATGCTATCTTAAGGTACTGCCGAAAGGCGAACAATCGGAAAATTTACGGAGTACGCAGAGTAAAGTTCTATAGTATGCGGTATTTATTTTGGTAACGACTAAACCGCTACTTGTTTCAAAATTGAAAAGACTTTATTCGAACAATACCTTCACCAATTTATCATTTGAGAACATCAGCCGAATTTTTCCCCACAGACTGAAAACACACAGAATTTTATATTTGTCTTGTCCGTCCCTTCGACTTGGCTCAGGGTATGGTTTCTTTGGTTCAGTGGGAAGAAAAGATTTTTGCGACCGACTAGTTTTAAACAAGGGTTGATTGTCCGCTTGTCGCCACTTTTTTCTTGTGCTAGAATATTCCGGTCTGTCGAAAGTCAAAGTCACAATAATAAGTTTTCGGAAAATTCGTAAAGGCATCCGTGGCGCAAATCTTGGTCCAACATCTTTGCAAGTACTACCAAGTGCATCAAAAAGAGCCGGGGTTGATCGGGTCGCTCAAATCATTCATCTGGCGCAAATACTCGGATGTCAAAGCCGTCGACGACATTTCATTTTCTATCGACGCGGGCGAGATTGTTGGGTTCCTGGGTCCCAACGGCGCAGGCAAGACGACAACCCTCAAAGTTTTGTCAGGGCTTTTTTATACGACGAGTGGAATTGCGCAGGTTCTTGATTTTACGCCAAGCGAGCGACGCGCGGCGTTTCTCCGCCAGATCACGTTGGTGATGGGACAAAAACAACAGCTGAACTGGGACCTGCCGGCGATGGAGACCTTTTTGGTGAACGCGGCAATCTACGAAATACCGGATGCCCAATTCAAAAAGACACTTGCCGAATTGATTGAGCTTTTGGAACTTGCACCGTTGTTGAAAAAACAAGTCCGCAAGCTCTCGCTGGGTGAGCGCATGAAATGCGAACTCGCCGCCGCGCTACTGCATCGTCCCAAAGTTTTATTCTTGGACGAGCCGACGATTGGTCTCGATGTGACGATGCAAACCAAGATTCGGCAATTCATCGCCGAATATAATC
The DNA here is from genome assembly GCA_016215025.1 of Chloroflexota bacterium. Lineage (GTDB taxonomy): Bacteria > Chloroflexota > Anaerolineae > UBA4142 > UBA4142 > JACRMI01. The sequence goes on from JACRMI010000012.1 coordinate 28,366, forward strand.
AACGTTACCAAGCGACCGTCATTCTGACGAGTCATTACATGGCGGATGTGACGGCGCTCTGCCAGCGTGTCATCGTCATCGATCACGGCAAGTTGTTGTACGATGGCGATCTATACAAGCTTGCCGAAAAGATTGCGCCGAATAAATTGATTCGCGTCGAGTTTTCGCAATCGGTGGCAAGGCAGCAGTTGCAAGCGTACGGACAAGTGCTCAAGCTGCGGGATCATCGCGCCGAATTGCTTGTTCCGCGCGATTCAACTTCCGAAGTTGCGGCGCGCTTGCTTGCCCAAATGCCCATCGCCGATGTGACGATTGAAGACCCGCCGATCGAAGATGTCATCTCGCGCGTATTCGAACAAGCGGCCCAAGCCCGCGCTGAGCGTGATGAGACCGACGACGATGAAGTCGAAGATTAAGTCGCATGTCCCAGGTTGCAAGTCGCCATATGACTTGCATGAATCCTGTAACTTCGACCTGTGACTTGCAGCTTGTGACATGTTGAGGACAATGTGTTCAAGAAATATGCAGCTCTCTTGCGTCGTTCCATTGCCTTGACCCTCGAATATCGCGCCGGCGTTTTGATTTGGATGGTCGTCAACGTCATGCCGCTCGTGATGCTTGCCGTTTGGTATTCGCTTGCCGAGGGCGGACCGATCGCGGGCTATTCGCAGACGGATTTTGTTTCGTACTATCTTTTGATGACCTGGGTTCGACAGATGACGAATGTCTGGGTCATTTGGGAACTCGATTACGAAATCCGCCATGGCGATCTGTCGGTCAAACTCTTGCATCCACTTAATCCGATTCACGACTACTTTGCCGGTCATCTCGCCGACAAAATTTTTCGTTTTGTCGTCTTGTTGCCGCTCGCGTTTTTGGTATGGCTCATCTTCCCGACGATCCATTACGACCTAACGCCCATCAACCTGGGTTTATTTATTGCGATGCTCATCACTGGGTATATCATTCGTTTTGTCACGCAATATTCCATTGCCCTCTTAGCATTTTGGGTTTCTGAAGCGACTACGCTGAACGACATTTGGTTTGCATTCCAACTGATGCTGGGTGGGATCGTTGCGCCGCTCGACCTTTTCACCGAGCAAGTGCGCATCATCGCCAACTATTTGCCGTTTCGATTTATGCTGTCGTTTCCCGTCGAAATCCTTTCCGGTCGATTATCATCGACTGACATGGCTATGGGTGTGGCATTGACACTGTTTTGGCTGGCATTCTTTATCGGCGTCTATCGTTGGCTTTGGGCAAGGGGCGTCAAGCAGTTCGGTGCCTACGGTGCGTAACTCGTTTGACCCAGATTTCGTTCGGGTGTAGACTTTTTTTTGTACGGAACCATGTCGCCGTTTAGAACGTCTACTCAGTACGTCATCACTTGCCGTATTCTACCTATCGAATCATCGCGCTTGTTTCCTAGAAACCAGTACGTCTAGTCATTTGGAGGATGCGAGTCTTATGGGTCTTGTCCGATTCCGACACTTGCATTTCTTTTTCCTCGCCGCACTGCTGTTCTTCGGCGTTGCCGCTGCGCCACCACCGGGCGTCTCGATGCAAGTCGAGCCATTCTTCCACGGACATTTCAAGTTCGGCGAATGGCTGCCGCTGCGCGTGACGCTGGCGAACGATGGTGCGCCTCTCCATGCGGAATTGCGTGCCGATGTGACCGATGCGACAGCGCAAACAGTGTATGTCGTTCCGGTTGAATTGCCTACCGGCGCTCGCAAGCGCGTTACGATTTACACGCAGCCGCCCTCATTTGCGCGTGCGCTTCGCATTCGTCTTGTCGAAACGTCCAACCCCAACGAGCCACGCGAATTAGACAGCCAAACAATTCAAGTAACCGTCGAACGGAATGTGAATTACTTGGTCGGCGTTATTGCGCCAAGAATGCAATCCTTCAATGCGTTGACCGGGCTTGTTCTCAACTCATCGTCGACTAATCAATCGTTCAAAGGAATGTCGTCACCTGCGCGCCGGGTCAGCGCGTTTTCCATTTCGTTATCCGATATACCGGATCGTCCCGAAGGTTTGCGCGTACTAGACGCATTGGTGATTTCCGGCTCCGATACAAGCGCGCTTTCGACAGAACAACAACGCGCCCTTGAAGCCTGGGTCGATCAAGGCGGTCGATTAATTATTGGCGGAGGCGCGGGCGCGGCGCGGACAATGGCTGGCTTGCCCGATAATCTAGTGCGCGATTTTCGTTCCACGAATGCAACCGCCGAAGTTCAAACGCTCGCCGCGCTGGGAAAATTTGGCGAAGAAGACGTGCGCGTGTCCGGTCCCTTTGCGGTGACGTGGGCATCATCGTCAAGCAGCGTGTTGCTCGAGCAAGACAATCGCGCGTTACTTTTGAACAAGCGCGTGGGCAAAGGCAATGTCAATTATTCTGCACTCGATCTTGCCGCGAGTCCTTTTGACGCCTGGGCGGGTGCGACGCGCTTTTGGGAAAAGCTCCTCACGCCCGATTCCAATTATCCGTCCGGTGCGCCGGTCGATGTTTCGCCGCGAGCGTCGCGCGCTAACAACGCTGCATATGCGCTGCAAAACTTGCCTGCACTCGAATTACCTTCCATCGGTTGGCTCGCAGGGTTGCTCGCCGTTTACGTCTTGATGGTGGGTCCCGTCAACTATTTAGTTCTGCGCCGACTGCACAAACTTGCGTGGGGCTGGGTGACGATTCCGGCTCTCACGCTGGTCTTTTCGGCGAGCGCGTTTGCGTTCGCGTACAATGTGCGCGGCAGCGATGTCATCATCAACAAGATTTCGATTCTCAACTTTGGCGCGCGCGCGGCAGAACCGGTCTTGTCATACGTCGGAATCTTTTCGCCGGAGCGCACCGCGTACACGTTGAATTTTCCAGGACATTCGCTCGCCTCGCCGATTTCGTTCGAGAGTGATGGTTTTGGTGGTCGAGGTTTTGGCGGAGGCGGAACACTCGCCAGTTCGTCCGCCGCCGAAATTGTAGAAGGCGATCCGGTCCAAGTGCGCGGTGTCCAAGTGAATCAGTGGTCGATGCAAGGTTTCCAAATCGAATCGGCTATGCCGGACGGCTGGGGTATCGAATCGAATCTTTTGTTGGATGGCGAGCGTGTGCGCGGAACGGTGGTCAATCGCACACCAGAAACCGTGAGCGATGCGGTGCTCGTGGTCGGCAACTATTACACAAGCTTGGGCAATCTAGCACCGGGCGATAGTCGGTCGATTGACAAGACGCTGCAAAATGCGAATCATATGCCTTTTCCCTATTTTCTCTTCGAGGGAATGAATTTGAATTCGGGTTCGTCCATGCCGTCGCGCGAATCGCAAATGCGACAGCAATTCTTGGGCAGCTTTTTTCAAGGCTATAACGGTCCCGCCGAATCGCCGAGCCGTCCCACTCTAATTGGCTGGATGCGTGCCAGTCCGCTCGACGTTCAAATTCCAACCGCGCGCTGGGCAACGCAACAGACGAGTTTGGTGGTTGCCGATCTCAAAGTCGAATATCCGCGTGGTCCGATACATCTTTCGCCGGGGACTGTAACCGTGCGCGTGACGAGCATGGATGGGAGTGTTGGGATTTGTGGTTCGAACACCCAGCTAAGTATCAATAGTGGCAGTGCCATTCTAGAATATCAGTTGCCGGGAGAATTGGCAACGATGCGCGTCACCCAATTGTCGCTGCTCATGCCGAGTGATGGACTAACAGTCGAGGTGTTTGACCAAGCTGGCATGTGGATCAAACTCGATGCGACCAATGGCGGGTACAACAATTTGTCTAATCCGACTCGCTTTGTTTCTTCTGATGGGATCGTGCGCGTGCGTGTAAGCGGCAATAACAATTCTGGTTCCTGTGATTCGTTCCTTTTGGACGTGGAGGGAAATAACTAGGATGCCTGAGAACGTCGAATACGCCATCGAGACGCGCGACCTCACGCGCCGGTACGGTCGTATGTTCGCCGTCGATCATTTGAACTTGCAAGTAGCGCGGGGTGCGTTGTTCGGCTTTATCGGTCCGAATGGCGCGGGCAAGACGACAACTCTGCGAATGCTCGCCGGTTTGTTGGAGCCATCGGCGGGCGAGGTGTGGATCGATGGGCAGCGTGTGGATGCGGACTTGCGCGCCGCGCGGCGATTGATCGGCTATATGCCGGATTTCTTCGGCGTTTACGACGATATGCTTGTGTGGGAGTACTTGGATTTTTTTGCGCGTTGTTACGGCATGTCGGCATCGCGCCGCAAAACGATGGTGAACGAATTACTCGACTTGGTGAACTTGGCGGACAAGCACGATGCGAACGTCCAAGCTCTTTCGCGCGGAATGCAGCAGCGATTGTGTCTCGCGCACTCGCTCGTTCACGATCCGCAGATTTTGTTGCTCGACGAACCGGCATCCGGGCTTGATCCGCGCGCACGTGTCGAGATGCGCGAATTGCTTAAAGAACTCGCGGCGATGGGCAAGACCGTCATCGTGAGTTCGCACATTCTGTCCGAGCTTGCCGAAATGTGTACGCAGCTCGGCATCATCGAAAAAGGCAAGATGGTCGCGTCTGGATCGATGGAGGATATTCGGCGTCAGTTGCAGATGAGTCGCATCTTGCGAATGCGCATACTCGGCGATGAATCGACCGCGCTGGAGGTTGTAAAGAGCGGTGCGTTGCTGATGAGTCAAGCGAAAGCGATTCTGGGAGAACCAATCGTCATCGCAGACAGTGGCAAACCTGGAACAACACTCGAAGTTGAGTTGAGTGGCAGCGATGAGGCGGCGGCGATGTTGCTCGCGCATTTAGTTTCGCGTGGCGCGCGCGTCGTCGATTTCCGCGAAGCAGGGAATGAGTTGGAAGATTTGTTCTTGCGGTTGACGGAAACGGACGCAAAAGCTTAAAACGTAAAGAGAAACATCTATGTCTATTCCAATCAAATTAATGCTTGCGCTAGTTTTGGTTACGAGTCTATTGGCGGTTAGGGTTCCACGTGCATTGGCTTGTTCATGCGTGTCTCCTGGTTCGCCGCAGCAAGCTCTCGACCAATCCACTGCGGTCTTTGTTGGTAAGGTGACTGAACGCAAAATCGTAGACAGTCTCGATAGCCAAGATGCTGTGCAATTTGACTTTCAAGTCTCAACCGTTTGGAAAGGTCCTGTTCAAAAAGACTTGAGTGCCATGACATCGTTTGGCAGCGCAAGTTGCGGGTATGAATTCCAAGTTGGTGAAAAATATCTTGTCTACGCTGGGGGCAGTGAAAATCGATTGCATGTTAGTCTATGCAGTCGAACCATGCCAATCTCCAAAGCAACGAACGACTTGGCGGAACTAGGCAACGGCATCCTGCTGCCGATCGAAAATACTGACTGGGTAATCGATTGGGTCGCCATGCTCGCGTTCATAGGTGCGGGAGTAGTCATAGTAGGAATTGTCATGGGCAAGAAAAGATTAAGCGGAATTAGTCTAATAAATATTCCTTTCGGACTTAATCCTGTCCTGGTCAAAGAAATGCGCGGACGAATGCGCGGTCCCCGCGCGTACGTTTTTCTCACGGCGACGTTGGCACTGCTTGGCGTGGTCAGCTATGGCTTGTATCGACTGGCAGCCTTCAGCATTCAAACGTTCGGCGGTGGCTCGGCGGGCGCGATGATTGGGCAAAGCGTTTTCACCGGCTTGATCTTTCTCGCGCTAATCGTCATCTGCGCTATAGCGCCTGCATCGACGGCGGGAGCCATCAGCGGCGAATACGAACGCAAGACATTCGATTTGCTCGCCGCAACACCGTTGCATCCCGCATCGATTTTGTTTGGCAAGCTAATGGCAGCGTTGAGCTATGTTGTGCTGATCTTGCTCGCCGCGATACCGCTCGTCAGTTTGTCTTTTGTTTTCGGCGGCATTGCGACTCTCGATATGCTCCAAGCATTTCTTTTGCTTCTGGGTTTTGCGCTGACCTTTTCGGTGATCGGCATGTTCTTTTCGGTATTGTTTCGACGCACAGGATTTGCCGTCGTCGCCAGTTATCTCGTGTTGATGCTGTTCGTCTTTGGGACCTTTTTTGCTTACGCTGTGCTCGCCGTGATGCGTGGACAACAACCTCCGAATTGGGTGTTGACGCTGAATCCATTTAGCGCAATGGCGTCGGCGTTAGCTCCAGCGAATCCATCGTCCAATATGTTTTCGGCGTCTGGATTTCTTACGCCTGTCTTGTTCTTATTTGGTGGTGGCAATATTAGTTTCGGTCCCAATACAGTAGCCCAGCGTCCGTTGTGGCAGTACACGGTTGGTATTTATGCTTGGCTCACGATTGTGCTGTATTTGGTGAGCGCGCAGTTGGTCAAGCCTGTGCAGCGTTTTCGTCTGCGTGTGCGCGCGTGGGAGATCATTCTTATTATTACGCTTGCGCCGATTCTGGTTTTGCCGGTCGTCTACGGTCCGCTAACGCCGGACAAGATCGTTGCTTCGATGCGTTGGGTCCTTTCGTCGCCGCGCGATCTTGTCGCGAACGGCAGATTCAATGAATCCATCGAAAAAACGTGGACGATAAAAACGCAAGTTGAACAATCCAATGAATCCGGCGGCGACGTGAAACGGACGACCGATGGTGACCGATCATTGGTGCGTTTTTCGCGAAAGGGAAGTGGACACGCAGAAACGAGCATTACGCAAATTATCAGTCAAACGCTGCCGAGCGATGGCTGGCTTCAGGTGCGTGCGGTGGTGCGCGTTACGACCCAGGATTTGTCGGTGTGTGGCTCGATGGGCAGCGAATGTCCGCTAACGATCAAGCTAGTTTACGACGATGCGTCCGGTCAACAGGAATGGTCGCAAGGATTTTATGCTGTCGCGGGAGAGGACTTGCATTTTTGCGGCTCGTGCGAAATCAAGAATGCGCACATCCAAATTCCGCAGGGCAACTGGTACACGTTTGAATCATCAAACATCTTGAGTCTTTCGCCTAATCGTCACACGGTGCCGCATCTCATTCGATCGATTACGATCTCGGCGGCGGGGCATTCCTTCGAGTCGGATATCGCCGAAGTGGCTGTGTTGGTTCGCGATGGGCGTCCCCCAGATTTGTGGGCTGATTCGAATTCATTGGCAACACCGACGCCGGCGTTCATGCAAAAGTTCGCGCCGGCCATGCCCGTACGACCTGTAGCGCCACCGGTGCGTGTCATCACTGCGGAACCACCAGAGCCAACGGCAACGCCAGCACCGACGGAAACAAGACCCTAAACGCTTGTCACCCTGAGCTAAGCGAAGGGTCTCATTCTCTGCATAGAGAGATGCCGCGGACGAAGTGCGTCCGACGCTCCGCTCACACCGTTAGGGTCTCGCTTGCAAGAAGGTAAATCATGTCGATAAATGTTTACCAACAACTGATCGCGTTATTGCGCCCACTCGGACGCCGATTGCGGTGGCGTATGAGTGTCGAATGGTTCGTGCGAACAGCCTGGATTACGTTTGCTCTCGCATCCATTGTGCTGCTCGCCGGGCGAATATTCCCAATCGACGGCTATCGCTTGGTTGCGGGCGTGCTTGTCGCCGTGTGGTTAATCGGTTGGACGATTTACAGCGCGGTGCGACCGATCAAACCATTCGCGGTCGCGCGTCATACTGATGCTGAACTTGGTCTGCATGATCGATTGTCTACCGCATTCGCCCTGGCAAATCCCACTCAAAAATCACCGCGTGGATTTGATCGAACACTCGTCGCGCACCAACTCGATGATGCACTCACCACCGCACACGCTATCGAACCGCGTCGCGCATTTCCGATTCACGTCGAACGCGCGATGGTCTTGCGTGCTGCCGCTGCATTATTAGTCGGCATTGTTTTGCTCGCGCTCCCAAATCCGATGGATGCGATTGTCGCCGAGCGCACCCAGGTGGCCAAGACCGCGCAAGCCGAAGCTGTCAAACTTGAACAACTCGCGCAAGAGATCGAAAAAAATACCACGTTGACACCGGAAGACAAGAATGCGTTGCTGCGCCAGATGCGTGAATTGATCGCGCAGCTAAAATCAAACCCAGGCGATGCGAAAAAAGCGCTGGCGGATTTGAGCAAGTTTCAAGAACAGTTGCGCGCCACGCTCCGCGTCGATCCGGTGACATCGATGGAACAAATGGCGCTGGCTTCGCTGGCGCAACAGTTGGCGCAACTCGCGGGCGCAAAAGATACGCCCCAGGATGCCGCAGAGACGGCGAAACTTTTGGAGGAGCTTGCATCGCAACTCGATAAGCTTTCGCCGGAACAACGTGCCGCGCTAGCGAGTGCGTTAGATCGCGCCGCAGCGCAAACTGCCGCAGGCGATCCCAATCTCGCGAGTGCGCTTTCTCAGATGGCGCAATCGACGCGCGATGGTAAAGTGGACTCGCGTTCGCAAAGCGCATCACGACAAGCTGGGCAAACGTTGCGCGATGCAGCGAACCGTGAAGCATTGCAGCAAGCTGTGGCGCGCGCGCTCAATCAATCCGATGCGAGTCAGCGTGCGATGGCACAAGCGCAAGGGCAAGGAAATCAAGGAAATCAGGGAAACCAGGGAACTCAGGGGAATCAAGGACAAGGGCAGAATCAGGGGCAGGGAAACCAGGGAACTCAGGGGAACTCGGGGCAGGGTCAAGGAAATCAGGTCGGCGGTGGTGGTGGCACGAACGCGAATACATTGCCGGGCGCGAATCGTACTGGTCGCGCTGGAGAGCCGACGGGACAGAATAAATCGTTTGGCACCGGCGATTTGGAAACGGTGTACGCGCCTGTCGCTACCGGACAAGGGCGCGAGGAATTTGTCACGGGGCAGCAAAACCCAAGCGGTGACACGACGAACCGCGAAGGCAAAGCGCCGCAGCCCGGCACGAACAATCCCGCGCTCGTGCCATACAATCAAGTATTTCAAAAGTATGCCGAGATTGCCGGGCAGACGATGGAGCATTCGTACATTCCGTCGGGGTTGCAAGACTTTGTCAAGGAATATTTTAGCGGACTGGAACCGTAATCAAATATGCCAAATTGCCAAATAAGCCAAACGTGCCAATTGATCCTGGGCAAAGACGAACGATTTGGCAGCTTTGGCAAATTTGGCTCGTTTGGCACATTTGCGTTTTTAAGGAGTGCACATGATTGACACAGTACCCACAATGACCACTGCCTCACAATTTACCGAGATTGCAAACACGATTGAAAGCGAAGTCGGCAAGATGATCGTTGGGCAGCGGGACATTGTGCGGCAGACGCTCATCACTTTGCTGGCAGGCGGCAACGCGTTGCTTGAAGGCGTGCCAGGTCTTGGCAAGACGATGCTCGTGCGTACGCTCGCGCAGGTGCTCGATTGCAAATTTAGTCGCGTCCAGTTCACGCCCGATCTGATGCCCGCCGATATTGTCGGCACGAACATTCTGGTCGAAAAAGACGGACATCGGCAATTCCAATTTGAACCAGGGCCCGTCTTTGCCAATCTCGTGCTTGCCGATGAAATCAATCGCGCGACGCCCAAGACGCAGAGTGCGATGCTCGAAGTGATGCAGGAGCATAGCGTCACGGTTGCCAAATCGACGCATCGGCTCACCGAACCGTTTTTCGTTTTGGCGACGCAGAACCCTCTGGAGATGGAAGGCACTTATCCTTTGCCCGAAGCGCAGCTAGACCGATTCTTTTTCAAACTTAACGTCGCCTATCCCAGCGTCGATGAACTTGTGACGATTGCCGACCGCACCACCGGCATGGATGTGCCGCAACCTAAAGTTGTCGCGAGCGGCGAAACCATCGTCGCGATGCAGCAACTTGCGCGCGGTGTGCCGATTGCGCCGCATGTAACCGAAGCGGCGGCACGGCTCGTGCGTGCAACGCAAGCGCAAGACCCAGGTTCGCCCGACATCGTAAAAAAATACGTCAACTGGGGATCGAGTCCGCGTGGAATGCAGGCGTTGATTCTCGCGGGCAAAATCATCGCGCTGCTCGACGGTCGCTATAACGCTTCGGTTGACGATTTGCGCGCGGCGGCATTGCCCGCATTGCGTCATCGGCTCATTCTGAATTTTGAAGCGCAAGCGGAAGGCGTGACGACGGACAAGATTGTGGGTGAGTTGGTGGAGACAGTGTTGAGCGAGTAAAATGTGATGCGTGATGCGTGAGTATTACATTTTGCTGGAGAAATTTCTCAATAATCGAAATGCGATGGTAGTAGGTCGTAGAGCGAAGAAGAACACCCATGAAAAACATACAAATTGTTGATGGCGCGGCAAATAGCATTTTTGAGATTTATAAGATACCAGACAGGATATTCATGTTGATGTTTCCAAATGGAAATGATGTTGCGTTCATAGATGAGGTTGAGAGGGTACTAGGCAGTGCACGAGAACGCAAAAAGTTTTGGTCTGTGGTGTTTCAGAAAAATGCGGACAAAAAGAAGATTGTAGGAATTCATGGAACACTTCATCTCACTGCAAGTCCATGCTCCAAAAAGTATTTTCCAACACGAAAAGAACGTGAAGTGAACAATGTGAATATTTAAGGAACAGTCTCATTACCACTTGGCACAATGCACAGAGATTAGTTTTTCACGCATCACGAATCACAGATCATCTAAAAGACGCAAATGGAACAATTATTACAACCCTCATTTCTCTACGCACTCGACCGACTTGCACTCGTGAGCCGACGTACGCGTGCGGGCACGTTCAAAGGCGAACGCAAAAGTCCCAAGCGCGGCGGCAGCGTCGAGTTTGCCGATTTCCGCGAATATTCGCCGGGTGACGATTTTCGGCAAATCGATTGGAATGCGTACGCGCGGTTGGAGCGATTGTTCTTGCGTTTGTTCGTCGAGGAAGAGGACGCGACGGTTCACATCATCGTCGATGCGAGTCAGAGCATGGATTGGGGCGAGCCGCGCAAATGGATTTACGCGCAGCGCGTCGCCGCTGCTCTGGGTTACATCGCGCTCGTCGGCATGGATCGACTCATCGGTGCCGCCATCACTTACACTCCCACACTCCCATACATTCCATTTCCTCCGCATCGCAGCAAGAAACAAGCGATTGCCTGGTTCGATTGGTTGGCGAACTTACAGCCCGGCGGACAAGTATCGCCTGCGAGCGCGCTGATGCAGTACGCCGCAACGATGCGTCGTGCGGGTCCGCTCATCGTCATCAGCGATTTGATGGACGATGGTTGGCGCGACGGCATTCAACGCCTCGCCGAAAATCGCTACGAAGTGACGCTGCTCCATCTGCTTGCGCCGCAAGAACTCGATCCCGAACTCGAAGGTGATTTGAAACTCATGGACAGCGAATCAACGGCGAGTGTTGAAATCACCGCCGACTTTGATCTGCTGTCGCGTTATCGTGCGCGAGTGCAAACGTGGCAAAACGAGTGGCAGCAATTCTGCGCCGCACGCGCCATCAACTACGCGCTCATCGAAACGTCTCAGCCGTTCGAAGAATTGGTGATGTCGTTTCTGCGGAAACGAGGAATACTCAAGTAAATCGTAACCGTGTTGCGTGTTCCGTATTCCGTCTTACCTTTCACGCATCACGCATCACGTATCACGAGTTTTATGAATTTCCTAACGCCTTTAGCATTCGCACTAGCCGTACTCCTCCCCATCATCGTCGCGCTCTATTTCTTGAAACTCCGCCGCGAGGAACAGCACGTTTCATCGACATATCTTTGGCGGACGCTCGTGCGCGACATGGCGGCGAATGCGCCGTGGCAAAAACTTAAACCCAATTTGCTTTTGCTCTTGCAACTGCTTTTTCTCATCATACTCATCCTCACGCTCGCGCGTCCGTTCGTGTGGGGCGAGACAGTCGCCGGGTCGCATCTTATTCTTGTCGTAGATACATCCGCAAGCATGGGCGCGACTGACGTAACGCCGAATCGTTTGGTGGCGGCAATCGCATCGGCGCGACAATTAGTCGATGGATTGCCAAGCTCAGCGCGCGTGACGGTGATCGATGCGGGTGCTCAAGTCCGCGTCCCAGTGTCGAGCGCGAGTGATCGTGGTGCGGCGTTGGCGGCGCTCGATGCGTTGCATCCTGGCACGACGGGGGCAGATTTCGCTTCGGCGCTCACGCTGGCGGCTGCCATCGCTGCACGGGAGCCGGACAGCGAGATTGTGATTCTATCCGATGGACACATCGCGTTGCCAGAAAATTTCACGTTGCCGAGTCGCGTGCAATACATTTCCATCGGCAAAGAAAACAACAACCAAGCGATTGGCGCATTCTCGCTCCAAACCGAGTCGGGCGGGCGCACGCTGACCGCGTTTGTGCAGGCGATCAATTTCGGTTCGCAGGAGGCACGTCGTCGATTGGTGTTGCGCGCCGACGGACAATTGTTGAGCGCGCGCGATTTGACGTTGACGCCGAGCAAATCACAAGCAATCACCATTCCCGATTTGCCAGCGAATATGCGCTCGTTCGAGGCAACACTAGAAGGACAAGACGCACTTGCCACCGACGACAATTCCTGGGCGGTGTCGCCGTCGAGCGAAAAAATTTCCGTCCGCATCGTCAGCACCGGCAATCGCTTTCTTGAGACTGCGCTTCGCTTGATGCCCAATGTCGAAACAACCGTCTATACTCCAACTTCGAACCTCCAATCCTTCGACTCCGCTCAGGACAAGCTTCCTACTTCCAACTTCCAACTCACGATCTTCGATTCTGTCATTTCCACCGGCACTCTTCCCACCGGTGATCTATTTTTCATCGCGCCGTTACGTTCGACGGAATTCTTTTCTGTGACTGGAAGAGTCGATGCGCCGATTGCAACTCCCGTCGTTGCGGATGATCCACTGTTGCGCTATGTCGATTTGCGCGATGTCGTGATCCAAGACGCGACGCGGATTGCGCTGCCAATCTGGGGACGCGCGGTGATGATCGATAGCAAGACGAACGCGCCGCTGCTCGTGATCGGCGAACAAGATGGCAGGCGCATTGCGATTCTCGCGTTCGATCTGCGCCGCAGCGATTTGCCACTCCGCGTTGCGTTTCCACTTTTGATGGCAAATCTGCTCGATGCGCTCGTTCCTGGCGGCGCGTCCGGCATTCCAGCGAACGTCGAACCCGGCAAGCCGCTGGCGATCACTGCGCCACCGCAAACAACATTGATTACGGTCCGCACGCCGGATGGACAATCGCAAACGATGACGCCGACGAATGGGCGTGTTGTTTTCATGCAAACAAATCGATTGGGCGTGTACGAAATCGCGTCGCAAGACAAGTTGCTGGGACGCTTTGCAGTGAATCTGTTCAACGCGAACGAATCGGACATTGCGCCACGCGGCAGCTTGCCCATTGCCGCAAGTGCGCCGCAATCGAAAATCGAAAACCAAAAATCGAAAACGGAATGGTGGCAACCGCTTGCGTGGCTCGCGTTAGCGTTGCTCGTGATTGAATGGCTGTATGCGTATCGTGGACAAGTGGCGCGAGTGTGGAACCTTGGTGTTGGGCGTTTAGTAAAACGTAATCTGTAAAAAGCAATCGGGGTACGTCATTGAATCGTGGAAAAGTTGGTTCACGACGCCATCCGATCAAATCGGACGGCTAGATGGCAAAAAACCTGCGGCGCAGGTTATGATTCCAGCCCGCAAAGCGGGTTTCGCGACCGATAGCCGTCGGTTTCGAACCGATGGCGTCCCTTGCAATTTATGACTTTCTCATTTCTCTATCCAATGGCGCTTTATGCGCTGCTCTTACTTCCCTTGCTGCTCGCGCTTCCCTTCGTCGGCAGCCGCATTCGCGCGCGTCCAATGCAATTCTGGGCGGCATTGGTTCTGCGCGCGCTCGTGCTGCTCGCACTGATCCTGGGACTCGCCGGGGCGCAGATCGTGCAAGCCGTGAATGACACGACCGTCGTTTTTGTCGTCGATCATTCCGACAGTGTGCCGCAGCCGGAGCAAAAGCGCGCCGAGGAATTTATTCGCGCATCGCTCGCATCCATGAAACCAAGCGACCGCGCGGCGGTGGTCGTGTTTGGCGAAAACGCGCTCGTCGAACGACTGGCTTCGGATGAACCATCGCTTGTGCCAATCACGTCCGTTCCGCGCACGACGCGCACCAATCTCGCATCGGCGTTGCGGCTTGCGCTGGCGCTCTTTCCCGAAGAAACGCACAAGCGCATTGTGCTGCTGTCCGATGGATTGGAAAACGCGGGACACGCAAACGATTTGATCGATTTGGCGCGCGCACGCGATGTGCAGATCGACGTGGTGTCGTTGCATCCGCCAACCGGTCAAGCCGAAGCGTACGTCGATTCGCTCGATGCGCCCGCGAGCATGCGCAAAGGACAGGCGTTTGAAATCGTTGCGACGGTGCGCAGCACGACGGCAAATGCTGCGACAGTGCGCGTGTTCGGCGATGGCAGGTTGATCGCGACGCGCAATGTGATTTTGCAAGCTGGGAATAATCGCATCAGTTTTTCGGTCAACGCCGAGCAGCCTGGGTTTCGTCGGTATTCAGTGGAATTGCAAGCGGCGAACGATACGTTGCTGCAAAACAACACATCGTCGGCGTTCACCGTCATTCACGGATCGCCGAGCGTGCTCGTCGTCGAGAATTCGGCGGGCGATGCCGACAATTTGCTCACCGCGCTCAAATCGGCAAACATCGAAGCGGAGAAAATTGTGCCGGGAAATTTGCCCGGCGACTTGACCGCGCTATCGAATTACGATGCGGTGTTCCTCGTCAATGTGCCTGCGAAAGCGATACCCGATGCGGCGATGGCAGTGCTGCCCACGTTTGTGCGCGACCTGGGTCGCGGGTTGGTCATGATCGGCGGACCCGACGCGTACGGCGCGGGCGGCTATTTGCGTACCGCAATCGAAAAAGCTTTGCCCGTCGATATGGATGTGCGCTCGTGGACGCAAGAACCGAATCTTGCGCTCGTCTTTGTGATCGACAAGTCGGGATCGATGGGGCGCTGTCACTGCGATGATCCGAGTTTGTTGCCCGGTCAGTACACACGCTCCGAATCAGGTCTGTCCAAGGTCGATATTGCGAAAGACGCCGTCATGCAGGCAGGGCGTGTAATTGGTCGAGCGGATTACGTTGGCGTAGTCGCGTTCGATTCGAATGCGTTGTGGGCATTGCGCTTGCAAGAATTAGCAAATCCAGATGTGATTCAGCAAAACATTGGCGGGATGCGCGCGGATGGTCAGACGAATATTTTTGCGGGGTTGAGTGAAGCAGAAGCGGCGCTCACAAAAACTCCGGCACGGCTCAAGCATATTGTTTTGCTCACCGATGGGTGGAGTAGTTCGTTTCAATATCAGGCGCTCGCGCGGCAATTGCAAGACGAAGGCATTACCGTGTCGGTGATTGCAGCGGGCAATGGATCGGCGACGTACTTGCAGCAGCTTGCGCAGCAAGGCGGCGGACGATATTATGCCGCGCGCAACATGACCGACGTACCGCAATTGTTTTTCAAGGAAACGGTAGAAGCGACCGGTCAGTACATCATCGAAGAACCGTTCTATCCCATTCCGTCTAGCACCTCGCCGATTATGCGCGGCTTGGATGTGACGGCTCTGCCCGCGCTGCACGGCTATAACGGCACGACACCCAAAGCGACGGCGCGCGTTGCGCTCGTCAGCGATCAAGGCGATCCGATTCTGGCGACGTGGCAGTACGGTTTAGGTCGCGCCGTTGCGTGGACATCGGATGCCAAAGGGCAGTGGGCAACCGATTGGGTCAAATGGTCTGGGTTTAATTCGTTTGTCGCGCAATTGACGAACTGGGTGCTGCCCGAACCATCCGACCCAGGATTGCAAACGACGTTCGTATCGGAAGGCGAGCAAACTTTTCTCCAAGTCACATCGAAAGATACAGCAGGACGCCCGCGCGATTTTTTGGACACGCGCGCCAATCTCGTTGCGCCCGATTTGACGACCCAGGCGGTCACGTTGACCCAAGTCGCGCCGGGACAATATCGTGCAGCGATGCCGTCGTCGCAGACTGGCGTCTATCTCACGCAAATCACGCAGCAAGATGCAAGCGGCACTCCAATCGCAAGCTCGACGGCGGGCTTGATAATTCCGTATTCGCCGGAATACAAATTGCTCGACTCGAATGCGAGCGTGCTACCGGAATTAGCGCGTGCGACCGGTGGACACGAAGCGATTGATCCAACGATGGCGTTTGCACCCTTCGCCAAACCCGCCGCGCGCGCCGAACCGATTTGGACCACTTTGCTTTTGCTCGCCGCACTCTTGTTTCCACTCGATGTGGCGGCGCGACGATTGCGCCTCACGCGCGGCGATGTGCAAACGTTTGTCGCCTGGGCGCGTCAATCATCGGCTCAGCGTCCGGCGGCGACTGCGCCTCGCGCGTTGGGTACGCTATTTGCGGCGCGTGATCGCGCGCGAACGAGTCGTGTCACTCAAGTCAAACCGCCTGCTCAAGTCGCTGCAAAACCGCCCAGCCAATCCAAATCGTCAGAGGTTTCTGCTCCGCCCGCTTCATCTCCCGAAGCGATGACCGAGCGGCTCAAAAAGGCTAAAGACCGTGCCCGCAAGTCTCGTTCATCGTAAGTATGAACAGGCGCGTCCATCTAGTCCTGCATTAGGACTTTACTCCGATTACCTAAATTTCCAAGCCTGAAGTATAATGTGGAGAAAGCACGAAGGCTGGGCAAGCTAGCTTTGCCTTACCATTCGGCGCGAGTCATTATTCATCAACTGCTAATTACCGTCGATTCAAACAAAGGAGCTTGAATTGCCCAGAAGACGGAATTCATCCCCCCGTAAATCTCAACCGAAAAAAGCGCCCGCGCGCCAATCTCCTCCGCGCGTGAGAGCATCCGTGAGTCGTATCGACGAGCTTCATCGTGCGCTCAAACAAAGCGAAGCCGAACTAGCGCTCATCAACAGTATCCAACAAGGTCTAGCGTCCCAACTCGATTTTCAAAAGATTATCGAATTGGTTGGTCAAAAGTTGGGCGAGGTGTTCGATACGCAAGACCTCGGCATTCGGCTGTACGATTCCAAGATCAATCAAATCAGGTATCCATACGAAATTGAGCACGGCAATCCCATCGTGATTCAAGCACGCGAGCCGATTGGATTATCGCGGCATGTTCTCCAGACACGTCAACCGTTTGTCGTGAATCAGCACATGCGCCAGCGGCTGGAAGGAATTGGATCGGTCTTGCCAGCCGATGCAGAGCTTAGCCGATCGATGATGGCGATGCCGATCATTGTCGGCGACTGCTGCACGGGGTTGATCGTCATCGACAATTACGAAAAGGAAAATGCGTTTAGCAAATCGGATGTGCGTTTTCTGCAAACGGTCGCATCGTCGCTGGGTGTCGCGCTAGAGAATGCGCGTCTATTCGACGAGACCAAACGCTTGCTTAGCGAAACGCAAGAGCACGCGCGCGAAGATGCGATCATCGCCGAGGTTGGGCAGTTGCTCGCCGCGGAACTCGACGTGCAAAATATTTACGAAATCGTCGGCGAAAAATTGCGCGCGTTGTTTGATGCGCAGGTGCTCCTCATCGTCACGTTCGATCATGCGGCGAATATGCTCACTTATCGGTACTTGGTTGAAAAAGGCGAGCGCATCAATGCCGAGCCAAGTACGTTAAGACCCAGAGATCAGTATCTCATTCGCACACGTCAACCGTTGCTCGTCAATCGCGACTGGGTCAAGCGCATGGAAGAATTCGGCGGCGCAAAGATCATCCCAGGTACCGCTGTGCCCCAGTCTGCGTTGTATGTTCCGCTCGTGGTTGGCAATCTCGTCAAAGGTTATGTCTCGATCCAAAATGTGGACTGCGAAGATACCTTTAGTGAATCAGATGTGCGCTTGCTCACGACGATTGCCAACAGCATGGGCGTCGCGCTGGAAAATGCGCGCTTGTTCGACGAAACCAAACGCTTGCTCACCGAAACGCAACAACACGCGCGAGAAGATGCGATCAGCGCCGAGGTGGGACAATTGCTTGCGGCACAACTCGACGTGCAGAATATTTACGAAATCGTCGGCGAGAAATTGCGCGCGTTGTTTGATGCCCAAGTTCTCATGATCGCCACGCTGGATCGCACCACGCATCTGATTCATTTTCGTTACTTGGTTGAAAAAGGCGAGCGTCAATTTGTGGAACCGCGAATCCCACGCGGGTTTGGCAAGCATATTATCGATAGCGGCAAGCCCCTGTTGTTGAATCAGGTGACCGATGAACTGCGCGCGCAGTATGGCAGTACCATCCTTTCCGGTAGTCCGCCCAAATCGTACCTTGGCGTTCCGCTCGTCGTGGGTGGCGAAGCGTTCGGCATTATTTCGCTGCAAAATATCGATCACGAGAATGCCTTCACCGAAGACGATTTGCGCTTGCTCGGAACACTGGCGTTGAGCATGGCGGTTGCGCTCGAAAACGCGCGTCTCTTTGCAGAAACGGAACAACGTGCCGCCGAACTCGCCATCGTCAACAGCGTGCAAGAAGCCTTGGCATCCAAACTAGAGTTGCAGGCGATTTGCGATTTGGTCGGCGACAAAGTGAGCGTTATCTTTGACGCGCAATCGCTGTTGATTGCTACGTACGACAAAGCGACCAACCTTGTCCAATATCGCTATGGTAAGGAAACTGCCAGAGCCATGGCGCATCGCTCGTCCCCGCCGAGTACGATGACACGCTATTTGATGCAAACCCGGCAGACGCTCGTCGTCAATCAAAATCTCGCTCAGTGGTTTGCCGACCAGAGCATGACCGGTCGAATTGGTCCAGGAGCTGAAGCAGCCAAGTCCCTAGCGAGCGTGCCGATTTTGGTGGGCGATGAATTCAAAGGGTTTATCTATCTGCACAATACCGAGCGCGAAAATGCCTTTAGCGAATCGGATGTGCGCTTGCTTGAGACGCTTACCAACTCGATGAGTGTCGCGTTGGAAAATGCGCGCTTGTTTGACGAGGTGCAAACGCGCAATCGCGAAATCAGCGAGTCGTTGCAACAGCAGACGGCGACAAGCGAGATTATGCAAGTGATTGCGCGTTCACGCAATGATGTTCAGCCCGTCTTGGATTTGATCGCCGATTACGCTTTCCGTTTGTGCGATGCACTGTACTGTTCGATCTATCGCACGGATGGCGAGATGGTTTACGAAGTGGCGAAAGCGAATTTTTCGCCAGAGGCGCTCGCCGAAAGCGAATATTCCTATCCGCGTCCATTGAGACACGACTCGAGCATTTCTTCGCGCGCGATTCTCGATTGCGCGGTGGTCAACCTTGCCGATGTGCCGAATGATCCGTCGTTGCCTGACGTGACGCATCGCTATGCTAACATTTTGGGCATGCGCGGGCTGCTGGCAGTTCCGCTCATTCGCGAAGGCAAAGCCATTGGTTCGATCAGCGTCGGCAAGAGCCAACCCGGAGTGTTCGACGACAAGCGCGTGGCGCTCTTGGAAACTTTTGCCGCCCAAGCGGTTATCGCGATTGAAAACGTGCGCTCGTTCGACGAGATCAATCGCTTGCTGAGTGAAACGCAAAAGCGCAATACCGAACTGGCGCTCATCAATTTGGTCGGACAAGGTCTCACCAAAGAGTTGGACGTTCAGAAAATTATCAATCTCATCGGCGACAAGGTTGGCGAAATTTTTGACGCGCAATCGATCAGCGTTCGACTCGTCGATCACGTGAACAAGTTGGTCCAGTACGTTTACTTTGTCGAAAACGGCGAACCGCAACACATCGATCCGTTGCCCTTGGATACAGGATTCGATGCGCATGTCGTCCGCACCCGCCAGCCCTTGGTCGTCAATCACGATATGCAAGCGCGCCAAGCCGAATTGGGCAGTTTTGTTTTGCCCGGCACCGAAGCCAATCAATCATTTGTCGGCGTGCCGATTTTGACCGGCGATCAAGTGCTTGGATTGATTACGCTCGAAGCCAAGCAGGAGAATGCTTTTTCTAAAGCCAGCGTTAATTTGTTGACGACCCTCGCTTCCAACTTGGGTGTCGCATTGCAAAACGCGCGGCTCTTTGAAGAATTGCATGCTTTGCTGGCGATGACGACGCGTCTTTCGGAATTGAGCGCAAGCATGCTCAATGCCAAGACCGTTTCTGAAACTGCCGAATTTGTTACCCGCGCTTTGCAAGAAACGTTTGCGGCCGACATTGTCTCGCTCAACTTGCTTGATGCCAATGGACAGTTTGAATACTGGGACAGCGCCGGTCTGCCGCCCGAGTTTTACAAGCGCGCCAAACCGCGCCCAAGAGGGTTGACGAATCGCGCCTTGAAATCTACCGAGCCAGTGATCGTGCGCGACCCCCAACAACTCGCGGAGAACACACGCGCGCTCGGCATCCAATCGGCGATTGCGCTGCCACTGCGTGACGAGCAAGGCGCGCTGGGTGTCTTGTTCTTAAATTATCGAGTCCAACACGAGTTTAATCAGCGCGAGGTCGGTGCGTTGTGGCTGTTTGCCAACCAGACCGCCTTGGCGATTCGGCGTTTGCGTTTGATCGAAGAGACACAGCGCCTGCTCAAAGAAACGGAGCAGCGCGCGAACGAGTTGAGCGTCATCAACGCGATGCAACACGCGCTCGCCAGCAAGCTCGATCAACAAGGCGTAGTCGATGTGGTGGGCGACAAAGTGCGCGACATTTTCAACGTCGGCGCGGTGATGATTCGCTTGTTCGATTTGGAAAACGACCGAGCGACGTATCCCTATGTGCATTATCAAGGTGTGCGCCGCACGGTTGAGCCGAGAGCGATCTCTGGCTTTGGTCGTCAACTGGTCGAAACTCGCCAACCGATCGTCATCAATCACGACTCAGAGGAATACGCGGCTCGTGCTGGCTCGCGGTTGTTTGCGTGGCAAGAGGATGTCAAGTCGGCAATTCTCGCCGTGCCGATCTTTACCAACGAGAAGGTAACCGGCGCAATTACGTTGTTCACGCCGGAAGACGACCGCCAATTCGACGAACAAGATGTCAATCTCCTATCGACGATTGCATCGGCGATGAGTGTCGCGCTGGAAAATGCGCGCCTATTCGATGAGACGCAGCGCTTGTTGAAAGAAACCGTTCAACGCGCGATCGACTTGACGACGATCAACAGTATTAGCCAAGCGTTGGTGTCCGAACTCGAATTCGAATTGCTAATTCAACTGGTCGGCGACAAACTGCGCGATAATTTCGGCGCAGACATCGCCTACATCGCGATGCTGGACCGCGCGACCAATACGATCACCTTCCCCTATTCATATGGTCAAGGCGATCCTCCGATTCTCAAACTGGGCGAGGGTTTGACTTCGCAAATTCTTCTCAAACGCAAACCACTCTTGTTCAATCACGATGAAGATTATCGCGCCGTTGGCATTCCAACGATCGGTTTCCGGAGCAAGTCTTTCATTGGTGTGCCGATTATGGTTGCCGATCAAGCCATCGGCGTCATTAGCGTCCAAAGCACCAAAGAGGAAGAACGTTTTGGCGAAACCGATTTGCGCTTGCTCAGCACCGTCGCGGCGAGTATCGGGGTGGCGATTCAGAATGCACGCTTGTTCGACGAGACCAACCAACGCGCGACAGAAATGGCAGCGCTCACCGAAATCGGGCGCGAGATTTCGTCGATGTTGGATATGAACACGGTACTAGAGCGTATCACCGAAAGCGCGCGTGAGTTGCTCAATGCAAGTGCTGCCGCGGTCTTTTTACTCGACCAGGATGGCAAGACCTTGCGTCCAATGTACACTGCGGGTGAAATTGCAGAACAACTCAAAAAGTTTCAACCATCGTTGGGCAAAGGCATTATCGGCAGTATTGCGCAAAGCGGCGTTGCCGAGATCGTCGTCAAAACAACCAATGACCCGCGCGCGCTCTCGATTGCGGGTGTGCGGCTCAAGCAAGCCGAACAAATTATGGCAGCGCCATTGTCGTCGCAGAATCAAGTTATTGGCGCGATGGCTGTATGGCGCGCAGACGATGCCAAGCCCTTCGAGCAAGCCAACTTGAATTTCTTGGTCGGCTTGACGCGCCAAGCCGCCATCGCGATTCAGAATGCGCGCTTGTTTGCCGAGTTGGAGCAAGCTAGGATCGCAGCGGATTCGGCGAACCAAGCCAAAAGCTCTTTCCTCGCGAACATGAGTCATGAGATTCGCACGCCGATGAACGCCATTATCGGAATGAGCACGCTGTTGATGGAAACTTCACTCGATAGTGACCAGCGCGAGTATGCGGACATTATTCGCAGCAGCGGCGATACGTTGCTGACCATCATCAACGACATTCTCGATTTTTCCAAGATCGAAGCGGGCAAGCTTGAGTTCGAATCCGAACCCTTCGATTTGCGCGCTTGCATCGAAAGCGCACTCGATTTGATTGCGCCTAGCGCGGCAGAAAAGCGGATTGATCTGGCTTATGTGATGGCAGACGATCTGCCTGCCGGTATCATCGGCGATGCAACTCGCCTCCGCCAAATCCTGGCGAACTTGTTGGGCAACGCGGTGAAATTCACGGACCAAGGCGAAGTGGTGTTGTCGGTAAATGCCACCACTCCCACACGCCCACACTCGCAAACTGAGTATGAGGGTGCGGGGGTGTGGGAGTTGCACTTTGCCGTGCGCGATACCGGCATTGGCATTCCGTCGGATCGGATCAATCTTCTCTTCCAATCTTTTTCCCAGGTTGATGCTTCGATCACGCGCCGGTACGGCGGCTCGGGCTTGGGACTTGCCATCAGCAAACGGCTTGCGGAATTGATGGGCGGCGCGATGTGGGTGGAAAGTGCCGGGGTGGGACAAGGCAGCACGTTTTACTTTACGATTGTTGCGGCGGCTGCGGCGGCGTTAGACACGCGCAAACTGGCGAGAGGCACGCCCCCAGAGTTGAAGGGTAAGCGTCTCCTGATCGTGGATGATAACGCGACCAATCGATTGATCTTGGTGCGGCAGACGCAATCGTGGGGCATGATTGCATGTGAGGCAGAATCTGCACAGCAAGTGTTAGAGCGAATCAAGCTCGATGAGCCGTACGACTTGGCGATTTTGGACGTGAGTATGCCAGAAATGGATGGCATTTCGCTCGTCAAAGAAATTCGCCAATTGCACGACGGCAAATCGTTGCCGATTATTATTGCCTCATCGCTCGGTCGGCGCGAATCTGCTGCAGAAGATGAACTAGGCATCGCAGCGTTTTTGACCAAGCCACTCAAGCAATCGCAATTGTACGATTCGCTAGTCGGCTTGTTTGCGACGGTGCCACTGGCAGCTAAACCGGTCGTGCCTG
The DNA here is from genome assembly GCA_016215025.1 of Chloroflexota bacterium. Taxonomy (GTDB): domain Bacteria; phylum Chloroflexota; class Anaerolineae; order UBA4142; family UBA4142; genus JACRMI01. The sequence continues at coordinate 51,556 of JACRMI010000012.1, forward strand.
CTAAATCACAGATGGACCCAGAAATGGCAACGCGTTTGCCACTGCGCATCCTGATCGCCGAAGACAATGGGGTGAACCAAAAACTGATCATGCGCTTGCTGCAACGCCTGGGCTATCATTCCGATGTGGTGGCGAATGGACACGAAGTGCTCGATTCGCTCAACCGTCAACCGTACGATGTGATCTTGATGGACGTGCAAATGCCAGAGATGGATGGTCTAGAAGCCACGCGCCGCATTTGCGTGCAATGGTCAGAGGACGAGCGACCGCGCGTTATTGCGCTGACGGCAAATGCAATGGAAGGCGACCGCGAGGTGTGCCTTGAAGCAGGGATGGACGATTACATCAGCAAGCCAATTCAAAGCAGCGAATTGATCGATGCATTGAATCGTGCCAAGCGTGTCATGCGAGAGTGAGAGATGGACCTTCCAGGTCGCGCCGCCTCCGGTGGCGACAAGACCTGGAAGGTTTTTATCCAAAGGAGGGACGCGTGGACAAACTGCATGAACCCAAGCAGAAAATTCTAGTGATCGATGATGATCCAGATATTCGCGATATTATTAGCACCACGTTAGAAGCTCGTGGCTATGAGGTGCTTACCGCAGCGACCGGTAACGATGGTCTCAAAGTGGCCAAATCAACCGTGCCTGATTTAATTCTTCTCGACATTATGCTGCCTGACATGAATGGCTATGAGTTGTGTACTCAACTACGTTCTCTGAAAGTCACATCAGAAATATCCGTCGTTATGATGACTGCCGCAGACCAACCTTCAGATGTGGTACGCGGATTCGTCGTAGGGACAGATGAGTATGTTACAAAACCATTCGGTATAGAGGAACTGGTTGCTCGAATCAACGCCCAACTACGGCGGAGAAAAATTACACGCTCTAAAGTTTAGGAATCCAGCGCACAAATCAAGGTCCTTGTTCACTAGGAGCTGTGAATCTAAAGACTTGCCAGGTTTCCTTGGATCCGAAAGGAGTTACAACCTGGAAAGTCTTTAGCTTTTTGTACCGTCGTTGTCAAGGTCTTGTAATTCAAGCGGAAAAGCCGCTAGGGATTGTTGACTGGAAAGAGTTTGATTTGTATACTAGAAGCGCCTTGTTTATCCGATTAGGTATGCTTCATTTCCAATTATGCTCCATGCCTTTGACATTGTTTGTTACGTTCCGCAGCTTTCCAGCGCGTAAGTGATGAGCACGTCTAGCCGGATAAACTCAGTAGGATGAATATGAACTCGATAGCGATTGAAATCCTGATTATCTTTCTCCTCTTCATTGCCAATGGAGTATTCGCCATGTCGGAGATTGCCATTATCTCGGCGCGGAAATTGCGGCTCCAACAACGCGCCCAGGAAGGTAACACCGGCGCGCGGATGGCGCTTGACCTCGCCAATGCTCCCAACAATTTTCTATCTGCTCTGCAGATTGGCATTACGTTGATCGGAATACTGGCGGGCGCATTCAGCGGCGCTACGTTAGCTGAGAGATTGACAGCTCAATTCAATCGGATTGAATTCATCGCACCCTACAGCGAAGGTCTCGCAATTCTGATTGTTGCTATCGTGATAACCTACCTCTCGCTCGTGATTGGCGAATTAGTGCCTAAACGACTTGCGTTAAATAACCCGGAACAGATTGCCAGCATCCTTGCTCCACTCATAACAGGAATATCGCGAATGACTCATCCAATTGTTCATCTCCTCAACTTGTCCACCGATGCCTTGTTGCGTCTTCTCGGAACCCGCAAGTCCGCTGAACCGGCCGTGACCGAAGATGAAATCCGCTTGATCATCGATCAGGGCACGCAGGTCGGCGTGCTTGAGCCGACCGAACAAAAAATGGTTGAGCGCGTGTTTCGCCTCGACGACCGAAAAGTGAATAGTCTAATGACGCCTCGCCTGGAGATTGTCTGGCTTGATGTCAACGATCCGCTCGAACTTAACTTGAAAAAGATCATGAGCAGTGGTCATTCGACTTTTCCTGTTGGGCTAGCCAATCTCGATGTTGTGTTCGGACTGCTCAACGCGAAAGACTTGTTGGCGTCAAGTTTAAGCGGTCAACCTACAGACCTGCAGGCTCTCGCGAAACCGGCATTGTTTGTTCCGGAGAGCATGACTGTCTTGGATCTGTTGGAACAATTCAAGTCTAGCCACACTCACAGCGCCCTTGTTACCGATGAGTACGGCGGCACCCAAGGATTGGTGACCATCAACAACATCATGGAATCCATTGTGGGCGATCTTCCGATAACGGGGCAACCAGCCACTCCCGAAGTTGTGCAACGTTCTGACGGATCGTGGTTGGTCGATGGCATGTTGTTGATCGACGAATTCAAGGAACTGGTCAAGCTGGACGAACTGCCAGATGAAGAGCAATACCATACTGTCGGTGGGCTGGTCATAACTTGCTTGGGACGTATTCCCATTGCGGGGGATTATTTTGAATTGGGGAGCGTCCGGCTTGAGGTGGTCGATATGGATGAACGGCGTGTTGACAAAGTCCTCGTCATTCCCGAATCAAGTAGCACCGCGCGAGCGCAAACACACGCGTGACCACAAGTGAAAGAGAGGCGATACGCAATCTGTATCGCCTCTCTCGCTGTTTCAAGCTATAGAATGGAAAAGACGGTTTGAATTTCGCCTCAACGAATTCTGCTCACCTGGCACATGTGATTCGTTTATTCGTTTTCGCGAAGCGATTTGCTGAATTGACTATTTCCTCAACCCCCAATGTTCGATCACGCGTTGCAATTCCTTAACTTGAACCGGTTTGCTTACATAATCGCTCATGCCGACGGCGAGACATGCTTCGCGGTCGCCCGCCATCGCGTTGGCGGTCATCGCAATGATGCGTGGACGCTCTCGGGGTCGCCACCTGCGCCGGATTTGTTTCGTTGCTTCCAAGCCGTCCATTTCTGGCATCTGCACATCCATCAGCACCAAGTCATATTGTTCGCGGCGCAACGCGTCCAAAACTTCCAATCCGTTAGAGACGACATCGGGACTATAGCCCATTCGCTCCAACAATCGTTTTGCCAGTTTTTGATTGACGATATTATCTTCGGCGACGAGGATGCGCAAAGGCACGCGCTGACCCAAGGATGAATCGAATTCCGATTCGCTTTTTGATTGCTCATGCGCTTTACTTGTCAAAGTTGCGAGCATGGTATTATACAATTGAGATTGACTCTCGGGTTGAGTCAATAGCGCGGCAAACCGTGACGTATTGAACGGTAAATCATTTTCCGGGGTTGTCAGTAGCATCAATGGCAGTGTGTCGGCATTGCGATACTTGCGAATTTCGGTGATCAGATATTCGCAATCGAGGCCGGAGACTTGCATGTCGAAAATAGCGAGATCGAAATATTCATCGCGCTGAATCAGCTTGATTGCCTCTGCTGGAGTCGCGGCGGACGAGGCGACCATGCCCCAGGAACCTAACAACCAGACCAGGTACTGGCGATTGGTCTTGTCATTCCCGGTCACAAGGACACGTTTGTCGTGTAACTCGGCATGACCTGCCATGTAATCGGGTTGGGCTAGCACACCTTGGCGGGTCTCAATCGTAAAATAGAACGTCGAACCTTTGCCCGGCACGCCTTCACTTTCGACCCACATCCTGCCGCCCATCAATTCTGCCAATCGTTTGCTCATGGCGAGTCCCAAGCCCGATCCAGCGAATTTGGGTGTAACAGAAACGTCCGTTTTAGAAAACGCTTGAAAGAGTCGATCTATATTTTCTTTTGAAATACCGTTACCCGTATCATGCACCGAGAAATGGAGCAGCATGTAAATCTTGTCGAGATCGACCTGGCGCGTTACGTGTATTTGAATCTGTCCATAGTCGGTGCATTCGATTGCATTCTTGAGCAAGTTGATGAGGATTTGACGCAGTCGCATGACATCTGATGCGATGACGTTCGGAACATTTGGTTCCACGATATAGGATACGTTGATTCGTTTTGCCAATGCGTCAGACGCAATGACCTCTATCGCCGATTGGATACATTCGCGCAGATCGAACGGTTCTCTGGCGAGTTCCATTCTGCCCGCTTCGACCTTGGAGAAATCCAGAATGTTGTTGATGACGGATAACAAGGACTCACTGCTTGAGCGAATCGTTTCCGCCAGTTCTCGTTGTTCGGGTGTGAGCGTTGTATCCAGCAACAAACCACTCATGCCGATCACGCCGTTCATGGGCGTGCGAATTTCGTGACTCATGCTTGCCAAGAAAACGGCTTTGGCGCGGGTCGCATCCACAACGTCCGCTCGTGCATCCTTGAGTTCTCGCGTCTTAGCTTCCAAGTGAGCGTTACTCTCGGCAAGTTTTTGTTCCAGATTCTTTTTTACAAGACGAGATTTTGTTATCGCCTCTTCCAAAGCGATAGCGTTCTTGTAATTTTTGCGAGCGGTGTTTTCGAGAAATGCGGTGACGAGCCAAACGAGGATTCCATAGGCGACGACGAGGACAAGATATGCGCCGTCTACTGGCAAACCAAAGAGAAGAAGGAGCATCAAGGGCAAGCCCGCCCAAGGAGCGATAAAGACTGCACTCAACAATCCGACTAGGGCAAGCTCTAGTCCGCCGAATTGATTCGTTGCGATGGAGGTAGGGACCAAGCGCAGCAAGAGCATATTCAAGAGTAAAAAGAGTCGCGCGGCCGAAATGGGATTACGATTTGCAAGAAATCGGGTGAGGATGGCGGAGATGAAACACGCGATCCAAACGATCCATTCGCCGTCGGTGAACCAAGCGAAGACCCAACCAACGAACGAGAGGGGAATTGCGGCACTAATCAAGACCAGCGACGAGCGTTCACGCCACGCATCGGGTTGGTCAAGGTGGTGCGGACGCGTTGACTGTTCAAGCCAAACAAAGATTCGTTCAACCAAAGAGAAAGCGATCGGATTGTCGCGGTTCATAACCAATTGATCGAGTCGGAAGGTGTGGTGCAAATGCCGATTACGTGCAACGAGCGAAGAAAACGTACAAGCGAGTCAAGATTTCTTGGGGCTGATAGAGGCGCGCCGGACTTAGGCACCACGCATTTTGCGTAAATCGCGCGCGACCTGAAAGTACTGGGTTTCCATCGACCTTAAAATTTCCGATGCTCCCTTTAGTGTGTTCGACTTTCCCAGTGCCTCCAAGTCCTTGGCAAGCGAGGAGAATTGAACAGCGCCAAAGTTCGCGCTGGTCGATTTGATAGAATGAGCCGCACGGCGCATTTCGTCTATTTTGCCTTCTGCCACTGCTTGGCGGATTTTTTCAAGCGTTCTTGACGTATCGGCAAGATAGGCGTCGATCAATTCGCAGATATAATCTTCTCCCATGTCTTGTTTCAATTTGTCGAACATGGACAGATCAATGCTCATCGGTTTGCTCATGCCTCTGGCTCCTCGACGGTTTGTGCTGCAATGCGTTCGTCGAGTAAACTTTCGCTCATTATAACCGTTGTTACCGAATTTGCCAAAATGCCATTTGGGCTATGTAAATATTGACAGAAATAGAGTCCCGGTGTATAGTGCCTATGGACGTTGGACGTCCAACCTCTCAACGTCGAAAGGGCATTTCCATTGCTCCGCTCACAGTTGCACGTGCAAGTGCGGGATCACATTCTCGAACTGACACACCAGCGAAAGCTGCAAGCGGGTGACCAGCTTCCCAGTGAGGCTGAACTTAGCCAAGCCATCGGGGTTAGTCGCAACACCATCCGCGAAGCCTTGATGACTTTGGAGCGTGATGGCATGGTGGTGCGGCGACATGGCATCGGTACGTTTATCACGCCTGTGCCGCAACATTTGCGAACCAGCTTGCATCAAGTTCTGCCTATTCCCGAATTGATTGCGTCCTCCGGTTTCGAACCCCACATCAAGAACCTGAAAATCGCTGTAGCGCAAGCACCCTCTGAAGCGTACGAAATTCTTCAAGCCACTTCCAATGATCCGTTGCTCTCCATTTCCTTGCTTTATCTCGCCGACAAGCGCCCTGCTATCCATGTTACATACTGGTTGATTCCATCGTTAAATATTCAACCAAGTGATTGGAACACCTTCGACGGGCACATGATCAACTTTGTCGAACGCTTGATGCCGTTGCGGATCCATCATACCGTCGCTCGCATCTTTGCGGTCACTGCGACGAAACAATTAGCCGATACACTAAAGGTTAAACGTTCCAGTCCATTACTCAAGATGGTGCACACCGCCTATACCGCCGATGGACAGCCGATTTATTGCAGCACCTCTTATCAAGACTCCGATTTGCTTGAAGTAACCGTCGTGCGCCAACGAAAATAATCGGAACCGCTTCATATCTAAAACTCGCAACGACGATGACGTTGCGGCAAAAAATCGAAGAGGAGGAATGTATGTTGCGTTCGATCAAATTGTTATTGTTGTTCGTTATTCTGGCGCTGATCATTGTCGGCTGCGCGTCGCCAACGGTGGAACCGACGAAAGCGCCACCGCCTGCTAGTTCGTCTAGCAGCGCAGCTTCCGTGGCGTCGTCAGTTTCTTCGGCTGTGCCGACGTCAGTGCCTGCATCAACCTCAGCACCGACCGTAGCGGCGACCAGTCCGACTGCCGCAACCAAGGCTCCAGAACCTACCAAGGCTCCTGCGCCAACGGTTGCGCCTACGGCGGCGGGTGCTCAACCGGTTCGCGGTGGCATTGCCGTCATTGCGACTGATTCTGATCCGGATCAATTGAACCCAGGTTTCACGACGAGTTATAACATCGGCGACATTGGTTCAAAGATCTTCAATGGCTTGATCTGGCTCGATCCAAACTGGGTGCCGCAACCCCAGCTTGCCGAGTCGTGGACGATCTCAAGCGATGCCAAGGTGTACACGTTCAAACTGCGCAGTGGCGTAACTTGGCACGATGGCAAGCCGTTCACCAGCGCCGATGTTAAATATTCATTCGACGAAATTCTGCTCAAGCTTCACCCGCGGACCAAGGGACTCGCCGCGCGCATCAGTACTCTTGCCGCGCCCGACGCCCAAACAGTTGTCTTTACGTTGAAAGATCCCTATGCGCCGTTCATGCTTGGCTTGACGGTGTTCGATGCGCCGATCTTGCCCAAGCACCTATATGATGGACAAGGCGATGTAACCAAGAACCCAGCTAATCTCAAACCCATTGGCACTGGACCATTCAAGTTTTCGGAATGGAACAAGGGCAGCACGATCAAGCTCGTCCGCAACGAGAACTATTTCGAAAAAGGTCTGCCGTACTTGGATGGTTTGGTCTACCAAATCATTCCGCAAGCCGCCAATCGTTCGACCGCGCTGGAAACCGGCGAAGTGGATTATGTGGTCGATTTCTATTTTCCCAAAACGGATGTCAAGCGGTTGGAATCAACGGGCAAGTTTGTCGTCAAGCGTGGTCAGGGCGCGCCTGCCATCGAATTCATGATGTTCAATACTCGCAGCAAAGCGCTCGCGACTAAAGAAGCGCGGCAAGCCATTGCGATGGTGATTGATCGCAAACGTATCGTCGATCAAGCGATGAACGGTATTGCGCGCGTGGGTTTTGGTCCTTTCGGCGATGGTTTTAAATGGTTGGTCAATCCCGATGCCGGTTACGACAAACTATATCCGCTCAATGTCGCCAAAGCCAAAAGCACGTTGGACGCGGCGGGCGTGACGGCAGGCGCTGATGGTTCACGCGGCACATTGCGCTTGATTGTCGATACAGCGCGCGGACCGCACGTTACCGCCGCCCAAATCATCAAAGAGAATCTCAAAGAAATTGGCTTTAATGTCGATGTGCAACCCTTGGAACGCTCGGTGATGATTCAAAAAGTTTTCCTCGATTGGGATTACGACCTCACCTTGCAATCGTTCGTTTCGAGTGGTGATCCCGCGATTGGGTATCATCGATTGTACTTGACGGCGACAACCAAGGCGCAGTTCACGAATCAGACGGGCTATACCAATCCAGCCGTGGATGATTTGTTCACCAAAGCCGCGACGACGCCGAATCAAGCTGATCGCGCGGGATTCTACAAAAACGCACAAACGATTTTGGCAGCAGATTTGTCCAGCATCGTCCTCTTTGACGATGAGGGTGTCGATTTTGCCAGCAAAAAGTTGAATGGCTTGTTCAGTGGCATCGAATCGCGTGACCGCTTTGATTTAGTTTGGATGTCAAAATAGAGATTTGATGTTAGAAGTTGGAGGTTGGAGTTTGTGAGAGCACGCTCCAATCTCCAATTCCAACTTCCAATAATGTGGCTCTACATTCTTAAACGCGTCGCGCAAGCAATTCCGCTTTTGCTCGGCGTCGTCATCGTCAATTTTTTATTGATCCAACTTGCGCCCGGCGATCCGGTCACCTTACTCGTCGGCGATTATCCTGCGCCCGAAGAGTATTTGCGCCAGGTCCGCGCCGACTATGGATTGGATCAACCTTTACCTCAACGACTTGTCTTGTACCTGGGGCAATTGGCGCGCGGTAACCTGGGGTTCTCATTCGCGAATCGTGTGTCGGTCGCCGAATTGATCGCCAATCGTGTGGGCGCGACGCTTGAATTGATGCTCACTGCGCTTGTCTTTGCGCTCATCGTCGGCGTGTTGCTTGGCATAATCGCCGCCCAAGGACGCGGTAAAATTTCGGACTGGATCGCGCAACTGAGCGCACTAGTCGGCTACTCAGTGCCTGATTTTTGGCTCGGACAAATTCTGATTATCGTTTTTGCCGTGACCCTCGGCGTCCTTCCTTCGCAAGGTATTCGTTCCCCGCGCTCAGTCGCGACCGGCGTTGACGCATTCCTTGAAACATTGCCCTATTTGATTTTACCTACCATTGCGCTCTCCGTTCGGTTCATTGCTTTGTTTTCACGCATCACTCGTTCAGCCATGCTCGATGTGTTACATGCTGATTTTGTTTTGGGTGCGCGCGCTAAGGGCTTGACGGAGTGGCGCGTACTCACGGCGCATGTTTTGCGGAATGCTGCTCTGCCGATCATTACCGTCATTGGGTATAACCTGGGTCTGTTGATCGCCGGTTCGGCGCTGATCGAAACCGTGTTCTCGTGGCCGGGACTGGGTCGTTTACTTTTCGATTCGATCACCAAGCGGGACTATCCGGTGATGACGGGAATTCTGTTATTGGTCTCGTGCACGGTCGTCATCGCCAATCTGCTCACTGATCTCGCGTACGCGGCGCTTGATCCGCGCGTGCGGTACACGAGGTAACGATGTCGAATTTACGCACCTACGTCGCACTGGCTCTTGTCCTTCTCTTTGTTTTGCTCGCCGTGTTCGCATCCTTTGTCGCCCCACGCGATCCATTCAAGGGCGGCGCGGATGCGTTGCTGTCGCCCGGTAACAAGGGATTTGTGTTAGGTTCCGATCACTTGGGGCGAGATATCTTATCCGAGTTGATTTTTGGCGCGCGCGTTTCGCTTGCGGTTGGTATTTCGGCTGCGCTCAGCGCGAGCATCTTGGGAATCATCGTCGGTAGTCTCGCGGGCTTTTTTGGCGGCTGGGTGGACGGCATATTAATGCGCCTCAGCGAATTTTTTCAAACGTTGCCGCGTTTTGTTCTTGCACTCGTGATTGTTGCGTTTTTTGGCGGCGGCGTTTTCAAAGTCATTGTCGTTCTTGCGATTCTATCGTGGCCCCAAATCGCGCGGCTCGTGCGTGCGCAAATCCTCAGTTTGCGCGAGTCCACGTTCGTCGAAGCCGCGCGCCTCAGCGGCATGGGTTCACTCCGCATCATCGTCCGCGAAATTTTGCCGAACGCGCTCGCGCCCGTCATCGTTACCGGCTCGCTCGATGTGGCGTCTGCGATTTTGCTCGAAGCCAGTTTGAGTTTCTTTGGTCTCGGCGATGCCAACTTGGTATCCTGGGGCGGCATGTTGAACGTCGCGCAACCGTATCTGCGCCAAGCGTGGTGGATGGCAGTCTTTCCTGGCATAGCGATTTCGCTCATCGTCTTGTCCTTCAACGTATTAGGCGATGCACTGAACGATGCGCTCAATCCACGCCTGCAGGAGTCCGCATGAACGATATCGTTTTAGACGTGCGGCATCTTGTCACCGAAATTCGTCAGCGGCGCGGCGCGTTGCGCGTCGTCGATGATGTGTCGTTCAATGTGCGGCGCGGCGAAATTGTTGGCTTGGTTGGCGAATCAGGCTGTGGCAAAAGCATGACCTCGTTTTCGATCATGCAATTGTTTCCAACACCCGCCGCGCGTGTCACCGGTGGCGAGATTATTTTTGCAGGACGTGACTTGGTCAAACTCAAACCGGATGAATTGCGACGCGTGCGCGGTGCGCAGATGGCGATGATTTTTCAAGACCCCGCGACGTTTCTCGATCCATTGATGACGCTGGGCAATCAAATCGCCGAGCCGTTGCGCGTTCACAATTTTGATGGCGATGTTCAGACACGCATGCGCGAATTGGTCGAGCAAACGGGACTGCCCGATCCAGACTTGATCGTCAAGCGTTATCCGCATCAGGTCAGCGGCGGACAAAAACAACGCGCGCTCATCGCCAGCGCGATGGCGTGTGCGCCGCAATTGTTGATCGCCGATGAACCCACGACGGCGCTCGATGTCACCGTGCAAGCGCAGATCCTCGATTTGATGCGCGATTTGCGCGATCAGACCGGCGCGGCGGTTCTGCTCATCACGCATGACTTGGGCGTGATTGCCGAGATGTGTGATCGGGTTTATGTGATGTACGCCGGCAAGATCGTTGAGGCGAATACGACGCGCGAATTATTCCGTGCGCCCAAGCATCCTTATACTCAAGGCTTGCTGCGCAGCACGGTCAGTCTTGAAAATGCGACCATGGATTTGTTTGCGATTCCTGGGACGGTACCCAATTTGCACGAGCTGCCATCCGGTTGTCGATTTGCGCCGCGTTGTCCGATTGCAAGCGCGCAATGCCAACACGAACCGTCGTTCATCGCGAACGATGCAAGTGCCGTTGCGTGTTGGAATGTTGAACGCGCGGCGAAGGAAGATATTTGGGAACTGGATGTTGGAGATTAGAAAGTAGAAGTTAGAAGTTGGAAATTAGATATTCGGTGTCTAATTTCCAACGTCCATTTTCCAATAACGAGATATTATGCTTCAAGGTACAAATTTAACCAAAGATTTTAGTGTGCGCCTGGGATTGTTTCGCGGCAATGCGACGCTGCGCGCGGTCGATCACGTTTCGCTAGCGATTCAGCCGGGCGAAACAGTTGCGCTCGTCGGCGAGTCCGGGTCAGGCAAGTCAACCCTGGGACGCATGTTGCTTGGGTTGATTCCGCAAACTTCGGGCGCGTTGAATTATTGTGGGCGCGATTTTGCATCGTTGCAAGGCGATCAAGCGCGGAAATTTCGGGCGGACGTGCAAGCAGTGTTTCAAGATACGAGTGCATCGCTCAACCCCCGTCGCCGCGTCGGCGAGAGCGTGCAAGCGCCTCTGCTGTTCAATCGCCGATTGAGCGCGCAACAAGCGCGTATCGAATCAGCCCAACTGCTTGAGCGAGTTGGGCTCGATCCGAAAACATTTGCTGCGCGTTTTCCGCATCAGCTCTCCGGTGGACAACGGCAACGGGTCGGTTTGGCGCGCGCGCTCGCCTCGCAACCGCGTTTCATTATCGCGGATGAACCGGTCTCGGCGCTTGACGTTTCGGTGCGCGCGCAGATTTTGAAATTGATGCAGGACTTGCAAGCGCAAGAAAAACTGGCTTACTTGTTTATCACGCACGACCTAGGCGTCGCGCGCCTGATCGCGAATCGGGTGATGGTCATGTACCTGGGTACCGTCGTCGAAGAAGGCAACGCCGCTGATGTGTTTGCGCATCCATCGCACCCCTACACCGTTGCGCTCACGCTTGCTGCGCCGATTCCTGATCCAACTCGCGCGCGTCCGCCGCGTCATTTGATGGGCGACATTCCGTCACCGCTTGCGCCACCGTCGGGGTGTCGTTTTCATCCGCGTTGTCCGTTTGCCCAAGCCATTTGCAAAACCGATGCGCCTCCGATGCGTGAGTTTGAACCTGGACATCTCTCGGCTTGTCATTTTGCAGACCAAGTCCGTGCGCCAAAGTAGTCGAAAACATCATTGACCGCCGACCACCTCAATCGTTATGCGGTCGGTTGTCCGCGGTCTGCGGTCGTATCTTTAGGAGACATGATGACTGAAATCCAAAAACACATTCGTTGTAGACCTGGCGACGTGGCGCGTTACGTTTTGCTGCCTGGCGACCCAGGACGCGTTGAACGAATCGCGGCGCAAATGCAAGACGCCGAGGAAATCGCCCGCAATCGTGAGTACGTTGTCGTCAATGGTACGACGAATGGTGTGCCTGTTACTGTTTGTTCGACGGGCATTGGCGGTCCCGCCGCATCTATCGCTATCGAAGAATTGGTCAAGGTCGGCGCAAAGGTTTTCATTCGTGTTGGCTCAGCCGGTGGACGCCAAGACGATATCCCCATTGGCACGCCTGTTATCATGACGGCGGCGCATCGCGGCGAAGGTACTTCAAAAGTGTATTTGCCCGCAGAATTTCCAGCCGTCGGCGATCTCGACGTAACCAATGCGCTCGTGGAAGCGGCGCGTGAAACGGGTGAGCCGTACCGGGTGGGCATAGGATTCACGCGTGATGCGTACTATGTTCAAGACAGAGCATTGAACGAATTGCTGAAAAGTGTCGGCGTGGTCGCGGCAGAACAAGAGGCGGCGCTGTTATTCATTGTTGGGACCGTACGCGGCGTCCGCGTTGGCTCGATTGTTTCGACCGATTCAAACATTTGGCTACCGGTTCAACCGACCCTAGCAGAAAAAGAGCAACTGTTCCGGTTCGGCGAAAAGAAAGCAATCTCCATCGCGTTACGCGCGGTGCAATTACTCGCAGCGCGTGGAATATAATCTGACGGAAGCTTGAGGACGGAGGACGAAAGATAAAGCAGCCTTGCGTCTTTCGTCCTTCGTCTTTTTGTGGAGAAGGAAATGATCTCACTCGATCTCTTGATTCATAACGCGCGCATCGCAGATGTTTTTCGCCTGCGCGTATTCGCGGGCTGGATCGGTGTGCGGGATGGGCGATTTGTTTACGTCGAAGAAGGCACACCTCCGCCAAATATCGAAGCAAAAGAAATGCGCGACTTGCGGCAGCGTGTCGTCGTCCCAGGTTTTATCGATTCGCACATGCACATCGAATCGTCGCACGTCACGCCACGCCGATTTGCACAAGCCGTTCTGCCGCACGGTACGACGACGGTGCTTGCCGATGCGCATGAAGTGGCAAACGTCGCAGGTGAAGAAGGTGTACGATGGATGATTCGGGCAGGGCAGAATTTGCCGTTGCGAATTTATCATGCGATTCCTAGTTGCGTGCCCGCAACCTCGCCCGATCTCGAATGGACGAGGACCGTGTTTGATGCAGGCGTAATCACACGACTTGCTCAGGAACCCGGCGTGATCGCGTTGGGTGAGGTGATGGATTATGGCGCAGTGCTGGCAAATAATCCACGCTTGCGCGGCTTGGTGGAAGCGGCACACAATACCGGGCTGATGGTCGAAGGACATATTCCCACTTTGCATGGGACCGATTTATCCCAGTATCTTGCATGGCGCGTCACGTCCGATCATACTCTCACGACGCCAGAGAAAATTCGCGAGCAGATTTCAAAAGGTCTCGTCGTGATGCTGCAAACAAAATCCTGCACACCGGAAAATATCGCCGCCGTGATGGAGCTTGTGGATCGCTCACGCATTTTGCTCGTGACGGACGATATCGAGCCATCCTTGTTAGTCAAGGGTCATTTGTCACTCATCGTCAAGCTCGCAATTGATGCAGGTATGGCGCCTATCGATGCGATTGCTGCGGCGACAATTCGGCCGGCGCGCTATCTTAACTTGCGCGACCTGGGCGGCATCGCGCCGGGGTTCCGCGCCGACTTTGCGGTGATGGATGAATTGGCCGCGTATCCGCCGCGTCAAGTTTTTGTTGGTGGCGAGTGTGTGGCAGCTGATGGGAAATTCGTCGAACAGGTTTTACCAGAGTTGCCAGCACTCCCAGCCAACGTGCATTTGCCGGGTCCATTCACTGCAAACGATTTTCGGTTTACATCGAATGGCGCAACCCAGGTTACTGCGAACGCTGTTGTTTTGGTTAGCGCTACGACAAGCGCGACGGATCTCGCGCGTATACCGGTTCAACTCGACAATGGTTACCCAAGACTGGATGAGACGTTGGCGGTCGTAGCCGTCATTGCGCGGAATGGCTCATCGAAATCGATTGGCATCCTCAAGGATTTCGGTTTGAGCAAGGGCGCTGTCGCTTCCAGTTTTGCGCATGACAGCCACAATTTACTCATCGTCGGTCGCGCCGCAAACAACATGGCGCTGGCGGCGAATGCCGTACGCGAAATGGGTGGCGGCGTTGCGGTGGTGCGCGATGGCGGCGTAATTGCAACTTTGCATCTGCCGGTGTTCGGTCTCATTAGTGATGCGTCACTGGAAAACATTGTGCCTGAATTCGACCAACTTGAAATCGCACTGCGTGATTTGGGTATTCGGCATCAACGTCCGTTCTTGATGTTGTCGCTGCTTGCGTTGAGCGTCAGCCCGAAATTCAAATTCACCGATAAGGGCGTAATCGATACCGAGGCACGGAAATTGTTGCCGCCCTGGGAATAATCTGTAACCGAGTCCGCCAGGGAAAGGGAAGGTGAGGGGCGTAAACAGATGAACGTTTGCTCACTACGTTTGTTCAATTTCAAATCGTCATATCCGCCACAGAAAACCAGTGTGATAATCCCTTGCCTCAACGAGGGCGATCACTTGCGCCAAACGGTCGAAAGCCTCTGCGCTTGCAAGGTCCGCCCGGACGAAATCATTATCGTGGATAATGGATCCTCCGATGGCTGTAGTGATTTTATTGAGCGCGAAAACTATGCGGTACCGACTCAGCTCTTCAAACTGAGCGCTCCGCTCGGAGTGTCCAAGGCGCGCAATTTTGGCGCGGAGCGCGCGACTGGTGAGATCTTGGTGTTTGTCGATGCCCACGTGCTTTTTCCCGAAACTTGGATAAAATCGATTCAGAATGCTCTTCGCAATCAGGCGGTTGGTATCGCGGCTCCGGGAGGAAAGGCGTGGGGCAATCCCCGCGCTACATGTTTTGGTTATCGTTTGAAGAATCTAAAATTGGAAATTGATTATCTTCGCTGGAAAGGGTTGACGCCTTACGCCGTGCCGATGGTCCCAGGTTTCTGCCAAGCCTTTCGCAAGGATTTGTTTCAACAGATCGGCGGCTATGATGCGGGGATGATCAACTATGGGATGGAAGATACCGAAATTTGCATTCGTCTTTGGTTGCTCGGATACCAGGTGCAGATCATTCCCAACATTCTCGTCACGCATCTATTTCGTCCCCGATTTCCCTATGAAGTAAGTTGGACGAATCTCATTTACAATTCGCTGCGCACCGTCCATGCCCACTTTAATTCGGAACGAGTTGAACGTGCGATCGCTGAACTCAAGTCTCTTCCCGATTTTGACAACGCTGTAAATTTGCTCAATACGAGCGACATTTGGGATAGACGGCGCAATCTGGAATCGATTCGCCAGCACGATGATTCCTGGTTCTTTGAAAAGTTCGGTATGAAGTTGTGAGCGGCAACGCGTAGCTCGATCGATAGTTGAAAAAATAAATTGAAAGAATCAAGCCAACTCAAAAAATCGAAACCTTGCGGCATTGGGGTGCGTAACGAAAAATCGTTGCACGCCGCGTTGAAACGTTGGTACATGCAGCCCGGCGATCAACTGGAAGCTCGTGTCGATGGGTATATCGTCGATATTGTGCGCGGCGAACAATTGATTGAAATTCAAACGCGGAATCTCGCAGCGCTCAAACGCAAACTACGCGCCTTGCTCGAGCATCATCCTCTTCGACTCGTTTATCCTATCGCCCAAGAAAAATGGATCGTGCGCAAAACGGCTTCGGGCAAAGAAATCCTCGCTCGTCGAAAATCACCTCATCGCGGGCAGTTGCGCGACCTCTTTGGGGAACTCGTCAGTATTCCGGATCTCATTCTGCATCCCAATTTCGTTTTAGAGATTGCCCTGATTCAGGAAGAAGAAATTCGTCATGCGGATGGGCGGGGGAGTTGGCGACGGCGAGGACATAGCATTCATGACCACAAACTCCTTCAGGTTCTTGAAACGGTCACGTTTGAAACGAAGCAAGATTTTCTCTCCTTCCTGCCTGGCGATTTGGAACAACCATTTTCGAATCAAAGCTTGGCGACGCGTCTTGGAGATTCTATTTACGCAACGCGTCGAATGACGTATTGCTTGAGGAAGATGGGTGTCATCCGCCTAGTGGCAAAGAATAGAAATCAACTTTTGTTTCAAATCGCCGGGTGAATAACATTGTTCTTTGTCGCTGCAGCTTGGCTGTGATACAATGACGCCAATTTGCCTTGTGGAGATGTTTTTGTAATGATCGAGCTTTTGCGTAATGATCCACTGTTGCTGCTCTTTGTCGTTGCGGCAATTGGCTACTTGGTGGGACGGATCGAAATTCATGGGATCGGATTGGGCGTCGCAGCGGTCTTGTTCGTCGGGATTGTCATCGGCGGGTTGGATCCGGAACTCAAGTTGCCTGATCTGGTCTATGAGCTTGGATTGGTCTTGTTCGTTTATACTGTAGGACTAAGCAGCGGTCCTGGCTTTTTTGCTTCCTTTCGACACAAAGGACTCTACAATTTGCTCTTTGTGTTGAGCATTCTCGCGTTGGCATTCGGATTAGCGTTGCTCATCCGTTGGCTGTTTCAACTTACGCCTGCATTGACCGCTGGCATCTTTGCGGGCAGTCTCACCAATACACCTGCCTTGGCAACCACGCTTGATTATATTCGCGCGAATGCCGCGCCCGATGTACGGACGGCGATGCTGAACGAGCCGGTCATTGGTTATTCCGTCACGTATCCCATGGGTGTCATTGCTATGATCCTGGCTCTTTCGTTGTTTCGTCGATTTTTCTCATCGCGGCAGGCAGCCGGAATGGCGACACCTGAATCGCCGAGCAACTTTGATCCGCATCTCTACAATCGCACAATTCGAATCACTCGTCCGTTAGCCACAACGGGTTCGATTCAGGAGTTGATGGCGCAATACCAGTGGAATATCGTCTTTGGACGATTGCGACACGATGGTCATTTGCAAGTTGTCACGCCACAGACTCGGTTCGCGATGGGTGACCTCGTGACCGTGGTGGGTGCGTCGGTAGACCTGGAGCAAGTCACAACCGATTTGGGCGAAGTCAGTCAAGAGCAATTGAATTTGGATCGCAGTGAATTGGATTTTAGAAGAATCTTTGTCTCCAATTCCCAATTGGCGGGCAAGCGCGTGCGCGACTTGAACCTGTCCAAACAATACGGTGCGATTATCACGCGTGTGCGCCGCGGCGATGTCGAATTCCTTGTTCAAGGCGATACGGTGTTGGAGCTGGGTGATCGCGTCCGCGTTTTGACGCGCAGAGAAAACCTGAAGCAAGTTGGTGAGTTTTTTGGAGATTCGTATCGGGCGCTCAGCGAGATCGACGTGGTGACGTTGGGGCTAGGTTTAGCGTTAGGTCTATTAGTCGGACTTGTGCCGATTCCATTGCCTGGAGGTGTAACCCTCACGTTAGGAATTGCAGGTGGACCGTTACTGGTCGCGCTCGTGCTGGGTGCGCTTGGGCGAACGGGTTCGCTGGTTTGGTCGATGCCGTACAGCGCGAATCAAGTCCTGCGGCAGATGGGCTTGGTCTTTTTCTTGGCAGGGGTTGGAACACGTTCGGGGTATGCTTTCTTTTCGACGCTCATGACCGGCGGCTGGAATGGTGGGCTGGCGATTTTTATCGCGGGGTTGCTCATCACTACGGTCATCGCTCTGGCGACTCTAACGGCGGGCTATTTTATTCTCAAGCTCCCGTTAGATATATTGACTGGAGCTTTGGCGGGTATTCAAACGCAACCGGCTGTCCTGGGATTTGCTTTGGCGCAAACGGATAACGATCAGCCGAATGTTGGTTATGCTTCTGTGTATCCGATGGCATTAATCGGCAAGATTCTATTTGCGCAATTCCTCATGCTTTTGCTGCGTTAGCAATTTGTCGAAGTGGCTGTTTTTTTTTATCGCAACAGCAGCGGCAAGTAGGTGCGCGATTCGCTAGCGGCTTGATATTCGTCTGCGCCCACATCGGATGCCGAACCATTTGGGCGCAGATTGCCGTCATAATCGTCGCTTACGCCGGTGACCACTGCCGCATGATCGATGGCGTTCGTCGCGGTGGAGCGCAAATGCAAATCGCCGATGGACGGATCGATCAACCAACTAGCTTGTGCGTTCGTAAGGTTGCCGCTCTGCGTTGCCGTTGCGCCGTCGCGGGGCATCAACGCATCGTTGACCAGATTGTTGATGATATCGGCATTCGTGTTGGCAAAGCGCCATTCAATTGCCGAGAAGGTATGGACGGGATCGGCGGTGTACACTGTGTTATGCAGCGCGCGCGCATTGCACGCATTCCACAAACAGATGCCGCAGTCGAATCCATATTGAGAGTCAAACAACCGACTGTCCGTGGCGACGACAAAATTATTGCGTATGACGCCTGCATAATGATCGACATAGCCGGAGGCGGTGGGACAAAGACCGGGATACATGCGTTTTCCGGTAGCGTTCGTCGCCATGCCGAACCCAACGCCACGCGCGTTGTTTCGAAACAAGTTGCGCTCGACAATCGTCTCGGCGCAGCTATTCCACATGTGAACGCCGTGTTCCGATAATCCACTCTGACACCAAAACCCCTCGATCACATTATCGCGAATAACCCAGCCGCGCGATTGATGCGCATCGACGCCGCCCGTGTAGCAGTTGTTGCGAATCTGGGTGCGCCCCACATCGGTCAACTCGATGTGGGAGCAAGCGACGATGCCGTTGTCAGTAAAGTATGCGGCGTAATCGCCGGTGTACGGATTGATCTTGATCGCCTGTTCTCCTGGGTCGATGATGTGGACGTTGTAGACCAGCGTGTTGTTCGTGTCGCTGCTGCTCGTGCTCATTACGTGAATGGGATGATAGTACGCCTCGCGCAAAGTCAGGTCGGCGATGGTCACATTTGAAGCGACGATCTGAATGATTTCGGTGGTGTCGTAATTCCCGTCGAGGATGACAGCATCTCGGTTGCCACTCGCCGAGCGAGCAGTCACATTCGGCACATCGATTCGCAAATACACACCGTTGAGATTGTAGGTGCCGTCGGCGATGAGAATAGTCGTGCCCGAGGTGGCATTGTTCACTGCGCTTTCAAGTTGCCCGACTGTGGAAACGTTGACGATGGCGCCTGTCGCCGGAGGCAAGGCCGCGCATTGCGAACTCGCGATGGATGGGACAATTGCGTTGCGAGGTGTGGGAGTTTGGGTGTCAATTTTTAGCGCATTCGCTGTGCTAGCAGATACAGTGAAAAAGATGACGATGAGCGCAAGGGTTGATATTTTCATGGGTGAAAGATCGTCGCCTGCAATTCTTCGACGATTGCCCACAAGTCTCTGGCGCGCCCACGCTCTTCTGCGGCAGCGATCTTTTCGCGTGACAACGTCGCAGCGATGGCGGCAATCCGTTTGCCAAACATGTCCTGATACAAACGCGATTGAGCAACGGTCGGAACCTGGCACACTCGTGCCCATAACTCGACTGCGCGTTCGCCATTTCCCTCTTCGACGGCAAACATTGCTGCGCCAATCAAGACATAGACCGGCATAAAATATTGATGAAACTTGATTGTCAGGTGGCATGCTTCAGCCAGATATTCCCGCGCTTGCGCTTGTGCGCCTTGCCAAAGGGTCACAATTCCCAAATCCGCAAGCGCTCGACCAACATCTGCGCGCGCGCCGCCCCGGCGAAAAGCTCCAGCACTTTCTTGCAAGAGTTCACACGCCTGAGAATATCTCCCTTCGAGACCTTCTAGCTCGGCGATCAGCCACAATGACGCGCCAATTCCCCAGCGGTTGTCTACTTCGCGATACCAGTTGAGACTTTCCTGCAAAAGTGAACGCGCTGGCTCGTACTGACCCAGGTGCATCTTTACGTTCCCCAAGCGCATGAGCGCCAGTGCCCAGCGATGACGATCTCCCAGGTCGGCGTATGCTTTTACACATTGTTCCAAGAGCGTGTGACTTTCAGAAAACTTGCCGCGATCGATCAAACTCAAAGCTGAGCGATAGAGTCCCGTCGTAAGTCCAGCCCGATCCCCCAGTTGTTCGGAAATGGCGATGCTCTCACGGCGCAATCGTTCGGCGTCTTCCAAGTGTCCGGTGGCTTGAAGATCGAGCGACAATTCCAACAGCGAATCGATCAAGTCGCGCTGGGTCCCCAAGGTACGGCAGATTTCGACGCTCTCCTGATGCAACTGTACCGCCCATTCGTATTTGCCCATTCGTTCGGCGAGTCGTCCCAGGCTGCGTAAGCAATTGGCAACCGAGCGTCGATTACCCAGTTCGCGATACAACGAGAGACTTTGCCCCAACGGCTCTCTGCCATTTACGCTATTGCCTGAATGTAATTCGATCTCGCCGATGATCTGCAAAGCGAGTGCTCTTTGCGGACGAACATCTTCGCCAACCAACGTCAGTTCCTCCAACACGTCGAGACTCTGTTGCGCTAGCTCTCTTGCGCTTTCGGTTTGCCCCAGTCGTTGACTAAAGCGCGCGTGCCAAGCGAGTGCGCTGCCCCACAGCTTGAGTTGCTCAACCGATTGAGCCGAATCATCGGCGACGAGCCTCTCCGCTAACTCCAGAAATGTTTTTTCGCCCTCTTGATAACGGGTTCGCCAGTCGTAATACAATCCCAGTCCTGCCATTCCCTCAGCCAACCGATTTACTTGGCGGCGCTCAATCGACCATGCCCAGGCGGCGCGGATGTTATTGCGTTCGCGGTCCATCTCGGCTAATGCATTTTGCTGCTGTGCGCCTTCCAATTCGGTTGCCCAACGGCGCAGTGCGGCCGTGTAATAGTCGGCATGTCGATCGCGAGCCATTTGTTCGGCATCGGGGATTGCACGCAATTGCTCCTTGGCGTATTGACGCAACAGCTCGTGCATTTCGTATCGGCCAGTGGACGTGTGCTGCAAGAGCGAACTGTTGACCAAAGCTAATAGCTCGCGCAGCGTTGCGGCTGAGCCTTCGATGTTTGCTACTTGGCGCGCGGCGGAGTAGGTAAAGCTGCCCCGGAAGATGGATAATGCCGCGAGACTCTGTTGTTCTCGCTCGTTCAACAGGCGCCATGAATAATCAAATACAGCCCGCATACTGCGTTGCCGTTCTGGAACATCGTGCCATTCCGCTTCCAGAAAATCCAAACCGTGGTGTTTAGCAATCTTGGCGACGATTTCCGCCGGCGAAAGAATGCGCATCCATGCGGCGGCGAGCATTAGACCTAATGGCATTCCTTGCACCAAGCGACAAATTTCGATTACGTGCGTCAAGTCTTCGTCCGTCGGCATCCAGTTCGGATGCACGCGTCGCGCACTTTGAAGAAAAAGCTGGATCGCGCCATGCTCAAGTGCATCGGATGGATTGGTCAACGATTGTTCTGGATAGCTCATGCCTGGGACGGGCAAGAGGAATTCGCCTTGCAAGTTCAAGCCGATTTGCGATGTGACCAATACCTTGATTTGGGGAACTGCCTGAAGAATCGTGGTGACGATGGTTGCGCTATTCTCTTGGCTTGAATCTGACTTGAGTAGGTGTTCAAAATTGTCCAGCACCAACAGCATCTGTTTTTGACGCAGATGATCGAGCAACTGTTGCAGCGGCTCTGGTTCGTCTTCGAAGGAAAAGCCGAGAGTCTGCGCCAGAGTAGGCACAATGGCTTCCGTCGATTCGAGCGGCGCGAGCGAGACAAAGTGGACGCCGTGCGCAAAGACATGCGCTTGCGCTGCAGCCGCCTCGATAGCTAAGCGGGTTTTGCCGCTGCCGCCGGGACCGATCAACGTCAACAACCGGCAGTTCGAGTCTTGCAGGCGATTTTGGGTTTCGGCGAGAAGCTCCTTGCGACCGATAAAGGGACTCAGCGACACAGGCAAGTTCGATGGTTGGGCGAGGGCAGGCGAAGAACTTTGCGGTTGCGGGGTTTCGCTCGCGACAAGCTTGCCATCGCGAATTTGTTCGTACAGCGCGATGGTTTCCGGCGACGGCTCGATGCCCAGCTCTTGCTGCAACAAGCGGCGGCAGGTTTCGTACTGAGCTAGAGCCGTACTGCGTTGATCGTTCAATGCGAGCAGTCGCATGAGGCGTTGATGCGCTCGCTCATGCCAGGGAGCCAGGTCGGTTTGTTTCCAAGCATACTCGGTAGCTTTGCTGAGATCGCCCTGTTGCTCATAGTACTTGGCGAGTTGTTCCAAAGCCGCCAGACATTGGCGGCTCAATTGTTCGCGAAGCATTTGGACCCACTCTTCAAACGGCGCGCTGTCCTTGAGTCCGAAACTATCTAAAAAGGGACCGCGATAAAGCTGAATAGCTTGGTCAAGATGTTCGAGTGATTGGTCTCCTGCCGCTAATTGTTGGAACATTTGCACGTCAACCCAACTGTCGCTTGCCAAGTCGAACTGGATTGTTTCTCGCGTCACTTGCAGAATGGGTGTGCTCGCTTGACGATCACCAATCGCCTTACGCAAATTCGAAAGGGCGTTGCGCAGATTTGTGAGCGCCGAACGATCGGGCCAATTGGGCCAAAGCAGCGTCGCCAATCCTTCACGGCGATGCGGACGATTCGATTCGACTGCGAGGTAGGCTAATAACGCCCGCACTCGATCCGATTCAAAGCTAGTGACGGGTTGTCCGTCTAGAGTTGCTTGAAAAGGTCCCATCAGCGACAGTGACAATCGCGCCATCCAACCTCCCGATTTGGATAATTTCCGTCGCATTATATCATTTATTGAAAAGAGTGCGATTTCCTTGCGTTTCGCGTGTGCATTTCCGACACGTTCCATGCGAGCGAGGAGTAAAGTGTAGGTGAATCAAACGGGGTTATCCGCTACATCGAAACATAGGAGGCATCCACATGAAAAGAAATTCATTCAACCAACGCAAAGCCGTGTACGATTTTGGTGATGATCGATATGATGATCTTTTGCAACAAGCCGAGCAGTATCGGTTGGAGCAGCGAGCAGTACAAGCGAACGCTTCCTCCAAAAAACAATCGACTCGATCCAAGTCGCCCATCGCGCATCTGTTGATTTGGACCAAATCACTCATCACGAGTTGACAATCGAATCACTTCAAACAAAAACCCATTTCGTTTTGACTCTCTGAGCCATGAAATGGGTTTCTTGTTTTCTATTTGTTTTTCATGAATCAATACCTTCGCTGAAATCTGGTTTGTTGACACGGGGTGAGAGTTGTTTCCCACGGACTGAAGAAAACACGGAGATCTACACTAGTTTTCTCTGTGTTTTTTTCGATCGGTGGGGAACGAAGATTTTGGCGAAAGTATTGATGAATGGGCTTAATTTTTCTCATTCTGCGTGCGCGTGCTCGCCGTAATCAATCGTGCGCCGCGCTTGTGCGTGAAATAGTTAAAAGCCCACTCGATCAACACGAGGACTTTGTTATCGAACTCGATCAAGTTGAAGATGTGAACCCCTGCCCACGCGAACCACGCGATGATGCCGTCGAGACGGATCGGGCCGAACTCGGCGACAGCCTTGTTGCGCCCGATCACAGCGAGGTCTCCTTTGTCAAAGTACTTGAACGGCGGGATGGTCTTGTCACGCAATCGGCGTTTGATCAAGCGCGCAACATACTGACCTTCTTGCATGGCGACGGGCGCAACACCGGGCAATGGTTCTCCATTGCGTTTACGCACCACCGCGAGATCGCCAATCACGAATACATTGGGATGATTTGTAAGACTTAGATCGCGTTCGACCTGCACTCGCCCAGCCCGGTCAAGCTGCGCGTTCATTCGTTGCGCAATTACTGCACCGAGGGGAGAAGCTCTTGTTCCCGCCGCCCACAAAATAGTGCGTGCATGAATTTGCTCGTCTTGTCCCGATGCATTGACCGTTACGACACCATCGACGATGTGTGTCACGCGCGTGTTGGTGCGCACCGTGACGCCCAGCTTTTCCAACTGCTTGGTTGCTTTAGCGGATGAACTTGGATGATAAGTCGGCAGAATTCGTTCGGCAACCTCAAGGACTTGGATTTGAGACAAACGCGGGTCGATATTGCTGAAATCATTTTTGAGCGTATGGTGCGTCATTTCGCCAAGCGCGCCCGCCAACTCGACGCCCGTCGGACCGCCACCCACAATCACAAACGTCATCCACTCGACACAGCGCTGCCAATCTTGCTCACGCTCGGCGTTTTCAAATGCATTCAGCACGCGACTGCGAATTTCAATCGCGTCTTCGACCTCCTTCAGACCGGGAGCAAGCGCTGCCCATTCGTCGTGTCCAAAGTAGTGATGCGTGATGCCGGTCGCAACGATCAAGTAATCGAATTCGATTGGATCGCCGTCTTGCAAAATCACACAGTGCTTCACCGGGTCTATATCGACCACTTGCGCTTTGATGACCGAGATATTTTTTTGCGCATGTAAGACGCCGCGCAAAGGCGACGCAATGTCGCCGGGCGACAATACGCCGGTCGCAACCTGATAGAGAAGGGGTTGAAACAGATGAAAGTTGCGCTGGTCGATTAGCGTGACGCGCACCGGCGCAAAGCGCAGCGCTTTGGCGGCGTACAGTCCTCCAAATCCACCGCCGACGATGACGATATGGGGTTGCTCATTCATTCCGATTAAATCATCTCCCTGACTTGATTTTCCGCAATCGTCGTCGCGATCTTTATTCGTTCCGGTTGCCCCTTGGCTAACGACTCGGCTAATTTTTTAGCTTGGTCGAATGTGATCTTGGCGGGCATGGGCGGTTCGTACGGGTCCACTTCCGCTTCGAGCAGGGCGGGGCCTGGCGTGTTCAACAATTGTTCGATGGCATCGCCGCATTTGGCGGGGTCTTTGACGCTGTAACCACTCGCGCCACAGGCGCGCGCAAACGCCGCAAAGTCGATTGGCTCTAATTCGACGCCATATTCTGGATTGCCAAGGAAGACCATTTGCTCCCACTTGATCTGTCCCAGGGTATTGTTCTTGACGATTACAACCTTGATCGGCAACTTGTATTTCACCGCGGTCGAAAATTCTGCCATCAACATCGCAAAGCCGCCGTCGCCGACAAACGCCACCGACTGTCGATGCGGATAGGCGATCTGGGCTGCAATCGCATAAGGCAATCCATTCGCCATGCTCGCCAGTGTGCCAGAAAGCGAGTGCATCTGACCGCGCTTGACCGGAATATGCCGAGCGAACCAAGTCGCAATCGTACCGCTATCGCAAGAAACAATCGCATCGTTGCGCAAACGTTTGCCCAGTTCGGCTGCGACGACCTGCGGTTTCATCGGCATGTCTTGACGCGCGCTGCGCTCATCCATTAATTTTCGCCACTCGTCCATGTTCTCCTGCGCTTTTTTGAGAAAGTTGCGGTCGCTGTGCTCGTTGAGCAAGGGTAATAGTTTCCGAATGGTACGCGCGCTATCGCCAACGAGTCCCACTTGAACTGGATAGCGCAAGCCAATTCGCACCGGATCGATGTCGATTTGCACGCCCCGTGCCCGTTCCGGTTTGGGCAGAAATTCGATGTAGGGAAACGATGTGCCGATCATAAACAAGGTGTCGCAATCCTCGATCGCTTCCTGGGAAGGCGCGGTTCCAAGCAAGCCGATTCCACCGGTCGTGTAGGGGCTGTCGTCCGGTACTGCCGCTTTGCCAAGCAGTGGTTTCACGATGGGCGCTCCCAATCGATCCGCAAGCAATTCGAGTTCATTCGTTGCGCCCAGTGCGCCGCGTCCAGCCAGAATCACGATTTTCTTTCCCGCATTCAGGATATCCGCCCCACGCCGCAAGTCTTCTTCCGCGGGTAAGGCGAGGTGTCGCGCAAATACATCCGAGGTGTGTCCCTCGACATTTTGTTTCGATGCGTGCTTGCGGTCGGCTTCCATCGATTGAATGTCCACTGGAAAGTTGATGTGCGTGACGCCGCGATGACTCAACGCAGTGCGGCACGCCAGATCGGCAACGTTTTCGACATGCGTTGGTCCCATCACGCGCGTACTGTAGAGCGCCACATCCTTGAAAACCTGGTCCAAGTTCACGTCTTGCTGTTGAAATGTATCGATCAAATCGTGGAAATGATGTCCGGTGATCGCGAGCACGGGTTGTCCATCCATCTTGGCATCGTAGAGACCGTTGAGCAAATGCGCGCCACCCGGACCGGACGTTGCCAGACAGACGCCGAGTTTGCCCGTATACTTGGCATACGCACATGCCATGAACGCTGCCGATTCTTCATGCCGGACCTGAATGAAACGCAGCGTGTCCTGGCGTTGGCGCAGCGCTTCCATGATGCCGTTGATCCCATCGCCGGGCATACCAAAGATGACATCAACTCCCCAGTCTTGAATCCTGTCGATCAAAATATCCGCCGCTGTCTTTGCCATTTCTCCTCCAAGTTATAAAATCAACATCCCTGGCAGAACAAAATTTTCCAGGGATGTTATCGATTCACCAGTTGAATGGTTTGCAATCCAAGGCATTCTAAACTTTTGCCGAATGGAACAACATCGGGCTATCTCGCCTGCGTGAGTAGCATAATTGGGATTGCGAGCGTCGGCCGTTTTTCGACAAGCTGCGGCGATTATCCTTTGACCGACCCGGCGAGAATGCCGCGCACAAAGTATTGTTGCAAACTGAAAAACACGATCAAGGGCAGCAACATCGAGATAAATGCCGCGGCGGTCAAAAGCTGCCAACCCCCGCCGAGCGAATTCACCAGATTGCTGATCGTTACCGTCATCGGCGCAACACTGGGATAGCCACCCAAGTAAATCAACGCAACCAACAAATCATTCCAGACCCACATGAATTGAAAGATCGCCAGCGAAGCGATCGCCGGAACCGAAAGTGGCAGAGCGAGTTGGAAGAATGCTGTGAATGCCGATGCTCCATCCAAGTACGCCGATTCGAAGAGATCGCGTGGAAGCGCGCCGAAAAAATTGCGGAGGAGGTAAACGGCGAACGGCAAACCGTATGCCGCGTGAGCAATCCAAATGCCGGGAAATGTTCCAGTCAAGTTAAGTACGTTATAAAATCGCAGGACGGGGATCAACGTCAATTGAAGTGGAACCACTAGCAATCCGACCACGGCGACAAAGAGCCAATCGCGACCGGGAAAATCCATCCACGCAAAAGCGTACGCGGCAAAGGCAGCAATCATGATCGGAATGATCGTCGCCGGAATCGAAATGAAAAGACTGTTGACGAAACTTTCTGCCATGCCCGCGCGTCCCAACGCTTGCTGGTACAATTCGAGGGTGAAATTGAATGGCGGGCTGAAAGCGGTCCACCAGCCCGTGGTGGCGACTAGGTTTTGGGGACGGAAGGAACTGACGAGCAACGCGAGCGTCGGAATGATCCAGATCGCGCAAATGATAAAGACGGCAATGTGAATCGCCGTGCGCTGAGCGAATCGCCCAATGTTTGTCGGAGTCGATACGGTTTGTTCTCGATGACGTGGCAGAGTGATGGTCCTCATCGGATGGCCTCCTGTTCTCGAAAGCGCCGGATGTTGATGAGCATCACGGGCGCGATGGCAAGCAGCAGCACCACGGCAATGGCGCTGGCAAGTCCAAAGTTGGTAAAATTGAACATTTGCTTGTACATCAAATTCGCCATCACATCGGTCCCGAAATTGCCATTGGTCATGACGTAAACGATATCGAACGCTTTCAAGGCAAAGATAATCATGGTCGTCGCGACCACCGCAATCGTCGAGCCGAGCATCGGAATGATGATGTGACGCAGAATTTGAAATTCGGTTGCGCCATCCACTCGACCCGCTTCGAGAATTTCTACTGGAATGCTTTTCAAGCCCGCCGATAGAATCACCATCGCAAATCCGGTCCACATCCAAATGCCCACCCAAATGAGCGCAGGATTATTCGTCGTTCGATCAACCAACCACGGCACCGGCTGTGAGCCGACCATGGTGACAATCGCATTGAGCGTGCCGGTTTGCGGCCGACCGGGCGGCTGATAATCGTACATCAATTTCCAGATCACGCCGGCGGCGACGAACGAAATTGCCATCGGAATAAAGATGATGGCTTTGGCGGCGGCTTCGTAAGACACTTTGTCAAAGAGGACGGCAATCAACAGACCAAATGCGACCGTAGCGCCTGTCAAAAAAATCAGCCAAAGCAAGTTATTCTTGATGGCATCCAGCGTCGCCGAATTGGAAAAGAAATCGATATAGTTTTTCCAGCCTACGAATTGCGTTGAGTCAAAGTTAAAGAAACTAAGATAGATGGTGTTCAATGTCGGATAGATCAGAAAGGCGATGAGCAAGAATAGCGCGGGACCGACCCACAACCAGGGTCGCATTCGTCCACGTATTGCAAAGGGCAGTCTTTCCACTGTCCATTCGACGAGGGCGATGTAACCAACCATCGCGGCCGGGACGCCGACGATAACGATAATCGCCATCACAAGTCGATCGATGGGCATTTTGACCTCACGAAAAGCGTAGAGCAAATTTCTAATTTGCCCTACAAGAACAAGATGGGACGGCGACTCGACACAGTCACCGTCCCATGCAATCCTTTTATTTTCTGTAGGCGCTGTTCTGGACCGAGTCCAAGTTTTTCAAAATGCTGTCGAGGTTGTTGGGACTCTGAACATAGTCGAGGATGGCTTTCATAAACGCATTGTTCATCGCTTCGGGCATCAGGTCAGACGCATCGAACACCGTCACTTGAGCGCTCGTGAGCAGTTCGGCAGACTTTTTGCTTAACGGGTCGGGATAAGTGTCGAGCGGTACGAGTTTATTAGGCGAGATCGCGCCGCCGCGCTGAACCCAGATCGCCTGCGCTTCTGGTGTAACCAGGTATTTCATCAGCGCGCGTGCTTGTGGGGTATCTTTGAACATGCCGAACAGATCGCCTGCGACTTCAAGGTTTTGACTATTCGCCGCTTCGATCGCTGGGAAGCCAAAAAAGTCAAAGTCGGTCACGGGTTTGATGTTCGGGTTGGCTTTGGTGAAAAAGTCGGTGATGAAACTGGCTTGGTGGTGCAAATAACAGCCCGGTGGATTTGTAAAGAGTGGGTTTCCGGAATCGCCAAAGTTGGTGGTCAGCATGGTGTTGGCACCGCCGTACACCATTTTGGGATCCGCGACGATTTGTCCGAAAGTCTCCCACGCCTTTTTGATTTCCGGCGAACTCCAAGTGATTTTGCCCGCCCACCAATCGTTGTAGACTTTCTCACCCGATTGGCGCAAGACGATGTCTTCGAGCCAGTCCGTGCCGGGCCAACCACTCGCGGCTCCACTTTCCAAGCCGATACACCATGGCGCTGTGCCGCCGTCTGCCATCTGTTTGGAAAGCGTCATCATTTCATCCCAGGTTTTGGGAGTCTGGAATCCTTTCGATTGAAAGACTTTGGGATCGTACCAGATCAATCCCTTGACGGACGCTTTGATAAAAACGCCGACCAGCTTTCCATCCGCCGAACCCAGCGTAATCCATGATGGGGCATAGTTCTGTTGGTAATTGGGCATGTCGAGCACGGTACTCAGATCGATCAATTTGCCTTGTTGGGCGAATTGCGTCATTTGCCCAGGACCGGGCAAGCCCGCCAAGTCGGGAGGATTGCCGCCTTGAACACGTGTGGTCAAGACCGCATTCAGATCGCGTGTGCCGGTGTATTGCACCTGGGTACCGGTGGCATCTTGAAAAGGCTTGATCATCGCCATAAATGTATCTTGTTCGCTGCCGCCCCAGGTTGCCAAGACGGTGACCGTGCCACCAATTTTTTGACCGCCGGCCGCTGCCAGTGCAGCTTCTTCAGGTGTACGCAGAGCACCTGAGGGCGCTCGTGTTGCTGCGGTGGTTGGTGCTGCTGTGGTTGCCATTGCGGTTGGGACTTCGGTGGGTCCCGTGACGGGAACGCCAACGGTGGGAGCAGGCGTCATAGCGGGAGCACCGCAAGCTGCCAATAATCCAAGCACCAGTATAGTTGTAACTAGAAAAACTAATTTGCGCATTCTTTTCTCCTTTCGAATGAGGAATTTTTACTGGTCCGGAAGAACATTCATGCAAGGCAAGGGATTTCGAACACGCTCGATCCGCACTGATCCCAATCACGTTCAATCCCTCGCAACTCCAGCATGTGGTACTGTTCCATTCTTTTCCATGTGCTTGGCATTTGAATTGGTTCGATGGGATGATTCCATTCCCATTGATTTGTGACATCGAATCACTTACGTGTGAATTTGCTCTATTTTACGTCAGTGTTTGTCTTGATAACATCAGTCAAAGTGCTTTATCAAGTGTAGAATAGCTTGCATTCCAATGTCATCTATTCCACGACACGATAGGATCAAATTTCATCAGCCGTTTTCTGGATTGGCGGAACCGATCCAAAACAAATGGTTTTGTAAGATTGCCCGATGCGTTTGTGGGCGAAGAACAAGCGATGGATACCTGGCTAAACGCACAAACAACCGCAGCCGAGTTGACGATCATAGGAAGGGTCATCGAAAATTCAAAAAGGCGAGCGGAGTGATAGCAACGCCAGTGGTTGCGCATCATTCGAGTTTGCGCTGGCGCACCCTATCCAGTCGAAGACCCAGGCTAGCTTGAGCTCGATTTGTGCTGCACGAGTACTCTAACTGGATGAAACTGCGGTGTGCGTGCCCAAAAACCTCGAAGGTCTGTACTATGCAATTTCATGTTGTTGAATTTCTAGTACTCTGTCACACTGAAAATGATGGGACGTAGTCTAGCGCCTTGTGCGTGTCCTTGTGCGCGTTTGACGCCCACGAGGGGCTAGGTTACGCCACATGATTTTTGTGATTGCACTTTGCTTCATAAATGCAATGCAGGTGTGAATCGGATGTGGCAGAATGAAGGATCAATTATCTGGGGTTAATGTATGTCTCATCTCAGCACTGCAAAATCAATGTGCCGCCTACGAAGGAGACGAACCTTAGATTAGTTTAATCAATGGGCTGCATTGTCGCATACGGTCGAACGACGCGCTGGAGGAGGGTGTGAGTAGTCGCTCAGCCAGTTTGGATCGTAGGACATAAGTGCAGCTGAAGGGAAAACCATAGGATTGTCGATTATCTAAATCAAGAGAGGTCAAAATGACACAAACAAGTCGAGTAGGGTTAGTTGTCTTGGCGCTAGCCCTCGCGATATTCGGATTCTTCGCGGTTACACTCGCGCTGCCCAACGCTACCAGTGTGGCAGCGGCGCAATCTGCGGCGACCGCAACTGCTACGTCGGCGTCTACGTCACCCTCGGCAACGCCCACCGCCAGACCGACCTTAACCACTACCTCGCCGACGACAACCACGAACACCATCGGGAACACATTCTGGCAAGGACTCGCCGTCAAGTTGGGGATCAACGTAGATATGTTAAAAGCGCAGGCGCTCCAACAACGAAATGATATGATCGATCAGGCGGTGAGAGATGGTCGTCTCACGCAAGACCGGGCGGATCGAATAAAGCAACAACTTGCTGCCGACAACCTCATTGCTCCGATCGATATTGCACCTGCCGACGTACAACCCAGAGTTGCGTCACCTGGCAATCGACGGAGTCCCCAACTACCCAACTTTAACCGTGGTCTGAATCCAGGCGCTAGAGTTGGAGGGCCACCTGCGGAATTGGAAGCAGTTGCCAAGGTACTGAATCTTGCACCGTCCAATCTGCTGACGCAACTGGCTGGTGGCAAAACGCTCGCTGAGATTGCCACAGCTCAAAAGGTGGACGCGGCTGTCGTCAAGCGAGCCATCATTGACACGCGCACTGCAGAGATTGATCGCGCGGTGACGAATGGATTTATCACGCAAGCCCAAGGGGCAAGTCTCAAAGCAAACTTGACACCTGACAGGATTGACCTGACACGTTACCAATTCTTTTTCCGCTAGAATTGGCAAACGGAGGTGAAGCCACTTGGCTCTCACCTCCGTTTTTTTTTCATGTCTTGGAGTAGAATCTGGTCTTTCCAGAATTCTCTCATGTATTATTGAGTAATTGGCAGACTAGTGATCTGCCCGCTTATCACTTGAACCGTTTGAGCAGACACCCAACTGGGTTGAGCAATGTCTGCAAGCTCCACCTGATACCACGCGCTATCGGCGCTGCGCCCAATGATAGTGAATTCCTGGTCTCGCACCACTCTGCCAACGATTTTCCCATCAAGACTGGGTGCTGCACGGACATTGACTCGTGCCTCAAGAACCTTGGCGCGAACTAGGATGGGTGTAGCGGTTGGCAATGGTGGCGTTGGTTGGAGGGTACTGGTTGGCTGGACTGTTGAAGTAATACGTCTTACAATCGCCGTTTGAGTAGGTAATGGCGTGGGAGTCGTTTCACTGAGAAGAAGATTTCCGCCCAAAAAGACGATACACCCACACAGTAAGAGTACCACTGCTCCCGCGGCGAAGGGAATCCACAGGTGGCTAGAATCGAATGGTACGCGACGTCCCAAACGTTCCCAGCGTGATGAAACGCGATCCTGATGAAGCGGTTGGCGTATTGATGCCCGACGTTGGATTGAGGAGACTGGAGCGTTTGGTGTGGAGTTTGCGTTGAAACGCTGGGACACTTGCGTAAGCGGAGCCATGACGACGCATTGTTTCTGTCCCGGTGGAATTCCTTCCACCCATTGCGCGCCATTGTAATACATCCAGCGTGCGTTATACGGATGAATTTCCCACCAAATCCCCTTCGCATCCTGGGTCGCCAATTCTCCAACCTGTTCTTCGAATTCAGCGAGACTCGGCAATTCGCCGTGCTTGATGCGTTCGCGCATGTCTCTATATTTTGCTTCGGCATCGTCAAAATTTGTCATGATGGAATTTTCCTCCAGGGTCATGCTCAACGATGGAAAGAGAGGCAAGAGGGGATATATTTCCGCACGCTCAAATACGTACTAATCGCTCGACCGCCAATTCAAAGATCGTGGCTTGCGATTTTGGTGTAGCGTTTTTGGCATCTTTCGTCCGACACGCGGACTCAATTCGATTGAGCACGTCGTCGGCTTGGGAAGACACCACGCCGATTAGCAAGGTCGTGTTGCCTTGGCGCATAAAGCCACCCGTCGTGCTGATTCGGGTTACACGATAATTGGCGTTGGTGAGATCGCTGATGATGTTAGGGACTAGGGCATCATGCACGATGACCAGCATCAGACTTGTTTCATTAATTGCGTCATGGTGCGCTACCTGGTCTTGACGTGGATTACTCATTCGCACCACTCGTCGGATCGGCAAGACAAACATGATCGCTCCACCGACTACAACCTCTGTGGGTGAAAAAAAATACGGAGCAGTGGGAGTTGTTAACACCGCTGTGGCATTGATCAATGTCGTGCGTTCAACACAAGTCTTTTTCAAGAGAGCGATGGCTTGCTCGACCTGCGTATCTTCCAATTGCATTAGCAAGGTGACATTGCCGGTTTCCAAAAAACCGCCTGTGGAACCCATTCGGGTTACTCCCAAGCCCGCGTTGGTTAAAGCGGAGATGGCGCTGTCCTCATCTTGGAGCTGAATCACTGCCAGTATCAGTGAGTAATTTGGCATTTCAATTTTGCCTTTTTCAATCAACGATGCACGGTCCGACTTTATCGTCGTTCGGCTGCCAACTGCACAATGCGATCTAACATGCCAGAGTAATTATATCCGCCAATTCGCGCTGCTGCAAAAAAGGAACCCTCCGAAGTGATATCGGGATTGGCGTTCACATCGATTACAAAGGGAGTTCCATCGCGCAAACGAATATCGACTCGCCCATAATCGCGCAGACCAAAAGCGCGATAGGCTGCCCGCGCAGCTCGTTCAACCCGACCTTGGATTTCTGGTGATAGACCGGAAGCCGATTCCAATTTAATGGCGTGATACACTTCTGAATCAGTATCCCATTTGGCGTCGAAGGTGCGAATGTGTGGCAAGCCGGGGGCAAGGGCAGAAAAATCTACGCGGATGAGTGGCAGGGCATACAAGGTTCCATTGCCCCAAAGGGCAACGGTAAATTCATCGCCTTCGATATATTCGGCGACCATCAAGCTGGATACGCCGATTCGCTCCAGTTCACCCAAGCGATTAGCTAGTCCATTTCGATCATAGACGACTGAATCAAAAGTTAAATGCTCACTGCCATGGTCGTTGGCGACTTTGACGATGGCGGGATAAATAGACCAATCATCCAGATTCTCTTCGCAAAGAGCTTGCCAGCGTGGCGTGGGAATGGCGTGCGCGCGCATTAATCGCTTGGCGCGAATTTTGTCTTGCGCATTTTGCCACGCCAGGACGCCGGACCCTGTATAGGTAAAATCCATCGCATCCAATTGTTGCGTCACCTCGATGCCGTCTCTCGCCTCCGGCTCGAATCCTTCGAACCAATTAAATACGACGCACTCGCAAGGATGGAACGACGCCAGCGCTCGTGGCAAATCGGCGGCAGACTCGATTTCGATCGGCGTCACGCTATAACCTGCGTTCGTTAGCGCCTCGTGCAACTCGCCTACGTGTGCCAGGATAGATGGTCGTGCTTCAAATGTCCAAATCGAGTCCGGTTCTCGTAACACCAATACCTGACTGCAAGAGCGATGAGTGTGCTGTGATTGTGATTCCACTTTGGTCCTCGATCATATCTTGATGAGTAAATAGATGGCGATCAACCCGAAAACAAAGGTTGCTATGATAACGGAACCCCACAACAAGAGTGATTCGCCTTCGTATGTAAAGTTCGGCATGCGACGATGGATGAATGCGAGAATTGATTCCGAACAGACACTAAAGACAATCAAAAGGATGATGACAGTAACGAGGGCGATCAATAGGAAAGCTATCGGTTGCACATACAAACCTCATTCGGCGGCTCGCTACAAACATCACGAGAGTATTCCAAAAGACATGAATTGTCCTCAGCTTTTCCTCATGTTCACCTAAAGCTTTCCTAAAGACAATACATCCGCTGCATAGCCGTTTGAGGGCATGAGCCCGATTTTTGCCCCACTGAAAGAAAAAAAACACGGAAATATTTAGAATTTTTCAATTGTTTTTCCGCGTTTTCCGCGCAGCGCGTCAGCGGGGAGAAAAATTTTGGCGAAGGTATTGTAAAGAAAGATGGATTTAAAAACCCAGCAAGTGTGCGATTGAATCACTCCACGCGCCTTGTGTACTGGATTCGCCGATGGAAATCTTGCTCTCGCAAACCAAGATGTGATCGAGCTGAGGCGGAAGGCGGTAGTTGTTACGGTACTAGAGTTATGCTACAATCCGGTTCGTCGCACCAATCTGTCAAGTTAAGGAATGACTTGCGTAAGGGAGGAACATGAAAGAAGTTTTGCAAGCGATTGTCGATGCGTTAAAGAATGAGGAAACAATTGCGGTCTTGACCGTGGTGCGCGCGTCAGGGTCAACGCCGCGCCATCTTTCTTCCAACATGATGGTGCGCGCCGACGGATCGTTTGTGGGCAGTATCGGTGGCGGGACAATGGAACTGCAAGCGGTCCAAGATGCGCGCGCGGCGCTCGTTGCGGGGCAATCGTGCTTGGTCGATTATAACTTGACGGGCAAAGTGGCCGGCAATGTTGGCTTGTGTGGTGGAACGGAACAAGTTTTCATCGATGTAATCTCTTCTCAAAAATGACTCTATCAAAATCGACACAAGAAATCTTTCAAGCAGGTCTCCAGGTTTTAGAAGAAGGCAAATCGGCGGCATTGGTGACCATCGTTCGGGCGAGTCCGCGCTGGACGGTCGGCGCAAAAATGCTGGTTCGCTCCGATGGCTCGATGTTCGGCGACTTTTCTGACCAGCGACTCACCAACTGCGTTCGCGATTTAGCACGCGCGGCAATCGCCGCTGGACAATCGCAGCATAGCACGTTGATTTTGCGCGATGACGGCTTTGTGCAAGCTCGACGCGGCGAGTCCGGTGAAGTCGATGTCTTTATTCAAGTTTTGTTATCCAGCCCAACCTTGCTCTTAATCGGCGCGGGACACATCGGCGAGGCGATTGTGCGGCTGGCAAAGCTGCTCAAGTGGCGCGTCGTCGTCGTCGATGATCGTCCCGATTTTATTTCGCCGACGCGCTTGCCGGACGCAGATGAACGCATCCTCGTGGAATACAATTCAAAAACGGAATCACTCGCGGCGATGCCGATAACGGTAACACCATCGACGTTTGTGCTCGTCGCAACCTGGGGCTGGGATGAGCCGGTGTTGCGCCAGATCGTCAACACGCCCGCGGCGTACATTGGCTTGGTGGCAAGCGCGCGCAAGAGTATTATCATCTTTCGCGATTTGATTCAGGAAGGCATTGCGCCGGAAACGCTGGCGCGGGTGCGCGTACCTACTGGTTTGGATTTAGGCGCAGAAACGCCGATGGAAATCGCGCTGGCGATCATGGCAGAAATGTTGATGGTCCATCGTCATGCAACCGGACTGCCGCTCCAACAGTACAAAGGCAGCGCGATCATGACACAAAGCAAGAAAGGCATCCAATCGTGATGCCTTTCTTGCTTATGCCATAACTTGTTGTCTCAATTCGATCTCACGCTGGTAGTCGTCCCAGGTATCCATGTCGCGTAAGATGCTGTCGGTGTTGACGCTCAGCGTGTGTATGTCATCGATGTGAGCGCGCATAACGTCGCGCATTGTAGCGCCCTGGTCGAGCGCGAGTATCTCTTTGCGAATTTGCGCGTCTAGCAAAATTGGATGACCGCGCCGACCACCAAACGTCGGAATAAAAATGCCATCGTTTTTCGCTCGATATGCGGTGACCAGTTGCTCGACGACACTCGGCTCTAGCTGCGGTTGATCGCCCAGCACATGCATCACGGCATTCGTCGCCGGGTGAACGTTGCGCCAGCCGTGTTGTAGCGAGGCCAACATTCCATCGATGTAGCGCGGGTTTAAGCTCACTTGCACATGCCACTTGGACAGCACTTGCGCAATTTCGGCGTGACGATGTCCCAGGACGACGACGATTTCATCGATTGTACAAGTCGATAAAACTGAAACGACTTGTTCGATAACGGTGTGGTTGCCGAATGGCAGTAATTGTTTGAGCGTGCCCATCCGTTGCGATAGTCCCGCGCCGAGAACGATGGCAGAAATCATGCTTGGGTTTCCTCAATGCGCTGTGGCGTCCCTTGCGTTGTAGACACCGGCGTTACATCATCGACGATGGCTTGCTCCTTCGCCACCAAATCCTTGTACCAAAGGGGATGGTGTTCCTGAACATGCTTGCGACTGACTCGCGTTGTGAACATCGAAATCAGCAGGGGCCAATTAGCGGGAACTAGAAGCAGTGCGGCAAGATGAATCGCCAGCATCCCCACTGCCACATACGAAAAAATATCATGCACGGTTGTGACGGGAGCAATGATGGATGCCGGAATCGGATAGAGATAGCGCAGAGATTTGATCAAGCCGGTGATCACGACTACGGCGACGATGATCGCCCAAGGTGTGTAGGAGAAAACGCGTTCGACGGGCAAGAACTTGCCCAGCTTTTTGGTTGGCTTGATTCCAAATGCGGTTGCCGTTTCTGCAAATGTCTGTCGAATCGCTTTGGGCAGTTTGATGCCCAAGGCCGCTCGGTGCGAGCCGAAGATGCCCGAGTATTCGACGATCTCGCTCAATCCCTCTCCGACATCTTTGAGCGAACGCGGTACCAGCCCCATGCCGCCCGTGATCGCATTCTGGGTCAAATGCGCGACGACCCCGAACATGATTAGAACTACGCCGACGTAATGCAGCGCAAACACGATTCGCATTTCGTCGGGACGCGGCAGCCAGCGCAATACCATCAAGCCGGTGATCAAAGCGATGATGAAGCCGATGCCGTTAGTCCAGTGTGCTATCACCGTACCAAAATCGTGACGAATGACCGAGCGCGAATTCGGCGACGATTTGGGTTGGCGCAATCCAACCTTGCCTTGCCAAATTCCAAATCCAATCGCCAGCGCCACGACGAACGGCAATGCACGCGCCAACAACAACGTGTCGTTGAACAAGAATGTCTGAGGTGGAAATCCTTCGGATGTGCCGCCTTGCGCCCAAACCGTTTCGACGGACACTGCGACCAGGACCACAACCAAAAAACTCATCCAAACGAGAATACGTCTCACAGGGAATCCTCCAAGTTAGTCAGCCAGTCCATTCCGAACAAGTGATGGATGTCTGCTTAACCTTTCTTGACCGTTTGTTGCTCGCGTAGTGTTGCAAAGTGGTCTTTATCCGCTTTGGGTACGTCCAAGCACAGTCGGTCGCTTTTAACGATGCCTTGCTTGATGCGAATATTGACGGGACACTTTTCCACGCACGCCGGACCCTCATCGCGAAAATAACACAGGTCGCATTTGGTGAAAACATTTTTCGCCGGGTCGTAGGTAATGCGAGTCTTTTGTCCGGTGGCGAGCTGATTCGTGGCAAGCGTTTCGGCGCGCACATCAAAGGGGCAGCCTTCGGCGCAACGACCGCACGCAATGCACGCCTTTTCGTCGATGATGCGCGCGCCGGTTTTAGGTTCGACGCGCAAGGCATCCACCGGACAGACCGGCAAACATGGCGAATCGGGGCATTGCAAACACACATGCTGAAAGAACGAACCGCGCCCTGGATAATTCTTGACAATCTCTGGGTCGACCTTGGTCTCAGGCTCGTTGAAGATGCGAATGCGCGAGACGCTAGACATTCCGGCTTTTTTATGCACATCCGAGCAAGCCACTTCGCATGTCAAGCAGCCAATGCAAAGGGTTGGATCGGGAAAAATGACGCCGCCCGATTCACGACTGATCGGATTGGTGGGTGGTCTGACAAAACCCATCCCGCCAATTCCAATCGCGCTGATGGCGACAAAGCCCGCCGCCGCCGTCGATAGAAATTCGCGACGTGAGATATCCTTGGGTTGATCGATTTTGTTATTGTTGTCGGAATCTGGCATGTCTCCCTCTATATTGTCCAAAGATAACTATTCAGACTGTCATTCTGAGCCGAGCGAAGAATCCCTTCCTCCGCAAAGAGAGATTCTTCGCTCCGTTGCTCTGAAACTTGGATGTTACTCTGAGCGAAGCGAAGGGTCTCTCCTTCAGCGCGGGAGATGCTGAGCGAAGCGAAGCATGACAAGTTTCTTGGCTTAAACATGCCCTCGAGGGCATGAGTTCTCAGAATGACAAGTTTCTTTCCGTAAACATGCCGACGCGGGCATGAGGTTCTCAGAATAACATACACAAGATAACTAGTGCAGCCACAAAATAATGCTGCTGGGTGCATTGTGCATCAAACACGCTTGGCTCACTACGCAAGATTTTGTGGCTGCACTACTAGCCCCGGCGACGCAGTGTCCAAAAAATTAATCCTGCCGCCACCATGCTTGCAAATCCTATCCCCAATCCCAAGATCAGAATATTCTCCACCTGAAATGTTGGCGTGGCAGTGACAGGCACAGCCGCCGGTGTGGTATTCGGCGCGCGTTCGACGGGAACACGGGTTCCCTGCAAAGCGTTCAAGCCGCCCAGCGCATTCAAGTCGATCAAGTAAATATCGAAATTGCCGGCGCGCGGCGAGTGAAACAATATTTTGGTCTGGTCGTTACTCCATTCCACCGGTCCTTGCATCGACATGCGACCCTGCAAGAGTGAACGCTGTCCCGTTTTTAAATCGAGCGCCCATGCATCAGTCCACGCCGACGATGGTTCGATGTGCTCCGTCACATAACCCAAACGACCATCCGGCAAAAACCAGGGAAAATGATTATCCTCTCCATCGGCGACGACTTTTTGAGAAGCAGCACCTTCGCCCGCGATCATCCAAATCGTATCCAGCTCTCCGGCAGAGTATGCGATGGCGCGGCTATCTTGACTCCAAGCCGCCCGATGACAGGCAAACGTACATTGATTGCTATCCGCAGTTGCGAGTTCAGTGGTCAAGGGGTTGGCATCACTTCCGCTAATCCTGGCTTTCCAAAGATTCAATACCTCATTCTTGAAAACGTAAAAGGTCATCCACTGACCATCGGGGCTGGGCGCTGGGAAATTTGCTAACGCGCCGATGCGCGTGACTCGCGTCCGATTGCCATTCGCTACATTGATCGACCAAATCTCACGCTGCTGTCCATCCCAGGAATCGAAGAGAATCGATTTGCCGTCCGGCATCCACACCGGATGACGATCGTCGGAATCGCCTTTGGTCAACGCGCGCTGATTTGTTCCATCGGCATTCATCAAATAAATGTGGTAAGGTCCCTCGCGATTCGATTGGTAAGCAATGGTGCGATTATCCGGACTCCACGCGGGGCGGACATCAGATGCGCGGTCATCGGTCAGTTGCAAGATCGCCGGACCGGGCGCGGCGGCATGAGTTGCCGGCGACACAAGCCAAATCCCCAACGCAGCACATACGCAAACGGCGGCGAATAATAAACCTCGATGTTTCATGAAGGGTGACCGGTGACCATCGATCAAGCGCGCTTGGTGTTGAACGGCAGATTGCGTGTGATCAACTCGCGTCGAGTGATTCCCAGTTCGACCGGGCGTGTGCTCGCTGCATCGACTGCAGCAGCTTGCTGGCGTTCTGGCTCTGCTTTTTTGTAGGCCGCAAGCTCTTGTTTGAGTTGACTCAATTCGTCGCGCAGCATTTGCATTTCATCGTGCTGCAAGCGCTGAAAAGTTGCGAGTTGTTCCTGCAAGTTTTTCAGTTCGTCAAGATGCATTCGCTCATACGCGGTTAATTGTTGTTCGAGCCGGCGCGCCAAGTCTTCAATTTCGGACAGCAATCTTCCTCCTCAAGGTTTTGGAACTATGATAATAGTCCCGCGCATCCCCGGCGAATGCAGGATACACGCATAATCGAAAATGCCTTCGCGGGTGAAGGTGTACTCAAAATAACTGGCAAGCGGAATCAACGTCGTGCCCCAACTTCGATCCACTGCATTTACATCGTGTCCGGTGCTCCCCACGTGATTCCAGCGGACCGTCGTACCTACCGTTACCGTTAGCACCGATGGGTAGAAGAAATAATCGCCGGCATCAATTTCAGTGAAATTCACAGCGACGCTTGGAACGACGGTGCGCGTTGGCGGCGCGGAAACGGTTGGAGTGGGTTGTCGAGTTGGTGCGGATTTCGTCGGCAAGGTTTGGGATACGATTGTATCTTGACAGCCGAGGAGTGATCCAAGGTAGATGATGATTACCGCACCAATGCTCCAGCGTTTATTCAATTCGCTCATAGCCGCGATAACGCATGATCTGTCCGCCATCCTCCGCCGAAGTTGGCTCAACCATCCGCGCTGCGCTCCATGCTGTCCCAGCTTCGAGTTGACGAATCAAGTCGCCATACATCGGGTGATTTGCCATGTCGTGCAAAATTTCCACATGACACTGCGATGCAAATTGACGGCTTGGCTCAGCCAACTCCGCCGGAACAATCAAGATATCGACGTTTGGCGGCAGCTCGGTCAGTGGGAGCATCTCCACTTTTACATCAAACCCAGCTCGTTCGATCATGCGCTTGAGTTGATGATGCCCCAAGATCAAGCTGCCCGGAAAACAATCGATTGTATAACCAAACACGATCTGGCGAAGCACGCGTGTTTGGGGTGGCTCTGCGGACATATCAAGATCACTTAGGGTTTAGTGGCATGACCCATGCCGATCAGTAACGCTCTGATTTGATTGGGTAGGATTAACCCAGCATCATAGACGATGGTAATGGCAATTTCATTGCCTGTGACTGACAGGATGCCGGCGCTGCGTTTGAGTACGAGACTGATGTCATCTGCTTCTTCGGCAGATGCGAGCTGGGTCGTAAATTCCAACTTGACTTCAGAGCGGACGCCGGTCGCAACACCCGGCGCAGCCGGTCCAGCCGGCGGTTGCGCTTGCACAGTTGCCGCTCGCGTTGCAGTTGGTTGAGCAGCAACTGTAGTTGTTACTGGCGCGCGGGCGGCTGGGTTTGCCGTTGGCGCGGTGAGGACCGGCACAACCGTGACGATGGGCGCGAACGTGGGCGACGCGAATGGAGCGGCTGCCGGACGCTGCGCGATAGGCGCAGAGGTTGGCTGTTGTGGCTGCGATAAAGTTGGACGTGGACCGATGGAAGCGGCGCTGGATGCGCTGCTTGGACCAGTTGCCGGGACTGGCGCAGGGGGTGACCCGGCACAAGCGGTGATGAGCGCTATAAGCAATAGAGCAAGTGAGATTCGAAGCACGGCAATCCTCCTGGGACAAAATGGAATAGACCTACTTGACGAACCATCTCAAAAAGAATATTCTTCAAGAAACTCGTTTTCTCTCAAATCAAGGTGCATTGTGAGCCAGGTGGCAAGAAAACTGGTTTCTCAATAACGAAACGGAGAACCTATGGATTATTCCCTAATGCTCGAGACCGCGATGCGCGCCGCACGTGAAGCGGGTCAAATAGCGCTTGCCTCCATCGGCAAGCCAGAGTTCCAACAATGGAAAGGTCCGCGCGATCTATTGGTGGGCAGCGTTCTGCCGATCCAACAACGCATCATCGATATCATTCACGCCGCGCATCCCGATCACGCCATTCTCGCCGAAGAATCGAGCGAGAATGGTCTCTCGGTTGGCGATTCGAACGAGGCAGACCCTCTGTGGATTATCGACCCCATCGATGGAAGTCTAAATTATTACCAGGGCATTCCGCACTTTGCGATTTCAATCGCGTTTCGCTCCGAAGGTGTCTATCAAGTGGGCGTTGTCTACAATCCTTGCACCAACGAAATGTTTTCTGCGTTGCATAACCGGTTTGCGCGCCTGAACGATCAGCCGATTGTCATTCAGCAAGTCTCCGAAGGCGAGAGCGCATACGATCAAGCGATTGTCGGCACGGATTTGCCCGGCGGAATGCAAGCGCGTCAGGTAAGTCTGAACATCGCTACTTTGCTTGCGACGCAAGCGATCACGATCAACGTGATGGGGTCGCCAGCATTGGGATTGTGTTACGTTGCAGCGGGCAGGTATCATGCCTATTACCACACTGCGC
This sequence comes from Chloroflexota bacterium, assembly GCA_016215025.1. GTDB lineage: Bacteria > Chloroflexota > Anaerolineae > UBA4142 > UBA4142 > JACRMI01. The sequence continues at coordinate 94,699 of JACRMI010000012.1, forward strand.
TTGAACTTTGGGATGTCGCCGCTGCATCAGTTGTGCTCAGCGAGAGCGGCGGCATCCTCACCGACATCCTGGGTGGCTCGTGGCTCCACTCCACCGGCGGTTATATCGCAACCAACGGTGTGATTCACGGATGGATGGTGCGCGCCACCAAAGCGGTACTGGAACCCAGTCGTCAGTAGTCAGACCTCAGTAGACAGACACCATGCACATCTGACTGCTGAATACTGACTACTGATATCTGCATTAAGCAATGGTGCTCATCACCACGCGCTCGATCAAGCCGATAACAATATCGACTTTGTACGCGTTCAAACTCATCGGGCGCGCGACCGTGCGAATGGCTGCCGCGGCTGCTTTGATGTTATCCTTGATGTTCTTCCCAGCCAGCGCCTGTTCTACCACTTTGGCGCGATACGGCACCGGCGAGACGCCGCCCAAGATGATGCGTCCATCTTTCCAGACGCCATTCTCCTGGGTGACAACCGCCGCGACGCTGACCAATGCAAAGTCGTACACTTGACGATCTTTCAACTTGAACCACGCGGTCTTGGTATTGGGCGCGAGTTGCGGAATCGATACATTGACCAACAACTCGTCTGACTTTAATACATTTTCACGCAGCACATCCTCACGCGGACCGGTAAAGTAGTTATCGAATGGGACGTTGCGTGTGCCGCCGGGACCAGCAATCGTTGCGGAAGCATTGAGTGCGAGCAACGCGGACGCCGTATCGGATGGGTGAACGATGTAGCACAATTCGCCGCCGATGATCGCATGATAGCGATTGTCCCCCGTCACCGCGAAACAGAAATCCCCGCCTTTTTTGTAACAGTCAAAATGCTCGCCGCGCAAGAACCAGCAACGCGGTCGTTGATTGATGTTGCCACCCAGCGTGCCAAAGTTGCGAATGAGCGGCGATGCGACGCTGGCAGCCGATTGCGTAAAGACCGACCACTTTTTATCCAGTTCGCTAGACTCCGCGATAGAAGTCAAAGTTGTTGCTGCGCCGATCGTTGCATTGCCATTCGCCGCGATATTGATTCCAACCATTTCCGGAATGGTGGTCACATCGATCAATTTTTCTGGAATGGGCATCCCTTTGCCATGCACCCAATCTTTCATGACGCCCGTTACGAGATCACTGCCGCCCGCCAGAATTTTAGCCGACGGTCCGAACTTGGCTAACAACGCGACTGCCTCTTGGACAGTGGCTGCGTCGTGGAGCTCAAAGGATTTCATAGTCTCTCTCCCCCTATGCAGCCTTAATTGCCGCTAGAATTTTTTCACGCGTGACTGGCATTCGGTCGATCCGAATTCCAATCGCGTTGTAAACGGCGTTCGCGATGACGGCGCAGGGTGGGTTGATGGGCGGCTCTCCGATCCCGTGCGCGCCGTAGACGCCGTACTCTTTTTGCGTTTCGACCAGCACTACATCGATGGTGCGCGGCACGTCTTTGATGGAGAGTGCTTTGTAATCCAAAATGTTGTCGTTGAGCGGCAAGCCAGTCGCCGCATCGACGAGCAACTCTTCTTGTAAAGCCGCGCCCAGCCCCATGATGACGCCGCCTTCGATCTGCTGTTCCAACGCAAACGGATTGAGCGCCTTGCCCACATCGTGCGCCGCCACGTACTTTAAGACGTGAACTGTGCCGGTGACGGTGTCCACTTCGACTTCTGCCGCATGCGCGGCGAAAGCCGTTCGTTCCCAGGTGGGGTCTTGCAGATGCACGCCGCGTCCGATGATGGGTCCGCTGCTGAATGCCACGACATCGCGCACCGCCAACTTTTTGGATGGGTCGTTCTTGAAAACAACTTCGCCCTTGACCACGTCCAAATCTTCTGCCTTGACGGTGATGGTCTGCGGTGGCGTCGCTCGGCGCGCGTCGTCGACGAATTTTTTCGCGCCCCATTCCAGCAATTGCCGCTTGGCATCGGTTGCCGCTTCCCACATGCCCCAGCCCGCCGTGTTGGTCTGGCGACTGCCGTTCGTGCCGCCGCAGTCCGATGTGAAATCGGTATCGACTTCAAACGAGATGGATGTCTTTTCAAACGGAATGCCGACGGTCTCCGCCGCAATCATCGCTTGCAGTGTGCGTTGCCCAGGTCCGATGTCATTGCTAGCCGAGATCGCTTGCAACGAGCCATCGCTGGTGACGATGCACATACCGCTCGCGCTGCCGGTGCCTGCGCCGTGATTGCAGTTCATCGCCGCAATACCGATCCCGTGATACACGCCGGGGCGAACTTCTTTAGCTTTGGGCGCATGAAACTTGCTCGTCCAGCCAATCGTCTTGGCTGCTTCGGTGATGCAGGTTGCAATCCCAGGATTGCTGTATGGACGTTTGTTGTCCGGGTTGCCTTTGACGTTGAGATTCTTGAGACGGAATTGCACTGGGTCCATGTTGATCTTGTACGCGGCAATGTCCATGATCGTTTCCAATGCCAGCGTTCCGTTGGGGTGACCCACACAGCGGTATGGTCCCGATTTGTATCGGTTCGTGAAAACATCGACGCCTTCGCATTGCAGATTGGGAATGTTGTAGAGCATCTGCATGTTGTACCATGAACCGGATGCTGCACTCGCGCGTTGCGGTCCAACGTTGGCGATTACCTTGAATTGTCCGGCGACAATCGTGCCATCGCGCTTGACGCCTAGTTTCATTTCGTTCTGATTTTCCGGGCGGTGCGTGCGCGTCACGAAATCTTCCGACCGCGTGTACATCCCACGCACCGGTCGTCCGGTCATCTGTGCCATGATCGCAACGTGGACTTCGGTGAGGTCGATGCCGGAACGATAACCATAACCGGAGCCAACATAACCCGGTTGAATCACGCGGACCTTGTTCTGCGGGAGTTTGAGTGCCTGCGCCAAACCATCGCGCGAGCCGTGCGCATGTTGGCAAGTGTAGATCGCCGTGTACTTGCCATCGTTCCACCAACCCACCGAAGTGGTCATTTCCAAGGGCATGTGTTGCTCGGTCGAACGATAAGACATGTTCTCGACGACGACCTCTGCTTCGTTCATCCCTTTGGCCGGATCACCCCGTTTAAAGGGTGTGGGAATGTCCATGATCGTCCCATCGAATTTATTTTCCCACTGTTTGGCGGTACTCGATTTCATCGCTTCGAGCATGTTCAACGCTGCCGGCAAAACTTGATACTGCACTTCGATCATACGCATCGCTTCATCGGCGATGTGGTCGGATTCGGCTGCGACACACGCGATGGGTGCGCCCACTTCAAACACTTCTTCGTTGAACAATTCGCGGTACGGCGGTCCGCCGCCCAAGCGGACGCCTTGATATTCTTTCGGTAGATTGGCGCGATGCAAAACCGCGATCACGCCGGACAATTTTTCCGCTTTGCTCGTGTCCACCTTAACCACTTTGGCATGAGGATGTGGACTGCGCAGCGTCTTCATGAACAACACGTTCTTGGGCACGTAATGCTGCGTGTACCGTCCGACGCCCGTGATGATACCCAGTCCTTGCACGCGCGGGATACGCTTGCCGATAATTGCCAGGTCGGTTGCGGCGAGTGTGGCGTTCGCTCCCTGGTTCCCGTTGCCATTTCCGTTCACATTGGAAAGTTGGTTCGCGTACTTTTTCAGGAATGGTTCGACCACTTCGCGCGTCTCGCCGAGAATCAAGTCCCATTCCGGACTCGCGGACAATTCACGCCATTGCTCAAGCGACAGCGAATCTGCATATTTCGCGTCCTGAATGGCGCGAATGACATCAACTTGCGTTGCCATTGTCGTGTCCTCCCTCTAAGCTTTCTTCCGCATTTTTTCAGCGGCGAGAAAAACTGATTCGTAGATCTTGGGATATTCCGAGCAACGGCAAATGTTCCCCGCGAGGGCTTCGCGTACATCATCCTCGGTTGGGTTGGGATTTTTGGAGAGTAAAGCGTACGTGGACATGATAAATCCACGTGTGCAAATGCCGCATTGGTACCCGCCTTCTTGATGGAAGGCTTGGGCAACTGGATGGAGTTGGTCGAGTTGTGCTCCCTTGCTGATGCCATCTACCGTCACAATTTTCTGTCCGCGCCCCAAGCGTGCGGCAAGCAAGGTGCAGCCATTCATCGCCCGTCCATCGACGAGGATCGTGCAAGCTCCACATTGGGCGCGGTCACATCCCAAATTGGATGAAGCCAAGCCCAAATGGTAGGTCATCACTTCCCACAAACTCATGCGCACATCCACGATGACATCATATTTTTTATTGTCGATGTCCAACGTGACGCGTCGCATCGTCGCCGGTAAATCGGAGACGATTGGGACTATTTGCTGCTGCCCGGTTTGCGGGATGGGCGCTGTCTGGGCTTGCGTAACTTGAGGCGTCGCCGGCGTTGGCTTGGCAAATGCCAACACGCCACCGACACCTGCGGCGCCAACCACCGCGCCCACACCAGCGCCAATGAGAAACTGGCGGCGAGTTACACTGCCACTCGTCTCTTGGGATTCCAGTTCCTCATCTTCTCGTTTTTGTTCTGGAGTCGTTTCGTCAGCCATATGATTTCCTCCTAGGACGAACCATGACCGAATATGTATGTGTGTTAGCAATGAAAGCAACGAATTAGATTAGATTGCACTTGTCCGATTGCCTCCTCTCTAAGGATACCTATTCGTCATTTTGGTTTATCTTGACTATCGGAATGGATAGGTTCCGGAGAATTTAGAACTGCTTTTTTGAACTCGGCGATAGACTTGCCAAAGCCACGCACGAGTTCCGGCAATCGTTGAGGCACCAACAGTAAGACGGCGACGATAAAGATAATGATCAGATGGGTAGGTTGAAGTCCGAACATTTCCCATACCTCCTAGGCATGCAGTAAGTACGTCCTGCATAAATAGACTGAATCGGAGAATTGAAAACAGTATAGCAAGATCGCCGTGACCGGGGAAGGACAAAGGGGACAGATTCGAGGACAGAAGGGACAAACACGAACCGGCAAGTCTGCCAAAGGACTTGCCGGGATGCTTGCGATCAGCATTTAGCCAATGCTGGTTCGATTCATAAAGTGCGTTTTAACACTAGTACTTTGTCACACTAATGTTGACTGATAGCCTAGCCCCCTTGTGGGCGTAGTACGCTACCAAAACGCGCACAAGGCGCTATGCTACGTCCCTCATTATCAGTGTGACCGAGTACTAGTTTTACACTAATCCGCGTTTAATGGCTTCGGCAACCGCCTGAGCGCGATTGCGTGCTCCTAGCTTTGCCATGATTTGTTCGATTTCGCGCTTGACGGTCCTTTCACTCCAGTGTGTTTCTTTCGCAATCTCATCGTTTGTTGCGCCTTGCGCAATCAAGCCAAGTACTTTGAGGTCTTGGTCTGCCAACCCGGTCTCCAGGCGAATCTGCGCAAGTGCCAGAGTTTGGAATCGTTTGAGGACGGGTTCCATGAGAGTTGGCGCGACCCAGTGTTTGCCTTGATGAACGATTCGGATGGCTTCGGCGACCGTTTCGTCGGAGGTGCTTTTAAGTAGATAAGCGTAGACGCCGGCTTGCATCGCATTCAGCACATACTCTTCATTGTCGAATGCGGTCAGGGCAATGATCTTGGTCGCCGGTGCAATTCGCCGCAAGCGATGGGCGACTTCAACGCCATCCAAGCCGGGCATCTGAATATCGAGCATGACAACATCCGGGCTGAGTTGGGTGACAGTCTGAAGCACTGTTGCGCCATCGCCAGCTTCGCCAATCACTTTTATATCCGAATAGGAGGAGAGTAAACTTTTCAAACCGCGCCGGACCATCGGATGATCGTCCACAATCATAACTCGAATCGGATCCATGGTGTTGCTCCTGTTAAAGCTTATGTTCGCCAAAAACCCGTTTTCTCGACGGAATTTAATATTATTTTGGAAAGCGTTCAAGAAAACGGGTTTTTAGATTTGGCTAATCGGCAAGCGAAAAGAGATTCGCGTTCCATGTTCTAGTTTTGAATACACCTGAATCGTTCCACCCAAACTTTCAATCCGCTCACGCATCGCCAACAGACCCAAATGATTATGTCGGCGCTCTTCGATCCATCGTTTATAGTCGAATCCAACGCCATCGTCCTGCACGGTCACACAAAATAATTCCGGCGCAAAGTCCAAAACGACCAAAGCAGTCTTGGCATCGGCGTGAGATGCCACATTGTGTAATGCTTCTTCGATCATCCGAAACACGGTGAGTTCGGTCTGGGGTGGCAATCGATATGGGACCCCACCGGTTCGAATATCGCACGTAATGCCCGCGAACAATTGAAAGCGGCTGGCGTATTGTTCAAGCGCAGGTACGAGTCCGACCGCATCGAGGACCGGCGAGTGCAAATCATAGATCGCGCGTCGAATCTCGCCTTCGGCTTCTTCCAACACTTGACGCGCTGCAAGCAATTTTTCTTCTTCGGCAGGCAAAAGTGTTTTTGCGGCGACGACGCGGGCGGCTTGAATTTCGTAACGCGCTGAGGCGATGAGCTGCACAACACCATCGTGCATATCGCGCGCAATACGGGCGCGTTCTTCTTCTTGAATGTGAATGGTTTTCGCCAAAAGCGATTTTAATTGTTCGGCTTTTTCGGCAATCTCTTCTTTCGCTTTGTAAAGTTCTATCGTGCGAGCGGCGATGTTGGATTCCAGGCGCTGATTGAAATCTTTGATCTGCGAGTGCAGCTCGGCATTCTTAATGGCGATGGATGCGAGATCGGTGAACATGTTCAGTAACCACAGGTCATCTTGATCGAACGGTCGCGCTTGCGAATCGTTGAGGACGAGAATTCCGCCCATAATTTGCTCGCGCCATTTGAGCGGTACGCCAATCACGCGCGTCTCCGGCGTGCCCGCAAAAATCGGCGACTTGCCGGTCCAATTTTCGTAATCGTTCACGATCAACGGTTCGCCGGTTTGAACGATTGTGCCAATCGCCCCTTCGCCGGGACGCACGGTCACGCCGGTCAAGTCATTGTACGTATTGTATCGTGCGATATTCGATAAGCGTTCGTGTTGAGCGTCGTACAGGAAAAGCGAACTGGCGCGCGCGTTCAAAAGTGAAACCGCGCGTCGCAAGAGCGCGCCTAACAAATCGCCGCTTTCCAATTGCGCGATCATATCGAGCGAAGTCTCGTGCAAGGCGATCATCGCTTCATAGCGGCGTTTGGTCTCTTGAAACAAGCGCGCGTTTTCAATCGCAATGCCAATTTGATTCCCCAGGATTTGCAGAACGGTGACATCTTCCTTGTCGAACGCATTGAGGTGATTGCTTTGCACATCTAACACGCCGATGATTTGATCCCCCACGCGCAATGGCACTGCAAGTTCCGAGCGTGTTCCTGGGACGAGTTCAAGGAGATGATAACGCGGTTCCTGCTGAACGTCATTCGCAAGCAAGGGCTGACCAAATCCGGCGACCCAACCTGTGATGCCGTCTTGTCCGACGCGCAAGCGCAAGCCGCGCGCTTTGATCAAATCTGCACTTTGCCCGCTCGCTTGCTTCAAAACCAGCTCATTCGTCTCTTTGTCGACCAACAATACGTGGACGTGATAATAGCCAAATTTGACGAGGATCAACTCGACCACTTGCGCAAGCAAAGCGTCAAGCTCCAAAAGTGCCGATGCGCGTTGACCGACGAGGCTAGCAGTTTGCAAATGAAGCGCCCGCCGACTGGCTTGCGCATTCCGAATGGCCAATTCCTTTTGCGCTTTTTCTTCCGCAACCGCAGCACGGGCCGCCCAGGTCAAGGTCAGCCATACGAGCGCCGGACCGGCGAGTCCAATGACTAACACGGTCCGCACGACCGAAGTATCAGATAAACTATGTTCCTGAAAAATGACTTCTTCGAGAAGAATGTAAGCGATGCCAACGAACGACACGGCGATTGGAATCGTCCAGCGTAAATAAGAGACAATGCCGGCAAAGGGTGTCTGTTCCCAATGCAATACATGTTTCGCTTGGGCAATCAATTTACGGGACCATGGTCGATTGCGCGTGGCGGTCAGTATATGGTTCATGCTTGCAGCCTCATTACCGACCTGTGTAGGGGACGAAGCAAGGCAGACGGGTAGGGCTCTGCCTCATGAGGAAATTACGCAGAACGACTCTGCGCAAGGGAGAGGGACTTGATTCAATCAACATTGACCGAGCTTGCGAGAAGAGAGCGCGCAACAACACAATGCCTCCGCAATCATCACGGACAATTCGGCGGTCAACGGAATTGTAAGGGGATGAGGAACGCCGGTGAAATGGACAATTTCATCAAGCGGCAAAGATTGTAGCATTTGAGTTCCGTCTTTGTCAAGGGAGGGGCTGGCTAAACCGCAAAACCTGAAGTAACACAAGGGCATGCTTAGGCGTTTTCCGCGATCAAGGGAGATTTGCTTTGAGGCAGGATGATAAGTGGGGACTGTGCAATTCTTATGGATCCGGATCTCTCTACGTCGAATGAATTCCCGCAACCTCGACATGAGCCTGGTCGAGCAACGCACGCACCCGCTCCTGGTCTTGCCAATCGAATCGGATGGCCATGCCACAATCGCTTGAAAATTCTCGTGGCGTCGGAATCAGCTTGATCGAAATGCCGATTTTTTGCAGCACCTTTTCGGCGCGCATGACGGAAGAGGTGTTGTAAAAGAGAACGATGCCATAGACGCTCATAGGCAAGCCAACTTTTCAAACGCACGGATCGTTGCGTAGATATCATCCATCGTCGTAAAGACACCCGGCGCTAACCGGATGGTTCCTTCTGGAAATGTTCCTATCGTCCTGTGCGCGGCTGGCGCACAATGCAATCCGACCCGACAGAGAATCTCGAATTCATCATCCAAGCGTAATCCGATAGTCGATACCCGTTGTCCTTTAACTCGACAAGATACCACTGCGACGCTCTGCTTTGGATCGACAGGACCGTACACTGTCACGTCTTTGATGCAGCGGAGACCACTGGTCAGGACAGTGGCAAGTTCTAGTTCGTGCGCTCGAATGCTTTCGACTGTTCGTTCAACAAGCCAACGGACGCCAGCTCCCAATCCTGCCAGTCCCACGCCATTGGGTGTGCCGCTCTCATATTTGTCCGGCAACATTTCCGGTTGTTCCTCAAATTCAGAACGACTGCCGGTGCCTCCCCGTGCAAGAGGAGTTAATTGCGCAACGTCGACGTTGGAGCCGATGATTAGACCACCTGTGCCCGGTGGTCCCTGCAAACCTTTGTGTCCGGTAAAAGCCAATAAATCGATTTCCATCGCCGCGACATCAATGGGCAAGGTACCCGCAGTTTGTGCCGCATCGACCAGCAGCAGCGCGCCAACGTGATGCGCGATCTGCGCGATCTCGGACACCGGTAGAATCGCGCCCATTACATTGCTGGCGTGATTCACTACGACGAGACGCGTACCCCGCGTAATCGCTTGTCGCAGCGCGTCGAGATCGAGCGTGCCGTCGGGGCGACCAGCCACAACCGATAATCGAACGCCTTGCCTTTCCAACTCGCGTAAAGGGCGCATCACCGAGTTGTGTTCGATGCTGGTTGTAACGGCGTGATCGCCCGGTTGCAAGAGACCGCGCATGGCGAGATTCAGCGCATACGTCACGTTCAAGGTGAATATCACGCGCAACGGATCGGGAGCGTGAAATAGCGAGGCGACCGCTTCGCGCGCATCGTAAACATAGCGCGCAGCAGCAATCGACAAGCGATGTCCGGATCGACCGGGATTACCCCCTGCGGTCTCTAGATAATCGGACATCGCGCGTAATACCGCTGGCGGTTTGGGCCACGACGTTGCTGCATGATCGAGATAAATCATTCTGACCGAACCTCAACGCGTAATCCTGACGTGACTGGATTACGCGAGCTGGGAAGTAATTGGCTGCACTCCCAAGTTTGCGGAGTACCCGGATCGCCCCGCGCGATAATCAGATACGATGTTTGAGTGTCGGGCTTGGGCAACGTCCAAACGTACATGAACGTGATCGAGAATGGATCATAATACAATGTGACTTGTCCTTCGGTATGTTCTACTTGATTCACGGTGCGCCAAACATACGGCGACTTGGTCATATTTTGTCTGAGGAATACCGCCAATTCAGATCGAGACAGCGCGCAAGTGTAATAGCCCCAATGGTACTCTGCCAATTTTTCCAGCGCCTCCTCGATGTTGGGCCAATCGAATTTCAAGGGCGCACGCAAATTGGTCAGTCCTGGACAGTGGGGCATTCCTGAGACCACATCGATCTCCGATGGGGTGAGTGAGCTTGGTGGTGGCGATACTGTACTTGAGCAAGCAACGCTCAATGCTAGGAAAAGAATCATCGCCAAATTTCTAACTCGACTCATTTCAAACTCTTGGTGATGCTCGCGACCCAGGTAGATGTGACGAGATTGAAAAAGATTAGCCCGACATAGAATCCAAGCAGATATGCCCAGTAGGTCTTTTTGCCTTCGCACGCCAGAACGTGCATCCGAAAAGGACATCCTCCCGAAAGAACGCCAACGATGCCAACGCCCAACCCGCCGATAATTGTCCAGAGCCATGTCGACGAAGAAATCGATGCGCTCATTGTCGCAAACATTGGAAAGGCAGGCACGTTACCATCCAAGAAATAAAACAACGTGAATCCGCCGACCGCGCCGACGACAGTCCCAATGACGCCTTTCAACAAGGTCACGTCGCGCGCCATGAGAAAATCGCGATAGCCCGCGATGTAGCACAACCGCGTTCGCTGTCCAAGATAACCGAGGATGATTCCCAACACGAGACTTGCAATCGCGACGATCATCTCCTGCTCTCCGTTAGATTGAACGACTCGCGTTCCAACGCATCGCGACGATGCCGACGCCCACGCCAATAATGATACATGCCCAACCGATCAAACCGACGATACTGCCGTACGCGCTCAGAAGAACGATTCGAATGGGGCAAGAGCCAAGGATCAAACCAAAGTTGATCATCAAAAATCCAAAGATAAAGTACAAGATCGGCTGACGCGCAGGACGCCATTTGAATTCGTGATGCCTGAGCGCAGCAATGCCTGCTCCCAACGCGACGCCGACGACCGTCATGATGGGCGCGTTGATCGCAGCCATCGAATAGCCCCAGTGCGTATTCAAAAGATGGTCAGCCAACCAATTGACGAGTTCTTTGGGATGGCAGACCATGCATACGCCGTACGCCATCGGCGGAATCAGATTAAAGTAAGCTTGGACGGTCGCCGCGCCAAAGCCCAGAACAATACCGGCGAAAAAGACCGAGTCGGAGATGTTTTTCATCGACATGACTAATGTGGAATAGAATTATTTCGACACGGGCAATCCTGCTTTGGTCCATGCCGACAGACCGCCCGCAAGACTCTTGGTGTTGGTGTATCCGAGCAAGTTGAGCGCCATCATGCTCATTGCGCTTTTATGCCCGTTACCACACTCGACGATGATGGGTGCGCCCCGGTCGGGAGGCAATTGGTCGAGGTTATGAATCAGCGTGCGAATCGGGATATTCGTCGAGTAGGCGATAGAACCAGCGTCGGCGATTTCTTTGACTTCGCGCACTTCGAGTTGAAATGGTTGGGAGTTTTTGAGAATGTCGTTGAGGACGGCTGGGGTCATCAAGTTCCAGCCATCGGGCAGCTTGGCGAAATACTTGTCAAGCGCGGCGAGCAATTGCGGGTCTACGTCCAGTGCTTGCCCTGCTTTACCTTCTAGCGGTGCGCCCGTTGCAACCGGCAAGTTTGCGGCTTTCCACGCGCTGATACCTCCGACAAGACTCTTGACGTTGGAGTAACCCAAAAGTTGCAACGCTTCCATCGCCAGTGCGCTGCGATGACCACTTGAGCAGATCAAGACAATCGGTTGATTCTTGGCGGGCAATCGATCAAGGTTCTTTACAAATGTTCGAATCGGAATATTCATTGAATTGGCGATGAATCCAGCATCGGCAATTTCTTTCGGCTCGCGCACATCGACCAAGAAGGGTTTGCTTGTTTCTAATTGCTTGCTCAATGCTTCGGGTGTAATCGTTCCCCAACCGTCCGGCAGGTTCTGCAAATATCGATCAAGTATGGCTTTGATGTCGAGCGCCGCAGGCGTAGGCGTTGGCACCGTGCAAGCAACGGTCGAAAAAAATACAAGATGCAAAGTGAGCAGAAAAATCGAGCGAACTAATTTTCCGACTCGCAAGTTAACCTCCGATGGTGGACATTGCCAACCCGTTTACAGGATCATTTAGTAAAGAGCGTTGTTGTGGCTTGATGCGCCCGGCTTGGCGAATGAGCGATTGCAATTCGCCAATACTCGCGCCATCTGCCAACGCCGATTTGCAGTTAACTCCCTGGTCTGAAAAAAGACACGGACGCAAGTAACCATCGGCGGTCAACCGCATTCGATTGCACGCTCCGCAGAAATGCTGGCTCATGGCGTTGATGAAGCCAATCGTTCCTTGAGCATTGGGCAATCGCATATAGTGCGCGGGACCATGCCCGCTAGGTCCATCCTCCGGCAGCAATTCACCCAACTCTTGCAAACGATTTTGGATTTCGGCGGCTGTGAGCAGCCGATTGTCAATATCCGGCATATTCGGACCCCAATCCATTGCGCCCGCAACGGGCATCACTTCGATAAAGCGAACGTGCCAAGGATGATCCAGTGTCAAGCGAGCGAAATCGATCACCTCGTCGTCGTTGAATCTGCGAATGACGACCATGTTGATTTTGAGCGGCGTCAAGCCCGCTGCTTCGGCGGCTTTGATGCCTTGCCACACGGATTCGAGATTACCCTGCCGAGTGATTCTGCGAAAACGGTCCGCGCGTAGACTGTCCAAGCTGATGTTGACGCGCTTCAACCCCGCATCTGCCAGATCGTTCGCGTACGAACTGAGCAATGTTCCGTTCGTCGTCATCGTGAGTTCAGCGATACCGGAGATCGCCGCCAATCGCCGCACCAAGCCGACGATGTTTTTGCGAACGAGTGGCTCGCCGCCCGTCAATCGAATCGTCCGAAAGCCAATCCCTGCCGCAGCTTCGATCATGCGCGCTATTTCTTCCGAGTGCAGAATAGCATCGCGCGGTTTGTAGGGCACACCGCTGGGCGGCATGCAATAAACGCAACGCAGATTGCAGCGGTCGGTAACCGAGACGCGCAAATAATCGAGCGTCCTGCCAAAACCATCCAGAGTGCTCACCTGCTTGTCTGAGTTGTTTTCGGACTTGACGGTTTCCAGAAAATCTTTTAGTTCTTTTATCGTTCCCAGTTGTGTTTTGCAAACGATAAATTTATTGTCGCGTACATTCAGTCCCACGACGCGCGGTTGCAAGCCCTCTTTCAGGACGCAATTCATCGCCAACGCGCGACTTGCTTCAAAGTCGTTTGAATCGACGATGATAACGTCCGGCTGAAGCACTCTAATCTGCTCAATGGCCTTGATGAGGTCTTTTTCACGACCTAAGATCCGCAATCCCTCATCACCGCTAAGCAGCGCTTCAACGCATCCACCAAACAGCGGATGCGTCGAGAAAATATAGACCTGCTTCATAATGTCGGCGTTTCCTTTACCGTAACCGTGCTAGCGACACGGTCCTTGCTGCGTTACTTTCGCAAATTTATTGCTTGGGTGGACTCCAATTTTCCAAGCTGCCCTGGAATGCTCGGATAAAGTGAAAACCAAGCAATTGCATACTCATCATACCCAGCGTCGCACGATGATGGCTGGTGGAAACGATTACGATGCGAGTCAATTTCGGTTCCAACTGAACCGTATTGGGGACCCCTCAAGCCCAGTCTATCGTTTCTTGCAAAGGCATTCTGTCAAGAGCATCGGGTAACTCACGCAGAGGAACGTTGATGGCGCGTTGAAAATCTTTTAGACTCGATTCTCCAAATTCCGCCGGGGTATTCACATCGATAATGAGCGACGCGCCCTGGTCGTATGTTTCCGGTTGCGCTTCGGCAGAAGAAGAGGGTAAGAGTTTCTGATCGGCGGTGAGACCGTCCGCATCGATAATTCCCCAATCGTACGGCAGCGTATGTGCCAAATAGTAATCGAGCATGGCTTGAATTTTGGGATTTACGTTGGATGGTTGCGCGGAGCGTGGCGGTGGGATGGGTTCGGTCACGATTGGCAACTTGGCAGTTTGCCACGATTGCATTCCACCATCGAGTGTCTTTGCTCTTTTATAGCCAAGCATTTGCAGGATCGCCATTCCAACGGCGCTGCGATGTCCGGTATCGCAAACCACGACGATGTCCTTGTCCATCCCCGGCAGCGATTGCAAATTGCGAGTGATTGTTCGTAACGGAATGTTGATCGCGCCTGCGATAAAACCTTTGCGGTACTCGTCCGGTTGTCGCACATCGATAATAAAAGGAGACGCCCGGACAACCTCTTGACTAGCGACGAGATGCCAATCGGCAGGCAAGTTCGCCAAGAACTCACGCAGGGCTGGCTGCATGTCGATGTTTGGATTTCGCTGCGCTTCGACAGTCGGCGTAGGGCTCGCCGGTTGCGCTACGTTGCCGCATCCGCTCGCGAACAAAAGAAAGAGTGGGAAGAGCAGAAACCCTATATTTTTGAGCATTTTGACTTTTAGTCCGTGATGTGTGATACGTGATTCGTGAAAATCTACGAGTCACGTATCACACAACGTGTTTCACGTCTCACGTCCGCTTGGGCGCGTTGCCAAGCGCATAAACCTTGATGGCGGGAGGCGCAGGACATTTGTACTCGCACTGTCCGCAGCCGTTGCACTTGTTCTCGATAACGACCGGCAGCGGCTTGTTCTTGCCTTCTTTTTTAATCTCGATTCGATCAATCGCTTTCAACTGACAGGCCTTCTCGCAGACCATGCAATTGATGCACAACGACTCGGCAAGGACGGCAATGCCCATCTTTTGCATGCGTTTTTCTTCGAGCGAGAGCGCGGGGATGGCGCCTGACGGGCAAATCTGACCGCAGCGATTGCAGTCGTTATTGCAGTAACCGAGTGAGCCATTGATCACTGGCGTCCAGAACGCATCCCAGGTCATTCCAAACGAAACCGGGTGCAGCGCGTGGGTCGCGCACGCTTGGACGCATTGATCGCAGCGAATACACTTGTCCAGAAACTCGGCTTCGTTCGTGACGCCCGGTGGTCGGATGAGGTCGTTCGATTTGGTCTGAGCGAATCCCGTGTTGAACAAAACCAAGCCAGCCGCTGCGGTCGCCGCGCCGCCGAGTAGCTCACGCCGACTCGGATCGAATTCGTGATGCCAACGGGGTGTGGGCTGGCGACCGAATGTGATGGCAGTCTTGGGACAAGGCGCAGCGCAGTCCATGCACATGATGCATTCCGCCGGATCATTCTTGATCGTTTCTGGATCGATTGCGCCCATTGGGCATTGCTTGACGCAGTCACCGCACTTGACGCAACTCGCTTCGTTCACACGACGGCGAATCCACGCAAACTTGCTGCCCAAGCCGATGATGGCTCCCAGTGGACAAAGATAGCGACACCAGAAACGCTTTTCGATAAAGTTCAAGCCAATCACGAGCGCAAGCATGGCGATGGATAGCAGCGTCGTGACGCGAAACCCAGGATTTTCGACGATGCTCCACACGACGGAGATAGGATCGGCGACGCCACGCACGAGAATCGTAATGGGATCGAGCCACATGAACGCGAGCGAGCCAAACAGCGCCATCACAAATATCACGATCAAGAAAACGTACTTGATCTGGCGAAACCAGGGTTTCATCTTGCGCGTGCCTTTGGGCCCGAACAATTCCAGAATCGCGCCCAACGGGCAAATCCAGCTGCACCATACTCGACCGAGGACGAGCGTCGCGACAATCGTGACGATGGCTGGCAGATAGAGCGGCAAAATTTCGCGCGCGGCAATCATCGACATGATCGCTTGCAGCGGATCAAAGCGCGAGAACAAATTGGATAAATTGACGGGCAACTGCAACGCTTGGGATGTCGTGAGAAAGAGGATCGCAAAGAGGGCGAGCATTCCATATTGCACGACCTGGCGCGTCCGAATCCATTTTTTTGCGTTGGCGTACCACTTGTGCCCAATCGGTAGACCTTCTAGCTGCGTGATCGCGCCGGTCGGACAATACGTGATACACTGATTGCAATCGTCGCACGCGCGGGCGTTATACGTATCGAACGCCATGGCGACTTGGCGGTCCGGTCCACGTTCGATGAAACCCAGGACATCTTTATGGGCAACCTCATGGCACGCGCGGACACATAATCCGCAAAGAACACATTTCTCTTCCAGTTTGGCTGTTGCAAAACGCGGCTCTTGAATTCCCAAAGCTGCCGCCAAACGTTGGATCGACGGAACGTTGGGCGTACGCGCGAGCAAAAGCTCTGCCATCATTTTGCGCGTTCCCAGTGCGCGCGCTGAATCGGTTTGAACGGCGACGCCTTCTTCAGCTTTGGAATTACAGGCGGTGGTCACCCAGGCGCGACCGTTGCGTTTGACTTCGACGGAGCAAAGGCGACAGCCGCCGTACGGCTCCAAATCCGGGTGATGACAAATCGTCGGAAGATTGACGCCTGCGCTCTTCGCGGCATCGAGTAACGACGTTCCCTCTTTGACTTGAATTTCCTTATCATTGATTTTCAGGTTTACCATGCTATGCCTCTATCTCACGCCGACCGCGTCGCGCGTACAGACCTCGCGACAGATGCCACAGCGAATACATTTGCCCTCGTCGATCGAGTGGAGTTGATGCAGCTCTCCGGCGATGGCTTGCTCAGTGCAGTTGCGAGCGCAGAGCGTACAGCCATTGCATTTTTCGGCGATGATGTAAAACGTAATCAAGTCTTTGCAGACTCCAGCGGGACATTTCTTGTCCTCGATGTGCGCCTTGTATTCGTCTTGGAAATAGCGAATTGTGCTAAGCACCGGATTCGGAGCGGTCCGACCCAAGGCGCATAACGCGCCATCTTGAATCGTCGCGCCCATTTCATGCAACAGCTCAATATCGCCGGGTTTGCCTTCGCCCTTGGTGATATTGACGAGGATCGTGTGCATCTGGCGAATGCCTTCTCGACAGGCGGTGCATTTGCCGCACGATTCGAATCGAGTAAAGTCGAGAAAATAGCGCGCGACATCGACCATGCACGTCCCTTCGTCCATAACGATCATGCCACCCGAACCCATCATCGAACCGGCGGCAGTCAGGTTTTCGTAATCGAGCGGCAAGTCAAGCAGTTTGTCGGGAATGCAACCGCCGGAGGGACCACCGGTCTGAACAGCTTTGAATTTTTTGCCGTTGCTTACGCCACCACCAATGTCGTAAATCATGTGGCGCACGGTGATGCCGAGCGGCACTTCGACGAGACCTGTGTTGTTGATTTTGCCGACGAGCGAAAAAATCGTCGTGCCTTTGCTCTTTTCGTTTCCGAGTTTAGCATACCACTCCGCGCCGTTGTTGATAATATGCGAGACCGTCGCCCACGTCTTGGTATTGTTGATATTTGTCGGCTTGCCCCACAAACCTTTTTCCGCTGGGAACGGCGGACGCGGCATCGGCTCGCCCACACGTCCTTCGATGGAAGCCATCATCGCGGTCTCTTCGCCGCAAACGAATGCACCCGCACCGAGTTGAATATGCAAATCGAAATCGAATCCAAAGCCAAGAATGTTTTTGCCGAGCAGGCCGTACTCTGCGGCTTGCTTCACCGCATTGCGGATCATCTCGACGGCGAGTGGGTATTCGTGGCGAATATAAACGTAACCCTGACTCGCACCAATCGCATACGCGCCGATAAGCATCCCTTCTAATATGCTGTGCGGATTGCCTTCGATCAAGCCGCGATCTTGGAAGGCACCGGGGTCGCCTTCATCTGCATTGCAGATCACATATTTTTGATCGCCTGGGGACTGACGACAGAGTTCCCATTTGGTGCCGGTTGAAAAGCCCGCGCCGCCGCGACCGCGCAGCCCAGAGCGTTTGATCTCGCCGATTACGTCGGCGGGTTTCATCGCCAGGGTTTTGACCAGCGCTAGGTATCCGCCCGCCGCAACATAGTCTTCGATTTTTGTTGGATCGATAATTCCATTGTTCTTGAGGATGACACGTTGCTGCTCACGATAGAAAGGCACATCGTACTCGTGCACGATGCGTTCGCCGGTTTGCGGATGTTTGTAGAGTAATCGCTCCACGGTCTTGCCTTGCGCCAACGAGGTGATGATGTCGGGCGCGTCGCGTGGGGCGACTTTGACATAGAGCACGCGCTCCGGCTGAATCACGACGAGCGGTCCTTGTTCGCAAAAGCCAGGACAGCCGGTAATTTTCAAATCGATCTGGGATTCGAGATTCTGCTTTTTGAGTTCCGCTTCAAGTGCCGTACCTACTCCATTCGAGCTCAGGGCGCGACAGCCCGTCCCGCCGCAGATGGTGATGCAGCGTTTGGTCTCCGACCGTGCGCCTGCCAAAGTCTTGCGCCATTGTTCCAGGTCGGCGACTGCGTTCAATCTAGTCATCGTCTGCAATCTCCTTGCCATTGCGATACTTGTCCAGAACCTTATCGATCTTGGTGGCAGACATCTTGCCGTAATATGTTCCATCCACGACCATGACCGGACCCAGGGCGCAACAGCCCAAGCAGTTGACCGCCTGGAGCGTAAACAGTTTATCTGCGGTCGTCTCACCCGCGGAGACGTGCAACAAGCGGCTTAGTTGGTCGACCAAACGGTCGCCGCCGCGCACGTGACAGGCAGTGCCGAGACAGACGGTCAAGAGATGTTTGCCGCGCGGCTTGAGCGAGAACGCTTTGTAAAAGCGCGCGACTTGGTACACTTGGACCGGCGGTACGCCCACTTGTTCTGCGACGCGTTGCAGCGCATCCTGTGGCAAATAATAAAATTGATCTTGAATATCAAGTAAGAGCGAAATAAGTGCACGCTGATCGGCGCCATGTTTGGCAATGATCGTATCGACCTGAGCGAGTTCAATCGTCATAGTTCTCCTATCGTCAGTCAACAGTGAACAGTTGTCAGTGAACAGTGTTCAGTGGAGCGTGATCCGTGATTCGTGTTGCGTGTTCAGTCTTCAGTTTTCAGTTTCTGTCTACTGTTTACTGTTCACCGTTCACTGAACCACTGTCCCACTGTCCCACTGTTCACTGTTCACTGTTTACTGCTTAATTTCCCGACTACGCCTTCGCGCGGATTGGCGCAATCACACTCTCGAACGATTCCAAGCCCGCTTTCTTCAACGCCTCGGAGGAGGGAACACCTTCCTTGTCCCACAAGTGCGCCGCGAAGAATTGCTGTTTCTTGGTTTCTTCGATGGTCTTGTCTACCTTCATGCCCTTGTACGGACCATCCGGCAACGGTTCATAGTTGCGCGGAGGATTGACGTCGTCTTTGTACCGCCAGCCCGCCAACAAGAGCGACACACGCATCATCGTCCCCCAGTTGATCGCCATTTCCTTTTCCACTTGGTCTTTGGTGATGCCGAAACCGGTGATGGCTTGCAGCCATTCGATTTCTTGATCGCGGGTCAGACCTTGGAAACTGCAAATGCCGGTCGAGTCGCGGAAGAACCCATCTTCGCGCGCATACGCAACGGTCTTGCCGTCGGAGGCATACGACACAGCCGCGTTGGACATGTGATCGCCGCCGTGCGCGGACACGGGATACGAGACTTCGTTCTTGTCTTTGAGCGAGCGCGCACCGTGCGCGCCCCATTCCATATCCTTGGTGATCATGGCGAACTCTGCGCCCTTGCCCAACTTGCGCACCGTCGGTCCGAGTCCTTCGCCCAGCAACTTGGGAATCTCGCCCTGGCGCTTGGCGATCAAGTCCATCAATTTGACGAACCCATCCGCCTCGCCCCATTTGAGTTGGATACCACCGAGGTCGGCAGCAGTCAGGATGCCTTTTTCCTGCGCTTCGCACGCCCAGCCGCACACGTTGCCGACGCTGATGAGATCGAACCCGAGATCGTCCGGTCGCAGCGTTGCGTACAACATTTCGTTGATATCGAAGATGCCAAAGTTGGTGCCTTCGAGCGCGCCCGCTTCATAGTCCGGCAGTTCGGCGATTAGCCCCACGCGTTTGCCGCTTTTGACGCGACCTAGCTTGGAGCAAGCAACCGTGCAGCCATAGTCCGACCAGTATCGGCGGAGCCATTGATCGCCGGCGAAGAACTGTCCTTGGATTTGATACTGATCGTGCCATTCCGATTGCCAGTTCTTGACCGGTTCGGAACTACTGACGTTGCCGGTGCGGAAGATGCCGCCCGACGTGCCGTATTCTCGTGTGCTGGCACGAACGACCGGCAAGTTTACGCGCGCCCATTCCATCAAATCGTTTAGTTTCTTTTGATCGGCAACAGCTGGTGCTGCTCCGGTTCCGCGGGCGACGATCGCCTTCAAGTTCTTGGAACCCATGACTGCGCCCGAGCCGCCGCGCCCGGCAGCTCGATACCATTCGGTAACAGCGCACGCATAGCGCACCAGGTTTTCACCCGCGGGACCGATGTAGTACTGGGAAGTGTAATTGCCGTACTCTTCCACAATCATTTTGTGGGTTTCAGGAATTTCCTTCCCCCACAATTTGGACGCATCTTTGATTTCCACTTTGTCGTCAAAGATGGTAACGTAGACGGGCGAACTCGCTTTGCCTTTGAAGATGATGCCATCGTATCCGGAAAAGCGGAGTTCGTGGATAAAATCGCCACTACCTTGCGAGCCGACGATGCCGTTCGTCTGCGGCGATTTGAAAACGAAATTCGTCTTGCAGCCGATGAAATCGACATAGGGACCGGCAAGAACGAACAACTGTGCTTCGGGGCTGAGGGGATCGATTTTGCCCCAGTTGGTCCCGTAAGCATCCAACAACATCCTGCCGCCCATCGCGCGCCCGCCGATGTACTTGCGTGCCAGATCGGGATTGAGGTCTACCTTCTTGACGCTCTTTGTCGACAGATCGATTTCGAGCAATTGCCCATGATAACCGGGTATCTTGGTTGCCATTTTTGCCTCCTACACCGTGTCGCCATAGAGGTCGTCGTTGCGTTCGACTGCGACCATACCACCGCCGTTCGCGGTCTTGGGCGGCGGCGGGATTTTGTACAGGTCTGCTAACGCCTTGGCGATATCGTCGGCTTTGACCGCTGCCATCTTGACGCCCTTGAGCGTGATGGTGTTGTTGTAGCACGCCTTGACGCACGCGGGATCACCGCCGCACAAATCGCAGATCAACGGCTCTTTGGTCGTCGGATGGAACGTGACGGCGTTGCCCGGGCACTTGTCGGCGCACAACGTGCAATCGCCGCCCTTCGCCGTGCGCAAACACTTGGTCTTGTCGATCGCGATGGTGTTGAGCTTTTTGCTGGTGTCCAGCGAAAGCGCTTGCGTCGGACAGGCCTGAATGCACATCGCTTCGTCGCCGCACTGGTAGCACAAGATCGGAAATTCGACGCCGGGCGCGTACTGCGGCACGGTCACGCGCGCAATTGATGGTCGAATCACCTGCTCTTTGATCTGCGAGCACGCCGTCTCGCACAGGCGGCAGCCCATGCAGGACTGATTGGCGATGTTGCGACCGATCCACAATTCAGGCAGCGGAGTGGGTGGGACAGCGGGCTGCGGGATCACTTTGTACCCGACCGCACCGCCGACCACCAAGCCCGCGACCCCAATGCCGGCATCCACGAGCAGTTCTCGTCGTGATATCCCTTGGGGTTTTTCTTCGACTTTCTTCTCTTCTACTTTCGGTTTGTCTGCCATAGAATCTTCTCCTCATAAAGCCAAATCACTCATTCGTTGCTGCCAGGCTCAAACACTTTTTAGGTTCGAGAATCGACTCCTTTCTGGAGAGCTGAATAGATTTACGAATCCGCGTTCTCCAACCGCTTGTGGTCCTTAATTCGTCGATAGATAATCCAACGATGCCGCTGTATTGAGAGCAATCAAGCGCACTAGACGATTCATCTCCTTATATCATTTCAGCGTATTTTTCTATACGCTAAATCGGATAGTTTGCCTAACACCACTAGAAGTATTTTTGGGTACTCCTATTGGTGTCGGGGGTTATCCATATGGATAAGGCGGAGAGTGGAGGAGTAGTAAACTGTTGAGTCGAACATGTGCTGACTAGTGCAGCCACAAAGTAATGCTGCATAGTCAACCACGCATGAAATACGCTTGGCTTACTATTCAAGACTTTGTGGATGCACTACTAGACTGGCTTGGTACGATGTCCGACAATGGTATACATCAAACGCCGGCGACCATACGCTATGGCGCGCGAATGATAGATGGTCTCAGCTCTTTCAAAACCGAGGACACCAATGAACTGCCTAACTATCTCCGGCGTCAAGAGCCACCAGGTATAACCATCATCCGGTCTCCGCTTTCCGAAATCTGGAGAGAACTGCATGACGGGCGAATCGGCGCGAACAATTTCCGATTCCGGAAGGAATTTCAACAACTCGCTTTTCTTCTCAGGAATCCTCTCCAGATACCTCGCGACGTATTTCTGGTTGTTCGGCACTAGAGTCGCCATGGATTCGACAATAATGACGGTCTCCGTGGTTAACCGCAGCGCGTTCTCAAGCGCCAGAAATGGATCTCGAAGGTGGAGCAAGAGGCAACCAAGGATTGAAATATCGACCATTCCCATCTGATTGGGGATTTCGTAGACCGACCCGTAGATCATTTTGGCATTTGAGTGAAAGGCGTGATGGCATAGCCAAAACGAATTGTTGAGCCGCTTGATCCGCGATTTTAGATTCGACGGATTGTTTTCATACTCCTGGGCAAACGGCACAATGTCCCACGATTGGCTCTCGGAAAGATCGAATGCGACAACCTCCGCCCCTTGCTGCTCTGCGTAGAAACTAACGAAACCACTGGCCGTGCCGATGTCCAATACGCGCTTGCCCTTCACATTCACATTCCCGAGATACTCGGGTACAGCTTGGCGCAAGTCCCATTGCCCTTTGACACACCCGTAGCCAGGAACATCCATGGTGTGATAAAAGCTGCACTCATCAAGCCGCGTGATCAACTGCGGCGTTGCATAAACGCTCTCGCTTGGCATGGCTCAACGTTGCCCCAAGATTTCGGCGATGTCGATGGAAAACTCATCCATCAATTCGTTCTTCACGTAGATAGGACAGTTGCTCAAGATCGATAGCAGCAATCCATCGCTCGGTCGACAAGCCAGTTCCATCCTTTGGTCATCGCCTTGCATTTTCAAACGCAATTTCGCGAGATAACGATAGTCCGTTAGGTCATGTACAAAGGTTCCTTCGATTCGAATATTTAGCTTGCCGAGCAGCGCAGTCAACAGATCATAGAGCAGCGCGCGCTCTGGATGCCCCTCCAGAACTTCTTTGAAGGTGCGCGCCTCCTCCTGCCGGATGATGATGCTGATCTCTCTTCCTCGACCATCCTTGAACATCAATGCTGGAGTAGGCACAGTCCAATTCGCGGCTTCGTCTCCCTCGTGAGTCGGTTGGGTTGGGATTCCGGTGATTACGACGTTCTGAAATTGGACAAGCGTATATTCGGTTTCCGGTTCGAGCAATTGCTGAGACACGATTTGCGGTTGCGAGACGAACGAGGTCACGAATCCTCCTCCTGCGATGTAACAGGTGACATGCAAAAGTGACAAGGGAAGCAAAACCCCATTCGTACAACTTCCCTTGCCACTTGTCACTTGTTGCTTGTCACGTAATTCCTACGACAGATGCTGTCCAAATATCGAGCAGTGCTGGTTGTTTGTTCTTCGCAACTGCGTCCAGACCTCGTTTCAAAGCCGGTCCCACTTCGTTGGGGTCTTTGACGCACTCGCCGTAAATGCCATATGCTTTGGCAAGTTGCGAATAGTCAGACATCGGCGGAAAGATTTCTTGCGCCCACCAGTTGTTCAGCGTGACGCCTTCACCCTTGATGTTCATCTGTCCGCTCTTTGTCTGCGACATCTCGTGGTTGTTCACGATGACATAGAGGACCGGAACATTATGGTGAGCAGCCGACCACAACGCCGCCCCGCCATGACCCATGTGCCATTCAAGGTCGCCGGACACGGCGATGACCTGCTTGTCGGGCGCTGCAAGCTGAGCGCCAATTGCGCCGTAGAGCGTCTGACCCAGGTGCGATCCTCCCAAGGTGTAGATATATGACTTGGGATAGTTCGTCTGGACTCCCGGATAGAGGACTTTGCTCCTGGAGTGATAAGTCCAGCCGAACAGGATCGTTTTCTCGGTCATGATCTTGCTGACTTCATCCGCCAGCCGCCATTCTGAGATGGGATTGTCATTGAGATGCTTGGCGGTGGCTGCTTTCCATGCTTCTCTTAGTTTGGTGTAATCCCCATTCCATTTGATGATTGCCTCATCCGCCCTCTTCTTGAGCAACTCTGAGGTGCCGATGGTGGCGCGGAGAGCAGCCAAGGTATCTTTGCTTTCGCCGAGCAGACGAACATCGGTTTCGCGAAGTCGTCCCGCGCTCGATAGCGCGTGCGCCCTGACCGGATCGACGTCGAGCATGATCAACTTGGCGCCTTTGGCGACAGTAGGCGCCGATCCTTCGACGACAAAGACTACGTCAGCCGTCTTCAGGAGTTCGGTCGAACTGAAACCTTGGTGCAACGGATGGTTCCACGGAAAGCCGGTGAACGATCCATGGCTTTCGATGACTGGCGCGCCCAGCAATTCGGCGAGCTTGACCAGTTCGGTAACCGCGGCGCTGACTCTCCCCAAGTCACCTGCGATGATAAGCGGGTTCTTGGCGTTCACCAACAGGTCCGCAACTTCCTTGATGGAAGTCGCATTGGGTACCGCCGCGCGGGGTGGGCTGAGTTTCGCTGGATTCGGCAAGGTGAGCGAGTCATCCGGCATTTTCTGGAGCCAGGCGTTGTGGAAAGTTGAGAGCAAGCACGGTCCTTGCGGGTACGTTGCCGCCGTGGCATAGCCATGGATGAATTCAGCGGGCAGATTCGAGCCATTTGGAAAGTGATTGGTCCATTTGGTGTACTCTCGCACCAGATCGCCGGGGTCGATCCAGTATTGCCCGCAGTACGGCAAGCCGTCATTTGCGTTCAGCGCGCTGACGATCAGGACAGGCGCTCTCGACATGTAGGCGTTGTAGATTGCCCCGTGAGAGTTCATCGGACCCTGGCATGCGCCGTACATTGCAACGGCGACTTTTTCGGAGACAGCCGCATACCCGTGCGCCATGGCGACTGCGGCAAACTCATTCAGCCCCATGATTGGGTGGGGCGGTTTTTTTGCAATGACGAGAGGGGTGAGTTTGTCCACCACGGGGGCAATCTCATCATCGGTCCCCCAAAAGAGGTAATCGACGTTGTACGCTTGGAGTAACTTGATGAATGCATCTGCAGCATTCTCGACCTTGACAACTTCTCCTGGCGCATAAGCAGGCGCAGGAATGTACTTGTTTCCTCCAATTTCTGCCGCCGCAGCGGCGGGTTGCGGATGGATCAACCCGTTAGAGGCAATTAGAGCCAACGAGCCAGCGATGGCGGATGCCTTTAAGAAATCGCGCCGGTTTAGCTTAAATAGTCCTGTTGGCGGTTCGCCTTCGGATTTGGCTGTTGACTCCATTTTTTCGCGAGCAGACCTGGGCAGCACGTGGTCGATCACGTCGAACGGGTCCAGGTCCTGAATTTCGACTTGTTCGATTTGGTCTTTCACAGTGTCCCCCTTCCTTGAGTCATAATTGCCAGAACTGCAACGTTTCTGTTCAGCCCTCATTCCTCCTTCTTTGGTTTTTCAACTTGGTTTCCGATCAAGCACGATCGCAAAATGGAACTCAAACGGCCAAGACCGGTGCAGTGGCATTCGAAATATGCAATCGACGAAAGCATTGGGACGGGCACTCCTTTTTGGTGGTCGATCCCCATTGATCAACGCCTTGCTGTTTCGTCGAAAGCCCATTGCGCCATCTTCGCTATAGCACTTGACGACGTTTTTTTCAACGCCACAATGGGTAGTTTATAAAAAACCACTAGGAGTATCTTTCGATGTTCCTAGTGGTTGGGGGTATTATCCAAGTGGGCGTACTGTTATGCCGATTGGGTTCGCCTGCGTCGGATGAGCGCCAACCCTCCGAAAAAGAAAATCGTCAAGCAAAGCACTGCGAATGTTACTCCCATCGCGAACGGAATACCCAATCGTTCGATTTCATCATGCAAACGTGCGGCGAGAGCTGTATCGGTCTCAACCGGAATTTGGCTTTTCTCATCTCGATGAAGCGCGCGCACGACCGTATCGTCCAGCGCAACTGCGGATAGCGTTGTCACGCCTTTGCCAAAAGCCAACATTTGACCTGAATTCATCGTGAACGTCTTGTTGCCATTGTTCACCAGAGCTTGCCCATCGATCAAATAGAACCAGTTGGTCTCGCCGGGCAAAAACTCTAGCGCGAACGAGCCGGTCTGCAGCGCGATATCGAGTTCGGGTGTGTGAATCGCCAAGTCGTCATTGCCTTTGCCCCAAATCCAACCGCGTCTAAGTGAAATTCGATTGCCCGCTAAATCGGCGAGTGTTTGCGATGGGACCAGTACGCTTCCTTTTCCCCAAGGAAGCAAACGCGTGTCGGGGCGAGGCGTCAGCACAATATCCAAATTATCGCCCAGCGCGACCGGTTGACCCCAATAACCGGGAGCGGTTACCCAACCAACGCGATCTTGATCGTCTAGTCCATTCAAAATAAATTCACCTGAAGTTGGAGCAACGCGCGCAACCTTGTTCTTTCGATCATTCGAAATCCAAGCAATTGGTATCGCATGACCATTGGTATCGCGGACAATGCCGCGCACCACTCGCGAAGAATCTGCAATTTTTAGCGTTGCGGTTACCGCGGGGCTGGTCGTCAAATCGATGGTCTGTGAATCGATTTGAATTCTTTGGCTTGTCGCTTCTGTGTCGTCAACAGTGAGTAGGTATTTGCTCAAGGGCAGATTGGGCAAGTTAAATTGACCCTGCATTGTTTTGGTTGCAAAAGCCGCACCGCTCGACAACGAAATCGCGCGGACAGTCAGATCAGAGCGGTTTTGAAATTTCTCTAGCGTTCCCTGAATCTTGCCACGCTGAAGCTGCGCGACCAGCGTAATCGGCGCGACAGTTGTCGCTCCAGGTGGAAGAGTTAATTTGACTGCCGTGCTGCTCGTCGTCAACGCATCGTTCAAAATTCGCGGCTCAATCTGAACGATATAGTGGGTTGACACTTGTGCGAGTCGCTCCAAATGAATGACCGCGCGACCGTTCGCATCGGTCTTGGCGGAATATTGGCGCGCGCGCCATATATACAATCGCGTTTGCGCGATAACCGTAATTCCTTCGATAGTGCGATTAGGTTCGCCGTCGATTACAACTTGCACGGGTACATCGACGTACCCTGACCGGTCGACCGTAATCGAGCGTTCCGCTACTGCTTTGTTGCCAAGCGGATCAATCACTGTCGCGCGCATGATGAGAGGACCTGAAGGCAAGACGAGAGGAAGCAGTGAGTGGCATCGAGCGTCGCACCCCTGTTCCGGTTCGACCTGAACGCTCGAATCATTATCGTTTATCGCAACGTCGAAAGAAAAGGTCCCATCTGCGCGCGGGGTGGTCGTGATACTGCCGGTTGACTTGTTGCCTTGGACTGCTTCTAATCGAACTTGAAGTTGGTTCAAATTCAAGTTTTCGGAGGAGATGAATCCAGTGACAGGAATGCCAACCAAAGGCGCAGAAGAACTAGAGTAGAGCGTTTCGCCTTCGCCAGGGCGTGTGATCGTGATCTTTAATCCATTGCCCTGGGTCTGCGCATTCGCTGGGTCAATCCTCAATAACCCAACGACGATCAAGACAAACAGACAAACGATTTTTCTCATCACGGAGTTTTGCTCACCGAAGAAGAAAGGTTCCAAGGATTGTCTTTGAAATGACAACGCGCGCAATCGGCTTGCTTTTGGACATTGTGCGATCGGGCTGGATTCAGCATTTTCATTCCGGCAATCGTGCTTGATTGCCAGGTCGTCCACATTTTTGTTGTGTTATCGGGGCCGACTTGGAGTGCGCTAGCGTCGTGGCAAGCGACGCAGCTCACGTTTTTGTGCGCCGCATCGTGTCCAGCTATTTTGGAAAGACTGGGATGGCATTTCGTCGCTGAACAACTCGCTTGCGTGGAATGTGGGTCGTGGCATTGCGTGCATTGCAAGCCCGTATGCGTTGCCTTGCCTAAATCGATCCGATGCTTTAGCACATCCGTATCGGTGTGGCATTTTTCGCACAAGGCAGTTGCATTGGCAACCGATTCGTATTTTCCACTCGTCTTGTTGAACCAGCCAATTTCTTTGCTCGCCAGTCCATCCTTCATCGGATGACAAATATCGCAGCCGATATTTCGCCAATCGGCTTGTGAGACCAACTGATTGCTTTTGGCGATGCGCACCGTTGCATCCGATGCAAACTTGCACGAGACGCAATTAGGCGGCGCATCAACCTTGGACGCCGGGTCCCAATTCTGCGGTGAATGACAGCGTGAACAATACGTGTTTGGACCTTTGCCCAAATCGTAGGTATTGCCATGCGCACTCGATTGCCATTTTGCCCAAATTGCTGCTTGCACGGCGGTGGTCGGCATTCGAGTTGGCGCTGGAGGCAGCGCCGTTGCAGATGGCGCAGCCGTCGCCGTTGCGCGCGGGGTTGCGCTCGCCGCGATGGTCAGTGTCGGGGTTGCGGTGGCAATTGTGGTGGGTGTTGCCGTTGCCGGTGTGACTGAGGGTTGGGCGCACGCCGTGAGCAAGAGCAAGAATGCAATGAATTGAACCACGAACACGATTCGTTTCATGGAAGTGTAACCTTTGGGGCAGCATCACGCGGAAACTGAGGACACCAATCGAAAGATGCGCCTTCGGCATGGCAGGATTGATTATCGCAGCGAACTTGAGGTGCAACTGTTATCTGTAATTTGCCTTGCGGATGATGACAGCGACGACAATCGGCAATCGTTTGCAAATTGTGCGAGGGCCAGGAGCGGAGGTCATGCGCGGTTCGCAGTGGCATATATTTTTGGAAAAAACGCGAGTTGGAATAAGGGTCTTGCCAGATCGGTAGATCGCCCGCATCGTGGCAAGCAGTGCAATCGACGTTCGGATGCTGCGCGTGGGCGACTGCGCCGCGTCCCTGCGTGATGTCGTGACAATCGATGCACTTGACTGTCGCATTGTGAGAACCATGACAACGGATGCAATCCCAGCCCCGGTGCGCCGGGGAAACCGATTGTTCACGGATCACATCAAAGCCATGTGCTCCCGTGTGACATTTGTTGCACAATTGCATACTGTTGCTGACCGCTTCGTATGTTTGTGTCTCTTGATTCCAAAACGAGAGCGCGGTCGAGTATGAGTTGCCCACCGGCTGATGACACACATCGCAGGTGATGCTTTTCCATTCGGACTGGGTTATGAGTACGCCGCCGGGCAATGGCGGGCGCGGTTTGCCCGGTTCCCGTTTGCAAAGCGAGCAATCGTGCGCGATTTCGGCTGCGGGCGCATACGGGTCCCAGTTGCGCGGAGATTTGCAGCTAGCGCAAGTCGTGTTCGCGCCTAGCCCGTCATCGTATGTGTTGGCGTGACGCGACCGCGCCCACTGAGACTGAGCGGCTTGCAATTCGGAGAGAGTCGCGATGTGGACGGTGGGCTTGGGCGTGGGTGTCGGAGTGGAATCGATCTGTGCTGGAGTTGCAGAGACGTTCGGGGATGTGAAAAAAATACTCGCGCTGAATAGTACGCCGAAAAAAATCCAGTAACGTTGCAGAATCTCTTTCATAAACCCAATCACTCAGAATTACTAGGTTTGTCCAGTCCTTGTCGAACCGCATACGCCGTCGCCTGAATCCGATTCTGGAGATGAAGTTTGTCAAGGATGTTGCGCAAGTGCATTTTCACCGTGTTCTCGGTGATCGACAGCTTGGTGGCGATTTCACGATTCGTTTCGCCGCTCGCGACCAATTGGAGAACTTCGACTTCGCGCGCGGTCAATTCGCTGGGTGTTTCTGCTGGCGTCGATGCGCTTTTTGCATAGTGCTTAAGCTCTTTCAAGATCTTAGTCGCCAAGACTCCGGCAATCGGTGCTTCATCTTGCCGTACACCTTCCAGCATCTCGTACAATCGATGGGGGTCGATGTCTTTAAGCAAATATCCAAAAGCTCCACTCTTGATAGCAGTGAACAGGTCCTGATCGTCATCCGAGACGGTCAACATGACGATTCGCGTATTCGGGCATTCCCGCAAGATGTGAGGGATTGCCTCCAAGCCGCTAAAGCGAGGCATATGAATGTCCATCAATACAACGTCCGGTTTGGTCAGCCGCGCTTGTTCGATGGCTTCCAATCCATCTCTGGCTTCGCCGACCACTTGCATGTCTTGATGCGGCGCCATGAGACTCGCAATCCCTTTGCGAAATAGAACGTGATCGTCCGCAAGCAAAATGCGAAGAGGCTGCGTCATCTCATACCTCCGATCCAAATGGGATGCGAATCGTGACGCAGGTTCCTATCCCAGGTTGTGAATCGACTTGGAATTCTGCGCTAATTCCCTCGGCACGTTCCCGCATGATATGCAAGCCCAAAAAGCGACACCCTTCGCTCTGGGTTACGCGCGAGTCAAAGCCAGTGCCGTGGTCTTCAATGCTGATACGCCAATGATGGGCCTCACGCGTAAAATGAATGCTTGCCTTGTTAGCTTGGGCGTGTTTTCGCACGTTGGTCAATGCCTCTTGGATGATGCGTATAAGCTGGAGCGAAACGTCTGGTGGAAAAGTCGGGTGACAGTTTTCTTCGGCAGTGACATCCACTTGAACACCATAGTGCAGGCAGTACTTGCCAAGATATTCCTCCAGACCAGGGATGAATTGTGAACTGGTAGAGGATGCGTTGCGCAATCCAAATATAGTCTCGCGCACGTCAAAATAAGTTTCCGTGGCAAGTTCTTTCACCTCGCGCAGGTTGACTTGGGCTTGGTCGATCTGTCCACCGGACAATAACTCATCTGTCACGGTCGTTTTCATTTTGAGATAGCCGAGCGCTTGTGCCAGCGAGTCATGCATCTCGCGAGCCAATCGATCCCGTTCTTCTAGTGTGGCTTGATAACGCGCCTGCTGAAAGTGAATTGCGTTCAAGACCGCCAATCCGATCTGTTGTCCCATTGCCTTCAAGGTTCGCGTTCCCTCTTCCGTTACAGATTGCCCTGGATACGTGATGAGCGTAAGCCCACCAATGAGCATACCCTTGGTCTCCAAAGGAATGCCCACATACGAACGTCCTTGCGCGTCAGTTTTTACCTTGAAGATAGACTCCTCGGTTGAATTGGGTGCGCCATTGTGCGAATTGTTCGCGCTTGGTCGTTTAGCCAAAACGATGTTGATGGCACGCAGGTCACATGTGTTGGGGTGACATTCGGGTATGCCGTGGCAGGCATGTAGACTAAAATGAGGATGGTCTTGACCCAACACCCGAATTGCGCCTGCCTCAACTTTCAAACTCTTTACTACCGTCTTGATCGTCAAGTTGAGAATCTGTTGCGGCTCGAGTTGTTCGCTGGTGATGCGCGCAATGTCGTTGAGCATCTGAAGCTCATGATTTTGTCTTTCCTTCTCTTCGAGCATGGTCTTGAGCCGCAAACGCATTGTGTCAAATGTCGTCGCCAATTCGCCCAACTCGTCGTTGGATTTGACCCGGCACACATAATCCAGATTGCCCGCACTGATCTCGGCAGCGCCCTTAGCTATGTTGATGACGGGTCGTGTGACAAATTTTTCTAAGGCGGGTGTCAAAAGTCCAATGAGGAGAAGAAATGAAATCAAACTGGAGAAAAGTAACCATCCTGAACTCTCTGCCAATTCCGTTTGGAGACCAGCGACCGGCGTCGCCACCATCAAGATTCCCAAGTGACGAATAGAACGGCTATGGCAACCATGACAGGTTGGTTGATTCTCGACGAGGATGACCGTAACCAAATCTTCGCCAATGATTTGCGAATTAACCGTTGATACCGATTGAGCGGTGTTTGGCTCGTTCGGATGACAATCGCGACAAGGTGACTCGTTGAGTTGAAAAGAACGCCCAAGCTCGGTTGAATTTGAGCTAACCCAGATCGCGCCCTCCTTATCAAGGATACGAATATACTCTAGACCGGCTTGGCTTGCTTCCGCATTAATCATGTCTTCGAGCATGGTCATGTCCGGGTTGGGCATCGAATGGAAAAGACTTGCCTCAATCACAACTCCAATGTGCGAGGCATGCGAGCGTGCCTGATCGAAGAACTGTTGGCGATGGAACGAAAGGACAAGAAGCGAGGAAAGCACCATGCCTATGAGCGTAGTGATCAAGAGCATCGCGACGAGTTTGAGGCGAAGTTTCGATCTAGGCGACGCAAGAGTGCGCTTGGCACGCGTCCAATACTTGAGGATTTGGACGAGTGGGGATACGCTCAATTGCCGCATGACTGCACGATTCATTCAAGCACCTTGCCAGGAAGGAAACTAGTTTTCCAATGACTTGGATTGGACAAGCGAAAAGCTGTGAAAAATGCTGGCCTACAATCCAGAGGGCAACTAGGTGTATGACGTGCAACGCGGCTGTTGAGTTCGATTCGAAAGCGTTGGAGAAACAAAAGCACCCCGCCGAGCCACAGTTATGCTTGTGCTCGAACGAGGTGCTTCCCAATTTAGTTCAGCAACGGCGATGTTGATTTTCTGCGACGACCATTGTCGCACGATTTGCGAGAGGAGCTGCCTCACTTTTATTTTATCACGCTCGAAGACAAAAAGCAATTAGGCATAACATCGAGGGTGTGCGTCACGATTTTGGGTGAACGTCGCCGAATGAAATTCGGCGGCTCAATGAGGTCAAAATCGGTTGGAAACCGATTGACGCCAACTCGATTTATCGAGTTTCCACCTTTTGAGCCGTCGTTTTGAAACGACGGCGAGATTGGTCCATCCGAGGCGAACTACTAGCCCAATAATCAAATTGCTGATCACCGCTATCGCAGGTGGTGCAGGTCCTTTTCAACTTGTCAAGGGACTGCTGAAAAACCCTGCTGGCTAACTCCACTTTATCGCAATTAGCGTCCTAACCAGCCTCCGTCAACGGGCAAGATGACTCCGTTGACATAGTTGGAAGCCTCTGAAGCTAAAAAGACTGTCGCACCTTTGAGATCATCGGGGTCACCCCAACGCCCGGCGGGAATCCGACTCAAGATGGATTCATAGCGGTCTCGATCATTCTTCAGGCTTGATCCATATCTGTATCCATATAACCGGGCGCAATGGCATTGACATTAACTCCGCGGGCAGCCCATTCATTCGCCAAGGTCATGGTCATGCGAGCCACTCCGCCCTTGGCAGCGGCATATGCCGGTATGCGCCATCCCCCGATAAAACTTTGAAGCGATGCAATGTTAATGATTTTTCCCTTCCGTTTCTCAAGCATCACCTGTCCAGCCAGTTGATCGAGTAGAAAGACGGAAGTCAGGTTAACCTCGATCACTTGCTCCCAGTCTAAGTGGGAAAACTTGCGCATCGTGCCGTCGCTGGATTCCATGCGAGACCACCAGAATATCTAGGGTTCCCAATAGTTCAAGGCTCTTTTCAAAAACACGCGCAAGTTCTGTGCGAATGCCCAGATTTCCCTTGAGCGGAAAAACTTGGCGATTGGTCAAGCCGGCGAGGCGTTGGCTTGCCTCAAAAATTTCGTCACATGAGCTGATCATGGCGACATCTGCACCATGTTCGCGCAAGCCCTCTGTGATCGCGTACCCTAAACCACGACTAGCGCCAGTCACCAAAGCTTTTTTCCCAGTTAAATCAAAAAGCGACATCAAGTCCTCCTGGTCAGTTGCAAAATAAAATAGCCATTGTGCGACATTATAACAGAGATGAATCACATCACCCTCGGAGCAGGGGCAATATGATGACTGGGTTTATGCCTTGTCGCACGGCTTCGCCTATGCTACAATCATACTCGTAGCGCTTGCCCGCATGGGTCATGAGTTACCTAAGAGTACGTTGAGCGAACAGGCTGCCATAATTTTATATCACAGAAAGTAAATTGCATTTTTCAAATTTGAACGATGCGTTATCTCAAACTACTTGCCATCTTCTACAAGTATTCTATCCTTAAAGAACTCGAATACCGTGTCAACTTTTTGTCGAACGCCTTTATGAGTGTGTTCTGGCTCGTGTGGGGTATCGTCGGCGTTTCGATCTTTTTTTTGCATCGTGACAAAATGGGCGACTGGACATTCCCTGAAGTTCTGATGGTCGTCGGACTTTATACCTTTTTCAATGGCGTGATGGAATCGTTCCTGCGACCGAATATCGGCGCAGTGATCGAGCAAGTTCGTGACGGTACGTTCGATTTTGTCTTGGTCAAACCATTGAACTCGCAATTCTTGGCGAGCTTGCGTAACATTGTCGTCTGGCGTCTCGTCGATGTGATCATCGGGCTGGGCGTGATTGTCTATGCGTTGGGACAGCTTCGCGTCGTACCGACGCTCGCTCAGATTGGATTTTTTATCATAATGGTCCTGTCCGCGATCATCATGGTCTATTCGATTTGGCTGGTGATGGTGTCCTTTGCCTTCTGGTTTGTCAGAATCGACAATATCACTGAGGTCTTTTACGCCTTTTATGAAGCGGGGCGTTATCCGGTGACGATTTATCAAGGCGTGGTGCGGGTGCTGTTGACCTTCGTCGTTCCGATTGCATTTGTCACAACGTTTCCTGCCGCTGCACTCCTCGGTCGAATCGATCAGACCATGACGCTCATTGGTTTTGGTATGGCAATTGGTCTGTTCATTTTCTCAAATCGATTTTGGAATTTCGCGCTACGATATTATTCGAGCGCGTCGAGCTAAGCGCGACCGCAGACAACCGATGGCAGCGCAGTACGGGGGCGGTCGTTCAGTGTAAGATTTTCCCCCAATTCCCGATATATTTGTTAGAGGCGCACAATGCGACGAAACATCCTGCAATTGCTAAAATGGATTAATTTTTACGCACCGTTTCTCGGCATGAATATTCGCGTCGTTTACAAATCGCCTGACTTGCGCACAATTCGGGTGCAGTCAAAGTTGAATTGGCGCAACCTCAATGCGGTCGGAACACATTTTGGCGGCACACTGTACGCGATGTGTGATCCCTGGTTCATGCTAATTCTGATGCACGCGCTTGGCGAGGACTATATCGTGTGGGACAAATCGGCAAGTATCCGATTTGTGCGACCGGGGCGGGGCAACGTGACGGCGACGTTTTGTATCACGCAAGAGCAAGTCGATGCGATTCGCGCGCGGGTGGATGCAGGCGAAAAAATTGAGCCGATGTTTAGTGTGGATGTAATGGATGAACACAATCAAGTGGTGGCGCACGTTGACAAGTTACTCTACGTGCGCAAAAAGACCACGCCATCAAGTTGAGGTTTCATCTGTCATTTCGAGCGGAGCGAGAAATCTCCTCTTACGAACACGAGCTTTCTCGGCGCAAAATCCACGACTCGAAATGACAAAATGAGCGATTCTAGTTGAGGTCAATATGAACGACAAGTTGGTTGCGTATCTTCAATCGCCGATTGGCGCGATAAAAATAACAGGCAGTGAGAGCGGCATAAGTTCGATTGGGTTCGTCAAATCAGAAACCCGTTTTTTGGTCAATCAATCGACGAATGAGGCGGACGTAAGCGAGAAAACGGATTTCTCCGACCACATCCTAGCCGAAGCAGTTCGTCAGTTGACCGAATACTTTGCTGGCGCGCGCAAAGAATTTTCGCTCAAGCTGGATTTGCGCGGAAGCGATTTTCAGACCCAAGTTTGGCGATATTTGCTGACGATTCAGTTCGGCAAAACCAACTCGTATCTCGACGTAGCACTCGCATTAGGTGACCGCAAATCGATTCGCGCGGTTGGGCGAGCGAACGGCCAAAATCCCATTGCGATTGTCGTGCCGTGTCATCGCGTGATTGGCTCCGATGGATCGCTCACCGGTTATGGCGGCGAATTGTGGCGCAAAGAATGGCTGTTGAATTTCGAAGGCAGTCGCCTGCAGGCGCCCTTGTTCGATCCGCGTCAGGTCATGGTTGATGCCAAGCGTTGACGAGCGGCGGTTGCTGGAACGCGCGCAAACGAATGCGGCTGGAGTGGCGGAATTATTCGACGCGTATTTTTATCGCATCTACGCGTACGCTTATCGGCGCGTTGGCTCGCGCGAAACGGCAGAAGACATCGCGGCGACGGTGTTTGAGGACGCGATGAATGGGATCAAGCGTGTGCGCTGGCTGGGCAAGCCAATTATCGCATGGCTGTATCGCATCGCCGCGCGTCGCGTCGCTGATTACTATCGTGCGCATCGCGTAACTGAATCGTTGGACGACCGATTGGAACTCGTCGGCGAAGCGATGAGCGATGCGGAGCGGGTGGAACGCGACGACGAATATCGCTCCGTGCGCTGCGGCATCGAACGCTTGACCGAGCGCGATCGCGAAATCATTCGGCTGGCTTTTTTCGATGAGCTGGGTGGCGCGGAAATGGCGGCAATGCTGGGATGTACAACGAACAATGTCTACGTGCGCCTGCATCGGGCGATGAAAAATCTTAAAGCGATTCTCGAAAAAGAACGACAAGGTGTGGTATGAAGATCGAAGACGATTTGAAAGAATTGGAACGAACGCTGACGCGCATGAAAAGACGCGAGAAAATTCCTGTGTCGTTGCGACGCGAAGAAATTCGTTTGCGGCTTGTGCCCAAGTACTCGACGATCAAGCTATCGACGTTTCGCACGCGCATCGGTTGGATCGGTGTGGCTTTTAACGAACGCGGCATCGTGGCATTGAAACTGCCGCGCGGCTCACGTGCAGAATCGATGTCAAGCTTAAAAAGCGAATTTGTCGATGCGGAAATTCTTGCCCAACCACCGGATAAAATTCTACGCGAGATCACGGAATACGTCGAAGGTCGGCGGCGCACATTCGATTTGAAATTGGACTGGTCATCGTTGAAACCGTTCCAACGCGCGGTGCTTGAGGCGGCGAACAAGATTCCATTTGGCGAGACGCGTTCGTACGCGTGGATCGCGCAGCAGATCGGCAACCCGCGCGCCTCGCGCGCGGTTGGACAGGCGCTTGGCGCAAATCCAATTCCGATCATCTTGCCCTGCCATCGCATCATCGCGAGCAATGGAAGTTTGGGCGGCTATGGCGGTGGACTGCCGCTGAAAGTCAAGCTGCTCAAGCTTGAAGGAGCGATCTTGAATTTATGATTTCTTGTCTACTCAAGTGAAATCGTAAATCCTAAATCAGAAATGAGGTATTGATGTTTGCTTGGTTCATTTTGCTCTTGCTCGGTGCAATTTGGGGCGCGTCATACATGTTTATAAAAATCGGCGGGGAAGAAATTCCACCATTCACCTTCGTCGAGGCGCGAACACTCATCGCGGCAATCGCGCTGATGGTTGTGCTGGTTCTACGTAAAGAACCGATTCCGCGAACGCGCCGCGCGTGGCTGACTCTGACGGCGATGGGAATTTTTAACGGCGTGATTCCGTACACCGCCATCACCTGGGGCGAGACGCACATTTCGAGCGGACTCGCATCGATCTTGACGGCGGCGATGCCATTGTTCACCGTCATCTTTGCGCATTTCTGGACCAAGGATGAACGATTGACGATACCGAAAGCGGTCGGCGTTGCGCTCGGTTTCATCGGCGTGGTGGTGTTGTTCATACCCGAATTGCAACGCGGCTTTCAATTAGAATTCTGGGGACAGTTCGCCATCGTCATTGCCGCGGCGAGCTATGGTCTGGCGACGTTGATCGCGCACAAATATCTCGACGGCGTGTCGCACGTCATGGCTCCAACCGGCCAATTGCTCACCGCATCCATTATCATGCTGCCGCTCAGTCTCGTGTTCGATAATCCGTTGGCGTTGCGTCCATCGTTGCCAGCCATCGGTTCGCTGTTGATCCTGGCTTTGATGGGCACATCGTTCGCGTACGTTTTGTACTATTGGCTTATCGAACATACCGGCGCGACGCGAACTTCGTTGGTCACATACTTGATTCCGATCACGGGCGTGATGTGGGGTGCGGCGTTTTTGGGCGAGTCGATTGAATGGCAAGCGATTGTGGGTTTGCTGCTCATCATCGCGGGCGTGGGGTTGGTGAATCGATCAAGTGCGGAGCCGCACCGAGTTTCCCAGAGTTCCCCTAGTTCCTCAGTTCCATCAATGCAAGGCAACTACGGGAAATGACGGAAATAAGGGAAATGGAAATTGTCTGATTACGACATTCTCATCGTCGGCGCTGGGCCCGCGGGTTCAGCGGCGGCAATTCAAATCGCAAATCATAATCCCGATCTGGCGCGGCGAACCCTGGTGATCGACAAAGCCGTGTTCCCGCGCCATAAACTTTGCGGCGGCGGTGTGACGACTCATGCCGATGCGTTGCTCAAACAATTACGCGTCGATCCGGGCGTCGCGTCGTTTCCGATTCACGCGATCCGATTCGTGTACGCCGATTTGGCATTCACGTTTCGAATGCAAAACGTTTTTCGCGTGGTGCGGCGCGAAGAATTCGATGCGGCCTTGGCGTGCAGCGCGCGTGAGCGTGGCATCGAAATCCACGAGGGTGAGCCGCTCATCGATCTGGAACGCAATAGCGGTGTGAATGTTCTAACCAAGCACGAAACCTATCACGCCAAGATCGTTATCGGGGCGGATGGCGCGAATAGTGTGGTGCGCCAAAAGCTGGGACTCGTTCGCTGGGATCGTATCTCGCGCCTGATGGAAATCTTGACGCCCGTCGATCCAACGTGCGCGCCGGAGTTTGTCGATCATACGGCGGTGTTTGATTTCACGCCGACCAAGTATGGGGTGCAGGGTTATTACTGGGATTTTCCATCGTTCAAGCAAGGCACGCCGGTGATGAATCGCGGCTTGTACGATTCGCGCGCGCAGCCGCACCGACCGCGCGCCGAATTGAAACCCATTCTCGAATCGGCGCTGGCAGAGCGTCAAGTCGAACTAGACCAGGCGCATTTGCAAGGTCATCCGGAGCGGTGGTTCGACGCGACAACAAAACATTCCGCGCCGCATGTGTTGCTCGCGGGCGATGCGGCTGGTACGGAGCCGTGGCTGGGTGAGGGGATTTCGCACGCGCTCGATTTCGGAATGCGCACCGCCGATGAAGCGATGCGGGCATTGCAGCGGCAGAATTTTTCTTTCGCCGATTACGAGCGGCGCATTGCGTGGAGCGCGCTAGGGCGGCGCTTGCAATTCAAACGACTTATCGCGCACATCATTTACGACAATCCCGGTGATTGGTTTTATCGATTAGGATTTAGTTTGTTGCGCGGCGTGTTCGGAAAATGAAGAAACCTTCCAGGTTTATCGACTGGAAGGTTTTTCTTTTGCGGTTTTCGTGTCCCTATCGCTTGATCGTAGCTTCGCGTTCAGGTCCGACCGACACCCATTTGATCGGCACATCGACGAGCTTTTCAATCGTTTCGATATACCGTTGCGCGCGCGGCGGCAAATCGGAATATTTGCGCGCTTGAGTAATATCCTCGCGCCAACCCCGCACCGTGCGAAACACCGGCTCGATTTGCTCAAGTTGGTAAGCGTTGAGATCGTAATAGTGGACGGGCTTGCCGTTGAATTTATAGCCCGTGCAAATTTTTATCTCGTCGAATTGGCTCAGCACGTCAAGCTTGGTCAGGAACAGCGCATCGACGCCGTTGAGGTGCGTTGAAAAGTGAACGACCTCCGCATCGAACCAGCCGCCGCGCCGAATGCGCCCCGTCGTCGCCGCCACTTCTTGCAATGCTTTAGCCGTCGGACTCTCGTCTTTGATCTCGGTGGGTAATGCGCCGCCGCCGACGCGTGTGATGTACGCTTTGGTTACACCGATGATTTGCGTGATCGCGCGCGGCGGCACGCCCAGCCCCGCCGTCGCTGCCGATGCCAGCGTCGTCGAGCCAGTGACGAAGGGATACGTGCCCCAGTCGGGATCGAGCATTGCGCCTTGCGCTTGTTCGAGCAAGAATTTTTTCTTAGCGTGCAAACCTTTTTGGACGATGGGATAGGTCTCGACGATGTACGGCTTGAGCGTGGCATAGTAGCCGCAATATTCCGAATAGATTTTTTCAAAGTCGAGCGCATCACCGCCGAGTGCGGCGATGATTTTATTTTTCAGATCCAACTGAGTTCGGAGTTTATTGGCAAACAAACCCTCCTCGGCGAAATCGCTCCAGCGCAAACCATTATATCCCATTTTGTCGGCGAACACGGGACCAATCCCACGACGGGTGGTTCCCGTTGCGCCTGCGCCTTTCGCTTGCTCGTACAATCCGTCGAGGATTTTGTGGTAGGGCATGATGAGGTGTGCGCGCGCCGAAATGAAAATTCGTTTTTCGGTTTTGATGCCCGCGTTGCACAACGATTCAATTTCTTCGATGAGCACCGCAGGATCGATGACGACGCCGTTGCCGATGAGACAGCGGACGCGCGGATAAAAAATGCCTGAAGGTACGAGATGAATTTTAAAAGTGCCAAGTTCGTTGACGACCGTATGCCCCGCGTTGTTGCCGCCGTTAAAGCGCGCCGTGTAATCGAAATTGCCCGCGAGATAATCGACCGCTTTGCCTTTGCCTTCATCGCCCCATTGTGTGCCAAGAATGACTGTGACGGACATGATACCTCCAAGAAGTCAGAATTCAGTAGTCAGAATTCAGAATCTAGCGCTATATTCTGGATTCTGAATTCTGGATTCTGGCTACTACAAGATTCGCTCAACTATTTTCTCTGCTAATCCTAAATAAGTGAACGGCGATAGCGAGCGCAATTGCGCTTTCACCGATTCATCCACGGTCAATTGATCGATCCATTCCGCGAACGATTGCTCTGTAATACTTTTTCCACGCGTGAGTGATTTCAATTGTTCGTACGCATCGCGCACCCCGGCGGCGCGCAAAATCGTCTGCGCGCCTTCCGCGACCACATCCCAATGCGATTCCAAATCTGCGCGCATCGCTTGTTCGTTCGCATCGATGCGGTCGAGTCCGCGCGCGAGATTCGTATAG
This sequence comes from Chloroflexota bacterium, assembly GCA_016215025.1. GTDB lineage: Bacteria > Chloroflexota > Anaerolineae > UBA4142 > UBA4142 > JACRMI01. Next base: position 135,759 of record JACRMI010000012.1, read on the forward strand.
GCAAGAAGACTATGACCGAGCGGAACGCCAAACGTGCGTCGAACCGTAGAGTCGGAGAGGTCGCGCTGGAGGCGAGAGACCGTCAGTTTGCGCGCATAATGTTCAAAGAGCGCGTTTGCAATTCCCAGGTTACCTTCCGCATTTTCAAAATCGATTGGGTTAACTTTTTGCGGCATGGTCGATGAGCCAACCTCGCCTGCGACTGCACGCGACTTTAAATAATCGTCGCTGATGTAGCGCCACACGTCTTGCGTAAAATTGATCAGGACAGAATTCGTCAGGCGCAGCGTGTCGAAATAGCGCACCCAGTTGTCGTACGGCACGAGTTGGGTCGTGATGAGATTCGGTTCGAGATCGTAGGCGCGAATAAAATTTTCGCTGAACGCCGGCCAATCGATGTGCGGCGCGGCGGCGACGAGCGCGTTGAAATTGCCGACTGCACCGGCAAGTTTGGTCTCGAATCGATGCACGCGCAAAATCGCGATTTGTTTTTTGAGCCGCGCGAGGAACACCGCGAATTCTTTTCCGAGCGTCGTCGGTACGGCGGGCTGTCCGTGCGTGCGCGCGAGCATTGGCGTGCTTTTGTATTGTCGTGCTAGTGTCGTCAACTGTGCGATGATTTTTTCCAGCGCCGGTAGAAGAACTTCATTGCGTGAATAGCGCAGAGCAATGGCTTGCGCGATTAGGTTAATATCTTCGGATGTCAGACCAAAGTGTAGCCAGCCAATGATGTCAGCAAGTGAAGTGGTTGCCAACCGGTCGCGCAAAAAATATTCAATGGCTTTGACATCGTGGCGCGTCGTTTGCTCGTGCGCTTTGACAGCGCGCGCATCGTCGGCTGAAAAGTTCGACTTGAGTGATTGCAGTAGCTGCAATTCAGAATCGGTCAGAGGGCGCACGAGGTGAGTGAGTCGAGATAGCGTGATGAGGTAATCGATCTCGACGCGAACGCGCAGGCGGATGAGGGCAAACTCGGAAAAGAATTCTCGCAGCGGCGCAGTTTCGCGCGCATAGCGGTCGTCGAGAGGAGAGAGTGCGCCGGGAAATTGATCGTTAGACATATTTTACCCAGCGCGGATTATAGTTTTGTTGCGAGGAATGGTCAAATAACGTATAATCGCGCGCGGTTGGGCAAATTGGAAATTTGCTCAACGATGGAGGCTCGTATGAAAATTCTTCCTGAAGTTGCATTGACGTATGATGATGTGTTGCTCGTACCGCAGCATTCCACCTTCGAATCACGGAAACGCTTGTCGACGCAGGCGAAACTCACGCCGAAAATCACTTTGCAAACGCCCATCGTTTCGGCGAACATGGACACTGTTACCGAAAGCGAGATGGCCATCGCGATGGCGCGCGAGGGTGGGATCGGCGTCATCCATCGTTTCATGTCGATTGAGGAGCAGGTGCAGCAAATCGCGCGGGTGAAAAAATCGGAATCGTTTATCGTCGATGAGCCCATCACGCTGACGATTACGCACACCGTTGGCGATTCGCGGCGCATTGTCGAAGAGACCGGCTCGGGCGGACTCTTGATCGTCGATCACGACAAGCGGTTGGTTGGCATTATCACCACGCGTGATTTGCTATTTGAGAATGACGAGAAGAAGCCAGTGAGCCAATTGATGCGCCGATCCGTGATTACGGCTCCGCACGACACAACGCTCAAGGAAGCCGAACGGTTGTTGCACGAAAATCGAATCGAGAAATTGCCGTTGGTGGATAAAGATCGTCGTGTCGTTGGATTGATTACGTTGAAAGACATTTTGAAATTGGAGAAATATCCCAATGCGACAAAGGACTCGCGTGGACGGCTCGCCGTTGGTGCAGCGGTTGGCGTCAAGGAACGCGAACTCGCGCGCGTCGAATCGGTGCTAGCAGCAGGGGCAGACTGCATCGTCGTCGATATTGCGCACGGCGATTCGGAATTGGAAATCGACATGATCAAGAACATTCGACGACAGTTTCCAACCGCGCAAATTATTGGCGGGAATGTTGCGACGGCGGATGGAACTAAACGCCTAATCGATGCTGGCGCAGATGCGGTCAAGGTTGGCGTCGGTCCTGGGTCGATTTGCATCACGCGTGTCGTCGCTGGCTCCGGCGTGCCGCAATTGTCGGCGGTGATCGATTGCGTTGCCGCTGCGAAACCGGCTGGCATTCCGATCATTGCCGACGGCGGCGTGCGAACATCGGGCGATGTGGTCAAGGCGCTCGCCGCGGGCGCATCGACGGTGATGGTGGGCAGCTTGCTCGCCGGGACCGACGAAAGCCCGGGGCTGTTAATGACGCGTCAGGGACATCGATACAAAACGTCCCGCGGGATGGCGTCGGTGCAAGCGAATGCAGCACGCAAAACTCGCGAGGGCGATGGCTCGCTCCGCGTCACACAAGAAGAAATCGACGAGTATGTGTCGGAAGGCGTCGATGCGGCGGTTCCGTATCGCGGCAGCACAAAAGAGGTATTGACCCAACTCGTTGGCGGACTGCAATCGGGCATGAGCTATAGCGGCGCGCACACGCTCGACGAATTGTATGAAAAGGCAATTTTCGTACGGATGACGCCGGTGGGTTTGAAGGAATCGCATCCGCACGATGTGCAGGTGTTGTGATCTAAACCTGACAGGTCGCGGCTCCGCAGGAGCCGACACGACCTGTCAGGTTTTTCTATTTCCGATAATCCTCTCGCACCGGATAAAACGCGTCGATGATTTTGCAGTTCGTGATCGCTCTACCCGAGTGTTTGACGTGCGATGGAATGTTGACGACAGAGCCAGCCGTGAGAATGCGTTTTTCGCCGTCGAGCGTGAATTCAAATTCGCCGTCGATGACGTTGACAATTTGCTCGTGTGGATGAGCGTGATCGGGGAGCGCTGCGCCCGCTGTGATGTTCCAGTACGCGAGCGTCATGTGGTCCGAGTGGATAAAACGCGCGCGAAAACCAGGGGCAATTTCGTGCTCTGGTACGATTGAAAAATCGACATACGGCATAGAACACTCCTTTGAAAAGGTAACGCAAATCTCCGATTGGCGCGGCAAGTCGGAGACTTGCCCTACGATGTAGGCGGCACACCGAGCGCGTCAATGAGTCTTGCCCAGTAATTCACTTGCGCGGCAGTCGTCGCTAGGATGACGATCTCGCGTTCTGAAAAATTGGCGGTCAGTTGGTCGATAAACGGCTGCGGAAACTTGAGCGGCGTTTGCGAAATGCGTCTAGTGTACTCGATGGCGAGCCGTTCACGCGGTGAAAACGTGCTGACCGATTCGAGCGATACTTGTCCGCGTAGTGCGGCAATCTCCTCGGCGGCTAATTTGCTGCCAGCGTGCGAATTCATATCGATGCAAAACGGGCAGGCGACGGCGTAGGAAGCTTGTAAGCGAATCAGATTCAACATGCGTTCGTCGACGCCAGGTTCGTGGTGCGCGATCAATGCTTCGAGCACGCCTGAACTAATTGCCGCGCGCGGATACCATGCCAGCAATTTGCCGATCAACATTTCCTTGCGCGCTATGCGTTCAGCAAACCCAATGCCCCATCGAAGATAAAACGGAATTTGGGCAGGGGGTTGAATAAAAGCATTCATAGACCGCTATGCCTCAATCACATTTCTAGCTTGGGTTTTCATTTTCTTGCGTGCGTGTTTTTCCTGATACATGCGTTCGTCGGCAAGGCGCATGACACTGGAGAGTGCTTGCTGTTTCTCTGATGCGGTTGCTCCCCCGAGAGAAAGATTTAGATGAGGCATTGCGTATTTGGACTGATATACAGTCAAGGTATTCTTGATCCGCTGCAAGCAATCCTCATTCTCGATTTCGTTCGTCAACGGCAGTATGATCGCAAATTCGTCACCGCCGATCCGCGCGATGATGTCTTCGGCACGCACCGATGCCTTGAGAACGTATGCCGTCTGTTTGATCAATTCGTCACCTGCCGAATGACCGCGCACGTCATTGATTGGCTTCAAATCGTCGACATCGGCGATAATAATGCTGATGGGAAACATGCGGCTGTTTTCCAAGCGGTCCATTTCCTCTTCGAAAAACGCGCGATTGTATAGACCCGTCAACACATCATGATTTCTTTGGTAGCGCAACAGGTCTTCGACCGCAGTGCGCTCTCTTTCACTTTTCGATATGCGTTGAGCACCCAAAGCCGTCCCAATTGTTCCGAGCAACCAAATGACTAGATGCGCGAGCGCAATCGTCCTGATCTGATCGTTTTCAATTGCAAGCAACGGTTCCATCGGAACCGACGTACTCAACCCGCCGCGAATCTCGCCTTCTTTGTAACCTTGCTGGGCATGACAGACCAAACATTCTTTTTGGGCGATCAGCGGCCGCATCAATCGTAAATACGGTTTGCCATCGATGGTGGTCAACTCACTTGTCTCTTGGTTGCCTTGTTCAAAACTTTTTAACGCATCGGTTTCCCATTCATCGGCAGCATTTTCAGGGCGAATCGGGTTGAGACTGGTGATGTGACCGTACACATTGGTGTCTTGTGCTTGAATCTCAAAAATTTGGCGCGTCATATACGCCGGATTCATTAGCGTAAGTCGAACGCCTAATGGCGTCGTGATGTCGCGTTCGGGTACATCTTGCAGATAAGGATTAGGTGACGTTCGGTCATCGATGGGAACATAAACGCCGCCGTGTAGCGCCGCCCAACGCCGATAGAGAATATCCTTGGCAAAAGCAACCCGTGCTTGGACAAGTGCATTGTCCATCGTGCTGTGTCTGACCTCGTTGATATTCCACCATAGCGAAGTAACGAGCGATAGCGTCCATGCGACAAAAATGATGAGGACGTAGCGATCAAATGGGCTTTTTGGTTTTGGCAGAAATTGTTTTAGCGCTGTCATAGTTTCGAAAACAGGAATGCGATCAGCCCTATGCTCAAGCCGATCAGCAAACCGTACGGCAATGTGATGCGCAGCACGCGTCCATCTTGTCCTTTCAATCCAACGGTGCTACACCCAACGATAATTTTTGCGGGCGCGATCATGCTTCCCAATGATCCGCCGGTCGTTTGAGCCGCGATGAGAAGGCTCGGTGCGATGGCAAGCAATAGCGCGGCATCTTTTTGTAATGATCCGAAAAGCACATTCGAGTTGTTGTTGCTGCCGGTCGCGAATGCGCCTAGGATACCGACCAGCGGCGATGCGATCGGAAAAGCGACACCCATTGCGCCGCTCATCGCGCGTGCCAGCAATAGCGTCATGCCCGAATGTTCCATCAGGGTCGCGAGTCCAACCATCGCGATGATGCCGATGCTTGCCGGTGCCGCCGAACGCCAAGTCGCGCGCAGAGCCATACGCCACGCTTCAGGCGCACTCAAGCCAATTCGAGTGTACACGAAATGGCTGACAAGAGCAATGAGTAAAATGGACGTGCCAGGGTGAGTCAAAAATCGGAACGCTTGACCTAGCCCAGCCGGAGTAACAAACCCAGTCGCGGTTTTTACTTCGGGGAATGTCATTTGCCACACCACGCTGTCAAGCCTTGCGCGCAAAGGTTGAATCAAAAATATGATCGACATCAAAATGGCAAGTGAGCCATAACTGGCGAGTGAAGCGATAAGCGTAGACGTGCGACGCACCTCCAAAGTGCGTCGCACATTTTTCGAGGATAGTATTCCCCCCACAATCCCCGCAACACCTGCGCCGAATGCAGCCAACGGCGTGACGCCGAGAACTGCCAGCGCGTATTGTACGGTAGCCATCAATATAGCCAACGCGACAACGAGTAACGCACGATTGAAATGCCCCAGGATTTTTGCAGTGGCGAGACCACAGAGCAAACATGCAATGCCAAGCATGATTGCCGCCGTGGGCGCAAGCAGCGCACTGTCCATCTTGACGACGGCGATGAGCGTTTGCCAAATGATTCCCATGTCGCCGAAGGTTACAGACCACGCGTGACCTACGGCGACGGCGGCTACTGCTATGACCGGTTCTACGTGCAAGCCGACCAGCATCGGCGCGACGATGGCGATGGGCAAGCCAAAGCCCGCCAATCCTTCCAACATGCCGCTGAATGCCCATGCTAATACGATGAGCAATGTGCCTCGGTCGTAGATGGTTTGCTCTAGTGCGAGTGCAATTGCGCGAATGCCGCCAATTTGATCGACAGTGTAGTAGAGGAAGAGCGCGGGGATCATCACGGCGAGGACAAAAATCGAGAGGAACAACCCTTTGAGTTGCGAAACCCAAAACACGTCGGGCGTGAGTCCAAACACAAAGGTCGCGATTATTAGACCGCCTAGCCAGCCCGCAGGACCGGCACGTTGTCCACCCCAGCGGAACAATAGCATCAGGGTGAGAACAATCAGAATGGGAAGTGCGGCGAGAAAGTAATCCATCGGAATTGAAAGAGACCTGGAAGGTCGCGGCTCCTTCGGAGCCGATGAGACCTTCCAGGTCTACGTTATCGTGTCACCAATTGAAATGTTAGAAAATATCGGACGTGGGTTTGGGGACGTGGTTCTTTAACACTCTTGAGTGCCATGCCACGGATTGTATCGCTTGGATAATTAGCGACTGAAATCGACTGTCCATTTGGAAAATCGACGTACGTACATTTGCATTGCGGATCCGAAGACTTGTCTTCCAAGTCGGTTGCTGCTTTTCCGTCTCGGAGTAACGGCGCTTTTCCACCGACAAGTGTCACGTAAACGCCGATGCCTTCGATTCCGCCAGGCAAATCGGCGCAATCAGGACCATTCTCCATAATGTCGCAGAAAAGCGCGCGAGTGAGATGCCAATATTTTTGTCCCGGCGCGACATTGGCAGGCACTAAGGTTACGCCAACGGGCCAGGCGGCTGGATATGCTGGAATCCATTCTGTCGCCGCGATGGGTGCAGGTTTGGGTGTTGCCGTAGCGCGCGGTCGCGGCGTGAGGGTGCGCGTTGGTGTAACAGTTGACGATGGCGCGATCGTTGGCGTCGCGCTTGGCTTGATCGTTGGCGTAGATGTATCCGTTGGTGTCGGCGTTAACGATGGCGTGGGTGTTGGCGTCGTGGCGATTAGGGCGATTTCTTGATCGGTGTTTCCCAAAGCAACGGCGAGCGCGGCGAGATCCGCGGCATCCGTCTCATTCTGCTCGCTATATTTTCTTACCAGACCGATGATGCGCTCGTCGATCTTGGCGTCTTTGAGTTGCGCTAATCGATCTTGCGCGCGCGCGAGGTCATGGTTGTACGCGTACGAATTGGCGGTTGACACGATCCACTTGTCTTGATCTTCAAGCTTTAAATCCGCAACGCCGACGTTTGCCAATTGAACGGGCCACACGACCCAGCCGAGGATGAATCCGACGATGATACCGCCGATGAGACTGACGACCATCACGACGAACAATACTCGCAAACTAAAATTAAACTGTTGCATCAACGGCGTCTTTCTGTGTCAAGAAAAGTCGCGACGCTGCGTTTCCAAGTGAGATTAAAACTGACATGACGCTTGGAGGGCAAGCCCATTCCGCGCACGCGGTCGCATGCCAAGCCATCCACCCAAGCGACGTACGGACCTTGCTCCATATGATCGGGCGAATAGGCGAGCCACATTGGAATGCGGGTCTCGCCATTTTCATTCGTGATCGCATCGGTCTCGCCATCGACCCAGCCTTGTAAAACCTTTTGATATTCGACCGGCCGATTTTGTTGATCGAGAACGGTGTACAATATTTGATGCGCGTCATTCGATTCGTTCGGCGCTTGATACTCGGCACGGACGAGTTTCCAATACGCTTGGCCTGGCTTGACATTCGCCGGTTCGACGACAACGCCGAGCGCGTCGAGACGCCAGTCCCACTCCAGTTCTTCTACCGCACCGAGCGGCGTCGACAACGGTTGTGTTTCGACCATTGGCGCACGTCTTTCAGCCGGCGGCTTTTCCTCGTGCGAAATGTGTTCCGGCGGAGGAGGTGGCGGCGTGGAATCGATCTTTCGCTTTTCGACCGGCTTGCTCACGATGGGTTCGAAAACTTTTTCGACGATCGGTTTTTCTTCCGCCGGTTTGATAATCGGTTCGACGCGTTTCTCTTTGGTGGGCGCAACGACTGGTTCGACCGGCTTGGGCGTTGGTTCGGTAACGACTGACGCTGGCGGAGGTGGCACTTGTTCTTCGACAGGCGGTGTCGGTTTGATTGCGACAGGTGGCGGAGGCAGTGGCACTTGCTCAACCATTGGTTGAGTCGAAGCAACGGGCGTCGGAACTGCGGGTTCGATTTCTTTTTCTTTTGGCTTGGCTTGAACTGATTTAAGCGTCGGTGGCACTTTGGTCGGCAGCGGTGTATCGCGAAGCCAAGACGGGAATTCGGTTTGCGGAGTTGGCTCTGCTTTGACCGGTTCGCTAGGAATCGGCGGTGGCAGTGTCACTGGCTTGTGTTCGAATGGCATCGCAGGTTGCACCGGCGGTGTCGGTTGTGCGCCCGGCATTCGTCGCGCAAGGTTCTGCATTTGCTTGACCGCATCGATCACCGGAAGTTGATTGCCCAACGTGCCGTTCATCAATGCAATATTGGGAACGCCGTCGAAACCGTATGGCGGATTCGTCATCGCGCGCTGCCAGAATGCGCTGTGCCATGCATCGTGTTCGTGCTCTTCCGATTCGATCAACAAGGTCGGCGTTGCCGCAAAGTAATAATCGGGTGCTTGGCGTTGCATGAAATCGAACAGCGCAACAGTTTGCTCGCAATGACCCGATGGCGTTACACGCGGATAGCGTATGTCCTCGCGTCGTCCCACGCGATAGCCACCTTCGGTGCTGATGATCGGAATCGAGCGACCGAGATATTTCATCGCGAGCGTATCGTAATATTCAAACTCGCGAAAGCAAGCGTGGTCGTGTTGAATGGTGGCGGCTGGGTTGGCGAGATTCGCGCGGAGTTCATTGATTTCATCCGGGGAGTCGGGACGACCATGCGCCGTACTCCACCAGACCCAGGATGCTTGTTGCGCGTGCTGTCCATCGGTGAGAGGCAGTCCGGTGCGGCTGATCGGATCGTCGGGGTAGGTGAGCGGACGATTGCCGCAATAATTGTGCAGCGCGATCCAACAACCCTCGAGCAGAATATCATGGCGACCGAGGGTGGCGAGTGCGCCAATCAAATCCATATCGCCGCCAGAGCTGACTGCGGGTAATCCAGGGAATGCGCCCATCGATAAAATCAAGCGTGCATCAAAGAGCCAATTGAGCGCAACGAGTTTCGCCGCTTCGAGCGGATTGCCCGGAAATGCTTGTGTCTTCCATTCGCTAGCAAGATTGGGTTCGTTATTTGTTTCAAAATAGCAGACGCCAAGATCGATCAACTGGCGCAGCGTTTTTTCTTCTGGGCTGCCGAGGTGACCTGGGTTGGGTTCGGGCGTATCGTTGGGCGGCGGATCACGGCGAAGGATTCGCACGATGGGAAAAATACCCGCGGCGAGCAGTTTGGCGCATAGTGGCGCGCTGCTGCCGGCATCGTCGATGACCTTGAACCATTTGATATTCAGTTCGACAAGCAAGTTGACCCAATAGTCGAGACCTTGTTCGCCGCCCATCCACTTGCAATCGAAACTGCCGTGAAGACCACGCCCGTTATCGTTCGCGGGGCGCGGGAAATCCTTCAGGTCTTTCGGCATCAGTCCTCCAATAGCAGATTTTAGACACCTACACTTGCGTTTGGTGCAAGTGTTTCAGATTGCAGATTTCAAATTTATGATTTCAGATTTGGGAATCGGCAATTTGAAATCTGCAATTATTCGACGCGCCACCATTCGAGCGCGGATTTGTATTGCTCGATTTGGTCGTCGGGTATTCTCAAAAACGTACCGACTGCTTCGACGGCGAGTGTGCCATCGGGCAAGCGAATTTCTCCACGACCTTGCAGCAAGCGTCCGTCTTTTTTCGTAATTTCGCCCTTGAGCTTGAGCGGTTTGCCAATCGGCACCGGCTTGCGAAAGCGAATTTCCAATTTGGCAGTCATGCACCACAAGTTGCTGGCAATCGCCGTGCGCCCAATCAATTCGTCGAGCATGGCGGTGATGAGCCCGCCGTGCATGACGCCGGGATAACTTTGGTGCTCAGTGCGCGGAATATAATCGGCATAGACACAGCCGTCGGTGTCGGTAAAAAAGTGCATGTGCAAGCCGATGGGGTTTTCACGGCCGCACACAAAGCACATTTTGCTACTCGGTTGTTTCTCCATGCGCATCCTGGCTGAAAATTTTAGCGAGGTTGTCTTGCGTCTGAGGAGGCAGAACTGCGCCGTGTTTACTCTTGCGGAGAGTCTCTTTGAGGTTGTCGGCGGTGACCACCGGTAGCGCCGGATCATCAATCGATAATTGCACCTTTGGATCGGTAAACACCACATAGCCATCGACCGGAACGAGCGCAGCGTTTGGCATTTTATCGGCAATGAATTTCTTGACCTTCTCGATTTCGGCGTGCAGATCGGCAAGGGGATTGCCCAACGGTTCTTGTCCCATGCCGCCGAACAAGCGCGTCATTTTCCACGGTCGATTCCATCTACCATTCACGCAATTGATCTCGCCGTCGAGCGATTTGATCTTGAAAACCAGCACGCCGGTCGGCGTCACGAGATAATGCGGGACAGGCGGCAGAAAATTATAGAGCTGATACTTGTTGTCAAAACCCTTGAGCGCCTTGGCAAGGGCATGGTCTCCACGCGGTTCTTTGATCCAGCGATTTGCCAGCGTCGCGCCGACATAAGCCAGAATGAATCCCACAATGAGCGAAGCATATGCAAGCAAGTAATTTTCCGTGAACGAAACGAAGAGTGATCCAGCCAAGACAGCTAGTCCACCAAAGGTTGCGTACCTCGCAATTTTTGATTGACGTTCGATGATTTTGTCGTCAGTAAGTAGGCGCATCAATGCTCCAATGACAAGTGAGCAAATTACAAATGACAAAAACTGTAGACTGATTTTGTCATTTGTTCATTGTCATTTGTAATTTCAAAATTTCATTTGTATTTTGCCAGCACAAGACTCGCGTTTTGCCCGCCGAGTCCGAATGAGTTGGACATGCAGACATTCACCGTGGCATCGCGGGCGACGTTGGGCACGTAATCCAAATCGCAAACAGGGTCCGGCGTTTCGTAATTCACCGTTGGATGAATCTTTTGCTCGCGCAAGGTCATGATGCAGGCAACCGATTCAAACGCGCCGGCGGCGCCCATCGAGTGACCGACCATCGACTTGGTGGATGAAATCGGAATGTGATAGGCACGCTCGCCAAACACATTTTTGATCGCCAGAGTTTCGCCCGAGTCGTTCAGCGGCGTGGAGGTGCCGTGCGCGTTGATGTAATCAATTTGATCGGTCGTCACGCCGGCGTTCCGCATGGCGGCTTGCATCACACGCGTTGCGCCATGTGCCGATGGATCGGGAGCCGCAAAATGGTACGCATCGGAATTGGTTGCATAACCCAAGACTTCGGCGTAGATTTTTGCGCCGCGTGCCACTGCGTGTTCGAGTCGTTCAAGCACGAGAATGGCGGAACCTTCGCCGATAACAAAGCCATCGCGATTTTTGTCGAAGGGGCGGCTCGCGTGTTGCGGGTCGTCGTTCCGCGTGGTCAGCGCGCGCATGACGCCAAACGCGGCAAAGACAATATCGGAAATGATCGCGTCTGCGCCGCCGGTGAGCATAATATCCGCGTCGCCGCGTCGGATGATTTCTGAGGCAGCGCCCACAGCATGAGTGCCTGCCGCGCACGCGGTTACGACCGTGGAGTTGTATCCGCGTGCGCGATAATAATTCGCGACATAGAACGACGGCATGTTGGGTAGAATTACGGCGGCGACAAAGGGGCTGAGGCGGTCGGGACCTTTTTGCAAAAATCCGTTGTGCGCATCAATCGCTTCGGGAAAACCGCCGAGTGCGGTGCCAAGCAAAACACCCGCGCGATCATTTTCTTTCAATCCGTCAGGGAATCCCGCGTCTTCGAGCGCGCCTTTAGCGGCGGCAATCGCGAATAGCGTTGCGCGTCCCATGCGGCGAGCATCTTTGGCGTCGATCGCATACTTGGTTGGGTCAAAACCCTTGGTCTCGGCTGCGATTTTGGTTTTGTAGGCAGTCGTGTCGAACAAAGTGACTCGATCAATGCCTGACTTGCCCGCGAGCAAATTTTTCCAAAATTCGTCGGGCGTAAATCCCAAGGGCGTAATTGCGCCGACTCCGGTCACAACCACCCGCGTTCGTTTGGCGTGCGCTTGTTCCTGCAATTCGGCAAGTTCAGCCGGGCTAAGCCGTCGGTCTTTGATCATTTCAATGGGCGGCATCTCGCGCGCGCTTGTGCTTGACGACATTCTTCGTTCCTCCGAGATATTTTCCACTATTGTCATTCTGAGCGAAGCGAAGAATCTCAATTTTCCAAATGCGAGATTCTTCGTCGCCATGCTTCGACTGCGCGACAAAAACTGTCGCTCCGCTCAGGATGCTCCTCAGAATGACATTTAACTTCCCTGCAATCCACTGGCGATCAAGGAAACCACGTTTCCTTCGACTGCTTCCTTCGCGACCCGAATCGCGTTCTTGACCGCATTCGCATTCGAACTGCCGTGCCCAATAATGATCACACCATCGACGCCGAGCAGAATGCCTCCACCAATTTCGGACGGATCGAGCCGAACTTTGAGCGCATCGAATGCACCTTTGGACAAGGCCGCGCCGACGACGGCAATCGGACGTTTCTTGATTTCTTCTTTGATGAAACCGATGAGCGTTTTTGCCAGCGATTCACTCAACTTGATCGCTACATTACCGACGTAACCGTCGCATACGATTACATCCATCGTGCCTTTAGGAATATCGCGCCCTTCGGCATTGCCGACAAAATTGATCTTGGGATTTGCTCTTATCATGGCGTACGCATCGCGCACGACCAGCGGTCCTTTGCCTTCTTCTTCGCCGTTCGACAAGAGACCCACGCGCGGTTTCGGAATGCGCATACATTTTTCCGCATAGATCGATCCCATCAGCGCGAATTGATACAGGTATTCGGGTTTGACATCGGCGTTCGCGCCAATGTCGAGCAGGAGAGTGCGACCAGTTGGATTTGGAAGCGCGGCGGTTAGGGCGGGGCGTTTAATGCCTTTGATTCGACCCAGGGCGCATGGTCCGACAATTGCGGCGGCCATGGCTGCGCCGGTATTCCCGGCGGTGACAAAGGCATCGGCTTGCTTTTGCTTGACAAGCTGCATCCCTACGTTCATCGATGCATCCTTTTTCTCTTTGACTGCTTCGACGTGTTCCGTCATGCCGATGGCGGATGCAGCATGAACGATGGGCAGATTCAAGCCATCGATTTTGTGCTTGGCGAGTTCGGTTTTTATTTTTGCTTCGTCGCCGACGAGAATTACCGTGACGCCGTACGCGCGCGCAGCCAAAACTGCGCCTTCGACGTCGGGCACGGGATTCTGGTCACTGCCCATTGCATCAAGAACAATTTTCATTGGACTCCATTGTCGTTGCGCTGACAACAACGAGTTGTCGTCATCTGGAATATTTACTCATTTACTCGCTCGGCTATTTTACCCGACTTGTTCCCTTTTTGCAATATTTTCATTTTCGCCGACTTGTGCTAGAATAAATTTCAAACAAACACATTGGGAGATGAATCGATGGAAGTTTTGTTCCTCAAGAACGTCCCCGGAGTTGGAAGCGCGGGTCAAATCAAAAAAGTGGCGGACGGCTATGCGCGCAATTTTCTCTTTCCGCAAAAACTAGCGGTCGCGGCTACATCTGGCGCCGTCAAGCAAGCGGAATCGATCAAGGATGCCGCTGTTCGGCGTGAAGCAAAGACATTGGCAGAGGCGCAAGCACTCGCCAATCAGATCAATCAGGTGACTTTGACCTTTGCCGCCAAAGCCGGTGAAGGTGATAAATTATTTGGTTCGATTACGTCGAACGATATTGCGGAAAAATTGGCTAGCGAACGCCACATCAACGTCGACAAGCGCAAAATCGAACTGAACAATCCAATTAAAGAACTCGGCACCCGTTCAGTCCCGATCAAGATTCATTCAGACGTTACTGCTCAAGTTACTGTCGTGGTGGAACGCGAGCCTGCCTGATCGGATAGTTATGAACCAAAACGCACTGTATCAAGCGATGATTCGTCAAATCGTCGCACAAACCCGCTGTGGGGTCTGTGGACATCATTTCAGCCGGAGTGATGTCCAAGTTATTGGTCGGCGTGAAAATATGGTGGCGATGAGCGTGTCCTGTCGCGAATGTCGAACAAAAGCGTTGATGCTGGCGGTAATCAACAACGGTACAACGCATCCCCTTTATACCGATCTCGATCCGACGGAATGGGACCGCTTCAAGTCACGTCCCCCGATTTCTATCGATGACGTCGTCCAGTTTTATGCTTATATGTCCAAATATGACGGCGACTTTTCCGAAATAATGGATGAGCCGCTGGAAGATGAATGACCAAACCTGACAGGTGGCGCCTCCGAAGGAGGCGAGGAAACCTGTCAGGTTTTTTTGTTGTAACCTCTTGCCAATTTGTGCATCTAAACTAAAGGTAATTTACGATGTTTTGACAACCCGTTGTCCTGTTATTATAATCTGGACATTATTTGAATGAGGAGGTTTCAATGAGCGCAACAGTAGGTCTTAACAATCCTGTCCACATTACCGATCAAGATTTTAAGAGTGTTGTCTTGGATTCGCAAACACCTGTGTTGGTCGATTTTTGGGCAACCTGGTGCGGACCTTGTCGTATGATTGCTCCCTTTGTCGAAGAAATCGCGCGCGATTACGCAGGTCGAGCCGTGGTCGCTAAGATGGATACCGATGCTAATCCGATGACGCCAATGCAATTCGGCATCATGGGCATTCCGACATTGATCATCTTCAAAGGCGGTCGCGAAGTTGACCGAATAGTGGGCGCAGTTCCCAAAGCAATGATTTCTAAGAAATTGGATGCCGTTTTGGCAAAATAACGTAAGGTAAATGATGATGGATTTTGCTTACACGATAACCACCAATAAATCATTTGCCGATGCTGAACGAGATGTGCAGAACGCGGTTGCCGCAAAAGGTTTCCGCGTTCTCCATGTCCACGACGTTCAAGCGACCTTTACCGAAAAAGGTATTCAGCGCGATCCGTACAAGATCATCGAAGTTTGCAATGTCAAGTATGCCAATCAAGCCTTAAGGGCAGACCCGTTGATCGGATTGATGATGCCGTGCAAGATCAACGTCTTTGTCGAAAACGGCAAAACCCAAGTCTCATTACTCAAACCATCTATCTTGGCGACGTTTTTCCCGCAAGCCGCACTCGATGCCATGGCGACAGAGATCGAAACGATTCTGGCCGCCGTTGTGGACGTAGCGAAATAGACTCGGAGAACTGATCGATGCCCATTTACGCGTATTACTGTGAAGATTGTAAAGAGCCATTTGAATTGTTTGTGCGTTCGATGACGACGAAGGTCGATGCTGCTTGCCCAACATGCGGCGGCACGCACGTTGAAAAAGAAGTGACTGCACCAAGCGCACTCGGCGGGAACAGCGACGGCTTTTCGCTCGGATCATCAGCATCATCGTGCGCGCCAAGCGGCTGAGGATTGCCGCGTCGGTAACCCGTGCGGTTACCCAGGTAATTTATGAATTCTGATTTAGGATTTAGGATTTCTTGCCCTTGCATATTTCACATGAAGCATAAGGCACGATCCTGTGGATTTGAATGAAATCGTAAATCATAAATCGAAAATCCTAAATTGGAGGAGCGATGCCTTTATTACGAGATGCGGATCGACAAGGCTTGCGGCAGCAGCTTGAAAAGCTGACCACGCCCGTCAAGCTTGTCTTTTTTACTCAAGCACTCGATTGTGAATATTGTGGATTGACCAAGCAAGTTTTGGAAGAGATCACATCGCTGACCGACAAGGTTCAGCTTCAAGAATATAATTTCCAAGTCGACAAACAAGCGGTCTTCGATTACAAAATCGCGCGTGTGCCAGCGATTGCGGTTGTACGCATGGAATCGCCCAAGCTGTTGATCACTGGAAGCGAAAAGCCGGTCGAACGCGACTATGGCATCCGTTATTACGGTGTCCCGGCAGGCTTTGAATTTGCTGCGCTCATCAGCGACATTATGGATGTGTCGTCAGGCGATTCCGGGTTGAGCGCGCAAACAAAATCTATACTCAAGCAGTTGCAGGAGCCATTACATCTTCAGGTGTTTTCGACCCCGACCTGACCCCATTGCCCAACAGCGGTCAGGTTGGCCCACAAAATGGCAATGGAAAGTGATCTCGTTACGGCAGACATGGTCGAAGCATCGGAATATCCGGAGCTGGCAGATAGTTATCAGGTGTATGGCGTGCCACTCACCGTTGCGAACGACAAGGTGCGCGTTGAAGGCGGAATGCCCGAGCCGATGTTCGTCGCACAAATCTTTCAAGGTCTCGGCCTCAGTCCGCAAGCGCAGAAATAATCGCCCACTATTAGGGTTGTCATTCTTGAGGTACTTTCACTTTACAAATTCAAGCCCCAATACAGGGCAAGGTAAGCGTTGACCGCGAGCCAGCATACGATTCAGCCAATTCCAACCCAGGCGAAAATAACTGAGGGTGCGACGCGCTGTGCGATCAACCCAGTG
>JACRMI010000009.1:0-99880 GCA_016215025.1 Chloroflexota bacterium
AAAACGCAGCGCCGACTCCAAGTCCTGTATCGGTTTCGGCATCATCCACGGCGGTGTCTCAAAGAATTGGAACGTCAATGGGCGGAAGCCGTTCGCCGCAAACCTTAAAAAACTTGTAGGTGGAATTTTGCGGTTACTGAATAAAAAACATCTCATCCCCGGAAAGGGACGAGATGTTGTCTCGTGGTGCCACCCTAATTTGAGAACTGGCCCAAGAATAAAAAAATCGCGTTCGTGATGACACGAAACGCGAGCCAGTCTCACTCTTTGCAGGGACGCAGTTCAGATCTCATGTTACATGTTTCAAGTCGCAAAACCAAATGTTTACTTGCCGCTTGCAACTTGCGACCTGGGACTTAATCCCTTCTGCCGCGATAACGGGGGCGATTCCGTCCACGCATACTGGCAGGCAACTAAAGTTCCCTACGCGTTCAGCGGGAGACTCGTCGGTCCATTCACCGTCTTTCGAAATGTCGGATTCACACCTAGTTCTACCGACTCTCTGAATTTCGTCTAACGGCTACTTGTCCGAGTCAACGTCGTTAGGCGGCATTATACGGAAATCGGTTGAGTTGTCAAATGGCGCGAGCCACCTCATCGAAAGAACCCTTGCCCAATCCAATAGGGAATGACGACGAGCAAGGTCAGCAAACTGGCAACGAAATAGATGCTGCCGTAAACCAGTAATTGATTCGGACGCCAGCCCCTTTCTTTCGCCAGCGATTCGCCGACCAACACAAACGAGTTTTGATAATTCATGAACATGGCATTGATCGGTAGAATGAACAAGCCGATCCAAACCAACGGATCGATGTGATATGCAGCGGCAATGGCCGGAAGAATCGGAATCAGAATGGCTTCGGTTGGAATCATGATGACGATGTCCACAAAACGCCAAGCGAACAAAAAAATCACGACAGCAAAACAGAACATCCAGGGATTGTGCGCAATCGGCGCAAGCGCGGGCACTACGAGAGACGCAAGCCACTTGGACGTGCCGGTGAAAGCAACCACCGAGCCAATGCTCAAGCCAGCACCGATAAAAATCACAATGTCCCAATTGATACCAGGTCCAATGTCCTGGGCAGAAATGACGCCGATAGAGGTGAGTAAAAAAAATGCCAGCAAGCATGTCGCCGCATCGGGAATTTTATGCAGCGGAGCCGTGACGAACATCAAGAATGCTCCAACCAAAATTCCTGCGGTCCATTTTTCGGCGCGAGACCACGCACCCAATTTGCGGTACTCGTCGACGAAAACTTGTTTCGTAATCGATTGCGACATCGGCTCGCTGGGTTTCATCACGAAATAACCGCCCACCACCAGCAGCACCGTCGTCACAGCCGCTTCCAGCAAGGCGACCTGCGCCCACGAGCTAAAGGTAATGATACCCTGCAAGCCCTCTGTCGCATTATAGAAACCGATCAGCGTCGGACCGGTCAGCGTTCCCGTCATCCATCCCGCACCCGGCAATATCGCCATTGAAATTGCCGTCAACAAGATCAACGCGCGTCCTTTGGAACCATTCGGCAGTTTCGCTAAATCACAACAGGTCACGGCAATCGGCGTCATGATCGCCGTGCGCACGGTGATCGATGGTGTCAACGCCGACAGCACGATGCCGATGATGACCCACGCCAACGTCAAACCGAGATACGAAGGCTCGAACATCCGAATGATCAAGAACGCGAGTCGTCGCCCTAATCCGGTTTGCGCAAGCGCGAATCCGAAAAAGAGTGCGGGGATAAGAATCCAAATGGCAGGCGACGTATAACCCGAAAAAACATTCGCAGACGGTATGCCGCTCGCGAGAAAGATCGCCAGCATCAGTCCGGCAGTAACCGAGAACGGAATGTCGAGCGGTCTGAAAATCCACAATCCTAACGCAACGACCAAACCCATCAGCGCCTTGTGTCCGATTGAACCCAGGTCGGGCGCAAAAGGCATTAAAAAACCAATATACACACCCAGCGCCGCTATCAGCACGGCAGCAATCACGCGGATCGTCTTGCCTGAGAGCGTCATCGTGCGCTCTGTTATCGTACCTTGTCTTTGCATGAATTACTATTTTCCAATAATCAATCCGGCCGGATCGATCTCCTCGCGCAAGATTTTGAGTTCTTGATCGGTTGGTTCTGCCGTCGTTAGCACAGGATCCGCAAAGAGGATCTCGAATCCGGTGTTGGCTATCACATCATCTTTGGTTACGCCGGGATGTAGACTCTCGACACACATGCGTTTGCTCACGCGATCATAACCCATCAACGCCAAGGTACTAATCACTTTGTACGGTCCCGTCCCTGGCAGTAAACCTGCACATTCGCGTGCGCCGGGTCCGGTGAGATAACCCGGCGTCGTCAGGAAATCCAACTTGGATACAAAGCGGCGTTTGTCGTGCGGCGTAATGACGAGCGTTTTCCAACACAACGATGCCAAGTCGTTTGCACCGCCGCTGCCGGGCAAGCGCACCTTCGGCTTTTGAAAATTTGTGCCGATCATCGTCGAGTTGATGTTGCCGTACATGTCGATCTGCGCGCCCCCGAGAAACGTATAATCGACCACGCCGCGCTGACATGCTTCCATGACCTCGTTCATGCTGCTGTGCATGAGCGCGCGTGTTTGCGTATGCGATGCTGCTACCGTCAGTGGAAGCGCAATCAATTGCGGCGCGATTCCGCCCGCTTCGAACATTGTGATTAAATTCGGCGCATGCGTTTTCTGCGCCAACATCGCCGCCGCGAGCGGCATTCCCGTGCCGATGACGGCGGTCTTGCGATCTTCGAGTTGGCGTGCGGCGACACACACCATCAACTCCATCAAGTTATAGCGACCGTTTGGGTCTGTCATGATCACACCTCTCCGCGCTTCAACGGTTCGAGCGCGCGTAATTCTGCCATACGCGCTTCGCCGCCTTTGAGCGTCAAATATTCAGCGAAGTCTCTTGTGCCGAAGATGTACTTGTCCAAAAATGCATCGAGTGAGGTCTGATCTTTTTCAGCATCCATCCATTCGGCGAAATGCGCTTCGTCGGAAAGATATTCATACGGCATGTTGCAGGGATAACTTCCGTACGGGACGAGACAGACCGCGTCGGTCAACCAATACGGCACCATGGTCTTGGAGGGGTCTCGTCGAATCTCGTCCGTACTGACGATACGCTCGGTCGTGATGATAAGGCGTTTACTCGCGCGGGCAATGTCCCAATCGGCGACGCTGATGCCATCGACTTGGGCGTTGCCGTACATGTCGGCGCGATGCACGTGAATAATTCCGACATCAGGGAAAAGGGCCGGCACGGCGATGAGTTTTTGCCCGGTGAAGGGGCATTCAATTTCTTTAGCGCCGCTGTATTTGAACGTGTCCGTGCCCATGAGCGAACTGGCGGGCAAAAACGGCACACCCATCGCGGCGGCTTTGTAGCGCCACCCCAGGGTCGCGTTGCTCCACTCGGTTACGCACACCTGGCCGCTTTCCATGTAGCGGCGCGCGTTGGGCGAGAGTCCGCGCACTTCCAAGCCGACGATGTACGCCGCATCGCAGCGATCAAAGCAGCGACCCGCCGCGAGGATTTGAAAATCATGGGTCGCGGTATGTCCGGCGAAACCCAGGTGCGTTATGCGCTGACGCACGATTTCGTGCAAGACGGCGGTCGCGACCCGCACGCTGCCGAATCCGCCGGAGGCGAGATAGTCGCCATCGTGAACGAAGCGCGTGACGGCGTCACTGACACTCATCAGCTTGGGTGTCATCGCGCGCGATTTATGCGCGAAGAATTCGCGCGCACGGCGAACGTCCGGAAGCGAGAATAGTTCTCCAATCGATTGCATGCTTGTCTTTTCGTCAATCATAGTTAATTCTCCTCAACTACGCGATAGCCCTAGTCCTTCATTATCATATCCAGTGCATCATCTTTGTCAAAAGAGCGATAGCAAGATTCATCTGCCTGAACAAACCTTCACCCAAACTGTTCTTCTGACATGCGCCTAAAATGAAGTGGAAATTCCTTCAGGAGTTGGCAACTTTGATGTTTAGACCCCATTCCGATATAATACAACCGTACTGTTTCCTCACGCTTACTTTCAAGGATGCACCATGAGACTCGCACAACCCCTATCCGTACTCGGAAGAATCTGCGCTTTGATCGTCGTACTAGGGATGGTCGCTTGCGCCTCGGCTGCGCCCACTCCAACCCCCAAGCTTGGGACACCTATCGCCACCGTACAAAACCAAGCGACGCCGCCTCCGGTCGAGCTGGTGATCTGGTCAGAATTATTCGTCGTGGGGAAAATGGTGGATGATCCTAACGGCATGGGACGTTATGGGACCTATCTGAAACAGCAGTTTGAGAAAGAACATCCCGGCGTCACGATCAAATTTGAGTATCATGGTTTTGACGAAGAATTGCGCCAAAACTTGGTGACCGCGCTTCGAGTTGGAAATGCGCCAGACATTGTGGTCGGCGAGAATTATTTTCAGCAATATGCCGAATTGCAGGCGCTTACGCCGTTGGACGATGTAGTTGCCGACATCAAGAGCAATTTGATCCCTGGGACGTACCGCGCCGCAGAATCGGACAATCACATTTACGGGCTGTCGGCATTTACCGGCGTCTTTGGATTTGAACGCAATTGCAAAGTGATCCAAGCAACGGGCTTGAATTGCGATCAGCCGCCGCGAACCTGGAAAGAATTGAGCGATCAAGTCAAAACGATCACTCAAAAAGGAAATAGCAAATACTATGGCTACTCCTTGCAAGGTCCGGTCGGATTCGCTGTAGGTTCTGTTTTTCGAATCGCTTTATTCATGGCACAGTCCGGCGCATCCTTGTGCAAGAACAACTGCACCGATCCTTATTTCAATAATCCTAAAGCAATCCCAGTTTTGGAGTTCATCCGCGAACTCAATCGATCCACTCCACCCGGTCTCACGTTCAACCCCGATGAGGAACAAGTTTATAGCCAGTTGTTTCAAGGTATTTCCGCATACCAAATCGCCGGGAGTTGGCATCCCAAATGGGCGAAGGATTCGGGCTGCGAAGATTGTCGGTATTCTTCGGTCCCCCTGCCTGATGGCGGTAAATCTGCCAGTATGGTCGTCGGCAATGTAATTTACGTTGTGCTCAAGTCGAGCAAGCATCGCGACATCGCCGCTCAGTGGGTCAAATTCTTGGCGCGCGACGACGTGCAGGATTTGGTCTATCCCGTGCTGGGTCGCCTCCCTTCCACCAAAAGTGCATTGATGCGGCTCCGCCCCAACGTCAACTCGGCGAACCAAGCATTTATCGATGAACTATTGAATGACAGCGAACTAAGTATTCTCCCCCAATGGCGCAAAGAGCCGCAACAATTGTGGACGATCTATAACGATATGCTCAAACAAGTTTTGACGACTGAGCAACCCATTCAATCGATCATAGATCAAGCTCAAGTCAAGGCTGACGCGGTAATGCAACAAAAGCCTTAGCACTTTACCAACGCTAAGAAAGAACAAACGATGTCTGTTCGAAGCAGAGTTTTGCAAACCCGCATCTTTGGCTCGTTGCGCAACAAACTCCTCGTCTGGTTTTTGTTGCTTTCGCTTATGCCCCTTGTTCTCATGGGCATTATCAACTATGCCGGCGCTCGTGAAAATTTCAAAAAACTCGCGTTTGACCAACTAACCGCGCTCCGACTCGCCAAGACCATCCAAATCGAAAATTATTTCAGCGAGCAGCGACGCGACATGGGCGCACTGATCGACGCAGTCATGACGACCCGCGAAGATACCTTTAGTCAGCTCGACGTGGTACGTTCGATTAAGCAAACGCAAATCCAAGAGTATTTTGAATCTCGCCATCAGGAGCTAGCCGGCCTGGTCGAACTGCTGAACTTGCTGCCCCAAGACGCCTCAGATTCCGTCACCCCTTCGACGCGCAGCATTTTGCAAAGCTATCCAACCACGAGTGATATTGTCAACATCTACCTAATTCGTCCGGACGGCTCGGTCTATTTTTCGCTGGTACCGGAACTTGATCGCCAAACGAACTTGTTGACAGGTACCTTTCGTAACACCAACCTCGGCAAACTGGTTGCCACGGTGCTTGCGACCAAGCAATTTGCGCTGAGCGATTTTGAACGGTATGCCCCCCATCAGTATCAACCGGCTGCTTTTCTCGCGCAGCCCCTTCTCCGCAACAATGAGATGGTCGCCATCGTTGCTTTGCAATTATCGTACGACGGCATCAATCACATCATGCAAGATGGAACGGGCTTGGGCGAGACCGGTGAATCGTATCTGATCGGTGCATTACCATCCAGTCCCAGTCGCCCTCTATCCCAGTTTTATTTCCGCTCCAATTCTCGACTGAGAGATCCAATCAGCATTCTTAATTCGGCTTACCCAGTCAATACGGTAGCGGCGGAAAACATTCTTGCCGGAAAGACCGGGCATGGCGTGATTACGAACTATCGCGGTGCACCGGTTTTATCCTCATGGGTTCCGCTCAAGATTGCAGGACTGGACTGGGGCATCGTAACTGAAGTGGGTGTTGAAGAAGGTTTTACTCCGCGCAATTCTGCTAGCTCGAAGGACTTTTTTGTTCGCAATAAGGAAAGCTACGGCGCCCAAGATTTGTTTCTCATCAGTCCAGGGGGCGGTTACATTTTCTATTCTGTAGAGCACAAGTCAGATTATCGAAAGAGCTTGTTCAGCGGACCCTACCAAAACACAAACCTTGCTCGCTTGATTAATCAAGTGCTCCAGACCAAACAGTTCGGTATGGTCGATTTTGAGCGTTATGAGCCAAGTCAGTTTGCGCCAGCCGCTTTTATCGCGCAACCCTTGCTCAATGCTCAAGGCAATATCGATATTATCGTCGCCGCGCAGCTTTCGTTGGATCAGATTACGGCGATCATGCAAGAGCGCACAGGCTTGGGTAACACAGGTGAAACTTATCTCGTTGGACCTGATTTGCTCTGGCGCAGTAATTCACGCTCTGCCGAACAGATGGGAGTCGCGACCACCATTCTCAATCCGGATACGGCTGTGAATACCATTGCAACGCGCAGTGCCCTAACAGGCGATCGGGGTACCGCCATTATCGACAACTATCGACAAATTCGCGTGTTAAGCTCTTGGTCGCCCATCACGTTGAATGCATCCGAAACCAATTCCGAAACCATCCATTGGGCATTGATTGCAGAGATCGACGAGTCCGAAGTCAATCAGCCCGCCATGCAAACGACGACGACGATTGGTCTAGTGCTCTTCATTGCGATTCTGATTGTCACTTTGGCAACCTTGTTTGTCAGCCGCAGCTTATCCGCACCGATCGTCAAGGTGGCCAAGGCAGCTACCAACATCGCAAACGGCGATCTCACTCAACGCGTCACACTGGACACGGGTGATGAAATTCAACAGATGGCAAATGCATTTAACCACATGGCAGACGAAATTGGCGAGACCGTCCTTGCTCTAAAAAAAGCAATTGCCGAACACGAACAGGCCCGCTCAGAACTCAACCTCCACAATCAAGAACTGGAGACGCTCAACAAATTCTCTGCCGAATTGAACCAGACTGTCAATCCGATTCAAGCACTCGAGAATTCTATCGACCGCGCATGGGATTTGCTAAGCTTGAAAGCCGTCTGGTTATTCTTGACGGATTCAAAGGGAAGCTTGGAATTGGCAACGGCACGCGGTCTCCCTCCCACCCTTGAGCAAAATTTGGTTGATCGAAAAAAACTCTGTGCCTGTCAGCAACAGATGGTTAACGACGAGCATAATTCAGGCATATGTTTGATCCACTGCGAGTGGCTCGCCTCTTTTGCGGAATACGAATTGACCACCCATGCGAGTGTCCCTTTGCATGTCGGCAAGGCTCAGATTGGCATCCTCAACTTGGCGCGCACCAACTCCACACCCTTTTCCGAGGATCATTTTCCGCTCTTGATCGCAATGAGCAACCAGCTTTCGGTTGCGATTGAGCGCGCGCGCTTGTTCGATCAAGTCCAACGCTTGGCTCTGACCGATCCGCTTACAGGATTGTACAATCGGCGGCATTTCTTTGAATTGGCGGAAAAAGAACTGGACCGCGCTCTCCGCTACGGTCATCCGTTATCCGTCGTCTTATTCGACATCGATCATTTCAAGCAAGTGAATGACCTTTGGGGACATGCTGTAGGCGATCAAGTCCTATGCCACCTAGTCGATCTCAGTCGAGAGGGGTTGAGGCAAACGGACATTTTAGGTCGCTATGGCGGCGAAGAATTTATCGCCCTGCTGCCAGAAACTTCATTAGCGAACGCTCAACCCATTGCCGAACGCATTCGAACGAATATTGCCGATGCGGCACTAGCGACTTTGAAAGGTACCGTCAAATTCACGGTCAGTGTTGGCGTTGCCGCGATGAATTCCCATGACTCGGCGTTTGACAAAGTGCTGGAACGAGCCGATCAAGCCATGTATGCTTCAAAACAAAGAGGAAGAAATCGGGTGACCCTCTGGCAGAGTGAGATTGACAGGTTTTCACATGAGGTGAAATAAGACAATGTTAACAAAATGTGGCAGGTTCATGCCTTGCCACACTTTTTGATTTCGAATCAAACGAATCTTTCTCCAGTGTCGGAAATATTACGACAGACCCTCGCCGCTTTTTTTACTCACTTTACGCTTGCCTTCCTCTTGCCGAATAATTTGCTTCATGCTACGTATTAATCACGGTAGGAAAAGATATTTATATTTCAACAACCATGATGAATCTCTTGATGTTTGTTTTGCTTGCCGTTTTATTCGGCTATTGGCTCGCCAATTATTTTTGGGCACGCCAACGGGCTGTACCGGATGTTCGCTTGATTGTGTACACCGTACTTGCCGTTGGTCTGTTTGCGCTTGTCGCGTTTGACGCAACGAGCAATCTTTACTCCCCAGACGATGTCGAAATCACGCGCGCCCTGCAAGCATGGCGCTCTCCCTGGCTCGACAATTTCATGATTTTAATAGGATTGCCCGGCACGCCGCCGCAGACGTTGATTCTCAATGTGCTCTTTGTGCTGATCGTTTTGTTGTGTCGATTAAAACCCGAAGCACTCACGTTAGCTATTTTCGTCCCAACCTTTGGTACGCTTGGGACTTGGCTTCGATGCGGCATCAATCGCCCACGCCCTAGCGATGACTTGGTGTTTCTCGTCGGCGAACTCAAAGACCGCAATTGCAGTTACCCCAGCGGTCACACGATCAACTTTACAGTCGTGTTGGGCTTTATGTTTTTTATCGGACTCACCCAGCTTGCACCTTCATGGCGTCGCAATCTGTTGCTGTCACTCTATGCGCTCTACGCCATTTTGATGGAACTATCGCGCATTTATGTAGGCGATCATTGGGCTAGCGATGTGCTCGCTGGTTATTTGCTCGGCAGCGTTTTTCTGATCTGGATGATTCGGTTTTGCCAATGGGTTTCCTCGCGATTTTTTACTACCGCTCAACCTATGTCGAAGACTGCCGCAGAGATGCGGCTGCTTCTTTTTTGCATTTGCTCGATTCGAGAGTATAATTCCCTTCGCATCAGTGTGGATGCACTAGGTTCTTGATTGTTTCGCGCAATTAATGCTAGTCCATGGTGAGACCGAAATGCCCAGTGTAGGGGAAGGAACAATCGAAAATAATACGGCAATGGCTTGCACCTGCTCAGCGACGTATCTTGGCGCGCGTCGTCAGCAGGTGTTTTTTATTCACTCACGACGCACGCTGTCATTCTGAGCGAAGCGAAGAATCTCGTAACCCAGCGCAGCGATACCCTTCGCGGAGTTGACACTGAGCGAAGCGAAGAGTCTCTCCTTCAGCGCGGGAGATGTTGCGGACGAAGTGCGTCCGACGCTGCGCTCACGCTTTGCGTGACAAGTTTCTTTCCCTAAACATGCCCTCGCGGGCATGACATTCTCAGGGTGTCAAATTCGTGAGCGAAAGGTAAGGTATTCAATCGCGAATGACTAGGCGAGGCGCGACATGAACTATGAGAATCTAACATCGGCGGACTTGGATTTTCTAATCTCGGTCGTCGGCAAAGAATACGTTTCAACCAGAGATGCTGATTTGGACCAGCACTCGAAAGACGAGTCTTTCCATCAAGCCGTGCGTCCATCCGTCGTCGTCTGGACACAGTCCGCTGCCGAGATTAGCGCAGTCTTGAAATATGCGAACGATCATCATATTCCTGTGACTCCCTGGGGAGCTGGCACAAGTCTCGAAGGAAATCCGATTCCGATTTTTGGCGGAATCGTGTTGGATACATCGCGCATGGACAAGGTCATTCAACTTCGCGCGGATGATTTCCAGATCGATGTTCAACCGGGGCTGAGATACAAAGAAATGAACGCGACACTCGCGAAGCAAGGATTGTTCTTTCCGCCCGACCCCGGAGCGAATGCCAGCATTGGCGGCATGATCGCAAATAACGCAGCGGGCACTCGCACGTTGCGATATGGTACGACGAAAGACAATGTCCTACGCTTGGAAGTTGTTCTGCCTTCGGGTGAAATTATCCGTACGGGGACACGTGCCAAGAAAACTTCGTCGGGCTTTGATCTCGTCCATCTCTTCATCGGTTCAGAAGGCACGCTCGGCATCATCACCGAAGCGACACTGCGCTTGTCGCCATTGCCAGAAAAATTTAGCGCAGCGATTACATCGTTCTCAACAACTGAGGCAGCGACACAAGTCGTAACGAACATTATCGGGAGTGGGATTGTTCCCGCCGCGTTAGAATTTTTGGACACCGCAACTGTGCGCGCCATCAGTGCAACCGGCGAGTTTGCGCTCGGCGAGAATCCAACTCTGCTCATGGAATTTCATAGCGCAACCGATGTTGCATTGAAAGAGGAGTTGAACCAAGTCGAAATAATGTGCAGAGATGGCGGATGTCTCAATTTCGAAGCGGGACTCGGTCGAGATGAACGTGATCGATTGTGGCGTGCGCGTCATCGTGCTTACGATATTTTGGTGCGCAGCCGACCGGGCGTTGCGTATCTGATCGTCGATGTGGCGGTGCCGATTTCGGAATACTCGCGCTTGGTCAGCGCAGCGCAAGCGGCGTTAGCAGAACAAGGTTTGCAAGGTTATTTGGTTGGACATGCAGGCGATGGGAATTTGCATCCATTGGTTCCGTACACGCCCGGCGACACGGCGAGCTACACCACGGCATGGGCAGCCGACGAAAAAATCGTCGAGGCGGCTATTGCAATGGGCGGTACAGCGACCGGCGAACACGGCGTTGGAATTGGCAAACGTCGCTTTATGCCGCTTGAACATGGCGCAAGTTTGAATGCGATGCGCGCCATCAAAGCCACCTTCGACCCAAACGGCATCCTCAATCCAGGAAAAATTTTTGAGTCGGATTAAAGCCAAGTGTCATTCTGAGCGAAGCGAAGAATCTCATTTTCCGAATAATGAGATTCTTCGTCGCTCCAATGAATTCATTTTACAAAGCCATTCTTGACGTGGCTCCTCAGAATGACACTACCAGCCGCATAATGAACCGATAAACACGCAACCTGACCCTGTTGGTTCTTGATTTGTTCATGTAGCTCAAGATACAATCGAACTGCGGGGATGCTTTGCACTTTTGAAATCCTTAGTCGAATTGAACGCTTATGCCTGACAACAACCTCTTCCTCACCGACCAACATCCTTTATCGCGACGATCCGCAGTCTTGGAAGACGACGGCACATCGGCTTGGCTCTACCTGACTCAACCCAATCTGCAAATGCCCATCGCCGATGTTTGGGTCTATAATCGGATTCCCGCCCCATCGATGAAAATAATTCCGTCGTATCGTGACGGTCCGCCGCCGGCTCCAGTCGGTTATGCGCACAATACGGCATTATGCCGGGATCCAGGCACGCATGAATGGTCTTTTATTTGGTCAGCCGATGGCGAGTCGGTTGCCATCGCCAAAGATGGTCTTCCGGTTGCTTGTATTATTTCTGCCCAAAAATCCGGACATAGTCGCGAATTACTCAAGGATGGTCCTTGGGGAATGACTTGGTCAGAAGAATTGTTTCGGCACACGTTTCGAATCATGTCGAAATGAGGGAGGTGACTGCTGGCGTCTTTTTTCAAAACACAAATGGATTCGGCATCCATCATCATTCCCATTTAATTGGGACAATTCCGAAGGAGGAAAGAAGCACCATGAACAGAAAATTATTTGCCTTAATCGCACTCGCAATCGTTGTGTTGGCGATGCTCGCCGCTTGCGCCTCGCCGACGGTTGCACCCACCGCTGCACCCCAACCCACGAGCGCACCCGCGTCGTCCGCATCGTCTGTATCGTCGTCGGCTGCGCCATCTTCGTCCGCCCCATCCGCAGCAAAGTTTGATCGCAACATCAAAATCGGCATCGTCGATACGTACAGCGGACCGCCGGCCGCGTACGGCAACGACGCCTTGAACGGATTCAAACTCGCGATCAACGAAATCAACAAAGACGGCGTGGGCGGCGTCAAGATCGAATTTGTCACGCGCGATGACAAGTATGCGCCCGATGTCGCGCTCAGCATGGCGAAAGAACTCGTGCTCCAAGAAAAAGTCGATGTGCTCGTCGGCACCGTCAACAGCGCAGCCGCCTTGGCAATCTCGGCGTATGCCAAGGAACAAAAAATTCCGTACATCGTTTGGATTGCAAAGAGTGAAAACGTCACTGGCGCGCAAGGACATCGCTATGTGTTCATGACGAGCGAGAATACCGCAATGGCGGGTAAAGCGGGTGCGCAAGGTCTCGCCAAGAAACCGTACGTAAAGTATTGGATCGCGGGTGAAGATTACGAGTACGGTCACGCCCTCGCCGATTCAACTTGGAAAAATCTCCAAGCTCTCAAACCTGGCGTGCAACTCGTCAATCAAACATGGTGGAAGACCGGTGAACCCGATCTCGTTCCGTACATGACGCAAATTGCCGCCGCGAAACCGGACGCGGTCATCTTTGCGACCGGCGGTGGTGGCATGACGAACGCCATCAAGACCGCCAAATCGACCGGCTTGCTCGACAAGGTTCCTGCATGGTTCCACACCGGCACCGATTTCACCGTCCTCAAGCCGCTCGGCGCTGACGCACCCGAAGGACTCTTGGGAACGATGGATTATCATTTCTACTATCCCGATACTCCAGCGAACAAGGCGTTCGTCGCCGCGTTCAACGAAGCGTACAAAACGCCGCCTGGCTTCCCAGCCTTCCATGCGTACGTCACCGCGAATCTCATCGCCAATGCGTACAAAAAAGCTGGGGCGCTCGATAAAGAAAAATTCATCGACGCGATCGAAGGGTTGGTCGTACCCTCACCCGCAGGCGATGTAGAAATGCGCAAGTGCGATCACCAAGCCGTACTGCCGATGTTCTTCGGCGTAACGAAGAAGACTTCTGCGTACGATTTCCCGATCTCGACCGACATTGTCGCGGTCGCGGGCAAAGACGTGATGCCGTCCTGCGACGATATTACGAAGCTGCGCGCCAAATAATCTAAACGGGCTACGCCCCCTGTCACTCTGAGCGAAGCGAAGGGTCTCTTTCTCTGCATCGAGGTGCTTCGCTCCGCTCAGCATGACGTTTTGTTTGGCATACTTGGTCTATTTTCAAAACAATTTTAGGATTTCATCCGTGGATTTTTTGCAATCGTTGACGTTTGACGCTCTAGCCAGTCAATTGCTGGTAGGTCTCAGCCGCGCCATGATTTTGTTTATTGTTTCGGCTGGACTATCATTTGTGCTTGGCGTGCTGCGCGTGCCGAATGTGGCGCACGGCTCGCTCTACATGATCGGCGCATTCGCCGCGTTCTCTATCGCACAAGTATTCGGCAAAAACCCAGCCGGTTTCTGGATCGCGCTGATCGTTGCGCCGTTGGTCGTCGCGCTCGTCGGTCTGATTTTCGAGCGCGTGCTATTATCGCACTTGTATCAACGCGAACATCTCATTCTGATTTTGTTCACGTTCGCGACGATGTTGATCCTCAACGATTTGGTCAAGATCGTTTGGGGTACGGATTATCGCTCGCTCGCCCCTCCCGAAATTTTAAAAGGCGCAGCGAACGTCTTTCAGATTTCCGTTCCGCGCTATAGTCTCTTTCTGCTTCTGCTCGGACCGATTGTCGCCGTGGGCATGTGGCTGTTCGTGACCAAAACCAAGATCGGCAAAATTTCTCGCGCCGCTGCCGTAGACCGCGAGATGGTTGGCGTGTTGGGCATCAACGTAAGCTGGGTCTTTGCTGCTGCATTCGTCGTCGGGTGCTATCTCGCCGGATTGGGTGGCGCACTCATTGCGCCGACCACCGCCGTCACGCTGGGCATGGATCGCACGGTCATCATCGAAGCGTTCCTGATCGTTACGATTGGCGGGCTGGGCAATATTTGGGGCGCGTTGATCGGTTCTCTAATATTTGGTATTACACAGTCGATAGGTTTGCTCGTCGTCCCGCAATTTTCGGTTGTGTTTCCGTATGCAGCCGTCGTGATCGTGTTGCTCTTGCGACCGCGCGGATTGCTAAAGTCGGTTTGGTAACATTGCTACTGTCATGCTGAGCGCAGCGAAGCATCTCCCTGCTCTGAATTGCGAGACCCCCCGCGGAGTTTACACTGAGCGCAGCGAACGTGCTCAGGATGACGAATAGAAATCTCAAGGACACTGGATGTTCAACGGAATCATAGATACGCGCTGGCGATTTACACTCGCGCTGATTGGCATCGCACTAATCGTGCTGCCACTCGTTACGCCAGAATTTTACATTTATATTCTCGCGCTAATTTTGGTGACGGCACTCCTCGCGCTGAGTCTCAATTTCGTGTTGGGCTTTGGCGGCATTTATCAATTTCATCACGGCGTTTTTTACGGCGTCGGCGCGTACGCGGTGGCGCTGATGATTACGAAAGCGAGTGTGCCTTGGTGGCTCGCATTTATTCTGGCGCCATTCGTGTCCGCGCTAATCGGCTTGGTGATCGGCTGGTTCTGCATTCGGCTGACGAAATTGTATTTCGGCATGTTGCAGATTTCGCTTGGCTCGCTGATTTGGATCATCGTGTATCGATGGTACGCATTCACCGGCGGCGACAATGGCATTCATTCGATTCCGATGCCATCGTTTCTAACCACCACGAATGCCGCATATTATTTTATCGTCGGCGTGGTTGCGATCGCGCTGGCGGTGATGTACTTGCTGATCAAATCGCCGTTCGGCGCGACGCTCCAAGCGATTCGCGACAATCCACAACGCTGCGAATCAGTCGGCGTCAACGTAAATCACCATCAACTTATCGCCATCGTGATCGCGTCGTTTTTTGCTGGAATTGCCGGCGCACTCTTTGTCGCGCTCGAACGTTCCGTTTTTCCCGATATGTTGTTCTGGGCGTTCTCGCTCGAATTGTTCGTCATGTGTTTGCTCGGCGGCTGGTTCACGTTCGCGGGACCGATTCTTGGCGCGGCAATCATCGTCGCGTTGCGGACCTTCACCAGCAAGTACACCGACTATTGGACGCTCATCCTCGGCGTCATTTTGATTCTGCTGATCTTCTTTCTACCCGAAGGCGTGATGGGATTCTTGCTCGGAAAATTCAAACCCCAGACAGCCGAAGTGGGGAGCAATCGATAAATGCTTCAAGTTCAAGGGGTCACCAAATCGTTCGACGATTTTATGGCGGTGAGTCATGCCAACCTTAGCGTACCGAACGGCGCACTCGTCGCCGTGATTGGACCGAATGGCGCGGGCAAGACGACGCTGTTCAATCTCATTACTGGACAGCACAAACCCGATAATGGCAAGATCGTTTTTTGTGGGCAAGAGATCGGCGGACTGCCCGCCTATGAAATTTGCCGGCGTGGGATCGGGCGCGCGTTTCAGATCGCCAATATTTTCCATCGGCTGACCGTTTTCGAGAATGTCCAAGTTGCAGTTTTGGCGCAGCAAAAAAAGAGCACGAATCTATTTCATCCCGCCTCCAGTCTGGTCGTTCACGAAACGAATGCGATTCTCGAACACACCGGTCTAGCGAAAAAATCGAATCGGCTGGCGGGGATGTTGTCGCATGGCGATCAACGTATTCTCGAAATAGCGATTGCGCTTGGTACGCAACCCAAGCTGTTGATCCTCGACGAACCGACGGCTGGTATGTCGCCCGAAGAAACGAGCGCGACGATGCAACTCGTCGGTCGGCTCGCTCACCACCAGGGCATTACGATTTTGTTTTGCGAACACGATATGGATATTGTCTTTTCAGTCGCGCAAAGCATCATGGTGATGCGGCATGGCGAGACGATCATTCAAGGAACGCCCGACGCAGTGCGGCAAAATCGCGAGGTGCAAGAAGCGTACTTGGGGAGTGACCATGCTGCAAGTTGATCGCATCCACACGTACTATGGCTTGAGTCATATCCTCTTCGACGTGAGTCTTGAGGTCAAAAAAGGCGAAATCGTCGCGCTGCTTGGACGAAATGGCGCGGGCAAGACGACGACGATGAAAAGCATCATCGGTCTGTTGCATCCCAAGCAAGGATCGATTCGATTCAAAGGCGAAGAAATCACAGGCAAAGAGTCGTTTTTGTTAGCGCGCAAAGGCTTGGGCTATGTTCCCGATGATCGAAAAATTTTTGCCGATTTGTCGGTTGGCGAGAATCTGGAAATCGCCGAACGCAAATCGAAAAATAATTCGGGCTGGGATCGCGCCAAGGTGTACGAACTTTTTCCAACGCTTAAAGAGATCGAATCACGCCGCGGCGGTTATTTGAGCGGAGGCGAGCAGCGCCTGCTGGCGATTGCGCGCGCGCTCATGGGCAATCCCGATTTTTTATTGCTCGACGAGCCGATGGAAGGACTCGCGCCGTTGATCGTGCGCCTCATCGAAGAGCAAATCCTCAAGCTGCGTGAAACCGGCTTGACGGTGCTGCTCACGGAGCAAAATGTCGCGTCGGCGCTGCGCCTCATCGATCGCTGCTACATTATCGACGACGGACACATTCGGTTTCAAGGGACCGTGCAAGAGTTAAAAGATAATGAAGAAGTACGGAAAAAATACTTGCTTGTCTAAAGTATCTACCCAAGATGTCATTCTGAGCGAAGCGAACGCGACGCGTCTCGCATTTCGGGATGGTAAGATTCTTCGTCGCTCTTTTGAATTCAAGGCACAAGAATCTATAACGAATCGCTCCTCAGAATGACAGACAAGGAACCACAACAAGCCAAGTTAGAAATGCCCCCAATCACTCCCCCTCGTGTCGATTTTCGCAAAAATTCGCAACACATCGATCCACATATTCCAGTGGCGATTCAACGTTCGACCGCACGCCTCGTCGCCGTGCGCTCCGCATCAGTCGCGCAAATCCCCGAATGGGAAACGTTGCGTCAGACCGCACACGACATCCGCTTGCACACACTCGATCATCTCGCCGAATACATTACGCAAGTCGAGCAGCAAATCACGCGCGCAGGCGGACACATTCACCACGCGCGTGATGCGGCGGAAGCCAACGCGATTGTCGTCGAGATCGCGCGCCAGCATAAGGTCAAAACCGTCGTCAAAGGCAAATCGATGGCGTCGGAAGAGATCGGCTTGAATCACGCGCTGGAACACGCTGGAGTGCGCGCTGTCGAAACCGATGTTGGCGAATTCATCATTCAACTTGCCGACGTTCGCCCATCGCACATTCTGGGTCCGGCGATGCACATGACCAAAGAAGAAATCGCCACGCTGTTCACGCAGAAACTGGGCGTAGAGGCACCACCCAACCCACGTCGCCTCACCGACATTGCGCGTGAGCAACTGCGCGAAATTTTTCTGCGCGCAGAGATGGGCGTCACCGGCGCAAACTTTATCGTCGCCGAAACCGGAACGGTCGTGCTGGTGACGAACGAAGGCAACGGGCGGATGTGTACGACGCTGCCGGATGTTCACGTCGCCGTTGCCGGCATCGACAAGATCATTCCAGATTGGAATGCACTCGCCACACTTTTACCGATGCTTGTTCGAAATGCCACTGGACAAAAACTGTCATCTTGCACATCGTTCATCACCGGCGCGCGGCGTTCCGATGGACACGGTCCGCGCGAATTCCACTTGGTCTTGCTCGACAACGGACGCACGAATATATTGCGTGACCCACTCGCGCGCGAAACCTTGCTATGCATTCGGTGCGCGGCGTGCTTGAACATTTGCCCGGTTTACAATCAGGTCGGCGGACATGCCTACGGCGGAGTTTACTCTGGACCCATCGGCGCGATCTTGTCGCCGCAGTTGCTCGGCATGCGCGTCGCCCGCGATTTGCCGTTCGCATCGACCTTGTGCGGCGCATGTGTGGATGTCTGCCCGGTGAAGATTCCGATTCCAAAAATTCTTTTGCACTTGCGCCATCGCATCGCCGAAGGAGACGCGCAAGAGCAAGCGACGATTGCAAAAACGGCAAGTGCCGCAGCGAAATGGAGCGCACGCGCGCTCAGCACGCCATCACTCTATCGACTCGGCTCGCAACTAGCCCACCTCGCGCAAATTCCTTTTCGACGCGGCGCGTGGTTACGCGCACTGCCACCGCCATTGAATCGCTGGACACAAGCGCGACCGTTACCGGCGGTCAATGCGACGTTTCGGCGATGGTGGAAAAAACGGAAGTTGGAAATTGGAAGTTGGAAGTTGGAGATTGGACGTTCGAGACTGGAGGTTGAGAATCGAAGGAGCGAGACGGCAACGACAGACGTTGACGAGATCGATCAGTTGATTGGCGAAGTGAATCGATTGGCGGGCAAGGCGCAGCGTGTGAGTGAGCAGCAAATCGGCGAGGCGTTGAAGCAGTTGGTCGAGATCGAAAACATCAAAAGCGCGGCGCTCTGGGCGACGTCGGAGATTGCGCGACTCAATCTCGCCGAATGCTTGCGGGCATCGGGCGTTGCGATCATTCCGCATGATGCCGACAAGCACGCGATTGCTCAAGCCGACCTAGGAATTACCGGCGTCGATTTTGCGCTCGCGGAGAGCGGCACGCTGGGACTGTTTTCATCACCGGACAAGCCGCGCGCGATTTCGCTCCTTCCGCGAGTGCATCTTGTGCTCGTTCATCCAAATGCGCTGTGCTCCAATTTGGCGCAAGTGTTCGATCAAGTCAAGCGAGAGGACTATGCCGTATTCATCACGGGACCGAGTCGCACATCCGACATTGAATCGAATCCCGTCGTCGGCGCGCATGGTCCGAAATCGTTGTATGTATGGGTGGTCAGCTAAACCCAAATTAGCGAGCGCAAGACAATTAATAGCAATCAACCTTTGTTCTTTCCTCTTTCCCCCACTAATTTGCCGACCCCATCGCCCTAGCATATAATCGTGGCATTTCAACTCTCCCGCCCTAGATGTTTTTCGCTCGTGGGTAAAAAGGGTACAACTTGATGCCCAAGAATTCTCTTGACCAGCATATGCAACTGTTGAATCGGATCTCCAATTTGCGCTGGAGCATTCCTCTGCTCGTCGCGCTATTCGGCGCGGGTTATGTTTGGTTTGAGCGCATACCAACGCCGGATGCTCTTTTGCGCGCGCTTGTCTTTCCTCTCTTGGTCATACCTGCACTGTGTTGGATTGGGCTGACGTGGTTGAACAACGCCGTCCACGCCGCGATCAATGAGCATCGTGAGCTTGCTTTGCGCGATCGTGAGTTGGTTGTCCTCAATACCATCGGCGAGGTGGCAGGGCAATCGCTCAACTTGGAAGCGATGCTGCAAGTCGCGTTGGAGCGAATTGTCGAATTGCTAGCATTGCCCGCCGGGGAAATTTGCGCCTTTGAAGGAAATCGGCTCGTCCGCAAGGCGCACATCGGAACAGTCACAACTGAGGAACGCGAAATATGTTTTCAGCGCGATGAATGCGTGTGCGCCAAATGCGCGCGCTCGAACGAGATCATCGCCTTGAAGGACCTCGGCGACGAGAATTCTTTGCAGAATGTTCCGTGCGCGCATGAGGGATTTCGTTCCATCATCACGGTTCCGCTCAAGAGTAAAGATCAAGTGCTCGGCGTGATTTTGTTGGCAAGTCCGCAACCAAATCTATTTAGTCCCGCCGATCAGCGCATCCTCACCGCCATTGCATCGCGCGTGGCGATGGCAGTCGAGAATGCCCAATTGTACAAAGAGGCGCATCGGCGCGCATTGCACTTGGAGACGGCAAGCTCTTTGGGACAGCGGATAACCGCGCTCTTGGATGTGGATGCGCCTTTGACCAAGATCGTCAATCTCATTCGCGATAAATTCGGCTACTATTGCGCGCACATCTTTTTGGTCGATGACACGACGAATGATCTCGTGTTGAGAGAAGCCAGCGGTCCCGGCGCAGACACGCTCAAAATCAAAGGTCTGCGCTTGAAGATTGGTCAAGAAGGCATCGCGGGCTGGGTTGCTCACACCGGTGAAACCTTGCTGTGCAACGACGTATCGCGCGAGCCGCATTATTTTCGCGCTGAGTTGGTTCCCGCAACTCAATCGGAACTCGCCGTCCCGTTACGCGCAGGCAATCGAGTGATCGGCGTGTTGGATGTGCAGAGTGATCGCCAAGATGCGTTCGATAAAGAGGATGTCTCCACGCTCCAAATTCTGGGAAATCAGGTGGGAGTCGCGGTTGAAAATGCGCGCTTGTTTCAAGAGACCAAGCGCCGATACGAAGCGATGATTGCCTTGCACCAAACGTCGCTAGACATCATCGCGCGCTTGGACACGACGCAGCTTTTGCAAGCGGTATTGCAGCGAGGTACGCAATTACTTGACGCGGAGGGCGGCGGACTGGCTCTGTACGACGACGAACGCGCCTTCAATTATGCCACCGTGAGTTACAACACTCAGCCGAAATGGGAGTCGACCGGTGCAGCGCCGCTGGGTGGTCTCGTTGGTCAAGTGATCCAAAGACACGAGCCAATCATCGTGAACGATTATCCTCATTGGGAATATCGCGTCAAAGAATACGAGAATCCATCGCGCACACGCATGATCGGCGTGCCGCTCAAATGGGAAAATCACATCGTCGGTGCAATGGTCATTATGAATTCTCCGAAAAGCAAACCCTTCGACGAAGACGATGTTTCGGTGTTGGCGCAGTTTGCGGACCTGGCAAGCATCGCGATCAAGAATGCCGAATTGCATTCACAGATTAAACAGTTCAGCCAGGACTTGGAACTTCAAGTCGATGCCAGAACCCGCGAGTTGTCCACGGCCAAGGAGGAGATTGCCGCGCGCTCGGAACAACTGCGTTTGCTTTTGGAAAAAACGATTCGCGCGCAAGAAGAAGACCGCGCGCGCATCGCCCGCGACATGCACGACGACGTCGTGCAATTGATTACGTCGGCACGCTGGGAAATTCAAACCGCCGAAGCATTCGCGGGAAACGATTTGAAGAGTGCGGCCCGTGACGGTCTCAAGGCAGCACACGAATTGTTGAACGAGATCGAAAAACAGATTCGCCGCGCGATCTACAATCTACACCCGCCGGTGCTAGACGCCGTTGGCTTGGGATCTGCGCTGCAAAGCTATGTCGATCAATTTCGAAAAATCTCCGGCATCGCGTGTCGCTTGGAGATCAACGGCAATGCCTTGCGGTTGCCGATCCAAATCGAAAGCAGCATCTATCATCTCGTCCAAGAAGCCCTGGCAAACATTGCGGCTCACGCCGAAGCCACTGAATCAGCGGTGGTGTTCGTTTACCACGAAGCGATGCTCGACATTACGGTTGAGGATAACGGTTGCGGTTTCGATCAGGAACAATGGTTGCAGGACGCGCGGCGCGATGGCAGCCATCTCGGTTTGTTGAGTATGCAAGAGCGCGCGAAAAGTTTGACCGGAAGTATGCAGGTCGAATCGGCCGCCGGTTGCGGCACCCGCTTGATTTTTAGGATTCCAATCGAAAGGAAGATCGGCGAATGGACCCCATCCGCGTTTTGATTGTAGACGATCATCCGATGATCCGGCGCGGCTTGCGTAATTTTTTATCTTCCGCGCCGGATATCCAAGTTGTCGGCGAAGCGGAAGACAGCGCAACCGCTTTACGCGCGGCGACGGAGTGCGCGCCCGATGTGATCCTGCTCGACATTCAACTGACCGGAGCCGATGGGGTTGCGGTCGCTTCTCTGTTGCGCCAAGAACAGCCCAACTCCAAAGTCATTATTCTGACCGCGTACGATAATGATGATTATATTCAAGGCGCATTGCGCGCGGGCGCGCATGCGTACATCTTGAAAAAAAGTTCAGGCGAAACGGTTGTGGAAACCATTCGCCAGGTGCATCAAGGCAAACGCCTCTTGTCGCCGGAGTTGATGGATCGCGTCTTGCAACAGTTTCAGGATTTGGCGCAGATCAAAGCCAAGTATGAATCGGGATTAGCCGAAGACGAGGTCAAGGTGCTGGCGTTGATGGCGCAAGGCGCAACCATCGAAGAAATTGCGAAAGCAATGTTTTGGGGCGAGCGAACGGTGCGGCGCAAGATCGACGAAATTATCGTCAAGTTGGACGTCAAGAATCGCACGCAAGCCGTCGCCGAAGCGATTAAAAAGGGGTTGATCTAACGGTCATTTTGAGCGAAGCGAAGAATATTTTGTGGACATGGTGATACTCTTCGCTCCGCTCAGAGTGACAGTGCTAATGTCCACCCCTGGACACAAATTGACCGTTTTTTCTCTTCCTCTGCGCGACCGTTCGGGTTATAGTCGATGTACCCACGACGGCGCGGAGACTCGATGCTGAACGATGTTTGTCTCAATCCTCATCTCGTAATTGTTCTGACTCAGCCGGCAAGTTCAATTCCGGTACCCCAATCCTCGCACTCGACTCCGTTTTCTGCCTCTCTGATTTATATTTACGCAACCATGTCGAATATTGAAAAACTCAAATCAAGGAGGAGAAGAAAATGAAACACCAGCACCTGTACGTCGCGCTCACGGTCGCACTGATCGCCTTGCTCATTGTCGTCGCGTGCGCGCCCGCACCAACCGCTGTACCACCTACCTCTGCGCCGACCACTGCGGCTCCCACTACGGCTGCACCACCAGCGACAAGCGCGCCCCAAGCGACCAAAGCCCCTGCACCAACGGTTGCACCTACCATTGCGCCGGCCGCCGCGCCCACCGCATCTGCAAAAGCTCCAACGACCGGTGGTGTTCTGAAAATATCCACCGTGCCGGACGCAGACATCCTGGGTTATCCGCCCACGATGACCAAGCTCAACGATTTTTATTTTGCCGCAACGAGTCTCGAAACGTTGGCCAAGTTCGATGACATTGGCGCGCCGGTTCCGGGTTTGGCTTCGGAATGGAAGGTGGATGTCGCCGCCAAGACGATTACGCTCTCGCTTCAAAAAGGTGTCAAGTTTCACGACGGTTCAGATTTCAATGCCAAGGTCGCAAAATGGAACTTGGACGGCATTCGTCAATCCAAGCGCACCGAACTGGCGGCCGTCGGTTCAATCGATGTGGTCGATGACAATACCATTCGACTCAATCTCAGCAAATATGACAGCAGTATTCTCGTAACGCTCGCCGGTCCCGTTGGTTTGATGATTTCCCAAACTGCCTTTGACAAAAATGGCGGCGCGGCGTGGGCAGAAAAAAATCCCATCGGCACCGGTCCTTTCAAATTGGTCAGTTGGCAGCGCGACGTCAAGCAGGTCTATACCCGCTTTGATGGTTACTGGCAAAAGGGCAAGCCGTATCTCGACGGCGTGGAATGGACCATCATTGCCGATCCGCTCGTGCGCCTAGCGTCCTTCAAAGCGGGCGAGTCGAATGTCACGCAGAACATCGAACCCAAAGATGCCAAGCAACTCGAAGCCGATAGCAAGTATCGAATCTCTACGCTCGCGTCGGCGTTGTATGCGCTTGCCCCAGACGGCTCGAATGCAAATTCTGCGTTCGCCAAACTCCCCGTGCGCCAAGCTGTCGATTACGCCATCGACAAGCAAGCGATTTGCGAAACGCTCGGTTACGGGTATTGGAAACCGCTCTATCAAGCCGCCGCGCCGGGAAGCTGGGCTGAAAATCCAAAGGTGATGGGCAACAAATACAATCCAACCAAAGCAAAACAATTGCTCACCGATGCCGGTTATCCCAACGGATTGAAGACGACGATCTATACGCCCAACTCGCCGCAGATCATCGTAGACATGCTGACGGCGGTGCAAGGTTATCTCAAAGCCGTGGGCATCGATGCAAAAATCGAAGCGATGGAACAAGTTCGCTATGGCGATGTCTATGCGGGCAAAGGGTGGCAAGATGGTCTCGCGATGGCTCCGATGGGACTGTCGCCTAACGAAATCGGTTTGCTCAACCGTTTGTTCTTGCCCGGCAGTGTCTTGTTGCCTAACGCGCTTCGTCCAGCCGCTTTCCAACAAAAATTGATCGAGGTTGGCGGAGCCGCCGATAACGATACGAAACAAAAACTAACCTGGGAATTGCAGAAAATCGGAACTGAAGATAACGCAATGATGATTTGGCTGCACACCAGCATCGGCATCACGGCAAGCCAAACCAAAGTCCATGACCATGGTTTCAGCAAAACAATCGGCGTGCCGTGGACACCCGCCGAAGCGTGGATGGACAAGTAATAAACGAACGTGCGACGCATCGCGGAGATGCGTCGCACGTAACATTCATAGAGAGGTAAGCATGACCTCGTGGTGGAATTATATCCAGCAAACCGCGTCGATTCCGGAATGGGCGTACCCCATCCGCTATGATGTCGAAAATCAAGTAACGACCGATGTCCTGGTTCTCGGCGGCGGCATCGCCGGTTGTCATGCCGCGATCAATGCCGCACGCAAAGGTGCGCGCGTTGCCATCGTGGACAAGGGCAGCATTCGACGGAGTGGACAAGGCGGCGCAGGCGTCGATCATTGGCAAGCGGCGTGTACGAATCCCTGCAGTAAGGTATCGCCCGAAGAGTACGCCCAAGCTAGTATCGATAGTTTTGCTGGTTACGATTGCGGTTCCATGCGCTACATCCAATGCCGCGAATCCTGGGACACGCTGCTCGATTGCGAAAAAATGGGTGTCCAAATCCGCGATGTGCATGACGAATTCAAAGGCGCGGCGTTTCGCGATGATGAAACCAAGTTGATGTTCACATACGATTACGAAAATCGGCACACGCTGCGCGTCTATGGTCACAACATAAAGCCGCGTCTCCACCGCGAGGTCAAACGACTGGGCGTGCAAATTTTTGATCGCGTGATGGCGACCAGTTTGCTAACCGAAGACGGCAAACAAGGGACTCGTGTCGTCGGTGCGACCGGCGTCAACGTGCGCACCGGCGAGTTTTACATCTTCAAAGCGAAAGCGATTGTCCTAGCGATGGCACATCCGCGTCGCGAGTGGACGTTTTCGACCGAGTTGAACGGCGGCAGCGCAACCTTCGCAGACCTGAACATCGTCGGCGATGGTCATGCAATGGGATGGAATGCCGGTGCGGAATTTGCCGCGATGGAACGATCCATCGGCAGCGCAGGTGGCTTTGCTTACATTCAGTACGGCGTTGG
Source organism: Chloroflexota bacterium (assembly GCA_016215025.1). Taxonomy (GTDB): domain Bacteria; phylum Chloroflexota; class Anaerolineae; order UBA4142; family UBA4142; genus JACRMI01. The sequence continues at coordinate 25,499 of JACRMI010000009.1, forward strand.
CTATCCTGACAACACTTGGTACGGCTGCACGATGGTCGATGCGCAAGGCAAACAAGTGCGCTGGTTCAATCGCGATGGTCAAGAACTCAAAACAACTGAGGAACGATTTCAACCGGCCCCCGGTCAAAAATTTATTTTGATGGGCGGCGGCTTGGTCGGCGGCGCAATCGGGCGCGAAGTCAAAGGGAATTATATTGACAATACTCTTTCCGATCTGATTCGCAAAGGCGAAATCCAATTGCCGCTCTACGCTGATCTTCCCAGTTTGCCCGAACACGAACGCCGCGCAATTTTCGGTCTCATGGTTGGCAACGAAGGCAAGAGCCGCATTCCCGTGTACGACATTTACACCAAAGCCGGTTTCGATCCCGACAAGGATATGCTTCAAGCGCCCGTCATGCCACCCGATGCGTATAAAAGTCCACACTATCCGGCGGGCGCGCCTGTTCCGCAATGGCGAGAAATTTTCGGCGGCGGTTTGGTCGCCGATTGGGATATGCGTTCTAGCTTAGAAGGGCTGTACGCCGGCGGGCGCACCGTGTACGGCGGTGGTGAACATGCCGGTGCGGCGACGAGCGGTCGCTATGCCGGGCGCAAAGCCGCTGAGTATGCGTTAAACGCGCGAGAGCTAGAACTCGACCAAAAACAAATCGAACGGGAAAAAGCGCGCGTGTATGCGCCACTCCAAAAAAGCACAGACAGTATCGGCTGGAAAGAGATGAACGCTGGCATCTGTCGTATCATGCAAGACTATTGCGGTCAGTACCGCAACGAAGAAACACTTCAAGCCGGGTTGCGAATATTGGCAAGCGTCAGAGAATCAGAATTGACCCAAACCTATGCAGCCAATCCGCATGAGTTAGAGCGTGTGCTTGAATGTCACACGATCATCACCGTTGGAGAGCTCGTGATGCATGCATCGCTCGCGCGCAAAGCAAGTAGTCGTTATTTGAATTTTTATCGACTGGATTATCCTGAACTTGATCCCGTAGAATGGCACAAACTTTTACCGATTCGATTAGAAGATAACCAAGTCAGGGTACGCGAATTGCCCCACGATTATCATCTGCGCGCGCCTTTCGCTTCCAGCTACGAAGAAAATTATCAAGCCCATTGTGGTTTGTAGGGTTGGCAAATTCGATTGGATAGATTTGGAGCAAACTCTTATGAGTGATAAAATTTACATGATTCCCAATCCGCCAACACCCAATGTGCCGATCCAATTCGATCCGACATTTTGCACCGGGTGCAACGTTTGCGTTGAAGTGTGTCGCACCGATGTGTTGATGCCCAATCCTGAAAGGAAAAAACCTCCCATCGTGCTTTACCCTGACGAATGTTGGTATTGCGGAATCTGCGTTGAAGATTGCTCCATACCCGGAGCCATTATGATGGTACATCCGCTTAATCAAAGCGTCGTGGTGAATTGGAAGCGCAAAGAAACGGGCGAGTTTTTCCGACTCGGTATGAAGAATCCACCTCCACCGAATACACGACCGCCCGCAAAATAGATTGTATCTGCGATGTGGATGACGAAAGAGAAACCAAGTGGTCGTCTTTGTCGTACGCCGATTAATTGAAACAGTGATTGTTCTGGTGATCGTGAGTCTGATCGCCTTTTCGCTGTTGCATATCACCCCCGGCGACCCCGCCCTCTACATCCTGGGTGATTCGGCGACGGCAGAGCGAATCGATGCACTGCGTCACGAACTATGGCTCGATCAACCGTTGTGGGTGCAGTATGGACGTTGGGTGACCAATTTGCTTCAAGGCAACCTGGGCAACTCGATTGTGTTTCGCGAGAGCGTCACCAAATTATTCGCGGTGCGGCTGCCAATCACTTTTCATCTCGGCATCGTCGCGCTCGTCCTCAGTATCCTCTTGAGCATTCCAGCAGGTATCCTCAGCGCCGTGCGACGTGGCGGCTGGCTCGATTCCATCATCAGCGTCTTCGCCAACCTCGCAATGGCAATCCCCATTTTCTGGTTGGGCATCCTGGGAATTTATTTCTTTGCGCTACAACTGGGATGGTTGCCCGTGCAGGGGTACACTTCGCCCGGAGACGATTTTTGGTTGAGCACCCGGCAACTTGTTATGCCCGCTATTTGTCTTGCACTCGTGCCGCTGGCATCACTCACGCGCCAAACTCGTTCGAGTATGTTGGAAGTGATTCGGCAGGATTATATACGCACGGCGCGCTCCAAGGGTTTGTCCGAGTGGAACGTGATTACGGGTCACGCGCTAAAGAACGCACTCATTCCGGTCGTAACGTTGTTGGGAATGCAACTGCGGAACTTGGTCGGCGGGGCAATTCTGGTCGAGCAAGTTTTCAACATTCCTGGGATGGGCCGCTTGCTCGTATCCGGCGTTTTTGGCAAGGATTATATTCTAGTGCAGGGGATGGTCATGATCGTGGGGGTGGTCGTCGCGCTAGCAAATCTGGCGGTAGACATTTCCTATGGTTACATCGATCCGCGCATCCGGTACGATGAATAAGGATGCAAAAAATATTTCCCTAGCCGAGGCGGCTCCCATGCCGCCCGCTTCGCCTGGTCGGGCGTGGGAGCCCGCTCCGCTTTGGAACAATACTGCATGTCAACCACAACCGTAACTCTAATTCCTTTTGATGATTCGTTGCAAGCGTCTCGCACGAAAGCATGGCAACGCTTTCTCCGCGTCTTCCTCGGTCGCAAGGTCGTCATCTTTGGCACGGTCATTATCGTGATTTTGATTTTCGTCGCGCTCACGGCAGATTGGATTACACTTTACGATCCGTATCAGCAAAACCTGCGCGATGCGCTCAAGCAACCATCCAGCGCGCATCTGCTCGGAACCGATGCGTTGGGACGCGATACGCTGAGTCGAATCATTTACGGTACACGCACATCACTGGCAGTAGGAATCAATTCAGTGGGTTTGGCGGCGCTAATCGGCATGGCGCTGGGGTTGATCGCCGGTTACCTGGGTGGTTGGATCGGCACATTGATTATGCGCTGTGTGGACGCGTTGATGGCGATTCCGCCATTGATGCTCGCACTCTCGATTGGAGCAGCGCTGGGCGGTGGACTCACCAACGTGATTATCTCACTCGGCATTTCGTTGATACCCACCTATGTGCGCTTGATGCGCGGCCAAGTGCTCGCGGTCAAGCAAGCCGATTATATCAAGGCGAGTGAAGTGACCGGCGCAAGCGACTTGACCACGATGCTTGTCCATGTATTTCCAAATTGTCTATCGCCCTTGATCGTTCTCATCACGCTCAATCTGGGTGTCGCGATTATCGCCGAAGCTGGGTTATCGTTCGTCGGACTCGGTATCACGCCGCCGGGCGCAGCGTGGGGATCGATGGTCAACGATGGTTATCGTTATTTAATGACCAATCCAATTCTATCCATCGCGCCGGGTTTCTGTGTGATGCTTGTGGTCTTGGCATTCAATCTCGTGGGCGATGGTTTGCGTGACGCGCTCGATCCTCGTTTGCGGGGTACGCTTTAAGAATATGGCTCATCTGCTCCACGTCCGCAATCTCACCACTCAATTCAAAATCGACGATTGTACCATCCACGCCGTGGATGGCGTTTCGTATCACATCGACGCGGGCGAAATCGTCAGCATCGTCGGCGAAAGCGGCTGCGGCAAATCGGCGAGTCAACTTTCGGTCTTGCAATTGATTCCGACACCACCGGGCAAAATCGTAGGTGGCGAGGTTGTCTTCGACGGCGTGGACTTGCTCAAGTTCAAATCGGATAGTTCGCAAATGCGCGCGATTCGCGGCGGCAAGATCGGCATGATCTTTCAAGAACCGATGACCTCGCTGAATCCTGTGTTGACGATTGGACAGCAGATCATCGAGTCGTTGGTGCTGCATCTCAAAATGGATCAGGGTAGTGCGCGTTCGCGTGCGATTGAACTACTCAAATTGGTTGGCATTCCCGATGCGGAACAACGCATCAATCACTACCCGCACCAATTCAGCGGTGGAATGCGACAGCGCGTGATGATTGCCATGGCGCTGTGTTGCAATCCCCAGCTGCTCATTGCCGACGAAGCGACGACCGCCGTCGATGTGACGACTCAAGCGCAACTGCTCGAACTCTTGCGAAAGACCGTCCAACAATTCAATCTGTCTTTGCTCATCGTCACGCACAACCTGGGAATCGTCGCGCGCTATGCTCAAAGAATTTACGTGATGTATGCCGGACGCATCGTCGAATCGGGAACCGCGAAAGAAATCTTTGGCGATCCACGTCATCCCTACACACTCGGTCTGCTTAAATCCGTCCCGCGCCTCGATGAACCCAAAGGACGGCAGCTCATTCCGATTCAAGGTATGCCGCCGAGTCTCACCCATCAAATAACGGGGTGTGCCTTTTATCCACGTTGCTCACGTCACGTCGACGCTTGCCAGCGCGATTCTATGCCTGTGCTCGAAAATATCGGCGGGCAACATTTTGTGGCTTGTCATTCTTCAGTCAGCCCCTATGACACTCCACGCATTTCGAGGATTGACAACTTACCTGTCGCCACAGCTGCGCCACGCAGCAAGACCCTGCTTGAAGTACGCAATTTGAAAATGTACTTTCCAATGACCAAGGGAGTGCTTCGCCGCAAGGTCGCGGACTTGAAAGCGGTTGACGACGTTAGTTTCAGTTTAAAGCGAGGGGAGACGCTGGGGTTGGTCGGCGAAAGTGGCTGCGGCAAGACGACGGTCGGGCGTTGCTTGCTGCGGCTTTATCGACCCATCGCCGGAGAGATTCATTTTGAGGGACGCGACATTGCGCCGCTAACAAAAAATCAAATGCGCGCGATTCGCCACAAGATGCAATTGATCTTCCAAGACCCGTACAGCTCTTTGGATCCGCGTCAAAGTGCAGGCGATATTGTCGGCGAGCCGCTCAAGATTCACCATCTGGTCAAGAACAAAAACGAATATCGGGATCGCGTGGCGGAACTTTTTCAAATGGTGGGACTCAATCCCAATCTAGCAGATCGCGTGCCGCACGAATTTAGCGGCGGACAACGACAGCGCATCGGCATTGCGCGTGCGCTCGCGACGAATCCATCGTTTATCGTGTGCGACGAGCCAATCTCAGCGCTCGATGTATCGATCCAAGCGCAGATCGTCAATCTGCTGGATGAGTTGCAAGATCGACTGGGGGTAGCGTATCTGTTTATCGGACACGATTTGTCAGTCGTACGCCACATCAGTGATCGCGTGGCGGTCATGTATTTGGGGCGCATCGTCGAAATGACCGATTGCGAATCGTTGTACGCCAATCCGTTGCATCCATACACCCGCGCGCTTTTATCGGCGGTTCCCATTCCTGATCCGTTTGTCGAAGAAAAGCGCGGGCAAGTGATCTTGCTAAAAGGCGAAGTACCTAGTTTGTTGAACCCACCAACGGGGTGCAATTTTCATCAGCGTTGCCCCATCGCCACGCGAGAGTGCAGTCAAGCTGTACCGCTGCTGCGCAACGTCAATTCGAATCATCACGTCGCCTGCATTCATATGGGCGAGTATTGAACGCCTCTTATTTCTTTTGGCTCGCGGCAAAAGACCCGTAGCGATTTTGATAGCGGTCGTAGTTCGCGGCGATCTCTTCGAACGGTAATTCTTCAATCTGTCCAATCTGCATCGCGAGCCAAACCGTCTTGGCAATATCCTCAACCATGACTGCGGCTTTCACCGCCTTTTGCACCGTCGCGCCAATCGTGAACACGCCATGTTGCTTCATCAAAATGGCAACCGACTTGCCGATTTTGCGCGTGACCTCTTCGCCGATTTCTTGGTCGCCGATGCGCACATACCCCGCGCACGGAATCTCCGTCCCAAATTCATCCGCAATCGCCGTGAGGCAAACGGGAATCGATTTGCCCACCGCTGCGAATGCAGTCGCATAGTTGGAATGCGTGTGAACGATGCCATTCACGTCAGGACGATGTTTATAGATTGATAAATGCGACGCAGTATCCGTCGAAGGTCCCAGGGTCGCTTCGATCACGTTGCCGTCCAAATCGACAATGGCCATATTCTCCGGCGTCAGTTCCCCGAACAAGACACCGCTGGGCTTGATGACGACAAGTCCGGTTGCTGGGTCGCGTCCGCTTACATTGCCGCTCGTCCACGTGACTAGATGATTGTCAGGCAATGCCATGTTCGCGCGCCAAACTTGTTTGCGCAATTGTTCAAGCATCAGTCACCCCATGCCTGATGCAGTGCATCGGCTTTGATTTTTTTCAACGTCTTCATCACATTGTTCTCGCCGCGTCCAAAATAGTTATACAAACACAGGTATTCAGAGTATAATTGATCGTACACTTGTCGATTTGAGGCGATCGGTTTGAACGATTGTTTTTTCAGCCGCGCCATTTTTGGCGTCGCTTCAAAGATCGAATCGTAACCGCCAGCCGCGCGCCCTGCCGCGACCGCGCCGTACATCGCCGCGCCAAGCGCCGGCGTCTGCGTCGAGCTGCTCACCTTGATTTCGCGCCCCGTCACATCGGCGTAAATTTGCATCAACAATTTGTTCTTCTCCGGTAGTCCACCGCAGGCGACGAGCTCATTCACCGCCACGCCATTCTTATCGAATGCTTCGACGATGACACGCGTACCGAACGCCGTCGCTTCGATCAACGCGCGATAAATCTCCGGTGCTTTGGTCGCCAGTGTCGCGCCAACGAGCAAACCAGTCAAATCAACATCGACCAGCGTCGAGCGATTGCCATTCCACCAATCGAGCGCAAGCAAACCCGATTCGCCCGGCTTTAATTTCGCCGCTTCGAGTTCCAGTGATTTGTGCAAATCGATTTTGCGTTTCTTTGCCGCTGCATGATATTCCGGCGGGACTGCATGATCGACAAACCAAGCAAAGATGTCGCCGACGCCGGATTGTCCCGCTTCATAGCCGAAATAACCGGGGATGATGCCGTCTTCGACATAGCCGCACATGCCTTCGATGATGCGTTCATTCGTGCCGACAACCATGTGGCAAATGCTCGTGCCCATCACCATCACCATGCGCCCCGCTTCGACGACAGTCGCCGCGGGAACCGATACATGCGCATCGACATTCGCGACGGCAACCGCAGTCCCAGGTTTCAATCCAGTGAAATGCGCGGCGCGTGAAGTGATGCGCCCTGCTCGTCCCCCCAATGGCGCGATTCGCTGCGATAGTTTTTCTTGCACGACATTTGCCAAACGCGGATCGAGCGCAGCATAATAATCATTGGAAGGAAAACCGTCGCGTTTCGACCACAGCGCTTTGTAACCGGCGGTGCAAGCATTGCGAGTCTCTTCTCCGGTCAATTGCCACACCACCCAGTCCGCCGCTTCGATGAAACGATCGGCGGCGTTATAAATCTCTGGCGCTTCGTCGAGAATTTGCAGCGTCTTTGAAAAAAACCATTCGGATGATATTTTGCCACCGTAGCGCGCAAGCCACTTTTCGCCCATCTGTCGCGCCGTTGCATTGATCTTGTCGGCTTCGGGTTGCGCCGCGTGATGCTTCCACAGTTTCACCCAGGCGTGTGGATGGTGGCGATATTCAGGAATCACGCACAGCGGCGTGCCATCGGCTTTGACGGGCAGCATCGTACAGGCCGTAAAATCAATGCCGACCCCGATCACATCGGCAGGATCGATTTTGGTTTTCTTGAGCACGGCAGGAACCGTGGAGCGAAAAGTGCGAATGTAGTCTTCCGGGTCTTGGAGTGCCCAGTCCGGCTCTAATCGAATCTTGGTGCCCGGCAAGAATTCATCGATCACGCGATTCTTGTACGGATACACCGCCGTCGCGATTTCTTTGCCGTTGCTCACATCGACCAGCACTGCGCGGCCGGACTCTGTTCCAAAATCCACTCCAATGGTGTACTTGCGCTTACTCATGTTATCCTCCCGATGATTCGATTATCATTTTCAGACACAAAATCATTTTATGCAGTTCAAGCGATTTAATCAATTCTTTGCACGTCATAGAATGTTCGGCAATGTTCCAATCTTCCTCGCGAAAGTGACAATAGGTTGAACGTGAAACCGTCCAACCTATTGCACCGAGGAGGAGAACAGCATCACGCGTCCGTTTAAGAATGTTTCTTTCGCATATAGAACAGACTTTGAATGCCGATAAAAATCAGCGTGAGCACCCCAACGCCGATGCGCGTCCACCACGAACTCAGCGTGCCGTTGAATTGCAGAATCGACACGATGGTTCCATGAATCAAGACACCGAAAAGCGTGCCGATCACATTGCCCACGCCACCGGTCAACAATGTGCCGCCCATGACGACGGAGGCAATGGCATCCAGTTCCATCCCCGTCGCAAATTGTCCATAGCCCGCGAGCAACGAGATGCTAAAGACGATTCCTGCCAAGGCAGAGCAAAGTCCGCTGAAGGAATAGACGATGATTTTTGTGCGAGCGACCGGTAACCCCATCAGCAATGCCGATTGCTCGTTGTTGCCAATCGCATAGATGGTACGCCCAAAACGCGTAAAGTAGGTCAGATAGAAAGCGATAATGAGCAACAGCGGCGCAACGAAGGTAGAAATATAAACATAGGCATCGACAAAAGGAATCGGAATCGAGGTTAGCGCTAGAAACTTGTAGAAACTGTCTTTGATGGAAACGGATTCCAGACTGATGATGTACGCCATGCCCCGTGCGAAAAAGAGTCCCATGAGCGTCGCAATAAAGGGCTGCACTTTGAGAAACTGAATGATGCAACCCATGACAAATCCAAACACGATGCCGATGACGATCATCAAAGGAATCACCACGAATGGACTGACGCCGCCTCTGAGCATCGCCGCCGATGCGGCGCTCGTCAGCGCAATCACGCCGCCCACCGAAAGATCAATTCCGCCAGTGATAATCACCAGCGTCATGCCAATCGAAACCAGCAATAGACTGGCGTCGTTGATAAACAGATTGAAAAACACCTGCGGCTGCTGCATGGCAGGATACATTTGCCCACCTATGAAATAAGCCAGGAGAAAAATCGAAATGGTGGTCAACAGCGGTCCAAAACGCAGCAAGAAAAGTTTGATCCGCTGCGCCAGGTCGATCAGGAATGATTCGTCCCGCGATCGCACGGCTTTAGTTTGCTGTGCCATGTTGCGAACCTCTCATCTCGGAGAATCGATTCAAGAATCGCCGAGTATAATCCGAATAAAGGAGAATCACGACCATGACCAGCACCGCCTTGGCAGCCAATAGCGCATTCGCTGGCACGCCCAGCGTGTACACGGTGAGCGTAAACGTCCAAATCACGACCGCCCCAATCACACTGGCAAGTAAAGAAAACCTGCCACCTGTCATCATGGTTCCGCCCATGACTACCGCTAGGATAGCGTCCAATTCGTAATTGAGTCCATTGTTATTTCCATCAGCGCTGTGGACATAGGAGCTGAGAATCAATCCCGCGATGGCAGCGCAAAACCCACAAAAGGCATACGCGAACAGCTTGACGTTCTTTTCGTTGATGCCGCTATAGTACGACGATTTGGAATTGATGCCAACAGATTCGATGAACAAGCCGATAGACGTTTTGCGCACGAGCACCCAAGCCAAAAGAAAAACGACCGCCACGATGTAAACCGATACGGGCAGCCCCAGGATGTATCCGTTGCCAAACCAGAAATACGGCGTGTAGTAAATCGTCATGATTTGCCCATTCGTAATGAGTTGAGCAATGCCTCGTCCGGCTACCATCAGAATAAGCGTCGCCACCATTGGTTGGATCTTCGCGCGCGAAACAAGAAAGCCATTCCATAGACCACACGCCGTGCCCGCCGCAAGGTCAGCTAGGACGATAATCGGCAACGGCGTGTTCGTCGCATCCTTGGTGAGAATATCATTTGTGATGAGCACATTGCCCAACGCCGGATTGATCAACACCGCGCCCATCGCCGCCGAAATCGCAATCACAGCGCCGACAGAAAGATCGATGCCGCCGGTGGCAATCACCAACGTCATGCCAAGCGCGACCAACATGAGCGGCGCGCCATTGTTGACGATGTCAATCAGGTTGCCGTACAAATGATCGCCTTGAATTTCGATCTTGAAGAAACTAGGAGCGTAGAAGGCATCGAAAATTAGAATCAATACAAGCGCGCCGATAGGCAAAAACAAGGAGCTTTCGCGGATACGCGTGAGCCAAGGCGTGTTTTTCATAGGTTCCCTGCCATGGTACGAATAATCGTCTGATCGTCCACGTCGCCAGAATATTCGGCGGCTTTTTTGCGATCACGCAGCACGACGATGCGATTGCTGACACGGAGGACTTCTTCCAACTCAGAAGAGATGAACAAGATCGAGATGCCCTCCTTCGCCAAGTCCAAAACCAATTTTTGGATTTCCGCTTTCGCGCCCACATCGATTCCGCGGGTCGGCTCGTCGAGAATCAAAACTTGAGGACTGGTTGCAAGCCAACGCGCGAGAATAACTTTTTGCTGATTACCGCCACTTAAATTCTTGACTAGTTGATCCGGCGATGGAGTAACGATTCCTAACAGCTTGATAAATTTTTCCGCGATCTCATATTGTTTTTGCGACGAAATAAACTTGAACCAACCATAGCGCGCTTGCAATGCCAGGATGATATTTTCACGAATGGTTAAATCGCCCACCACGCCTTCGGCTTTGCGGTCTTCGGGGCACAATGCGATTCCACGTTTGAGAGATTCGGCCGGCGAAAAATCATTGACCTTTTCGCCGTGAAATGCAAGCATGCCAGTGTCCGGTGTCTCGATACCAAAGATCAAGTCCGCCATCTCGGTTCGACCGGAACCAAGCAAACCGGCGATGCCGACGACTTCATTCGCGTTCAAATCCAAATCAACCGGTTCTAGGAATCCTGCGCGCCCCAGATTTCTCGCTTCGACCAAGCTTTTTTTCTCACGCGCTTGCTCGCCCGTCGATTTGATTTTCGACATCGCATCCAAATCAGTTAGACTACGCCCCAACATTTTGGCAACCAACTCCACACGCGGCAGCGACGCCGTCTCGAACGTGCCGACGAGTTTGCCATTCCGCAGAACGGTGATGCGGTCGGCGACCTGATAAATCTGATCGAGAAAGTGGGTGATGAAAATAATTCCGATACCTTCGCTCTTTAGTTTGCGCATGACGTCAAAGAGCAAATTGGTTTCGTGAATGTCGAGACTGGAGGTGGGTTCGTCGAGGATCAGGACTTCTGCAGCCGCAATTTCAAGCGCGCGGGTGATGGCGACCATTTGCTGAATCGCCACCGAAAAATTCCCCAGCGGTTGGGTTACATCGAGGTCGATCCCTAAGCGCTGGATAGCTTGGTAAGCCAAGTCGTTCATCTTTTTGTAATGAATACTGCCGAAACGATGCGGCTCGTGTCCCAGCATGATGTTTTCGGCGATGGAAATATTGGTGCACAGATTCACTTCTTGATAAACGGTGCTAATGCCGAGTTCTTGGGAATGCTGGGGGGATCGGACTAGAATAGGTTTTCCATTCAGTTCGATAGAACCTTGGTCGGGCTGCTCTACGCCAGTGAGAACTTTGATGAGCGTGGATTTGCCCGCCCCGTTTTCGCCGACCAAGGCGTGGACTTCGCCTTTTCTCAAAGTAAAATCAACGTCCTCAAGGGCGAGAACGCCAGGAAATGATTTGGTAATTCCCTTCATGCTCAAGAGCGGCTGAATATCTGCCATAGACAAAATCCGCTTTCTTCGTTCAGAACTTTTGAATGATTACTCAGGAATGTCACCCCGAGCGACACTTACACCTACGGTAACGCAAGTGCAGATGAGCGAAGGGGCTTGTTCTACGGAAAACGAGATGCTTCGCTTCGCTCAGGATGACGGCTTGCGTTGGAATAGGAAGCGGCGTCAGCGCAACGCCGCTTCTACATCTCATTTTTTGTTGCGCGCTCCCCGGAAACAGGCGCGACAAGAAGACAAGTCTAGTCTAGCACCTCATGGGCGTTTAATCAAATTCACGCGCACAAGGAGCTAGACTATTTCAACCTATTCTAGTACTTGCGAGTCGGAAGCAAGTCCTTGGCTTTGTCGGGATAGTATACGGTTTCATTGGTCAGAACTTCGCGGTCGATGGTTTGACCGTTCATGAGTTTAAGCGCCATTTCAAAGACCTGGGGACCAAGCAACGGATTGCATTCGACATCGGCTTGGAACCAGCCGTCGACCATCGCTTGGAAACCGCCACGCGTACCATCGACGGATACAATCTTGAGATCGCCGGGTTTGACGCCAGCGGCTTTCAACGCTTCGATCGCGCCGATACCCATGTCGTCATTGTGAATGAAGATGCCCTGGAAATCTGTACCCGCTTTGTACTTTTTCAAGAAAGCTTGCATGACGGGAACGGCTTCTGCGCGGGTAAAGTTGCCAGTTTGCGAATCGAGAATCTTGATATTGGCGTTGATTTTGTTTCGGAAACCCTTGGCTCGACCAACCGCCGCGCCAGAACCGGTCGTGCCGGACAATTCGAGAACAGCGCCGCCATTCGGCATCATCTTGTTGAATTCAGCCGCGGCCCGTTCGCCTTCCAACACCATGTCGGAACCGATGTGAGAGGCATACAAGGATTTGTCAGCGCTCACGCTGCGATCGACGACGATAACCGGAATCTTTGCATTCTTAGCTTCGTTGAGAACAGCATCCCAACCATCTTCCACGACGGGAGGCAATGCGATCACATCGACTTTTTGCTGAATGCAAGCGCGCACAGCCGAGATTTGATTTTCCTGCTTTTGCTGCGCGTCGGAGAACACCAATTGCTTGATGCCTAACGTTTGCGCGGTTTCTTTGAACGATGCAGTGTTCGCCGTGCGCCAGTCACTTTCCGCACCGAGTTGTGGGTAGCACAACGTCATATCTTTGTAGGTTTTGGCAGCCGCTTGCGATGCTGCACTTGAGGCGGGTGCGGCGCTAGAAGCGGCTGGTGGTTGCGCCGCAGGTGTGGCAGAAGCGCAGCCGACGATAGCGATGAGGGCAACGACTAACACGAAGAACAACAGGGCCTTTGAGAACTTCATTGTACTCCTCCTTTTCAGTTCTCTGCTTGATTTCGTTACGTCAGATTTGGATGGATATTTCCCCGGGTAGAAACAACCATCCTTGCCCTCAGCTTACATCGCAACTCATCCGATAGGAATGCTTTCTTTTGGGAATCTAGTTCGATATTCGATGGTGTTCGCCTTTATCGTACACGATTTATGGAAAAAAGGTGCAATTTTTTTTGAAAGAGGTTGAATAACTTTCGACTGTAGCGCGAGCGGCTCGCGGTACAGCAATCAATATTTCCGCGTCGGTAGAATTTGCGCCGCATTGTCCGGATAGAAAATCGATTCCTTGGACGGAATCCACTTTGGAATCGTTTCACCGTTGACGACCTTGAGCGCCATTTCCAAAAATTCGGGACCGAGCAACGGATTACACTCCACCGTCGCGTTGAGTTTGCCGGCGATCATCGCTTCAAACGCGCCGCGCGCTGCATCGATCGAAACGATCTTGATGTCGATGCCAGGTCGCAAGCCATAGTCCTCAATCGCCTTGATCGCGCCGAGCGCCATGTCGTCGTTGTGAGCGAAAACCGCCGTGATGGTCTTGCCATGCTTTTTCAAAAAGCTCGCCATCACTTCTTTGCCTTTGGCGATGGTAAATTCGCCTTCCTGGGAATCGATGATCTTCATGTCGGGATAGCTCTGCAAAATTTCTCGAAAGCCGACATAGCGATCATTCGCAGGCGCTGATCCTTTCGTTCCCTGCAACTCGACGATGTTCGCTTTGCCGTTGGTCAGCTTGGCCATGATGCGCCCGGCGTTGCGACCTTCATCGACAAAATCAGAACCCATTAGTGTCACGTACAGGTCTTCAGGCACGGCTGCGCGCCGGTCCACGACGATGATCGGAATGCCCGCGTCTCTCGCTTCTTGAAAGACGGCAACCCAGCCTGTCTCAACAATCGGCGCAACGCCAATCACATCGACCTTTTGCGCGATGAGCGACCGAATCGCCTTGATTTGATTTTCCTGTTTTTGCTGCGCATCAGAAAAACGCAATTCAACGCCGAGTTGGGCCGCCGCTTCCTTGACCGAGTTGGTGTTCGCCGTACGCCATTCGCTCTCCGCGCCGAGTTGAACGTATCCGACGATCAAATCCTTGTACGTCTTTTTCGTTTTGACATTCGGCGTTGCCGACTCTTGTGTAACTGGTAATGTGGCGGGCGCTGGATTGCAGCCAATCAAGCTCGAGAGCAAAACTAGAATCACTAGAGGAATAAATCGCGATGTCATCATTGTCATCATTCGATGCTCACACCAGTTGCTCAGCCGGTTGACTGGGACTAGATCCAAAGCTCGGTCGCTCGGCGGCGGCGTCTCGAATCGCTGGGATGGTGAGCGTCACGCGCGTGCCGACGTTGTATTCACTCATCACGGCAAGTCCAGATTGTTTGCCATAGTACAACCGGATTCGCTTTTTGACGTTACCGACACCAAATCCACTTTCAAGTTTAATATCGCCCGAATCATCTTCCAACTCGGCTTTGAGTTGAGCCAGTTTATCCGGCGTGAATCCGATTCCATCGTCTTCAACTTCGATCAGAATTTCCTGGTCATTCTTTTGTCGCGCGCGCACGACAATCGTGCCGCCCGTGCGCTTGTTCTTGATGCCGTGATACAGTGCATTTTCGACCAAGGGCTGCAAGACCAACTTGAGAATCGTGTACCGCAAAACGGATTCATCGACCTCGATTTTGAAATCCATGATGTCACGATAACGCATGCGTTGAATCGTCAAATAGTTTTTGACCCGCTCGATCTCTTCGCCGATGGTGATCCAGTCCCGGCCCTTGCTGAGACTGATGCGAAAGAAACTCGACAACGCGCTGACAATCTCGACCACTTGATCCGTCTTTTGCGACTCTGCCATCCAGATGATCGTGTCCAGCGTGTTGTACAAAAAATGTGGATTGATCTGGGCTTGGAGCGCGCGGAGTTCTGCTTTTTGTAGATTTTCCTGCTCTTTGATTTTCGCGTCGAGCAGCTCGCGAATTTTGCCGATCATGATGTTAAAGCTCATCCCTAGCTCGGTAATTTCATCGACGTTGTCGCGATTCACCAACGCTTGCAAATCGTTTTTGGTGATGGTCGTCGTGACATCGTGCAGGCGCTTGATCGGAATGTAAATACTTTGCGAGATTGCCCATGCGGCGATAATGGAGAATGCGATAGCGCCAACCCATAGCAACAGATAGAAAGCTTCCCACTGCGCAAAACCCTGGCTGGTGATGCGGTATTGCTGATCAGCTTGATTCACTTCAAACAGCACATAGTCTTGCACGACCTCTTCCACTACCGATGAAACGCCGCGAATGTTTTCCAGCACCGCTTCGTTTTCGGCGACCGTGCTGCCGCGTGCAATTTGCTCGCCCATCAGATCGACATAGCGCGTCAAGGTTTTCATCGTCCGGCTGATAACTTCCAGTTTGAGTTTCGATCCAGCCGACACAGCGTGGTCCGTCATCCATTGCAATTTGCTGTTCACGTTGTTAATGATGTCGTACTGTTTACCTTCGACGAATTGGGTCTTGCCCGCCACAATGTTCCACATCTCGGTATCGACGTCAGTCTTGATGTGACCGTTGATACTGTTCGCCGTCGTGATGTTGTTCATCATTGCATCGTACTGGCGGCTATAGTTCGTTATCTGGAACATCAATACTACATTGGTCAAGCCCATTAACAAAATGACGATGCCGAGCGAAAGCAGAATCTTCGTGCGGATCGACAGATTCAAGCCTGCCAAAAAATGCGCGATGCGCCCCATCGAGCGGTGCCAAGTTTGACGCGGGACATTCGTACCCCAGTCCACTTTCGCCAAGTAATCCCTAAAATCAGTAGCAATCGTTTTCCGAATCATGGTGTGGCTCACTGCGCCTGCAATCGAAATTCGCGGGGCGATAGTCCCGTGGCTTTTCGAAAGACATGGCTAAAGTAATGCGGATCGTTGTAGCCAATTTTGTACGAGATTTCCGACGAGCGGTGCGCCGTGGTGCGTAATAATTCTTTCGCTTTGCGGATCCTGATCTCGGTCACGTATTCTTTGAACGTCGTGCCACATTCTTGGCTAAAGACCGCGCTGAAATGACTGGGACTAAGATTGACTTGATTCGCCACTTGGTTGAGCGATAATTCAGGATCGAGAAAATGCTGGGCAATGTACTCTTTGGCGCGCTGAATCATACCCGCGTATTGATTCGTCGTCTGACTATCGCGAAAAGCCAACGCGCCCATCAGGATTTCTTGCACTTGAAATCGAATCTGTTCAATCGTCCGAATATTCGCCAACACGGAGCCAATCGCACTGAAATTCGGAATGACTTGATCGATATTGCCGCCGAGTCCGTTAACAAATTTTGCCACCGCGACCATCAAGTCGATGAAGATGTAATTTTTGAGCATCGAAGACCGACAAGCCGTTTCACCTATGCGGCGAATGTACGTATCGAAGAAACGAGCAAAGTCTTCTCTGGCTCCAAACATGAGATAGTGTTCCACCGCCGATTGATCGATTTTGAGCAGCTCGATACCGTCGATGCGAGCATCCGTCACGGTTGCCGGTTGAGTCGCCGTATTCTTGACGTTCACCATCGCTTCGATAAACGATTGGTAAATATCGGCGATTCGTTTCTTGAGCGTGCCTGACGCGATGACAAGTTTTGAATTACCGCCGTGTATTGCTTGCTCGATTCGCTTGAGCAGCAGCTCGTTTTCTTCAAGCAAAAATTCGGGCGTGTTGCCTTTCAGGATAAGCACGAGTTCTTCGGGGTCTTTTTCAAGCAAGAACACATCGGGGTTGTGTTCCACCAAACTCTCAGTCGTCTGGCGCACTTGATGGCATTCTGGATAGTTGAACGATGCCAAAGCCTCCGCCCGTTCGATCCGGATGACCGTGACTTGATAGAATCGAGCGACGAGATCAATGTTCAACGCTTGGCTCTGTTCGATGGCTTCGGTCGATGGCAGTTCGCCTAGCACGAGTTTAAGCAGGAATTTTTCCTTGAGTGTGGTTTGATACTCTTGCACTTGGGCTTGCAACTTGCGGACACTTTCTTGCTCTCTGCGTTCCGTATCGATTTGTACGGCAATGCGTTGCAGGACATTGTGGAAATCTTGGACCGTGATCGGTTTCAATAGATATTCGGTCACGCCGAGTTTGATCGCCTTTTGTGCGTAATCGAACTCGTCGTGTCCACTGAAAATGATGATCTTGACCCAGGACATTCGTTCACGAATGATTTTGCACAACTGCAAGCCATCCATAAACGGCATCTTGATGTCTGTAATCAAAACATCGGGGCGCAGCGATTGGATGAGCGGCAGAGCCATTTCGCCATCGGACGCTTCGCCGCAGAACTCAAAACCATGCCGCTGCCAATCGACATTGTCTCGAATTCCCTCGCGGGTGACGATTTCATCCTCAACGAAAAAAACTTTGTACGGCATACGTCCACTCCTTGTCTCAAGGGAGCAATTCATAAAGCGCCAAGTAGTCTAGCGCCTTGGGCGCGTTCTTGTGTGCATTCAACACCTACAAGGGGCTAGACTACGAACCTGGCATCACCAATAATGATGCACCTGCTCGCGAATGCGTCGATCATAAATCGCGCGCACCTGCTGCATCGTCGAATCGGAGATGGGCGGCAAATCCGCGGCGCGCGAGTTATCTTCGACCTGGCTTGGACGTTTCGCGCCCGGAATTGCGCACGTCACGGCGTCGAACATCAGAATCCAACGCAGTGAAAATTCCGCCATCGTCCAGCCCGCCGGCAAGAGTGGGCGTAATTCTTCGACCGTTTGCAACCCCAGGTCATAGTCTACACCTGAAAACGTTTCGCCGCGATCAAACGATTCGCCGTGTCGATTGAATGCGCGGTGATCATCTGTCGAGAATGTACTAGTGCGCGTCATCTTCCCAGCAAGCATACCCGACGAAAGCGGCAAGCGCGCGAGGATACCTACGCGTCTGCGTTTGGCTTGATCGAAAAACAACTCTGCCGGTCGTTGCCGAAAAATATTGAAAATAATTTGCACCGATTGCACACCGGGATATTCAATCGCCTTGAGCGCTTCTTCCACTTTTTCAACGCTGACGCCATAGTGGCGCAGTTTGCCTTGCTTGACAAGATCATCCAGCACGCCGAAAACTTCCGGCATATAATAGACAGCCGTCGGCGGACAGTGTAATTGCACTAAATCCAACGTGTCGGTCTCTAGATTCTTGAGACTGCGCTCAATAAACGCCGTGAGGTTCTCGCGATTGTATCCGCTGGCGCTGTGTGGGCTGAGTCGGCGACCTGCTTTGGTGACGATGTGAATTTCTTCGCGGCGTTCGCGCTTGAGTTGCGCCAACAAACGTTCGCTGTGTCCATCGCCATAGACGTCCGCCGTATCGAAAAAATTTACGCCGAGGTCTACGGCGCGCCGAAGCGCATCAAGCGATTCGCGATCATCCACACTGCCCCACGAACTACCAATCGCCCATGCGCCAAAACTAATCGTCGAAACGCGCCAACCTGTTCGTCCTAGTTCGCGATAATTCATAGAAACCCTTTCAGTCAAATAGTCGGATAGTCGGATAGTCAATACGAGAGTTGACTATCCGACTATGCGACTAGACGACTATAGACTAGATCATTCCAACGCAATTCATTTTTGAATTGCACCAAATCCGTGTTTTCGCCAATCAACAAAAATTCAATGTTGCACATTTCGGCAAAGTCGCGCAGATGCGCTGATGTGATGGCTTGGCTAAACGCCGTATGATGCGCGCCGCCCGCATAAATCCAGGCAGCGAGTGCGGTCTTGAAATTCGGCTTGGGTAACCAAACGGCACGCGCCACAGGCAATTGAGGCAACGCTGCATCGGGCTGCACCACCTCAACTTCATTCACGATCAAACGAAAGCGATTACCCATATCGATCATCGATGCGTTGAGCGCGGGACCCGTGCGCGTGTTGAAGATCAGACGCACTGGGTCGGCTTTGCCGCCGATGGAGAGCGGATAAAGTTCCGCAGACGGTTTGCCATCGGCGATAGTTGCGGCAACCTCGAGCATGTGCGCGCCCAAAACCTTTTCGCCCATTGGGTCCATGTGATACGTATAGTCTTCCATGAACGACGCGCCACCGGGCAGACCTGCGCCTATCACATAGACCGCACGCAGCAACGCAGCCGTTTTCCAATCGCCTTCTGCACCGAAACCATAGCCGTCCGCCATCAATCGCTGAACGGCGATGCCGGGCAATTGCTTTAACCCTGGCAAATCCTCGAACGTGTCGGTGAATCCTTTGAATTGTCCCGCATCGAGAAAATGGCGCAAACCTAGTTCGATACGCGCCGCATCACGCAACGATTCGCGATACTTGCCGCGCGCACGCAACAATTCGGCGACGTGATACTGCGTTTCGTACTCATCGACAAGATGATCGACCTCGGACTCGGCGACTTGATTGACCGATTCGACCAAGTCGTGGACGCCGTACCCATTCACGGCATAACCGAATTGGATTTGCGCGGCGACTTTATCGCCTTCGGTCACGGCGACCTGGCGCATGTTGTCGCCAAAGCGCGCGAACTTGGCGCACTGCCAATCGAGTCGCGCCGATGCTGCGCGCGTCCACACGCCGATCTCTTGCTGAACCTCGTCGGTCTGCCAATGCCCAACGACCACTTTACGATTCAAACGCATTCGACTTGCGGCGAAACCAAACTCACGGTCGCCATGCGCCGATTGATTGAGATTCATAAAGTTCATATCAATCGTCGCCCAGGGAATATCGCGATTGAACTGCGTGTGCAGATGCAGGAACGGTTTTTGCAGCGCAACCAGTCCGTTGAGCCACATCTTGGCAGGCGAAAAAGTATGCATCCACGTAATCAAGCCGATGCAATTCTTGGCACAATTCGCTTCGAGACAAATATCGTAGATGGCTTCGGGCGTTGTGACCACCGGTTTGAAAACGACTTGGACTGGAATGTGCGGCGAATCGTTGAACGCGCGCGCGATTTGTTGCACGTGTTCGGCGACTTGAACCAACACCTCATTCCCATATAAATGCTGACTGCCCGTCACGAACCATACCTCAAACGTCCTAAGGTCTACCATGTTAATTCCTCCAAAGAATAATGAGAGATAGCAAAAGCCCTTTTGCCGCACTGCAAAATGCACTGGGCAAAAGGGCTTTCATCGTCGTCGATAGGAAACTCGTAGCTTGCTCATATTTCGTTCTTGAGATTCAATTAAATTTCAGCTAAGGTGTGGCACTCTGTTTTTCCAATGATTCACTCACCGCGCGCGAACTCTGACGAATCACCAGTTCCGGCGCAAGCGAGGTCGTGGTTGGCTCGCTGTCTTGTTCGTTTCGCTGCATCTCAATTAATCGATGCAACGTCTGGACTGCCGTGCGTCCTAGTTCGACAACATGTTGGTTGACGGTTGTCAGCGAAGGCCAGAAATACGCCGATTCGGGAATATCATCAAAACCGACGATGGCAATGTCTTGAGGCACGCACCGTCCCATCGAGTGAATCACACCCAATGCACCCAATGCCATTTGATCGTTTCCGGCAAATACAGCATCCATCTCTGGAGCTTGAGCGAGCAATTTCCTCATCCCCTCTTCGCCGCTGCGAGCCGACCAATCGCCTTCGGAAATTAGACCTGGGTTGACCGCTAACCCTGCTTCAAGACACGTCGCTTTCCATCCTTCGAATCGTTCGCGCGATTCCCACCAATGCATGGGACCATTAATGATGCCGATCGTCCGTCGATTTTGTTGGATGAGGTGTTGGGTCGCTTTAACCGCGCCCAATCGATTATCCGCAGCAATGATCGACAAACCGGGGCGCGCTGCCATGCTAAGGAAAACCGTCGGCGGCAATTGCGCTAACCAATCCGATTTCACCCACGTGCGATTATTGCCAACTTCGGGGACTGCCCAAACGATGCCGTCAACCCGGCGCGCGGTCAACGCATCGAGGATTGGACGGACATCGGTACGGTCCGGCTCTGGAATTAAATTGAGCAATAACGAATAACCTAACTCTGCCGCCTGTTGTTCAACACCCAAGACAGCGCGTGAAGGTCCGAAGTAATCGATACCCCACGCCACAACCGCTAAGGTATCCGTCCGCCGATTGACCAGACTACGAGCAAGTATATTCGGTCGATAGCCGGACTGTTCAATCGCAGCTTGGATGCGTTGGCGGGTTGACGCGCTGATCTCGCCTTGATTGTTCACAACCCGTGAGACGGTTTTGATCGATACGCCAGAGAGCTTGGCGACATCACGGAGGGTTACATGATTGGGGGAATTTGATTTTGACATAGGTAATCGATAACGCTATCGTTAACGTCAACGTTGTCAGTATTTTAGAGCCATTTTGGACCGATGTCAATCCGGAACGTTTGGGCTAAATGCAATCAAAAAGTTTCGATGGGTAGCTTGACGTACCTTGCCCGCAAGGGGGGATGTGCTCATACGCGCTGAACGCCGACAAACGGCTAAGCTACATTCCACACAATTTTCTTGGGGGAAGATGCCGTGGAGAGGTGTAATTTGCTTACGGCAGACCGATTCACTTTACCAATGGACTAGCGCTGGGAACCACTAGCCCCATTTCGCTGACAACGCGCAATAATTCGGCTCGATCATGGACATTGAGTAACCGCATAAGTTGCGCCCGATAGGTATCGAACGTCTTGACGCTAATGTTCAGTTTTTGGCTGATCTCTTTGCGCGAGTAACCTTCAACCATCAAGGAGAGAATTTCCCGTTGCCTTAGCGTCAGTTGCCCAAAGAGCTTGGTCGTCGCCGAAGTTCCATGAGTATAGGCATTGAGGAAATAATTGGAAACCGTTGGCGTCAGATAGGTTTCTCCGCGCGCCACCGACCGAATCGCCAGCTCTAGCTCACTCGCCATCGAGTCTTTGAGCAAATATCCTTTCGCGCCGGCTGCAATCGCTCGTTGAGCATATTCGGGATTCGCATGCATCGAGATGATAATGACCCGCGTCTTTAATTTTTCTTTGGTCACTCGCGCCGTCGTTTCCAATCCATTCAAACGCGGCATCGCAATGTCCATCAGAACAATATCAGGTCGATGCTTGACGATCATCTGCAGCGCTTCATGCCCATTGCTCGCCTCACCGATAATTTCTAGTCCTGGAAAATTCTGCAACAACGAACGAAACCCGGCGCGCACTAACGCATGATCGTCCGCCAGCAAGATTCGAATTGGGTTCATTGTACCCTCCGATGAGCGCGACGATCAATCTTGGGTTTCACGATTGGAAAGCGCGCGATGATTTGTGTGCCATGCCGCGGGCGCGAGTGGATTTCGATCTGTCCACCGGCGAGCCGCACGCGTTCTTGCATACCTGCAATCCCTAGGGTGTTTCCATGTCTTGCCCCTTCGAGGACGGCTTGGGTATCAAAGCCCGCGCCATCGTCGACGATGGTCAGCACCAGTTCCGATTTCTTGCTCTGAACATCCACCCGCTGATGATTCACTCGCAAATCGACCCGCACATTTTTCGCTTGCGCATGACGTTCGATATTTGTGAGCGCAGATTGAGCGACTCGGAAACAATTGATCGCCAAGGTCTGCGGTAACTTCATCGTGCGTGGAGTTGCCGCAAATTCGATCACAAAATTCGACCGGCTCGCTTGACGATTAAGATACCACTCGAGCGCGGGCACAAGACCAAAATCGTCTAACAACGCCGGGCGCAGATTCAACGACAGGTCCCGCACCTGACGCAGCGCCTGATCGACAATGCCAATACTTTCCTCAAGAAAATTCGCGCTCATCTGGCGATCCGTGAGCATCCGCGATGTTTGCAGATTGGATTTGACGGCGGTGAGCACTTGTCCAATCTCATCATGTAACTCGCGCGCCACATTACGTCGTTCGGCTTCCTGTGCTTCAAACAGACGCCGCGACAAGGTGCTCAGAGTTTCTTCCATTTCTTTGCGTTCTGTAATATCGACGAACGACAGCAAGACTCGTCCAAGGGTGTTTTCAAAACCGGGGACGACAGACAGGCGCAAAAGACTATACCTGATTTTGCCAGTCGAATCAAGAAAAGGCAATTCCGCTTCAAAGCGCATTTTGCCTTCCCACAACGCGACGATCTCATTCTTGAAAACTTGCCACGATCCGTCGACAAAATAGTCCGTTATCTGGTGCTGCTTGATCTCATCTGCGTGATTGACCCGGAAAACGCGCACACTTTCGTGATTGACTGAAATGATCTCGACGAGCTTGGCGCAAAAAGCCAGTTGATTCGGATGGGCATCAAAATAAGCGCTGACATCTTGAACGTTCAAACTCGTTAGATGATCCTTGACCTTTGAAAAATCCTCTTCCCAAATCGGCACCGCGACATTTTCAAACAAAGCGCGGTACCACAGTTCGCTCGTTTGCAATGCCTCTTCAGCCCGTTTGCGTTCGGCAACGTCCCAACTCAAATCCGCCAATTGCGTCACAACCTCAACATCGCGTTCGTCATAGTTCGTTGACTTGTTGCCCACGCCAATGATCGCCACAATTTTTTCGCCGCGCATAATCGGAATCGATACAAACCGGCGAAGCTCGATACGACCGGCGGGCATCGCTTCACTTGCCGGTATCGCCGCAAAATCGTTAACGATGATGGCGCGCCGCTCTCGGATACAATCGTCCCACACTCCGGTTTGAATCAGCGGAGAATGCAAACCCTGATTTTCGACTTGGTAGAATTCCTTCAGCATGGGGGTGGACCAATTTTGAGAAGCAGAGGCATTTTGATCGGAAAGCAAAAAATGGAGAAAACCGCCGGAGCTGCCTGTCAACGCTTCGCATTCGTCCAAAACCTTTTGCAGAATTTCAGGTAGCGCATGGGTGAGCGAAAAGTGGAGAATGCGCATCCGCGCCGCGGCAACTTGCTCTGCGCGCTTACGCTCCGTTACATCAAGCGCGATCTCCAACATACAAGGTTCCCCCGCCAGTTCAACCAAACCAATCGAAGTAAGTAAATTCGCCGTTTCACCCGATTTACGCTGAATTTGAACTTCAATATCGCGAACCGCGTGTTGGACCAGTAAATGCTCGACTAGCTCCGCTTCCTTATCGGATGACATACCAAGTTCTAGCTCACGTTGCGTACGCCCAATTCCTTCCGTGCGCGTCCAGCCCGTGAGGTTTTCCCATGCCTCGTTGACATCGATCAGTTGTTTATCGGAAAGCCGCGACAAGGCAATACTAAGCGGACTCGCGTGAAAAATCGTCGCGAAACGCTCTTCGCTTTCAATGAGCTGCTGTTCGGCGCGCTTTAAGGAAGAAATATCGGTGACCATCATGAGCACTTGAGCGCCGTCGCTCGTGTCTACTTTGGCGGTGGAGATGAGAAAATCGAGCGGAATCACTTGCCCATTTTTCTGAATTCGCAAGCGCGCCGTTTCATTGAAAACAGACCGTCCCGTCTCAAAGGTTTGGTTGATGCGAGTGCGCACTGGACAGATACCACAGTCTGGCGACTTGCCACACCCTTCGCGGAGAGCATTGACACAATTGAAAACTTCGCCCGCCAAAAGCTCCACCATTTCGCCGATGGGACGATTGGCAAAATGAGCACCGGCGTGGTTGATTTTTGAGACCCGCGCTTGCTCATTCACGAGCATCAAGATACTGGGCGAGCTATCAAAAATGGTGGCTAGTAAATCTCTCTGTTCCTGTAACGCCCGCTCGGTGCGTTTGCGCTCGGTAATATCTCGCTCGACCGACAAAATCATTTGCTTGTCGCGAATCGATACCAGCGTAGGACATACTTCGACATCGAACCAAGACCCATCCTTGCGCTGATGCTGAGTTACATGCAAGCGGGGTTCGTTGCCAATCAGCACTTGCAACAACCTCGCGATACTTTCGCACGACAACTGTGGGTCGAGTAAAGCGAGGGGCTGACCTACAAGCTCCTCGCGTGTGTAACCATGTGCGCGCAATGCCGCTTGGTTCGCATCCACAATGGATAGCATTCCGTCTGAGCCAACTTCCATGACGAGCGTATAATCCCCAGCTTGCTCGAACAAGGCGCGATACCGTTCCTCGCTCTCTTGCAGCGCCTTTTCCGCCGCTTGTTTTTCTTGACGAATGCGATTCTGCTTCAGCGCCTCACGCACGGCGAATGGCAAGCGAGCGATGCAGTCTTTGAGCACATAATCCGTCGCCCCTGCCTTGATGCATGCGACTGCTGTCTCTTCGTTTCGCGATGCAGTGAACACGATGAATGGCAAGTGAGGATCATGCTCTAACGTCAGTTCTAGCGCGCGCATCCCGTTAAACACCGGCATCGAGTAATCGGAAATGATAATGTCAGGCTGGAACTCGTGTAACGCGGAAACAAAAGCACTCTCTGTACAGAGAGATAGCGAATCAAATGTAAAATGTTCTTTTTCGAGCGCGTACTGCGCGAGTTCTACGTCGGCTGACTCATCCTCGACAATTAAAATGCGTAGAGGGTGTTCGTCCATGAAGATGTCTCCAAGACAGAATGCTTTACCGGAAGCTAACGCGAAGAAATCAAAAATAAAAGCGCCGCCAGCAAATAGAGCTGGCGGGTCAAGCATCTGCCATATTTTCAATGTGGCTACTGTCACTTGCATTATATCGCCTGCCGAGGATTTTGCAAAGGAGCAACAGTCCTTGCTCAAGAGCATCATTCACCTGCCTAAACACAAAAACATCAATGGTCACAAAATGTGACCATTGATGTTCATTTCAACCAGTCCAGGATTGAGATGGATTAATAACGAAGAATCTGTGGAAGGTCTGGAATCGCCACCGTCTCTTTTTCCAGCTCGATTATGCCACTGACAAAATGTTTTTCGATCACTGGGCTAGATTGGCATGGCTTGTACGCTACCGGCAAACGGAGTGCGCGAATAGTTGGGCGAATGACCAAGCCTGCATACACATCCGTTTTCGATTCGCCGGATGAGCGCACGATCAACAACCGCGACCGCTCATTGCGCCAACCTTCAGCCGAACGCAAACCCAACCGCGCATTTAGGTCGATAACCGGCACAAGTCGATTGCGCCAATTGATCAGACCCAACACGAACGACGGTGCGCCGGGCACGCGCGTCAGTTGCGCCGTGTTTAAGATTTCAGGAACTTGGGTAATGCTGAGCGCAAAGGACAACGCGCGTTCGCCCGGCACGGGATCGCTGGTCGAAAAGAGAAGAATCTGTTTATCGCGACGCGCTTTTTTCTTGGTGTCCGAAAATACCGGCGGTGCGGAGGGAACATGATTCTTGAAATCCGTCGCTGGTCGAAGAGCAGCGTTAGGCGATTGACGCGCGCGCGGTGCCGCATCGGGATGCACCAGCTCAGGCGCGAGCAGTAAAACCAGTTCCTCTTCCAAGCGAATGGCTCCACGAAAATAATTCGACGAGGAGCAGTTGACCAGCGCGGGCAAGGGGACAAGCTGCTCGCTCGAAATTTCGACAACCTGCGAAACGCGGTCCACCAACAATGCCCACGGACGATTTGAAATTATGATTACGGGATTCAGAACAACGACGCGCCCGTAACTTGCAAGAGTTGTTGTCGTGCGACCCAAGCGGCTGGCGAGACTATAGACTGGGATGTCGCCGTCTTCCGCTGGCAGCCAACCGATCCTGTTGCGCGCTTCGTCGAAGAAACCTGTTCTCTCGTCTGCTTCCACGTCGTTCTTTGACTTGTCCGCCAAGAAACGGGGCTTTAGTTCAGCGACGGGCTTGATTTGGTCGGCACGTTGGATACTTCGCACCCAGCTCATATCCAATCCATAGGATTCTTCGCCAATGTTACAGCGGATGAAGCGTAATTTTCGCATCGCGGTTATTTCGTTCGCCATAATTATCTCTCGCAACCATCCAGCCCAATGTCATTGCGAGCGGAGCGTCGGACGAACTGCGTCCGCGCAATCTCCAACCAAGCCGGACGCGTCGCGGCTTCGTCGCTTCGGTGCTCATTGATTGCGACACTTGTTTACGTTGGAACTTACAATGACAGTCTGGGTAATAATTTAGGACTTTCGCTTCAAGCGAGTTTTTGCCTGTCACCCTGAGCGAAGCGAAGGGTCTAGCTCTGCAAAAAACGAGATGCTTCGCTCCGCTCAGCATGACAAGCGCAAGTCCTATGATTATCTCTCTCGCTTGGGCGCGCACTCGATTCTCAACAAATGCGCGATTTGCGACGGCGACGCCACATGATCGACCACACCCTTTTCAATCGCGCGCTGCGGCATTCCATTCACCACACAACTCTCGGCGTCCTGCGCAAAGGTTTGACCGCCTTTGGAACGAATCGCGACCAAACCCAGTGCGCCATCGCTGCCCATCCCCGTTAGCACGACGCCTTTCGCGCGCGCGTTATACCACTGCGCCACCGATTGCATCGTCACATCGATCGAAGGACGATGCCCGCCGATTTCGGGACCTTGGTTCAATTCGACCCGCGCATCCGCTCGCACGAGCAAGTGATACCCGCCCGGTGCGATCAACACATTGCCCGCTTGCAAGCGGTCGCCGTTTTGCGCTTCCTTGACCCGCAAGTTGCTGTGACGATTCAACTGCGCGGCGAGCACGCCGGTAAAAGTGGCGGGAATGTGCTGGACGACGATAAGCGCCGCCGGAAAATCGGCGGGCAACGTGCCGATCAATTCACGCACCGCCACCGGGCCACCCGTCGATGCGCCGATGACGATGACCACTCCGGGCGCAAACGGCGCAGCATCGAAATGAGCCGGTGCTTCGGACGAAATCTCGCTCGGCGCAGGGCTGGGCAGCGCGAATTCCAAATCGGCGACCGAACGCCGCCGGACGGAACGGATGACGTGAATGCGTGCCGCCGCGCGCACCTTGGCGATAATCTCTTGCCGCAAAGCATCCGGATCAGTATCGACGCCCGGCGTGTATTTGAGAATGAAATCGACTGCGCCCATTTCCAGAGCGCGCATCGTCACTTGCGCAGCTTGATGACTGACGCCGCTCACCAACACAACCGGCGTTGGACAATCGTACATGATCGCTTCAAGCGTTTGCTCGCCGTTCATCGCCGGCATTTCCAAATCTAACGTGACGACGTCGGGACGCAGTTCTTTGATCAGCGCCAACGCTTGCAGTCCGTTCAGCGCGGTTCCCACCACCTTGATGTCCGGTACGGCTTGGAGATGAGACGTCATCAGGCGGCAGATGAATGGCGAATCGTCTACCACCACCACGCGCGCTGGAGCGGTCATGCCGAACTGGCTTTCCTCGATCCAAGAATCAGATTGCGGACGGTGTTGACCAGCACATCATCTTGGTAAGGTTTGACAATATACTCCGATGCGCCCAACTCCAATGCCTTGCGTCGATGCTTTTCCCCGGCGCGCGACGTGAGCATCGCAATCGGAATCTGGCGATACGCTTCTTGTCCTTTGAGCGTCGCCATGAGTTCGAATCCACCCATGCGCGGCATCTCAATATCGAGCAAGATCAAATCAGGCAGCTCACTCGCACGCTGAATCATTTCCAACGCTTCCAATCCATCTTTCGCAGGGACGGGTTGCCAACCGGCGCGCTGAATCAAATTCGCGACCACGCGGCGTACGCTGACAGAATCATCGACGATCATCACCGACCAAGCTTTGTGTACACTCGTCGGCGTGTGAATGGGAAGTTGGATGGAAGGCAGCGTTCGCTCTTCAACTTGAACTTGCGGCGTCAAGAGATCCATGGGATTGACGATAAGCACGACCGTGCCATCGCCCATGAGCGTTGCGCCCGCTACACCTTGCACCTGGCGCAAGTGATTGCCCAACGTCTTGATGACGATTTCACGCCCCGTGAGCAACTGCTCGACGACGAGCGCGATTTGCTCCGTTCCGGTGTTGACAATCAAGACAGGGATGCGCTCCAGACTTGTGTCGGCAGCTTGCTTGAGATTCATCAACTCGCCCAAGCGATGCACCGGATAAACGCGACCGCTCACGCGCAGCACCGGCTCTGCGCCAACCGTTTCGATCTCTTTGCGCTCGACGCGCAGAATTTGCGCGACCGAACTTTGTGGAATGGCAAACGTCTCGCCGTTCGTTTTCACGAGCAAGGCACGCATTACGGCGAGCGTCATCGGCAGGCGAATGACGAACGTGATGCCTTTGCCCGGTTCTGATTTGACGCTGATCGTACCTTTGAGTTTGTGCACATTCGTCTTGACGATGTCGAGACCGACGCCGCGTCCAGAAACTTCGCTCACCTCGCGCGATGTGCTCAAGCCCGGCAAGAAGATGAGCGAATACAGTTCCTCATTCGACAGCTTCGCCGCATTCGTCTCCGAAACAAACCCACCGCGAACCGCCGCCGCGCGGAGCAATTGCGGCTCCAGTCCTGCGCCGTCATCGCTGATTTGAATCACGACCTGGCTGCCTTCGTACGATGCTTTCAAAACGATTTTGCCGGTCTCTGGCTTGCCCATCACTTGACGCAGCGCCGGCGGTTCGATCCCATGATCGACAGCGTTGCGCAAGAGGTGCAAGAGCGGGTCTGCCATTTCTTCTAGCACCGTCTTGTCGAGTTCGATGTGTTCGCCTTGCAAAACCAAATCGACAAGCTTGCCTTGGTCGTGCGCTATCGTCCGCACGGCGCGATGCAAACGCGTGGCCAGCGTCGCGAGCGGGACCATGCGCACGCGCATCAACTTGTCTTGCAACTCGCTGGACAAACGCCCCTGACGAACCAGCACGCTATCCAAATCGCCGACGAGCGCGGCAAATTCGGTCGCGACGGTGCGAATGTCCGTTGTGGTTTCGGTCAGCTCGCGGCGCAGGCGATGAAACTCGGTATAGCGATCCATTTCGAGTGCGTCGAATTCCGAGAACGTTGGCGAAATTTGCGGCGCAGTTCCAGCGATGACCGACGCCATTGCTCCACCACCCAACGTGCTCGCTTCAAATTGCGTTTCGATGTTGGTGGACACTCGGCGCAAACGTTCGCCGCTCGCACGCAAATCTTCCACCATGCGCGCGAAATCGGTCATGCGTTGTTCCAACGTCGTGCGCGAGATGGCGACTTCGCTGACAAGCCGCACCAACTCGTCGAGACGTTCAATCGGCGCACGCACAACTTGCCCAGAGAGACGCGGCGCGGTTGGCGCAATCCGTTCTGCCGATTCAGGTTCGTTCGCTTGCTCTAGCCCGGCGAGATCGAGTACGGGTCCTTCGGGCAACGGCTCAACTTTATGAATCGTGACTGGCGACAAATCCGGCTCGACGGCTGGCGCTTGATCGAGCCAGGTCGAATAGCGCGCGTACAACTCCTGCAAGCGACTTTGCATCGTCGCATCGTCAAATCCACCGGCGATCAAATCTTCCAACGCATCGGACGATGTAAACAAGAGCCGCATCGTGTCCGGCGTGATCGTCATGTCGCCTTCGTACAATTGGTCGAGCAAGTCTTCCATGCGATGTGACAATTGCGAGACGACACGCAGACCAACTGCGCCGGCTGCGCCCTTGAGCGTATGTACGCTGCGGCGAATGCTTTGCACCAGATTTTTATCGCCCGGCTGCTTTTCGAGTTCCGAGAGATGCGTTCCGATTTGGCGCAAATGGTCTTCTGCTTCGGTGGAAAATGCTTCGACGAGTTCAGGCGACAAATCGTCATTGCGCGATGTTTCGATGGGTGGCGTCGACGGCTTGGCTTGCGATTCTATTTTCTCTGGTCGCGATGTCGGAATTGGCGAGGTGTCTTGAGCGACTTGGACCAAGACTTGCTGGACCACCGCCGCATCATCTATTTCGGGCAAGCCATGCAGACGGCGAAAGCCCAACGTGACCTTCGTCAGCATCGATTTTTCATCCAAGGTCCCAGCCCAAACCGAGTCTAGATATTTTTTGATAAGGGCAATCGTTTCGCGCATGAGCGCGGCGGCTTGATCGTTCATCGGCAATTGCTCTGCCGCGATTTCTTCCAACGCCTCTTCGAGACTGAACGCGATATGGCTCAAGCCCGCCAAGCCCACCATCGACGCAGCGCCTTTGATCGTGTGAACGAGACGATGCGTTTCTTCCAACGCTTCGGTTTGATTTGGATTGGCGCGAAGCACATCGATAAATTTCAAGATGGTCGGCAAATAGCTTTCGGCTTCTTCGATAAATCCTTGTAGAACTTCGCGGTTGACCGTTCTCACCATACGATTATCTCCGGTAGCATGGACGGAGACCCTAAAGGTTTCTTCGCCTTTTCAAAATACTGATAAAGGTGTCGGTTACGAAAGAAACCTTTAGGGTCTATACGATGTGCGTTGATAAATTAGCGAATCGGGTTGGCGGACGAGTTGAATGCCCGGTAGTTTTAACCCGACCACTTCGGCGGGAGCGAGAAAGAGAAATCCACCTGGGTTTAAACATTGACACAGCCGCTGCACAACGGCGAGACGGCTCTCCAACTCAAAGTACAGTAAAACGTTCTGACAAAAAATCACATCTTGCGCTGAGACCCAGTACGCTGGGTCGATCAAATTGAGATGTCCAAATTGAGTGACCGCACGCACTGTATCGACGACTTTGTAGTTGCTTGGCACGCCTTTGTCTTCTGACACGACGCGCACATAGCGATTGCGCTGCGCTTCTGGCATGTATCGAACTTCGCTGGCTTTGTATTGCGCTCGCCGTGCTTTGTCTAACGCGGGCAAGTCGATGTCGGTACCCGTGACCATGAGCTGCCAACTCGTGCGCGACATTCCTTTTTCGTCAATGGGCGGCGTGGATGAGAGAAATTCGAGAAACGTCATCGCGAGCGAGTACGCTTCTTGCCCCGCCGCGCAGCCCGCGCTCCACATCGTCATTGATGTGACGCCATGCCGACTTTTTTCTTTCGTCAGTTCCGGCAAGACATACCGCGCAAGCGCATCGAATGACGGCACATGTCTGAAAAAACTCGTTTCGTTGTTAAGCAACAGCGTGAGTATTTCTGCCCATTCGTCTCCGCCGCGCGAATTGTAGACCACATAGCGATAGTATTCGCTGTAACTCTTGATCGCACAGAGACGCATCCGTTCCCAGAGACGCTGACGCAAATAGCGTTGACGGGTTTGCGTAAAGTACAGTCCGCAGCGGTCTTGGATGAACTTTTGCCACACCTCGTACTCGGTGGCCGACATGGCAGGTGGGATGGAGTCTGCTGGAAGATTCCAATTTTCTTCCCGATGCTCCATCTCCATTACTCCTTTGGTCGCTTGTCGAAGAGAACTCGTAGCATAGCCGCTTGTCGGCTTCGCCCACGAGGGGCTATGCTACTTCTCCGACAACCTGCTAGTTCTGGGAAGGCGTCGGCAGCTTGAACGTGCTCACCGAAGAGCGGAGGTCTTCCGCCAACACGGCGAGATTGTTGATCGATACGGCCGCTTGCTTGGTGCCAGCCGCCGTTTGCTGCGTCACCTGCGAAATGTCGGTCATGGATTGCGACAGAGTTTCCGCGCCGCGTGCTTGTTGCTTGGACGCGAGTGAAATCGATTGAATCAATTCTGCCAAGCGTGACGACACACCTTCGATTTCGGAAAGAGCTTGCCCCGCTTGATTCGCCAGTTTCGATCCTTCCACCACTTCGCGCGTGCTGTCTTCCATAGCCGCGACCGTCTCGTTGGTTTCACCCTGGATCGTCTTGACCAGTGTTTCGATTTGGCGCGTCGCACTGGTAGAACGTTCTGCCAGCCGCTCAACTTCTTCCGCGACGATGGCGAAACCACGTCCGGCTTCACCTGCCATTGCCGCTTGGATGGAAGCATTGAGTGCCAGGATGCTGGTGCGGTCGGCAATGTCGTCGATGAGGCGCACGATTTCAGAAATTTCCTGCGACGATTCACCAAGGCGCTTGATACGTTTTGAAGTCTCTTGCACTTGATCGCGGATACGGTTCATAGCGCCCATGGTTTCCTGCACCGCTTGCGTGCCGCGCTTGGCGTTGTTCAGAGCTTGTTCAGCCACCGTATTGGATAAGATGGCGTTATCGGATACTTGTTGAATCGAGACCGCCATTTCTTCCAACGCGGCGGACGTATCGACAATTTGTTGGGCTTGCGTTTCCGAACCTTGGGCCAGATGTTCAGCCGTGGTTTGAATTTCGCCCGCCGCCGAGCTCACTTGCAGGGTTGTATCTTGCACACGACTGATGATCTGACGCAGTTGGGCAATCATGTAATTGAATGCGTCGGCGATAGCACCGGTCATTTCCGCCGTGACGGTCGCTTCTTTCGACAAGTCGCCTGCCGCCACGCCGGACACTTCGTCCAGTAGGGACATGATGGAGTTTTGGATCGATTCACGTTGTTCACGGGATTGGATCAGCGTAAGGGTATTGTCCAACATAGCGTTCAGCGAAGTCGCCATCGTGCCCAATTCGTCAGTGGAGAGGACGGGAGTACGAGCGCCAAATTCACCGATACCGATTTGGCTGAACAGTCGCATGATCGCGTTGATTTGCCGCACAAGGGCACGCGCCAAAAAGTAGGCGGCGACGACAACGAGGAGGATGGCGAAAACGACAAGCCCTATGGTCGTGAGCGCCATCGTCTGAACGGGCGCAAGAATTTCTGCCGCGTCCACTTCGGCGATCACCGCAAGCGCGATACCTTCAGGATGAATGGGCGTTGGAGCGTTCAGCACATACGGCGACCATACGGACAATACATCGACACCACGATAGTCTTTGATTTGCTGATAACCCGACTTGCCAGCGAGCGCCGATTGCGAAGCAATCGTATCCACTTTAAACTTTGGCTCCAAAATTGTTGAGGTGACACCCAGGTCTTTGGCAAAACGCGAGTTGGAATAGAACAGCTTGTCCGAACTGACGAGGTAGGTTTCACCGGTATTACCGAGACCGGTTCGTTCCTGCATCAACGCCGAGAGTTCGTCCAAGTTGAGCTGAACAGTCACAATCAAGTCAACTTCGCCCGTGGCGGCATTGAGGATAGGAGACCCCAAGAAAGCGGCAGGTTCAGCGTTGGAAGGTGCATAGCGCTCGACGTTCGAAATTTGGAGGGTCTTGGTCTTGATAATGTCGTCGATCAATTTGCCATGGTTGGTGGCTTTGTAAATACCGGTGAGGAGATTCGTATAAAGGTCTGATTCTTTCGCAACCGAGAAAAACATATAGCCATCTGGCGAGAACAACATGATGTCATGATACGCATAGCGCTCTTTCATTTGGGTCACGATGTCTTTTTGTTGTCCTGCCGGCGTCGGAGCCATCAATTCGGCGACGCTTTCGGTTGAGATAATCGCCCAATTGAGATTGAGGAATTGCAGTGGGTACGCTGTCGCAACTTCGTATGCACCAGTGGAACCCACTTCAAAGTCGGTGACGGCTTTGCCGGCGAGCGCATCGGTGGTATAGTTTTTGTCGGGACGTTCATCGCCAATCTTACCAGTTTTGACGACACGATCTGATCGATAAACCAGCTTGTCGCCGACCTTACCAGCCAAGTACGTTTCACCGGTTTTGCCAAAGCCCGTGCGGTCTTGGACAATGGCGTTCAAGGTTGATATGGGCAAACGATAAGCGAGAATACCCACTTGCGTGTTTCCATCATAGATGGGTGCGCCAATGAACAATGCATACTCATTTCCGTACAGCGCAAGGTCGGCAATCCATGCCTTGTCCGGTGGAACTGATTTGAGTTGTTGATACAGTTTAGCCAAGCCGCTGTCCTTGAACGCACCGGTCGTCAGGTTCGTGGCGAATGCGTCATCCTTATTCACGCTGTAGACAACGTTTCCATCGCGGTCGATCAAATACGCATCTTGAAAACCATGGAGCTTGACATAGCCCGCGAAAAAATTGTGTTGGGCGCGATGCTCCTTGGTGTAATCGCTGCTATCGGCGGCGTCTTCCAATGCGGCTTTGCCAAGATACAAACCGCGCACACGACTAGCACCCATCGATCGGAACCCAGATGCCAAAAGACTTGTGCCCCGCGTTATATCGGGATCACTCGCCACATCCAACGCATCGGCTTGCCACACCTTGAACGCATCGAGAATGCGCGCGCGTTTGAGTTGGGTTAGCGAACCCAGCGCACTGAACGCGTCCTGAGAAGTCTGATAAAGGTTCTGACTAATATTTTGAAGATCCCTGCGGCGTACGTCAAAGTAATCCGTTACGCTTTTGGTTTTAATCGTTTCTACCGCGCGCAGACGGTTGAATGCTTCTTCCGTCAACGAATTCGCAGCAGTTGTGTAGCTGACAATACCCAGGATGACCAGGATTGGGATTGACAGCAACAAGAACGCGCCGAGAAGCTTGTTGCGAATACTGTCCGCAAAGAATCGGACTAGGCGGGAATTGGTAATTCGCCCCCACAACCCTTTTTTCTCTTCCATGACTCATATCTCCTTTGAGCAGTTGCTTACCCAACCCCCACCCCCGCGCTTCGCGCTCTCCCACCCCTCTCCTGATTTGAACCGCAAAATCAGGAGAGGGGGAGGGGGATGGGGGGATGGGTGAGGTGAACAGTTATGCGATTTCAAACCGGCGTATCTCTGGCGAGAGCAATAATTTATCGAAGTCCAACACAACGATCATGCGTCCTTCATGTTCATAGATACCTTGCAAATATGGCGCAATCCGATCTTCAATCGTTGCGGTCGGCGGCTTGATTTGATCGATCATCAGAGTCCGCACACCGACCACCCCATCGACGTACATACCAATCGTCACTTCGGCGGAGCGCGTCTGCGCCATCAAAACGCGCGCGGTGGGGACATAACCCGCTTGCCCCAGACCGAGAAAAGCGCGGAGGTCCACCATCGAAACAATATCGCCGCGCAAGTTGGTGACACCCATCACCCAATCCGGCAGGTTCGGCACCATTGTGACGTCGGGCGGGCGTCCGATCTCGATGACGTTGCTCAACGCCGTGCCATACTCCGTCCCTTTGATCGAAAAAATAATGTATTGCAGAGTTCTGCCGACAGCGTTAGAAAGAGTCGCCGATTCAGATTGAGTCGTGGCGGCAACATTCGGTGACCCTTCAAAACTTGCATCGATGTTTTCAATCAACGTCTCAAGCACTGTGTTGGATTCGATTGGAGGTTCGACTTGGGGCGATACTTGTGCCGACGGTTCCAATGTTTCGGGTGGTACATTCAATTCAGGAGGTATCGCATCGGAATCTTGCACTAACGATTGAAGCAGCGCATCAATCTCAACATCAGAGGCAGCAGATGAATCGAGAATGGGCAATTCGATTTCTGGGATATTCGTCGGATCGGGGACAGCTACATCACGCTCCGCTGTTTTTTTGCGACGCCGAGCACTCTTGGCAGTTTTAGGTTTCGTAGAGCCTGAAGGTTTGGTTATCTTGGCAATGGTGGCGGCAAGCCACGAGGGAACGACTGCTTGCGTTTGATCACCGTCGACAGATTCCGGCTGAACGGACTGCGCTGAATCACGCTCTACGATCTCGTCGTCCATCACATCGGCTAATGGGTCGTGCGTAAAACTATGAATGGTTTTCTGTTTATCTTTACCCATTGTTCGCAACCCTCTCCACTAGTCGCGCATAATCGAGCGCACCGGCGCTCGTCGGCGCATATTCGTAAATGCTTTTCTGATGTCCTGGAGCCTCAGCCAGCTTGACGTTCATTCGAATGGGATCGGCAATCTGTCCTGCAAAATGGCGCTGCAAAGTTTCTAGCGTTTCGGCGTCTTTACGCAGGCGATGATCGTAAAAGGTGGGAACGATGAGTGACAGACTCAAGCAATGTTCTTGCATTCGACCAATCGATTTGAGAGTTTGCACAACTTGGCGCGTGCCGACGAGTGCGAGATAATTCATCGCGACGGGAACAATGACTTCTTCAGTATATCGCAGCGCGCTTTCGCCGAGAAGATTGGCGGACGGTGAATAATCGAGGATCACATAGTCGTAGCCCTCTTGCAGCGACTGGAGGCGCTCGACAAACATTTGATACGCGGCATTCCGATTGCCCATCTTCCAGAATTCACCCTCGGCTTCGAGGAGACTGGCATCACTCGGAACAATGTCGAGCCGCTGGCGTGCGTTGACAATGCATTGACGCGGCTCGACCATTTTGAGCAACAAGTGCTTCATCGAATACAAAGCGCCGACTCCGAGATAAGTCGCGAGACTACCTTGCGCGTCAATGTCTACGCACAGTACCCGCGCACCACGCAGAGCCAAGCCCGCTCCAAGATTTACGACGGTGGTCGTTTTAGCAGTCCCACCTTTATAATTCAGCACTCCGATAATTCGGCACATGGATTTCACCAATGGTCATCACTCGATCTCGATGCAACCCAATCGAGCAAAGTTGTCTCAGAACCCGTCTCAAACGTATCCGTAGCATCGCACGCGCACAGGGCGCTATGCTACTTGTCCGTCAGCATGTTACAAAAGTTTGGCGACGTTGGAGAGTAAATCAGCATCGGCAAAGGGCTTGGTCATGTACTCATCTGCGCCTTGCTTGAGTCCCCAAAAGCGATCGGCGTCCTGGGTCTTACTAGTCAAAAGGAGAATCTTGATATCCTTGGTATCGGGGGCAGTCTTGAGTTGACGGCAAACTTGAAAGCCATTCATTTTGGGCAAGATGACATCCAACACCATCACCTTCGGATGTTCGTGCATAGCTTTTTGCAAAGCTTCTTCGCCATCGACAGCCGTCACCACGCGATAACCCTTGTCTTTCAAGGGTGTCGAGATCAATTTCAAATCCGTGGGACTGTCATCGACGACAAGGATCGTTTCGGTTGGCATTTTGTTCCTCCATGGGATTGTCAACAAAGGATTGGGGACATTCGGTTATTTCATACGATCAGATAATGGGAGCTTTGGCTCCCACACCAATTTAGGCATGGGAGCCGTTCGGCTAGCCTTTCAAAAAGATAATTGGTCAACCATGTTGGTCAGATCGGCGACAAAAATGTTCACCGCATCTTCGCATTCAGTACGTGCGTGAGGCGTTCGAAAGGCTGAAAGAAAACGCCCCAAGTATTGTTCCAACATGTGTATCATGGCACGTGTCAATTCGCGCAAATTTTCACGCCGTCGATTTTGTTCACCCTCGCGGAGGGAATACAATTTAGAGATGGCGGAGATCGCCAAGCGGTAATTTCGAATTTCGAGCAGACGGGCGAGCGGAAATTCGCTTTCAGTTTCGAGCAGGATTAACTCCAAGGTATTCCTGCCATCGCCCGCGTGCCGCATTTCGGTTGCCCAGAATTCGGTTTCCGAAAATTGCGCCGCTCGGTTCACCAGGTCCGCCAAAATTTGTGCGGCGAGCAAAGTATTTTTCTGAGCCTCTTTGCTGCCCAGCTTGACCCGCATTTGTTCGAGACTGGCAAGCAAGAGAATCAATTTGTTTTCCAACTCGCTATCTTTGGTGCTATCTTCAGGCGACCAAACCGGCGGTGTCTTGGTAGATTCGTTGGCTCGGCGTTCATCTAATCGCCTCATGCCTTCCATGAGCAACGCGCTCCAACTCTGCGTAATCGTCTGCGGGGAGGGCGTTGCATTCTCGATGAGTTGGAATTTGGCCTCTGTCCAACTGAGCAATTCGTAAATGGCTTCATCGCCTTGCACC
This sequence comes from Chloroflexota bacterium, assembly GCA_016215025.1. Lineage (GTDB taxonomy): Bacteria > Chloroflexota > Anaerolineae > UBA4142 > UBA4142 > JACRMI01. The sequence goes on from JACRMI010000009.1 coordinate 64,167, forward strand.
GGTCCAACTTGGGCATGAACAATTTCGCCGCCGTTACAAGCGATGAGCCCATTTTGTTGCCGATGTTTGAGGCGAATCAATGTATTCCGTTGGTCTAGACAAAGGGACTGGATCAAATTCGCTAGTCCCAAATCTTTCAAATCACCTTCAGTTGCCACGTTGCATCACCAATTTTTTTTTGCAGGCGCTGCGCTTAGGTCGTCGAGCGCATTCGCTTGATTGGTTCTTGAGTTTGTTTATTTTCCGATTGAATGTTGCTGACGTTTTCAGAATCGACGTACTTGCGCACGGTCTGCAAAAGCGTGTCGGGTTCGAAAGGTTTGGTAATATAGCTTGCAGCGCCAACCGCACGACCGCGCACTTTGTCGAAAAAACCATCCTTGCCAGAAAGCATAATCACGGGAATGTTTTGAGTCTCAGGGTTACCTTTGACGATGCGACACAGTTGATAACCATCCATGCGCGGCATCGTAATGTCGAGGAGAATCAAGTTGGGCTGGGTATCGTTTATCTTAGCTAGCCCATCTAAACCATCGGGCGCAGATACAACATGATAGCCGTGTTTCTCTAACGTGATGGCGACCAGCTTGCAAATCGTCGGGCTATCGTCGATGACCAGAATCTTTTTTTGTGAGGGAGCCTTACGCGCTGCCGAATGCTTGTTGGTTAATTGGGCTGCTACTTGACGCTGCACGAGCCAGTCCACTTGGCGTTTTAGTTCAATGTCTTCAGAGTGAATCTGCTGAGCTTGTTGCAGGTGATACAGGCCTTGATCCAATTGTTTTAGATTGAGGTACGCCAAGCCCAAATGATAATGCGCTTGAAAATCATTCGGATTGGTGCGGACAGCCGTTTGATACGAGACGAGGGTTGTGCGTATACGAGATTCGTCGACCGATGAATTGGAGAGAACCTGATCAATCTTGCCAAGCGAGAGAATCATGTGACACTGCAAACATTGTTCCTTCTGCTGAAGAACAGCATGACAAAAAGGACATCGGCTAGACGGTGTAGCTTGCGCGATACGCGCTTGTATCATTTCCAACCCTTTGACCGCTTGCGCATTCGCGGGGTTGATTTCGATGGCACGCTGCAAACAATTCCGCGATCCCTCCAAGCTTTCGGCGATACTGGCTAGCCAAAGCCAAGCCAGATCATTTTTCGGGTCAAGTTCTGTAACACGCGTTAAATCCTGGCGAGCCTGGACACGGTTTCCTGCTTTGGCGGCGGCGATTCCGTTACGCAGCAAGAGCAATGGGCTGATTTGCGACATGGTTTCTAGGTTTTCCTCAACGTTGTTCTACCAGGATGGGGGGATTGCCTAACAAATATCGCAACGGACAGGTCAGAGACAACCCATCCGCTGCGATAACCAGCAACTTATTTGCCTTTCTCTTTGATAAAGTGGTCAATGCCTTCTTCTTTCCATACTTTGAGGGTCGCCTGATCCTTGGGATCGATCTTGACGCCGATGGCATTGACCGGGTAATCGTACCTCTTTTGGACTTCAATCCAATTCTTTTTGATGGCTGGATCTAGGGGCATAGAACGTTACCTCCATTGGCATTACCCAAATTACTTTTTGGTTTCCTTTTGGAATTGGTCGATGCCTTCTTCTTTCCACACTTTCAACGTGGCTTGATCTTTCGGATCGATCTTGACGCCGATCGCGTTGACAGGAAAATCGTACTTTTTCTGGATCTCAATCCAATTCTTTTTGATGGCTGCATCAACTGGCATAAAGGGGTCCTCCTGAGAATGAATGCGCCAAGTTTGGAAAACTCGGCAAGCGGCTCAAAATCCACTTTAATTTACACCGAAAACAGAGTGGTACCAATCGGCATTCGCACCGAAAGATGAGGGAGAAAGTTCTGATGCGGTCTAGTACCCTGGGGTGATCGGACGCGGAAGGACTATAGCCGACCGTGAAACAAAATCGCGGCTCTGGATGAGCCGCGAAAGTTTTGGCGTAGCGCAAATTTCCAATTTGCGCTACGAGAATTGGGACAAGTTGCATTACTCAAAATCTTTCAACAACTTGGTCAACGAATCCTGCGAAAAATGCTCAGGCGATTCGGGACCGGTCACCGCAAGCGCGACCTGGCGCAACGCGTCGATCAGAACTTGATTGGCGAGGTCTTGCACCATCGTATTATCGACCGCCTGAATTTGCTCCAAGACCTCGGCGGTAGAAATCGAACGACCAAAGTACAATTCCTGGGTTGCCAAGCGGCTCATGCGCGTGTGCGAACCTTCACCCGAAATGAGATGCTGCCCACGAATTTGCATCTTGGCTTTGACCAACTCTTCGTCGTCGATTGGCTCTGCCCCGGTGACCAGCTGCCACAGTTCGACGAGCGTCAATCCTAGCACAGACGATAGATATTCCGGCGCAGTGCTGCCCTCGACGACGAGCATGCCATCTTCACGATAAGCGAGATATTCGGAGCTAATCGAATAAACCAAGCCACGATTCTCACGCAACCGTCGATATAAGCGAGAGCTGATGCCGCCGCCCATCACATTGTTCAGCACATGTAACACATAACGATTGGGGTGAGCGTACGGCAAAGCGCGAAAGCCCAAGGCAAAGTACGCTTGCGAGACCGGTCGATAATCTATCGCGACGCCACCCGTAAACGCAGGGAGCGTCATGGTTCGCGGTTGACTCTGTCCCAGCATCCGCCAGAACGCATCGCGCAACTGTGCGACGAAATCGTCATGATCCACATTGCCTGCCGCCGCAATAATCAAACGATCGGGCAAGTAGTTGGTGTGCGCAAAATAAACTACATCCTCACGGGTGAATCGCTGCACCGTTTCCACCGAACCCGTAATCGGACGTCCGAGTGGATGATCGTGCCAAGCAAAAGATTTCAGCAAATCGTTGGCGCGCTGTTCCGGATCATCGTTGCGTCCGGCAATCTCGCGCAGGATAGCATTCTTTTCGTGGTCCAAACCTTCTTCGGGAAAAATCGAGTTGAGCAAAAGGTCGCCAAGCAAATCAATCGCATAGGGCGCATAATCGTCGAGCACCGTCGCGTAATAGCACATGTAATCTTTGGCGGTGAATGCGCCGATGCTGCCGCCTGCACCATCCATCATGCGCGCAATTTGCATCGCATTGCGTCCGTGCGTGCCTAGAAACATGCCATGCTCGATGAGATGAGACAGACCATACTGCGAAGGTGTCTCATCGTAGGGCCCCGTATCGATCAAGCACGCGATGGCGATGGAACGGAGTCCCGGCATCGCCTCGGTAACGACTCGAACGCCATTTTCCAAAGTCGTCTTGCGAACGGTATCTTCGCGTTCAGGCATTGCACCTCCTTGTTGGTATCAACGGCAACGGACGTCGAGCCAAGAATACTCGCAATCGCAATGGCGTCAAATTAACAAGTAATAGTGAAACCCGCATTTTTTTATATTGGACAACTCTTTGGTGCATGACGTATAATTTGGATTACCAAATCAATGACAAGGTCAGAAAGCGTGTCGATAAAAAATCAAGTTCAACTGATTACGTATCCCGATTCACTTGGCGGCAATCTCAAAGCGCTCGACAAAATTTTGCGCGTACGTTTCTCAAATATCTTCAAGGGCGGCGTTCACATCCTGCCCCCATTTCCATCATCCGCCGATCGCGGGTTTGCGCCCACAACGTATTTTGAGATCGAGCCAAAGCTTGGGACGTGGGACGATATTCGGCGGATCAGCGGAAATTTTGATGTGGTCGTCGATCTGATGGTCAATCACATTTCCCGCCAATCGCCATACTTTCGCGATTTTGTAAAGCGCGGCAGAAAATCCGAGTATGCCGATTTGTTTATCCCGCTCGATAAAATTTGGCGCGATGGCAAGCCGCCGCGCGAAGATGTCGCCAAGATTTTTTTGCGCAAGCCCGAACATCCCTTTTCGACGGTGACCATCGATGAAACCGGTCAGACCGAAACAGTGTGGACGTCGTTCGGAACCCAGGACTGGTCGGAGCAAATCGATCTCGACGTCCGCTCAGAATCGACCAAGAATCTGCTGCGAGAAATTCTAACGGATTTGAGTCGCCAGGGCATCAAAATGGTGCGGCTCGATGCGATTGGTTACGTCATCAAAAAGCCGGGCACAAGTTGCTTTATGGTCGAGCCGGAGATTTACGAGTTTATGGATTGGCTCATGCAGCTTGCGGCTTCGCTCGGTCTTGAGCTGCTGCCCGAAGTTCACGCCCATTATTCCGTCCAATTCAAACTGGCGAAACGCAACTATTGGGTCTATGATTTCGTTTTGCCGATGCTGATCTTGCACACGTTGAAGAGCAAATCCAGCCGCAAGCTGCGCGACTATCTCAAAATATGTCCGCGCAAACAATTCACCATGCTGGACTGCCACGATGGCATTCCGGTGCAGCCCGATGTCGATGATATTTTGTCAGTGGAGGAATCCAAGCAGATCGTCGAGCGGTGTGTGGAGCGAGGGGCGAACTTGAATCGGATTCTATCGGAGGAGCACAAAGGAAATGGCGATTTCGATGTGCATCAAATCAACTGCACGTACTATGCTGCGTTGAACAATGACGACGATGCGTACTTGGCGGCGCGCGCAATTCAATTTTTTGCGCCCGGTGTGCCGCAAGTGTACTATGTTGGGCTACTTGCAGGGCGAAACGACGAACAAGCGGTGCAAGCCGTCGGCGAAGGACGGGCGATCAATCGACACAATTTTAGCGCATCAGAAATCGATCAAGCGATGAAAACACCAGTCGTCCAGCGCCTGCTCAAACTGATTCGATTCAGAAACGAGTATCCGGCGTTTGATGGGAATTTCAATGTGCGGGAATCGAACGACGATGAGCTGGTTCTAACATGGCGCAAAGCCGAAAAGGAATGCCGACTCAAAGTGGATTTGCAAAATTCCAAGAGCGTCATCATGTACACCGATGACACAGGCGCATCAGTTGAATATGCGGTCTAAGCTCGCTCGTGTATCATTGAGATCAGGATAAAACAAAAGGGCAGAAAAATACTTCTGCCCTTTTGTTTTCCTACGCTGATATATGGAGTATCCATCTAGGACTTGCTAACGCGAAATGTCCGGCGACTCTGAATCAAGCATTACTTCGACTTCATCCCGGGTCGTAATCACTTGATCGCCAAATTGGCTGAGCGCAAGTGCAGCGGTGAGCGCGCCGTAGCGGATGCCTTTGGCAAAATCATTTTGCATCCAGCCATGCAAAACGCCGCCCACCATCGCGTCGCCTGCGCCGATGCGATCCAAAATCGAAACTTGCCGCGCGGCTTGGCGATACGCTGCGCGATTCTTTCGATCCCAGCCGATCAAGCCGTCGCTCGACATCGACGAAACGATGTACTGTGCGCTCGTCAATTCGCAAAGCTGCGTTACGATTTCCTCCGGCTCGCCTTCAATGCCGAGCACTTGGCGTGCGTCGCCGCGACTGCAAAATAGAATTGCTATTCCTTTGAGGATCGGCAAGATGGATTCGCGCGCTTGAGCCGGCGTCCAAATCCGCTGGCGATAATTCATATCGAAACTGACCGGAATCCCAAGAGCGTTCGCGCGACGCAGCGCTTCCTGAACAATCTCAGACAGCGATGGCGATAGCGGGATCGTCAAGCCGGACAAGTGCAACAGACGCGTGTCGAGCATATAGTCCCAATCGATTTGTTCTTTCGTCAAATTGGTGAAGCACGTGTTGGCGCGATCAAAATAGACCTGGGTCGCGCGCGGCGGCACAGCGTATTCGACATAGTACGTCGCCAAACGATATTTATCGCTCCACACAATCGCCGATAGATCAAGCCCCGACAACAGATATTCATTCGCGACACGTTTGCCAAGCGGCGTCGTCGGCAAACTCGTGATCCAGCCGCAGTGCCAACCGAGCCGCGCCAGCAAACTCGCGACGTTCGCTTCGGTGCATGAAACGCGCACGTCGAGTTGAGTCGCGCGTTCGAGGCGTTGCCCCGCCGGAACACTATAGCGCAGTTGACCTTCGCCAATCGTCGTGAGATCGAAACGCGGCATTATGATTTCTCCAAGGATCGAATCGCGTTCAAGTTGAAATCGTAGAGTGAACCCAGCACGAGATTCGCTTGCTGCAAAATTTCCGCCGACGGCGGCGCATAGCGCACATCGGGAATTGCGATCACGAACATGCCCGCATTCTTTCCCGATAGAATTCCGTTCCCAGAATCTTCGAGGCATACGCATCGTGCCGGTTCAACTTGAAGTAGACGCGCCGCTTCGAGATACACATCGGGTGCGGGTTTGCCGCGCGGCAATTCATCCGAGCAGACAATCGCTTGAAACTTGTCACGCATCGGCGCATCGTTTGCGACCGCATCGATCAACACGCGCGGCGAGCCGGACGCCAAACCGATTCGATTGTGGCTCGTCGCAAAATTCACCGCCTCGATTGCGCCAGGCATATATGGAATTTGGCGCGTGTACAACTCGACCATTTTGCCGATGATGTGCGCTTCGACTTGCTCCGGCGTCAATTCCAAATTGAGCCGCTGGATCATATAGTTCGCCCACGTACGCGTACTGACGCCCATACACGCGCGATGATCGTCGGCATTCCATGCGACATCGCGCTCCGCCGCCATCGCGCGCCGCGCCTCGTTCCAGTACCGCTCAGAATCTACGAGCAACCCATCGAGATCGAAAATGATCGCCTCAATCATTTCATTCCTTGTCGAAAAATTCCTTGCCCACTCCAGTCTCAAACAAGGCGATAATGTTTTCCGGTGGGACGTCGCCTTGGATATTGTGGACTGCGCCTAACACATACCCGCCGTTCTGATTCAGATCGCGAACACGGCTTGCCGTTTCTGCGCGCACCTCGGCTGGCGTGCCATGCGGCAGCGTGTGTTGCGAATCGACGCCGCCCCAAAATGACAAGCGGTCTCCGAATTGTTGCTTGAGCGCCGCCACATCGCCCATGCCTTTTGCCGAAACCTGAAGTGGATTGATGCAATCCACACCCATGTTCGCAAGACTGTTCAGCACAGGCACAACCGCGCCATCGGTATGAAAAACGATCTTGGCATGTGTCTTCCGTTTGAGGAATTCGATGTACTTGCCCACACGCGGTTCGAGATATTTGCGATACATGACTGGCGAAACGATGAGGCGGTCTTGCATGGCAAGGTCGTCAAAGTTGAACACGACGTCGATCACGTCGCCGACCGCGCTCAGAATCGTGTCCCAAATCGCCATTTGGTTTTCCAACACGCGATCCATCAACGCGCACAGCAGACCGGGATTCACGGCAACGTCGGTGTACCATTCGCCAAAGCCGCGCAGCAACTGGCTTTGTTGGACAACGCTATCGGGCAGCGACAACACAATCGCGCGCTGATCCGTCGTGCGCAGGGCGAGAATTTTTTCGCGCAGTCCACGCGCATAACCTGGATCGGTTGGATCCGGCATCGGATAATTCATCACATCGTGAATCGATATCTCACCGGCGAGCGGCGCGTTGGCAACGTAAAACGTGTCTGCGTCTGGCGGCATTTTACGCAGAATGCCCCACTCGTCAATAAAACCATATTCGTCGGGCAGCTCGCGATGCGGATGATTTTCCGGCGTGCCCGGTTTGACTCCGTGCGTATCCACGCCAAAGAGATCGAGAATGGGCGGATCGATCATTGCGAGTTGCGAGGTCCGCGCGAAAATTTGCGTCTCGCCCAAATCGAGTTTGAGACAACGCTTGAGTCGTTCATACGCTTGAACATGAATGCTGCTAACAATCGAACCGCCGAGATCAATTGGCACACGATCCGGCGGTTGGTGCGACAGAGCGGCAATCACGCGCTCGCGGCTCGTCATTTTACTTTGCACTTGTACCCCTACTCGCTTGAAATGTGCCGTAGCGAAGTTGATAACGATCATAGTTTGCGGCGATTTCATCGGCTGGCAATTCTTCGACGGAACCGATCTGCATTGCGAGCCACACGGTGCGCGCAACATCTTCGACCATGACTGCCGCTTTGAGCGCCTTTTGCACGGTTACCCCAATCGTAAATACGCCATGCTGTTTCATCAGAATGGCGACCGAGTTGCCGATGTGTTCTAGAATCACTTGGCCAATTTGCTCATCGCCGATGCGAACGTACGGGGCGCATGGAATCGCCACACCGAATTCATCCGCAATCGCCGTGAGGCACACCGGAATCGATTTGCCGACGGCGGAAAAAGCGGTCGCGTAATTTGAATGCGTGTGAACGACGCCGTTAACATCCGAGCGGCATTTGTAAATGTACAAATGCGAAGCCGTGTCGGTTGACGGTCCGTGCGTCGCTTCGATCACCTTGCCATCCAAATCGACGACGACCATATTCTCCGGTGTGAGGTCGTCAAATAAAACACCACTTGGTTTGATGACGACCAATCCGGTTTCTGGATCGCGTCCGCTGACGTTGCCGCTTGTCCAAGTGACAAGATGGTTTGCAGGCAAAGCCATGTTTGCGCGATAAACCTCTTGGCGTAATTTTTCAAGCATCACCCAATCATCTCCTCACGCTTCATGTTTCACGCAATAGACCCGCTTCGCGCATCCGTGCCACCACCCATTCACGCGATTCGCGAATGATGCGCATCGCCTCCGGCGAATCGTCGTTCCACATTTCGAGCAAAACGGGACCCGAAAAATTCATCCGCGCCAATTGACGAAACGCATCGACGAACGGCACGCTGCCCTTGCCAAACGGAACGCGGCGCGGTTCGCCGGGGCGTGTGTCCTTGACATGCACGCCGACCAAGTGTCCGTGTCCACGTTCAAGTTCGGCGCAGACATTCAATCTGTGTTCACCTAGATTGCCAATGTCCGGGTAGATTTGAAACCAAGGGGAGTTGAATCCGCGCACAAACTCCATGGCGCGTGTGATCGAATCGACGTCGTTACCATCGACGTTTTCGAGCGCGAGCATCACCCCAGCTTGCGTCGCCCATTCGAGTCCTTGCGCAAGCCCGTCTTGATAACGGCTGCGCGAGCATTCGGCGTGTGGTTCATAGTAAACATAGTAACCGGCAAGCTGAATGATGCGGATGTCGAGATCGACGGACAAGTCAATCGCTTGGCGAAATATATCCAATGCGCGCGCACGCGTTTCCGGTGATGCACTGCCAAGCGCGTACTTGCGATGCCCGCTGAGACACAGCGTGATGATGCGCACGCCGGTATCCGCAATCGCATGGCGCAATTCAGCGCGTTCGTGCGCCGACCAAGCGAGCCGCGCGAGGCGTTCGTCGCTTTCGTCAACTGACATTTCGACGAAATCGAAACCGGCGTCGCGGGCAAGCGTCAAGCGTTCTCGCCAAGTAACATTATACGGTAATGCTTTTTCGTAGATACCAATGGGAAGATGGCGTGCCAAGATAACTTACTCGCAGGTTTCAGGTCGCGAGTTACAGGTCACAAGTCTCATGCAACTTGTGGCTTGTGACCTACGACTTGAACGTTTCTGTGATTACATCTTTGAACTGCTTCGCTGCTGCCGCCGGATCACTTGCCGCGTAGATTCCGCGTCCAGCGATGAAGACATAGACTGGTACACCTTTGAACAATGGAATGTCTTGCGGCACAACGCCGCCGGTCACCGTCACACTAAATCCTAAATCATTCAGCTTGCGAATTTCGTCGAAATCTTTTTCGCTCCACGTCAATGCGCCTTTCGCCTCGGCGTCACGCGAGCGGTGCGTAATAACCTGCGGCACGCCAAGCGCGCGCCAACATTTCGCTTGTTCCCATGTCCAGCCGTCAATCAATTCGATTTGCACTTGTCCATTGCGCTTTTGCGCTTCTTTTTGCACGCTTTCGACGGTCATCATCGTTGCGCCGCTGACGACGCTGACCCAGTTTGCACCCGCATCGAACGCCATTTTCGAAATGAGACTACCTGCTTCGACGATGCGAACATCAGCCAGGATCGTTTTCTCTGGGAACAAACTGCGCATGATACGAACGGCGTGCATTCCTTCGGCAAGACACAAAATCGTCCCGCATTCGATCACGTCGATATGCGCTGCGGCTTTTTGCACCGGCGCAAGCGCAGATGGAAGATCATAGTTGTCGAGGGCGATTTGTAATTTCGGTGTTTCCATATAATCTCTATCCTTTCACTGCCCCCGCCGTCATGCCTTGAATGATTTGGCGCGCAGAGACGAACGTGAGCAGCAGCGGCGGGATGACGAGCACGGTGCCCATCGCCGCGATGCGACCCCACTCGACGCCTTGCTCGGTGATGTACAACGTCGTCTCGACGGGCAAGGTGCGCGTGTAGCGATTGGTCAAAATGAGCGCGAGCAAAAATTCGTTCCACGCGATGCGAAAGGTAAAGATCGCGGCGACCGCGTACCCGGCGCGCATCAACGGAAACAAAATTTGAAAAAAGACTTGGAACGTATTGCATCCATCGATGATGGCGGCTTCTTCGAGTTCGATAGGAATCTGTTTGATGAAACCGTACAAGAGCCAGATCGCAAACGGCAAGCCGAGCGCAGTGTAAAACAAAATCAAACCGATGCGTCCGTCTTCGATGCCGTAACCTTGCCACAACGCGAAAATCGGCACGGCGAGTACGGCGGTCGGAACCATGCGAATGAGCAGTGTGCTTTGCGCCACCAAACCGCGACCTGGGAATTGCATTCGCGCGAGCGCGTAGGAGGCAAGTCCGGCTGTGAACAGCGTGAGAAACGTCGCGCCGAGTCCGACGACGATCGAGTTGGTCAAATAGCGGTCGAATTTCTGCTGACTGAAAATCGTCTCGTAATTTTCCAGCGTAGGTTCAAAGATCCACGTTGGCTCACTCGACATGATGTCCACCTGACGCTTGAGCGACGTCTGGAACATCATGTACAACGGGAACAGTGCGATCAACGCGAGGATCACCAGTACGCCGTAATAGGCGATGGCGGACCAATTTATTTTGCGTGCTGTTTGAGTTCGTGCAATAGTCGGTTGAGCTTTTGCCAGAGTGGTCATGTTCATCCCTCGATTAGAAATCGCTTTTTTCGCGCATGGGATTGCTGAATTTCAAAATACCAACACTGAGAATCAAAACGATGGCGATCAACAGCACCGAGATCGCCGCGGCATAACCCAACTCCTGACCGATGAAGGCAGTCTTGTAAATGTGCAATGAAAGTACTTCGGTCGAAATACCGGGGCCGCCGAACGTCATGATGAACAGCACTTCGAGCGCGCGAAAGACATCGATCAAGCGCATCAAAAAGGTGATGAGCAAAAGCGTGCGCAGCATTGGCAGCTTGACAAAGAGCGTCATTTGCAGCCAGTTTGCGCCGTCGATGTAGGCCGCTTCGGTCACTTCGGCGGGCAGACTTTGCAGTCCCGCCAAGACGATGATAAAGATGAACGGCGTCCATTGCCAAATGTCGGTGATGACGAGCGACGGGAGCGCAAGCTGCGGACTGCTCAACCACTCTTGGCGAATAAAGCCAAACGATTGCAGAGGCGGAATCGCTTTGCCAATGCCTTCGAGATAATAGTCGATGACGCCGGAGCGCGCGTCGAACATGTAACGCCAGATCAAGCCAACGACGATGGGTGACATCATGTAGGGCAGAATGAAAATCGTACGAAAGATAGCTACGCCGGCAAAGGAACGTTCGAGCATCAGCGCCAACACGGTGCCGAGAATCATTTCCGAGACCATGATCCAAAACGCGTACTGCAGCGTGACGCCAACCGACCGATGCACATAGTCGTCGGTCAACAGACGTTGGTACGATGCCAAACCGATGTTTTGCGCTTGCTCCCAGGGAATGCCGATTGACCATTTGTAGAGACTCAGATTGAACGCGTTGAAGAGTGGCACGAGCAGACCGGCAAGAAGAATCGCAACAGCAGGCAGAAGAAAGATGTACGCAGTATAAGTTTTGGGATTCGTAAATGTTTTGAGCACGCTTCTTCGCCCTCCAACTAGAAATTAGACGTTGAACATTGGACGTTGGAAGAACAACTTCCCAACGTCCAATGTCTCATCTCTACCGTCTAACTTCCGACCTCTAACTTACTGGCTAGGTGTCCAACTGTAATACCCAGCGCGATTCATTACATCCTTGACCTTGGAGGTAGCTTCGTCCAATGCTTGCTTAGCGGTCTTTTGGCCGGTGACATACTCCGACAACGAGGTGCCAATGATCGGCACACACGTCGTCTGCCATTCATACACCAACGGTCGCCAGTCGGGATTGGCATTCTCCAACTGCTTGGCGTCTTCGAGTTCGAGGCGATGCCCATCGCCTGCCCACCGGTTTCGGACAAGTTGTTCTTGTCTTTCGGATGCAAGGCATAACCGACTTTGCCATCCACTTTCGATTGGCTCGGATTGCGGCTCATCGCGGCGATCTTGTACGAGTCCAAATACATCGCCGATTGCCCTTGCAGAAACGCGCTCGTCGCCGCTCCAAAATCATAGTTGTTGACGCCGGCGGGGGAATTGTCCATGATCTTTTTCAACGTCTCGGCCGCTTTGATGCCCGCCGCATCGTTGAACACCGGCGTCCACTTGGTGTCGAAGATGGTGCCGCCATACGGACTCAAGTGCAACAGCCACGCCGCCGTGATTTGGTGACCGGATTGTCCGCGCGTCGTCATGCCTTTCATGTTCGGCACATTCTTGCTGATCCACTCGGCGGTGGTCAGGAGTTCCTCATACGTCTCGGGCACTTTTAATTTGTATTGCTCGAAGATGTCTTTGCGATAGACCAGGATGCTCGTCTCCGCGCCATACGGCATACCGAACAAGCCCTGGGTCGGTCCCGCGAGGTAACCTTTCTGTCCGCCCCCAACGCCACCCGTATTGCGATACGCCGCGATGATGTCCTCCGCATCGTAGTTCGGATCGACCAGCGCCGGGTTGGCGAAGAATTGCGACAGCGGCGTGAGCAAGCCCTTGGAGATCAGCTCGTTCTTGTCGTAGACCGTCCATGCCAAGACATCGTAATCGCCGGTCGGTTTGGCGAGTTCGAGGATTTGCTTGTCTTTGATCTTGGTGTAATCGGTGAAATCGACTTCGACTTGAATGCCAGTTTCTTTCGTGAATTCAGGGAGCAGCTTGGCCGCAGTCTGATAGGGTCCCAGTGACGGCCACGACGCCACTAGCTTCGTCCCTTGACTCGGCGGCGCAACAATCGCCTGGGTTGGCGCAGCAGACGACGCGGCTTTGGTTGGCTCGCTTGGCGCGGGCGCCTTGGTGGGTTCGGCGGGTGCGCCACATGCAGTTACCAACAAGGCAAGCAGCATCAGCGCGACGAGTAATCGAATCAGCGTTTTCATTTTTTTCTCTCCATCGAGGACTGTGAATTCGGTTAAACGGTGGTCAATCGTCAAATCACAAAAAATTGATGCGGCTCCACCTCCTCCTTTGTTTTAACTGTACAAGAAAATTCGAGTTATAGGAATGACTTGAACGGCAGATCAGGTTCGCTTTCGAACGCGTCGTCAAATCCGCGCGGATGTTGATATTCGATCTTGTCCTTGTCGCAGGGATAGACAAATTTGCCGCCGACTTGCCAAACGTACGGTTTGAATTGGTACTGCAATCGATGTTTTCGCATTTTCCACAACACGAGAATTTCCTGCGGGTCGGCTTGAAAGTTCGTCCAGATGTCGTGATGGATCGGAATGACGACCTTGGCTTTTAATGCTTCCGCCATCCGCAAAATATCCACCGCCGTCATCTTGTCGGTGATGCCACGCGGATTTTCGCCGAAGGCGCCGAGCGCAACGTCAATCGCATGATCGTTGCCATGCTTGGCGTAATAATTGGAATAGTGCGAATCGCCGCTGTGATACAGACTGCCCCCCGGCGTTTTGACAAGATAGTTCACCGCCTTGTTGTCCATCGCTTGTGGAATTTTGCCCGCGAGCGTTACACCGACCGGCGCAGTCACCAACTCAGTGCGGTCAAATGAATCGAGTACGATCAATTCTGTATCTTTGATTGTAACGACATCGCCGGGCTTGACGGTGATGCAGCGATTCGCCGGAACGCCCCAGGTCGTCCATAACTCGACACATGCTTGGGGTCCGATGAATGGCACCGAAGCATCGCAATTTTTGAGTACCGCCGCGGCGACGTTGGCGTCAATGTGATCGCCGTGATCGTGCGTCGCGATGACCGCGTCGATGGTTTTGATCGCAAAGGGATCGAGCACGCAGGGTATGTTTCGCAGATTGGGCTGGAGTTTTTTGCCCCCGGACATTCGCTGCATTTGATGTTGCGGATTCATGAGTGGATTTTTGCGAGAGCGTTTGCCGGTGCCGACCCACAAATCGATGCAGAGGTTGGTGTTATTTTCGGACTTGGCCCAAATGCCCGTGCAACCGAGCCACCACATTCCGAACGTACCGGGATCGACAACGGTCTGTTCGATTTCTTCGTTGAGCCATGTGCCCCATTCGGGAAACGTACTAAGGATCCAAGATTCTCTCGTAATCTCACTCACTTTCATTCGGTTCTCCTATGAGCATCGAGGTTGCATTTGAGGTGAAAAAGCTTGGGGAACTACTGATTGCACTATAGGGTAAAAGCGACACATAGTCAATAATTTTCTCACAAAATTGAGAATATGTGCAGAGACATTTAGGCAATTTGACAGAACGTGGGTATTTTTGGTAATATATAAGGGAAATTGTGCTTTCTAACGGTCATTTGACAGGAGACAAAATGAGCGATCAAGAGGAATTGCTAGCGGAAGTTGCACGCTATTATTACTCCCAAAACCTTACCCAAGCCGAAATTGGACGACGCATGAATGCATCCCGCTCGACCGTTTCGCGGATGCTACAACAAGCGATTGAAAAAGGCATTGTCAAAATCACGATCAATTATCCGTGGGAGCGTGATCGTGAGCTTGAGAAAAATCTGATCGAAAAGTTTCACCTGCGAGAAGCGCGGGTCTTGATCGGAAAGGGGCGAAGCGAGGAAGAAATTCGCGACGGGATGGGTGTTCTCGCAGCGCGCTTGGTCGATGCTCACGTAAAAGATGGAAGCATCCTTGGCATCTCGTACGGCAGATCGCTTGCCAGCACCGTTGCGGCGCTTGCGCCCAATCGCAAAGTGGCGGTAACCGTCGTGCCGATTATTGGCGCGCTTGGGACCGACACGCCCCTCATCGACGGACCGGAGCTAGTGCGACAGATCGCCCAAATTTACGGCGGCGATTATCGTTATTTGCCGGTACCTCTGCTCGTGGAAGATGTCCGCACCCGCGAGGCTTTGGTCCAATCGGCCCAGATTCATGACACGCTTGTGTTGGCGCGCAGGTCCAGCGTTGCGCTTTTGGGCATTGGCGCACCGGCCCCCGAAGTATCGAGTATGATTTGGAGCGGATACCTCAACGAGCGCGAATTGGCGCATATGAGAGAACAAGGTGCGGTGGGTCACATGTGCGGACAATTTTTTGATCGCGAGGGCAATGTGCTCGACGTGGATTTGAATCGGCGTGCGATTGGAATTGGCATCAAAACGTTGCAGAATATCGAAACGGTGATCGCGGTAGCCGGTGGTGAAGCAAAAGCTGAAGCAATCCTGGGTGCATTGCGCGGACGCTATCTCAATTTACTGGTGACCGATGATCTTGCCGCGCAAAGGATTTTAGCGCTGGCATCATCTGGCTAGGCAAAAAGTTGCGGCTCTATTCCAAATCTTGTCTCTTGTTCTCTGATGATTGCGATCCGTTGTGCGGTTGTTTATGACCGTACATCTCGGCGTCGGCGCGCTCAAGTAACCTGTCGAAGGTTTCTTCAGCCGTAGGTATGCACGTGGCAAGCCCTACGCAAAAGCTCAATTCGATGTCAGGCTTGCCGGGTGGGAGCGAAGCGGTTCGGACCTTTTCTTGTAATCGAGTGACGACTTGCTCCGCTTCTGTCTGAGAACAATTGGGCAAAAGAATGATGAATTCATCGCCGCCATATCGTGCCACCACATCGCCGCCCCGAACATGTTTGTTCAGCACCTGCGCCACCAATTGCAGCGCTTCATCGCCGATCAAATGACCAAACGTATCGTTCACCTTTTTAAAGTCATTTAGATCAATCATGAGCAAAGAGAGAGGCATCTGCAAACGTTTGGCGCGCCGGAATTCGCGCTGGGCTAGCTCGAAGAAATAACGCCGATTGTACAACCCCGTCAAACCATCCGTCATCGCCAACTGCTGTTGGGTCGCATACAGTTGCGCGTTTTCCAACGCCAAGGCGGCTTGTGCCGCGAACGCCACAAGTCGTCCCGCGTGTTTGGCGGTATAGAATCCTGGCTCAAGCTTGTCGAGCGCCAAAAAACCGATGAGCGTTCCGCGAATAATGATGGGCGCGCCAATCCAGGAACGAATGTGCCGCGTCTCTGGAAATGTTGTCCAAATCGGGTCTGCAAGCGCATCCGACGAAACGTACGGTTGACGCGTCTTTACAATTTCCGCCAAGGTGCCAACTCCACTTAACAGCGCTCGAAATTGCTGCATCCATTCACCGAGACCAAATTTTTCGTAACCGCGTTGGTGTTTGCAGCGCACAAATTGGTCTTCGATCAAAAGCACAGTCGCAGAATCAAACGGCACAACATGGCCTACATGATCGAGCAATTGATCGAGGATTGCCTCCGGATCAAGTTGCGAGGTGAGCGCGATCCCAATGTCGTACAAGGTTTCGGCAAACTTGCGTTGTTCTCGTTCCGCGTTATGCAACCGTGCCGCATGAATCGCTATCGCCGCACGCGCGGCCAGGCTTTCGAGCAGATCAAGATCACTCGGCGTAAACGCATAAAGGTCTGCGCTTTCGACGTTGATCACGCCGATACATTCGTCTTGAATCACCAAGGGGGCTGCCATTTCCGCACGCGAGCGCGAATCGAAACTCAAGTAACGTTCGTCTTGCGACACGTCCGGCACCAGCAACGATTGGCGATGAACGGCGCACCAGCCGGTGATGCCTCGCCCTAACGGAATTAGAATCTCGGTCGCTGCAATTTCATGCCCTTCTTCGGCGGCGAGGCGCAAGCATTCTCCATCGCGCAAAAAGATCGCAACAAAATCGGTGGCAAAGAGCGTTTGGGCTTGGCGAACGATAATTTCCAAACACGCTTGAAGGTCGAGTGTCGCGATGGCGCGATCGATCTCATGCAGCGCATTGAGCTTGCCAATTTCGCGCTTGAGTTTTTCCTCCATGCGTTTCAATTCGGAAATATCGACATAGAGGCCGAACAGCGCTTGCGGTTTTCCATCGCGAATGATGGGGACGCCGTAAACTTCGACCGGAACCAGGGTTCCATCTTTTCGTTGCCGCACCGTTTCTTTTTGGACGGCGTGACCACTCAGCGCGGTGGCAGAGACCCAGGACGCTTCTTCGTGATGGGTTGGCGGCACGATCACATCGTTGATCGGGCGATCGACCACATCTTGCAGCGTATATTGAAAGATAGCTTGAAACGCTGGATTGATGGCTTGGATTCTGTCGTCTTGACCAAGCACAGCAATTCCGATGGGCGAGTTTTCAAACAATTGTTGAAACTGCGCCTTTTGAATGATAACTTGTTCCTCGGCTTGCTTGCGCTCCGTGATGTCGCGTCCAACGCCTACAATTCCGATCACGCGACCATCCGCATCGCGAAAGGGAACCTTGGTCGTCAAGGTCCAGCGCGAATTGCCTGCCGTATCCCGACTTGTTTCTTCTTTGTTGACCAGAGCTTGACCGGTCCGAATGACCTCTTGTTCGTCGGCATAGTACTGCGCCGCTTCCGCTTGCGGATAAAAATCAAAATCGATTTTCCCGATAACCTCTTCCGGTGATTTAGCTTGCAGAAGGTTAGCGTGAGCTATGTTCGTTTCGATGATGCGGCTCGCCGAGTCCTTGATGTAAATGTAATCGGGCAGACTATCGATCAGGGCGCGCAGCATGTTGTGTTCTTGCGCTAGGTCTTCGGCAATGCGCTTGCGCTCTGAAACATCATGTTGAATCGCGAGAAAGCCGATGATCGCCCCACTCAAATCCAGAATGGGATTGGCGGAACTTTGCACGGTGATGAGTTGCCCATTCTTTTTTCGGTTAAAGATCTCTCCGGTCACAATTTGTTTAGCCAGCAGCAAGTTCCAAAAGTTTTGATAAGTTTCGTTGCTGTGCAATCCCGATTTCAGGATGCGCGGCGTTTTTCCAATCGCTTCTTCCTTGGAGTAACCATAGATGGTTTCAAAAGCTGGATTGACGTACGTGATCGTGCCATCCAGCTCGGTGAGGAACACGGCTTCGCTCGAACGCTCAATCCCTAACTCAAATTTCAGCCGTGCTTGTTCGGCTTGTTTGGCTGCGGTAATGTCGGTGATGATCGAAAAGAGCAGTTGATGTGAATTGTAGCCAATCGGCGAGGAATGCACTTGGACGGTACGCATGTCTCCGTTGGCAAGGCGATGTGGAAAGATGAAGAAATTTTGGCTTCCTAGGTTGGCTGCCTTGCGCTTTTGCGCTACCTCATCGGGCGGCAGCCTGTTGATTTCGGCGATGTTCATATTGCGGAGCATCTCGCGTGAATAGCCATAGAATCGTGCGGCTGCTACATTCGCATCGACAATTCGCCCGTCCTCTGGATCGATCAAAAGCATCACGGCATCGTGCAACTCAAACATCTCGCGGAAGCGTTGTTCGGATTTTTCCAACACAGCTACCCGTGCGCGCAGATTTTCCAACTCCGCGATGAGATGGGGGTCCATAGGTAATTTTTCCATAGTGGCTTGCCTTTCATCCCTATGCTTCTTTGCACTGGACGAACTTGCTCGCAAGAATATTGTGCGCCCAATCGAATCAGCGCATCAATACGTCGTAGTTCTCTAGCTCGGTCAACTCGCCGGCGCGCACGATCCTCAAAAATGCTTCGACTACTTGCGGATCAAAATGCGTTCCCGCCTCTGATTCGATATGATGAAGCGCTTGCTCGATGCTCCATGCGGCACGATAAGGACGCTCTGAACGTAGTGCATCCCATACATCGACCACGGCGAACAAACGCGCCGCCAGCGGAATTTCCACACCCTTCAATCCACGGGGATAACCCGTCCCATCCCACTTTTCGTGATGACAGTACGGAATGTCGAGAGCCGGGCGCAAATAGTTGATCGGCGAAATAAGCTCATAGGCATAAGTGGGATGGTTTCGCATGATTTGCCATTCATCGACTGTTAATGGTCCAGGCTTGAGCAAAATGCTGTCGGGGATCGCCATCTTGCCAATGTCATGCAGCAATGCTCCGCGTCGAATTTGCATCAGTTCTCCGTCGCGCATTCCGAGCACGCGCGCGAGCCGCAGACTCATATTGACCACGCGCTGCGTATGACCGTTGGTTTCACGGTCGCGGAGTTCAAGCGCGTACGACCAACCTTCGATGGTGGCATCGTACGCCAGAATCAAATCCATATTGGAGCGCTGCAAATTATCGAACAAGGTGGCATTGTCAATCGCAATTGCCGCCTGCGTTCCAAGCGCTTCGAAAAACTCAAGCCAGCCAGGCGGGGGATCCAGCCGATTGCGATCAAAAACTTCGAGTACACCTTTGAGGTGTCCCTTCGCCACCAAGGGCATCACAAAGTGAGATGCGAATTTTTCTCCCGCGAGTAAAGCGGCGCGCTCAAAATTCGTTTCGGCATGAGTCAGATCGGGGAAGGCGACGAGACGTTGTTTCAACGCCGCCAGACCCGCTTGCCCGCTGCCCAACCGGACGTGCGAACGTTCAATTTCACGTGTGCGGAACCCAAAACCAGCAGCATAGTCGAGCGTTTGAAAATTCGGATTCCAGACCAACACATCGGCGGCATCGACGCGAAGGGATGAAACAACCTGGGTGAGCAACACATCAAGCGCAATTCGCAAATCGAGACTAGTATTGATCGCCGTATCGATTTGATGAAGCGCGGATAGGCGATGGAGTTGCTGTTCCGTCTGCTCGTGCAGCGTGGTGCGTTGAATCGCGCTTGCGGCGATATCGGCGATGGCAAGGAGCAGACGCAGTTCGTCCTCGGCGATGTCGCTCTTGCGCAAGAGCCACAGCACGCCAATCGTTTGGTCGCGGGCAATGAGCGGCGCGCACGCAACCGCATTCGCATCGCCAAGGCGGTCCATCAGGGCAAACCGAGCATCGTGTCTAACATCGTTATTAAGGTACGGTTTGCCGGTCGTCACGACAAGCGTGCTCACGCCTTGTCCGGATGGAAGGCGCGCTCCCGTGAAATTCGCTCCGACAGAACCACGCCCCAGTTCGACAATGGTCTCTCGACTAATCGGATCCATCAGCGCAAAGAGCGCGCCTTCCGCTTGAAACAAAGCGTTGACTTGATCGAGAAGGATGGGCAACATCTCTGAACGATTGGAAGCAATTCGCAGGGACTTTGAAATGGCGGCGATGGCGTCTCGCTCATTCGCATGTTGCTTACGTTCACTAACATCGCGGGTGAGGATGATGATGCCGCCGATAGCAGGATTGTCGAGCATATTCTTGGCGATGCTTTCCAACCAAACGTAATGCCCTGCCCTGTGCCGATGTCGATAGTCGATGGTTTGAACCGTCGTTGGATTAGATAGCAGCAATGCCCATCGACGATTCAATTCGGGTATATCGTCAGGATGGATCAAATCGAAAGGAATGTGGTCTTTAAACATGTCGCTTGGATAGCCATGAATTCGTTCACCCGCAGGTGAATTATAGATGAAACTGCCATCGGGACTCACAATCGATACGATGTCAGGTGCGGTGTCCATCACCGCGCGGAATTTTTCTTCACTCTTGCGGAGGTCTTCTTCTACACGCTGGCGTTCGGTCACATCCCGCGCGATGCCTTCGATCAAAACCAGTCGGCCCATTTCATCATAGACCGGCGTGTGACGATGTTCGGTCCACACGACCGCGCCGCTTTTGTTTATCCATCGAAGCACCGGATACTCTATTAACTCAATCTCATGGTTGGATATGGATGCGATCTTATCAAGATCATCGGGATGAATAATCGAGAGGAATAATCTTGGATCGGCATAGAACTCTTCGGGCGAGTATCCAAGGATGCGATGAACTGCAGGATTCACGTACTCAATTCGGGGGTGAGGTGTAAGCGCGTAACGATAAATAATATCTTGGGCACTTTCGGCGAGACGGCGAAAACGTTCTTCGCTTGCGCGCAACTTGTGCTGCGATTGTTCGAGTCTATCGGTTTGTCTCCAAACAAATGCACCGCACAAAATCAGAACCAACGACGCGTAGAAGATAAACATGCGAACGCTGCTCAGTCCTTGCGCATACACCTCCCGCGAGCGTTCCACACGAATGACAAGGGCGGGCTTGTCAAAAACATCGTTCAACAAAGTGTATCCGTCGATGGCTTGGTCGCTCCGCGGATGGACAAAGATTTCTGGATGGGCAGATAATGCCGAGCGTGCGGCTTGAACATCGGGCGCAAGTTCGGTGTCTTGAAATCGATAAGCCGTGATCGACACGGGCGCGGATTGGCCAAGTTCCGCAAGCACAGCTTCGTCCAAATACCTTCCGAAAACGAGGACGCCCTGCGCAGGACCTTGTCCTTCACTCGTCAAAATGGGGCGAGTGGCAACGAGCAACGGAGCTTGGGGCAAGAGCAGGATTCCGGTCAGACCATCATCAGAATTCATGTACTGCAAAAAGAATTGAATTGTATCGGGGTCGTTTTTCAACTGTTCAGGGACGGGTATGGAAAGATGTTTTTCGGGATCGTACGCTTTGCTAAAAACGATTCGACCGGAGGAATGAATAAACAACATCACATTCACGTCGAGCAGGGTAAACGACATATCGGTTGGATTCGCATCGATATATGCTTGGTTCCCATTCTCGATAAACGCGTAGGTATCATCGAAACTTGCCCAATCGGATGTGCTGCTATTCAACCGATCCAAACGGTCCGCTAAAATATCTTGGACGCGCTGAACATGATCGTGGAGATTTTGCTCTTCCAATCGAACGTAATTTTCCAAGAAGATAACCTGCGTAAATGCATAGATGGTACCGATTAACGCACTTACCGCAATGACAATAACCAACAACGTTCTTAAACTGAGTGACAAAGCTACCCCCTGAGTTGCGCTCATGTGGTTTCGATGATGTTGTTAATGCGATGCGTGAAGCGATTCTATACTTGCTTAAAACTAAAAATTGCTGATAGAGTATTTTTGCAAAAGACTGCCGCAGAATCGTTTGCGACAGTCTTTGCGAAACAAGGTGATTCGGTGAAAAAAAAGTCACAGCGACGCCGTCTGGCGATTGGGTGGTGCTGGCAATGGTAAGTCAATTGGCTTGGCGGGTATCAGGATCCGCAATAACGCTTCGACAATCGAACGATCCCACTGCGACCCGCTGCCTGCGCGCAGAACCAGGATGGCTTGTTCTTGGGTCATCGCGCGCCGATAAGGTCGGTCGCTCGTCATCGCGTCGAAAGCATCCAGTACGGAAATGAGACGTGCGCCGAAAGGAATATCCAATCCCTTCATGCCGTTGGGATAACCTTTACCATCCCAGCGTTCGTGATGAAAACGAATGAATTCCGTTCCGCGCGAAAAATCGGGATATCGGGTTAGCCAATCAGCCCCCCACCGAGGATGCGCTCGCATGATCTCCCATTCCTCCGGGCTGAGCTTTCCCGTCTTTTGCAAAATCCCGTCGGAAATTCCAATCTTGCCAATATCGTGCAAGCGCGCCGCAAAAATAATCAACTCGGCTTCCGGTCCGACAACATTCATTTGGCGCAGCGTTTGGGCAGCCAATTCGGCGACACGCCGCGAGTGTCCACCGGTGTACGGGTCGCGCAAATCGACTACGTCGGCTAAACTTTCCAACAGTTTGCGCGTGCCCTCGCGCATTTCCTTGGCGTTCTTAAACGCCAAGTACACGATCACGGTCTGTAATGCAAGCAGAACGAGTGCCCAAGGTTGTTGCCAAGCGGCGAGCGCGCCAAGCATTCCTAAAAGATACTGCACGCTTTCGACCATGAACCCTTCGCGCACGAGCATGACCACTCCCCGCCACGGTGGTTCGCCCGTCATGGGCCAAATCTCAAACGCACACGTTATCGCATCGCCGATAAACATGACGAAGGCGGTTACAATCAACAGCATTGACCTAGCCACTTGACCTTCGACAGGAAGATGCCAGATCGATGCACCGGCGAGCGCAACCATAGTCCAGCGCCCCGCCGCGGTCACAATATCGCTGGGGAGATTGCCTTTCTTGGACATCGAGATCCATTCCAAGATTAGAATCGCTAACCCTGTTGCAATTGGTGCGATGGCAAGTGGTAGCAAAACCGCCATCAGGTACAGCGGAACTGTAATGATGGCGATTTTAACTTTATATCCGTAATGAATGGGATACAGCCCAGCCAGTATTACGGCGAGTGCAAGCATCAAGGCTAAAGGCACGGCGCGCAAATTTGTAGGATCTAATGGAGCATAGTCACTTTCGAGCCACACCCTTACGAGGGCAAAGAGAGCCAGTCCGCTCATTAGTATAGCAATCAGCGGTTGCGGAACAAGCCTTGCCAATCTCGATTTCATTGCCTAGATTCCAAAGAGACCGCTTAGGGTGCTGTCAGTAATGATCCGAGTAATGATACAATGAGATGATCTCTTGAATAACCTGTAGCTACACCCAAATTCAAGCCGCCCAAACTAGTCGTCACTTTGACTGGCACCTTACCATTCCGAGTCGTCACAACCGTATCAGAGACATAGGTGCCGGGCAAGCTATCATCATACAGCGTGAATGTCTCTCTTTTGCCCAAGCCGCCCGCGGTATAAATCACTCGGACGACTTGAGTACCGGATGGGGCATGAAGCGCATACTGAACTTTTTGGACATTGCTTGCACTGGTGGCTATTTCAGCGGTAATCGTAACTTTGCTCCCATCAGACAAAAAGACGATGGGATCAGCGCGGCAGCTCATTAAAGCGGCATCCGCTGAAGACAAAAAAGCCATCATAATGAAAGCTACTAAAAGAATTGCTGCTCCGCAAAAGACGTGCACAATCTTTGTATGAGAGTACATTGCAACCTCCTCAGAGCCTTTCTGATTCGTCAGATTTTGCGAACACTGCGAAAATTATAACACTCAATGACGGTCAGATGCGTTGCAAAGTATATCGGTTTCATAACAATTAATTACAAATCAGCCGACTATACGATACCCCCTACCGCGCACCGTCAAAACGTGGCGCGGATGATCGGGATCCTCCTCCAATTTTCGTCGCAAACGTTGAATCTGCACTCGAACAATCGGGCGTGCCTCGTTCTCAGTTACCGTATATCCTTGAATCCCTTGCAACAATTCTTGGGCAGTCAACACTTGATCGGAATGGCGAATCAGAAATTCGAGCAGCTCAAATTCGGTATCTGTCAACGCAATTTCCGTTCCATTTCGCATCACAATTCGTCGGTATCGATCAATGGCTAAGGAAGATGTTTTGATGAAACGCTCGCTTGAGGGAATCCGATGGCGGTTGGGCTGCCAAGTTTCTCTCACGCCGCGCATGATTTCTTCCAACCGTCGAATCACTTGCTCGCGATACGCTTCTTGGCGTCCTTTTTCCAAGCCGCGCTGGACGCTTTGAACAATTTGGAGCAGCTCGGCTGGTTTCGGAATATAATCGATGGCGCCGTTGCGAATCGCGGCAATCGCCGAATCCAAAGTGCCATAACCGGTCAACACGATCACCGGGAGGGTGATCCACCGCCGATGGATTTCCTGCAACAGACCGATGCCATCCATTTTGCCCGGCATTTTCAAATCGATCAGCGCCAGGTCGAATTTATTTTGCTCGCAAAGACGTAACGCCTCACCGGCATCGCAAGCCGCTAGTGCGCCATAGCCCTCGCGCTTGAGCGCTTCGGTGATAACAGTCCGAATTATCTTTTCATCGTCGACGACCAGAATGCTGGCTCGTATCATACTAGGTCACTCAGCTGGCAACCACACCGAGAAGGTGCTGCCCTGTCCAACTGCACTCTGCACTGTGAGGCGTCCACCGTGACTAGAGACGAGTGTTTGACAAATCGACAGACCTAGCCCGGTACCCTGGGTCTTGGTCGTAAAGAACGGATCGAAGATACGTTCTAGTGTGTCCGGTGCAATGCCTTCACCCGAATCGATAAAATCAATCACGATCCATTTTCCTCGCTCTTGACGCATATGACTCTCGACGCGTAATTTTCCACCATCAGGCATCGATTCAATCGCATTGAGCACAAGATTCAAGAAAACTTGTTTGAGTTGATTTTCCACACCTTGAATCATCGACGACTCTGTCTGCCATTCGACCTGCACACTCACGTTCGCATGTTGCAGACGCTTGGCGGCAAGTGCAAGAATGTTTTCCACCGCTGCGCGAACGTCAAACAGGGCGGACGTTTCGCCCGCAGGTCGATAAAAGTTCAACAGCCGTTGCACGATGGTTGCCAACCGGTCAATTTCGTCTTGCGTCATTTCGAGAAACTCTAGAGCGCGCGGGTTTTGTTTGACATCGGCACGAATGAGATCAAGACAGCCCAAGATTCCTTGGAGCGGGTTGTTGATCTCGTGCGCCAGCGAGGTCGCCAGTTCTCCAACGGCGGCTAACTTTTCCGATTGAATCAGTTGCGCCTCTAGGCGTTTTTGCGTCGTGATATTTTTGAGAACATTTACGGTACCCACAAATTGCCCGGTCGAATCGTGAAAGGGATAAGTGGTGCAGAGAAAAGTACCGTTAAGGCGCGGCTCATCAAATTCGGTGTGACAAACGTTGCTACGATTATTGAGCACCTGGCAGTGCGAGCAATACGCGGGCGGTGTCGCGGTACCGTGAATCGCTTCGTAACAATGTTGACCGACCAAGGCGCTCGGCGTCGAGTTTAGCCATTGCGCCAAGGTTGAATTCGCGCGGAGAATTTTTGAGTTTTCGTCGATGAGCGTAATGCCTTCGTCAATCGCATCGACCGTTTCTTCCCATTCCTTTTTAGCTTGCTCGACTTTGTGAAAAAGCGTGGTGAGTTCCGCCAGTTGCTGTTGGACCTTCAGATGCAAGCGCGCATTTTGAATCGCGATGGCAACAGGCGATGCAATCGACTGCAAAAGTTGCAAATCTTTATCGTTGAATGTGCCGCGCTTTTTGTTCAGCAATTCGATAATGCCAACCAAATCACCTTTCACGAGCAATGGCACGCACAAAATCGACCGAGTCTTGAAACCGGTTTCGACATCGACACCGTCGAACCAGCGCGGGTCTTGAGTCGTATCGTGAACGAGCGTCGGTTGCCCGGTTTGTGCCACCCAGCCCGCTACGCCTTGTCCAATCTTAATTCGAATCGCGGCGAATTGCTCAACGTTTCCATGCAGCGTCTTGGCAAAGTACAATTCGTCGGTGGCAATATCTCGAAGCAAGACCGACCCTGCTTCGACTTGCATCTTTTCATTCAAGACGCGAATGACGTTCGTCAAAACCTCGTCGAGGTCTTGCGTTGCCGTAAGCGTCTTGCCGACGGTGCTCCAAATCGACTCGGCTTCAATTCGCCGCTCGGCATCCTCAAGCGCGCCAGTTTGTTCTGGCTGTGGGCGTACACTCGTCGCGACTACTTGATTCATGACAAAGGCAATGAGCCACAAACCAATGACGACAAAGACCGGCAACAGATACGAATTCTGCAAATCCGTTGCCGATTTGCCGCTCGCGGTGGCTGCAATTCCCGTAAGCTCGATTCCAACAATCGCCCCATAAGCAATCGACGACATGCCCGCAACGAGCCAAGGTTTGATCGGTGTTGCGCTGAGAATCAAAGCGAAATAGAGCAGAAAACCCGGCCAAGTGAAATCGGCAAGTAAGTGTATGGTCGCCGCAATTCCAAGCGCGGTCGCCATCACACTCAATTGAATCACAATCGATGCGAGTACGCGCGAACGCTCAAGCGACCCATAGTACACAGCGAGGAGAATCATATCGAGGATCGGAAATATGATAACCCAATTTACGCCTGACGAGGAATTTTGCGGAGCTGAATAGAGGATGAGAACAAACCAAACAAAATCGAAAAGAAGTTTACCCTGAAGAAATAAAAGAGGATTCTTGCCAAAAGTGGCAAGACGCTCTACTTGATCGAGTTGATGCGCGAATTCACTGCTCGATTTCATCGTGCCGGTATCGTGACACAACTTGCACTGAATGTCAAACTTGCGGAACGACGCCAAATGGAATTCGGCGTCTCGATGAGCTGGAAATCGGTTAGAACCCGATTAATGTTAACTCGATTGATCGAGTTTTCACCTCGCCGAGCGGGCAAGCGCCCAAACTTGCACATGGACCCGGATCATCATTTACCACTCGACCAGTTTCCAAATTTCCGGTTGCATTGTGCCGGCTTCGGTCTCAATTTCTGCAAAGATGGTCACCGCTTTTTGCAAGTACCGCATCGACTCGTCGTCTTTGCCGGAGGCATGGAAGAGGTCGGCTAAATTGTTGAGCAGTGCAGCTTGCAGATGGCGGTCGCCAATCGATTCGCACAATGCAAGCGCTGTCTCCGTCAACTTGATCGCACGATCAAGTTCGTTTGTGTCGCGACAAACGAGCGCGAGATTATTGAGCGCGGCGATCCGCACGTTCGGATCGTTCAGTGATTCTGCAATCGCGCAACTCTGTTCGAGTTGGTAACGCGCGTGCTGATTGTCGCCGCGCGCGCGCGCGAGTATTCCGAGAATGTCGCGCGCTTGGGCGATTGAACGCTTGTCGTGCGTCGATTCTGCAAGCGCGAGTCCGCGCGTCACCATTTCCTCGGCGCGCTTAGCTTCTCCGAGCGCATGAGCCGTCAAGCTCCAATCGACCAACAGCCGCGCGCGTTTATCCAACGATGTATTTTCAGGCATAGCATTGATCGCCGTTTGAAAATGACTTGTCGCCAGCGCATACTCGCCGCGACGGTGATGCACATTGCCCCGCTTGTGTTCGATACTCGCTAACGCACTCGGCTCGCAAAAATTAGCGGCGGTTTCATAACTCGTCAACGCATTCCCATAATCGCCCAACAAGGTTTGCATGTCGCCGATGGATTCATGCAAAGAGGCAACATCAGGAAAGCCGAAGGTCAGGGCAGAGCCATAATGTGCCAGAGCTTCGGCGTTGGCATACAACGCGCGCGCATGATCGCCTGCGATTTTATAATACTCTGCCGCAAGCGCATCCGCGCCCGCAAGCTGATAATGCTTGGCGATTTGATTCGCAAAGGCGTTCGTATCGTGATGCGAGCGACTCGTGTTTATCATCGATTCGGCAACACGTCGATGCAAGAGTCGGCGGCGCGCGGCGCTCGTTTCTTCATATGCTAGTGCGCGTAGTTTTTCGTGCGAAAAATCAAAGCGCAGATTTTCAGTCGCAATTTCCTTGACGAGTCCCTGCGCGATCAACTCTTCGAGCGTCTTGATGGTTTCCTCTTCCGTACGCCCACTGGCTTCGCGCAGCGTATCGAAATCGAACGAGCAACCAATCACGGCGGCAGCACTGAGCAACTGTTTCCCGGTTTCGCTGGCAATCGCGAGCCGCGCATGGAGCAAATCGCGTACGCCGTTCGGCAGCGACCAATCATCGGCTTGCGCATTGCCCTGATCGAGCGCGTTCAAATATTCGACGACAAAAAATGGCAAGCCGTTGGTTTCGCGCTGCAAACGTTCGCTAATTTTTTGCGCAAGCGTCGCCGCCTCGCCGATAACCGATGTCACAAGCTGCGTCACTGCGAGGGGCGCGAGTCGTGGCAAGCGAATGATCGAGGCAGTCCTACTGCGTTGCACTGGCGCGCTGACTTGATGCAAACGCTCGACCGATACCGCATCATCGTTCCGCCAAGTCGCAAGGATGGCGAACGGTCGTCCGCGCAATTGCTGGACAATGTACATGAGCAAATCCAGCGACGCTCTGTCTGCCCATTGCAGATCGTCGAGAAAAAGAATTCCCGGTATCTTGCCACGCGTGACAGCGAAAATCGTTTGGCTGATGCCTTCAAAGAATCGTCCGCGTGCCCCGGCAGTGTCGAGCGGCAGCGTCGTTGCAGCTTCGCCGATTTCTGGAACGAGACGCGCCACTTCGGCTAACCACGCCGATGGAATTTTTGCGCGCAAATCTGGATGGTCGATCAACACGCGCAACGCTTCGACAAAAATTCCATACGCAAGATTCGATTCACCCTCGTACGCACGTCCCGTCAAAATGATCGCACCCTGTTCCCGTACGCAAGCGAGAAATTCTTCTGCCAATCGAGTCTTGCCAATCCCGGCCTCGCCTTCGACGGCGAGCAGGTGTCCATTGGTTTGAATGTTAGCGTAAGTCCGTTTGAGCGTCTCCAATTCCGCCGCGCGTCCAACCAATGGATATTGGCTAGGAGCGAGTGGGAGCGGTTCACTATGCACGGTCCATTGTTCACTAACGACTGGGTGTTTTTGCTCTTTGATTTTTCGATAGAGCGCTGTCGTCTCCTCAAGTGGCGTGACACCTAATTCTTTTTCTAACACGCGGACGCATTCGTCGTACTGCCGCAATGCCGCCGCGCGTTGATCGGTCAGAGCATACAACTGCATCAACTGGCGATGCGCTGGTTCGTGCAACGAATCGAGCGCCAGCCAACGCCGCGCGTACTCAATCGCCGAATCGTACGCTTTTTTGTCGGTCTGATAGCACACGAGTTTTTCGAGAACGGTCGCAAATTCGCGCCGAAGATTTTCGGCGGTGAAAAATTGCCAATCGTCATAGTCCGGACTATCGCGCAGATAAAAGCCCGCGAGAAAATCGCCGCGGTAAAGTTCGGCGGCGCGCTTGAGTAACGCCACGCATTGGGCACAGAGTTCAGTTGGAGGATGTTGGTGCGCCTTGTGTGTTTCAAGCACCTGCTGGAATTCGACCACATCGGTCGCCAACTTGGCTCGCGGATTCAAGCCAATGCTCTCACGGTCGATTTCTAGAATGTCATCGCTGAGCGCCGCATTAAGCGTGGAAAGCGTTCGACGAAAAGAAGCGCGTGCGCGAGTCTGGTCGGATTCAGGATAGAAAAGTGTTGCGAGTGAATCACGGCTGTGTGTTGCGCGCGTGACGGCGAGATACGCTAGCAATGCAATCGCCTTGCGCGTATCGAATTCAATGGGCTGGTCTTTATTTTGTAGCTGGGGCGTACCGAACAGGAATAGTTTGAACATCGGCGGAATTATAACGCAAGTGTTGAACCGTTGTCTAGGGCATATTTCCCGTAGGGTGTGCGTCAAAGCTTTGGGTGGTTGGAATTTTGCCCGCCGTCGTTTCAAAACGACGGCTCAAAAGGTGGAAACTCGATTTATCGAGTTGGCGTCAATCGGCTTCCAACCGATTTTGACCTCATTGAATTTCATTCGGCGACGTTCACCCAAAATCGTGACGCACACCCTTTCCCGTAACGTTTTCCGGAACGATGTCGGAACGATCTCCTGCTAAGATCGAATTGCAGGTGGATGTGAAATGAATCGGATTAAAGGCGAGACTTGGACGCGAGGCAAGTGTAAGAAAATCCTCCATCCAACACTCACCAATCCAAAATCACAAACTCAAAGGAGGGAAAGTGATAAACCTATTTCGATATTGGCGGATCTTAGCTATGGCGACCGCTTTGTTGGTTGCCGCGCTCATGGGTGCATGCGCCCAAGCCCCGCAAGCGCCGGTACCCGTCACCGGGCTGTCGGAGGTCACGATCGACGCTGCCGATTTTTCCTATGCGGCACCTGAGACCCTGAACGCGGGCTGGGTACGCGTCAAGATGACGAACGTCGGCAAAGAACCGCACCACGTCCAATTCATGCGTTTGAACGATGGCGTAACGCTGCCACAGTTTCAAGAGGCGCTGAAACAAGGCGAAGGACCAGCACTCGCGCTGGTTCAACTGACTGGTGGCGTCGGAGCAGTCGATCCGAGCAGCGCAGCCAATGCGATTATTAATCTGCCAGCGGGCAATTATGTGATCGCATGCTTTGTCACCTCCGGCGATGGCGTTCCGCATCTTGCCAAAGGGATGATTAAACCGCTCACGGTGACCGCCGCGACCGGAGCCACCGCGAACGAGCCGACCGCCACGACCACCGTGCGACTAAAAGATTTCGCAATTGACATGCCGGACACACTTGCCGCCGGTAACACTGTGATCAAGGTAATCAACGATGGACCTGAATTTCACGAGTGGAATATTTTCCGGCTCACCGAGGGTAAAACCACGCAAGATATCTTTGCATGGTTTGGCAACCCAGCAGGTCCTCCTCCTTTCTCGGCGATTGGTGGGCTGAATGGCTTGTCAACTAATTTCGTCGGTTATGCCGAACTGGATTTGAAACCAGGCGCCTATCTAGCAATCTGCAACATTCCGAGCGGAGCAAACCAAGGTAAATCACACTCTGAACTCGGTATGATCAAAGAGTTCACGGTCAAATAAGTAGTTTGCCAGTGTCAGATTTCCCCCACCGACGCAAAGAAACACAGAAAATGAGTGACTACTCAGCCAGCCGTCATTCTGAGAACCTCATGCCCGCGTCGGCAAGTTTACGGAAAGAAACTTGTCACGCAAAGCGTGAGCGCAGCGAAGAATCCCGTTCTTCCAAGTTTCTTTCGGTCAGTGGGGCAACTGTAATCTGACATTGCCAAAGTAGGAACATCTACAAAGAGCGCGGAGAATTGGCATTCCCCGCGCTCTGAGAATGGCGCGACTCGTAAGACAACAATCGTTTCCACAAAACAATTTTCTTGGGGAGGAAATAATGATCGGCAATCTGATCGCTCTGCTCATCTTGCTCGCTATCGTCGTGTTATTTGGCTATCTCGCCAAACGGTCATGGGGAACAAAACGCGGCGCACTACTCAAATGGGTCGGCGTGATTCTTTCAGGCTTGCTCACACTTGTATTTCTACTCGTATTTGTCGCGGCACTGATCGGATTCCTCAAAACGACGATCCCTGCTAGTAATCCGGTATCGAATATCAAAGTACAAAGCACGCCGGAACAACTAGCGCGCGGCGAAACATTGGCACAATTGTGTTCTGGTTGTCACTCGCCGGAAGCGAAACCGCCCTTGATCGGAGGCAAGGAAAACTTTGCACAAATTCCCAACGGTCCCAATCTTGGCACTGTCTATTCGCCGAACCTTACACCGGCGGGCGAAATGAAAGATTGGACCGATGGTGAAATCATCCGCGCGATTCGCGAGGGTGTCCACAAGAATGGACGTCCCTTGATCGTGATGCCTACCACGTCGTTCAGCAACATGAGCGATTCAGATGTCCAAGCGCTAGTCGCCTATCTGCGTTCGCAACCGGCGACAAAACACGCACCGCAAAATGATCTAAATTCGAACAGTGTGAATCTACTGGCATTTCTGTTCCTGGCTGGCGGCGTGTTTGAGACGAGCGTACAACCGCCGATCACCCAGCCAATTCCCGATCCGCCCACCGGCGTAAACGTGCAACGCGGCAAGTATCTCGCGACGGTCCTGGCATGTCAGGATTGTCACGGCAAAACATTCACCGGCGGCAACCCCAGCGGCTTTGCTCCCGTCGGACCCAACATTGTCGCTCTGACGACGAATTGGAGTGACGCCGATTTTATCAAGTTGATGCGGACCGGCACCGATCCCGCCGACAATATGGTCAGCGAAAACATGCCCTGGACAGATTACACCAAATTCAGCGACGACGAATTGAAATCGATCTTGATGTTTCTCAAGTCGTTGCCGAAAGAAGCGCCGAAACAGTAGGGCGATTGACTGAAAGCCAAACGAAGATTTAGAATAACGCAGCTAGTACTCTGTCACACTGATGTTGACCGGTAGACTAGCCCTAGTGGGCGTAATACACTACCGAAAACGCGCACAAGGCGCTATGCTACGTCCCTCATTATCAGTTTGACAGAATACTAGCGCGTGAAACGTGATCATTCTGAATCGCGTCTCACGCCGTTTGGCGACATTCAATTTTAGGCACAGCGTGTCCAAGTGCAGACACAAAAATGGTGCAGTCTGATCAAGTACACTTTACTTGATCAACTACGCAAGATTTTGTGGATGCACTATTTGATGCACGATTTGAAGGCAAATGTCCGAAGACAGATCGCATAAATGGCTGGCTGGCATAGACCAACTCTCTATTTTGATCACGCTCGCAACGTTTGGTTTCGCTCTTGCCGTATTTGCATTGACACCCATTCGCGCATGGCAATGGAGCCAGCGACCGTTTCCCGGTTTTGTCGTAGAACAAACCCTGGTCGTTTCAGATATCAAGACCCCAAACTGGAGCGGAATCCAACTTGGAATTCTGCATCCGCGCAGAATTGTTCGCGTCAACCATCAGCCGGTTGAATCCTTGTCGGATTTCGATCAAGCAATCGATCAAGTCAGCTTTTCACAGTTGATCCCAATCGAGACCATTGATCGGAATGGCAAGCGAGAGACATTCCCTTTTGTCGCAGTTGAACGCTTTGCCCAGCAAGATCTTCTTCGACTATTTTGGTTGCCTTACTCGGTAGGACTGATCTACCTGATTATCGGTGGATGGCTCTATTACAAACGCAGTCACACTCAATCGGCGCGCGCGTTCGCGTTCTTCTGCGCGTGCGCATCCATCGTCTGTGGGCTCTTTTTCGATTTGTTCGCCACTCACTTTGGTACTTGGCTTTGGACGTTCGCCCTTTCGATGTTAGGAGCTGCGTTTGTGAGCCTTACGTTTCTCTTCCCCGAAGAGTTGCCTTTGATGAAAACCCGTCCCTGGGTGCGTCTTCTCCCGTACGGGGCATCCTTCCTCTTGTCTGCCTGGGCGATCAAAACCCTTTTCGAGACAAGCGATCCCTGGGCGTACATGCTCCCCTGGCGTTACGGCTATGCCTTTACGGCGTTTGGCATCCTCGTTTTTCTCTGCGTGATGGTTTATCGATGGCGGCGCAGTACATCGCTCATGACTCAATTACAAGCGCGGATTATTCTGGCGGGGGCCATGATCTCTTTTGTCCCGATTGGTCTCTGGTTTGGCGCATCCTTGTTCGGACCTTCGATCCCTTTCGATCCGACCTTGTATCTTCCTATCCTTATTATTTTTCCTGCCATGATCAGTCTCGCCATTTTGCGCTATCGGCTATGGGATATCGATTTCATCATTCATCGCACGTTGATCTACGGAGTGCTGACGGTTTTACTTGCAATTTTCTACTTGAGCGGCGTCATCGTTTTGCAATTCGTTTTCCGCGCGTCGACGGGCGCAGGCGGCGACTTGGCTATTATCCTTTCGACCCTCGGCATCGCCGCACTCTTCAATCCGCTCCATCATCACGTGCAACGTGTCATTGATCGTCGGTATTATCGCAGCAATTATGATGCCCAACGTGTGCTGGCGCGGTTTAGCGAAACGGTTCGGGATGAGGTCGAATTGGAAAAGCTGACTCGCGAACTGCTCGACGTTGTGAACGAGAGCATGCAACCCACCACGTCGAGTCTATGGCTGCAAAATCCGAAAGAGAAAAACAAATAAGCAATACATTACCCGTGACAGAACTCTCTGCCAAAGCATTGTAGAGCAACAGAAATTGCTTGCGTAAGACCACTTGCATTCCAATTAAACATCCGATGAACAATCGCAATCTTGAACAAGAATCAAATACTTTGACCGGAGTCGATCTGATCGTTGCACGCGGCAGCTGGTTCGCGCTCGTATTGATCGCGCTCGGACTATTCATCGTCGCCGTTCCGTTTCGCTATCAGCAACTCATCACCGTCACGCCCCAGGGCGATACGCCTCTTGTCATCCTGGCTCCTAACGAAGCAGAGTGGCTCGCCGCGCAGAGTATCTCGTTAACGACGTACGCGCTTTATTTTCTTGCGCTCGAAACGATTTTTGCATTGGTGCATATCACTCTAGGCTTGATCATTTATCTACGCAAGCCACGCGAAGTACTCGGAATGTTTGCCTCGCTCGCCTTCATCACATTTGGGGTGTTGGTCCCCGGAACATCGCGCGTCCTGGACGATGGCTCTGGCTCGATCTTGGAAGTTTCATTGCATCTCGTTCAGAACATCGGTTGGGTCACCTTCACGATATGCTTTTTCATTTTTCCTGATGGGCGTTTCGTGCCGAGTTGGACGCGCTGGTTTCTAGTTCCCTTCACGGTATGGGCAGCCGCATGGTTAATGTTTCCCCTTGCCAATCCATTCAACTGGTCTTTGCCCGTAATGTTGATTGGATTTTTATTTCTATTCGGCTGCGGCTTTCTCGCGCAACTCTATCGCTATATCTTTGTATCGACTCCGATGGAGCGCGTTCAAACGCGCTGGGTGCTTTATGCTTTCGGCGTGGCGACATTGGGCGTTGGCATTTTTCTCGCGCCCGGCATTCTCATTCCCGAAACGCGTGACCCCGGTGCAATTCGTGTACTGTATCAAATGATCGGCGTCGCCATCTTTGCGTTCTCGCTCTTACTCATACCAATCAGCATCGACATTGCGATCCTGCGCTATCGCCTCTGGGACATCGACATTACTGTAGTCTGGCGAAAATTTCGACTTGGGATTATAATCATGTTTGAGATCCGACACTGCGCAAATCTATCGTTGCGCTCTGACTCCCTTGGCACAGGCGATCCTTGCATCGCTGCGGGTTTGTTGTTCCGCGAACGGGA
>JACRMI010000009.1:99943-107754 GCA_016215025.1 Chloroflexota bacterium
CGTGAAGTCGGGTCTCCAATTTTGCACATATATGCGATCGGAATTTCACGCCCAATTTCCGATGATATTTTCGTATTGCCCACTTTCGGGCGATCTTTTTGTTTTTGTGCGGATCAAAGGATAGTTTTCGCCAGACTACAGGACATTATTATTCGACGCACATTAATCTATGCGGTTTTAACAGCGACCTTGATCGGCGTTTACTTGGTGAGCATCATTTTGCTTCAGCAGACGTTTCTCATTTTCACTGGCGCGTCGTCCGATTTAGCCATCATTTCATCGACTTTGGGGATCGCAGCATTGTTCAATCCACTGCGCGGACACATTCAACGCGGCATCGACCGCCGATTCTTCCGTCGGCGATATGACGCGCGTTTGGTCATCACAGAATTTGCAGACACTGTCCGAAACGAAACCGATTTGCAGAAACTCAGCGAACGACTCTTGCAAG
Organism: Chloroflexota bacterium; assembly: GCA_016215025.1. Classification (GTDB taxonomy): domain Bacteria; phylum Chloroflexota; class Anaerolineae; order UBA4142; family UBA4142; genus JACRMI01. The sequence goes on from JACRMI010000009.1 coordinate 100,395, forward strand.
TGATCGACGATACAATGCAGCCAACCCATGTTCATTTGTGGTTAAGCCATCCATCGACCTTGAAAGAAAAAGATAAGAATGCCGAATAGCCCAAGGCCACATTTCGAATCGAACTCGCCGTTGCGCGGCAGGACTTTGTGGCTAGCGCGCGGAGTATGGCTCGTTGCCGTGTTGTCGATGCTGGGAACTTTTGTTTTCTTCGTCCCGACTCATCTGCAATCGCTCAACAACCAGTGTCAAGAAAACGCCACCGCGCTCATCAATTTAGGCATCCCGGTTTCGCTTTGCTCGAATTGGCTCACGGTATTCAGCATGCTGTCCTGGTTTGTCTTCATCGTCGGTTCGATCGTCATGTTTGTCATCAAGCCGGACGATTGGATGGCGATCTATGCCTCCTTTCAGATCTTGGTTCTCGGTACCATCTTCAGTCAAGCCAACGTGTATGTGGTCTTGCCGACGGAATGGATTTTGATCATCAATCTAGCGCGCGCCGCTAGCTCAGCACTTGCGTACGTCTTTCTATATATTTTCCCCGATGGACGATTTGTTCCGCGATGGACACGTTGGATCGCGCTACTCGCCGCGCTCTACGCTTTTTCATGGGTCGTCTTTCCTGATGCGCCGACGAATGCATTCGATTTAGAAAACTGGCCCCTCGCTTATTTTTTTGCGATTGGATGGATCGGCATCGGATTTCTGATTCAGGTTTATCGTTACAACCAAGTATCGGACTGGATGCAGCGTCAGCAAGCGAAATGGGTTGTGTATGGCGTGGGCATTTTGCTCACAGGATTCGTCACGATTTATTTTCCTGGCGTATTGGTCCCCGTCTTGCGCGAGCCAGGAACGTCACGCGCCATTTTCCTTCTCGTCCGCGATCCTCTTTTTCAGGTTGCGATGCTTTTAGAGTTGTATTGTATTTTTGTCGCAATCGTGCGGTTTCATTTGTGGGACATTGACATCATTCTCCGCCGCACAATGATCTACGGCGCGCTAACCGTGTCGCTCATCCTAATCTACTTGACGAGCGTGGTTGTAATGCTTGGTTTGCTCGGTCCAATCGCTGGTTCGCTTTTGGGAAACATATCGGACGCAACAACCAGCTCGCTCATTCCGGCGTTCGCGACGCTCGCAATCGCAGCATTGTTCAACCCACTCCGGCAACGCATCCAAAATGGCATCGACCGGCGTTTCTATCGAAGCAAGTACGATGCGCAGCTAGTCCTCGCGCGATTCGCCGCCAAGCTACGCGATCAAGTCGAGTTAGACACGCTCTCGCGCGAACTGCTCCAGGTAGTCGACGAAACGATGCAGCCGACGGACGTGAGTCTGTGGATCAAGAAATAACCCGCAAGTCGTCTGGTCTTGTAGTCACGTAGTCAAACCATCTCCCTTAACTATCAGACTGGATGACTAGCTGACTATTCGACTAATCGTAACTCTTTTCGTAACGATTTCGAGACGAAGAAATGCTAGAGTGAGGTCAAGATGACAATCCTAAAAAGCTTGATAAGCCGACCAACTACCCAAGCTATTTCAACGCCAACTTCGTCTGCACGTCGCGAGTTTGGCGAAGACGCAATCCGCATGACCGATTTACCCATCACCGACCCACTTGTGCAGTACTTGCAAAGCGTCAACGGAGCGGTCGACATCGGCACGCTCAAGTTCGAATCGCCGGTACTGAACGCGTTGCGAAAATCGGGAGCAAAACTCATCATGCCGCTCGTCAGTCAAGGTGAACTCGTCGGGCTGTTAAATCTGGGTCCACGCATGAGCGAGCAAGACTATTCGGCGGATGATCGCGGCTTGCTCAACAACCTTGCCAGCCAAGCAGGGCCCGCCGTACGGGTCGCGCAGCTCGTGCGCCAACAAAAAATTGAAGCGCGCGAAATGGAACGTTTAGCACAGGAACTCCAAGTCGCCCGTTTGATTCAGCAAACTCTCTTGCCCAAAGAAAATCCGAATTTACCGGGCTGGCAGATCGCGTCGCACTATCAACCTGCGCGCGCAGTCGGCGGCGACTTTTACGATTTCTTCGAGCGTCCCGATGGCAAGTTAGTCATCACGATTGGCGATGTCACCGACAAAGGTGTCCCTGCTGCGCTCGTGATGGCGACGACGCGCGCAGTTTTGCGCGGCGCATCGCGGCGAATGCTTTCCCCCGGTGATGCGCTCGAACGTTCGAACAATTTGATTCTGCCCGAAATTCCACCCTCGATGTTCATTACGTGTTTGTATGCGATTCTCGATCCGGTCAGTGGTCGATTACAGTTTGCGAACGCCGGACACGACCTGCCCTATCGTCGTTGCGATGCAAAAGTGGAAGAACTACGCGCGACGGGAATGCCGCTGGGTTTGATGCCTGATATGAAGTATGAAGAAAAACAAATCATGCTCGATCCCGGCGACATGCTCTTGCTCTACACCGATGGCTTGGTCGAAGCGCACAATCCCAAGCACGTCATGTTCGGATTTCCACATTTGCACGATCTGCTCCAGACCAGCGATGCGGAAAAGGGCGGAGACTTGATCAACCATTTGCTCGACGAACTTGCCAATTTTACCGGCGCGGGGTGGGAACAAGAAGATGATGTAACACTCGTTACGCTTCATCGAGAAGGAAACGCAAAACGATTTTCCATGACCGATAAAACTGAAGAGTGGATCACGTTGAAAGAATTTACGGTTCCAAGCGAACCGGGCAATGAACGCATCGCCATGAAACAAGTCGCAGAGGCCATCCAATCGCTAGACCTCGCTGCGCCCCAAGTGGAACGACTCAAGACCGCGGTCTCTGAAGCGACGATGAACGCCATCGAGTATGGCAACAAGAATAATCCAGAACTCATGGTGATCGTTCGCGTGTTGTCGTCGCGAAACAAGCTCGCCGTGCGCATCAGCGATCAAGGCGGGCATCAAGAAATCCCTCAAGCACCCGTGCCGAATTTGCAAGCCAAGCTCGCCGGTGAACAATCGCCGCGCGGCTGGGGCTTGTTCCTCATCAAAAATTTGGTTGACGAGATGAATATTATTCCCACTGCCGATAACAACACGTTTGAATTGGTGCTGTACTTGGAAGGAGGTAAGCATGGCAGCTAGAGAATTTCGCGCCGAGGTACGGCAAACCAATAGCGCCGCGATCATCGATTTGCATGGCGAGATCGATGCGCTCGCAGAAGAAGACTTGCTCAACCGCGCTTATGCCGAAGCGACTCTACAGAACCCGACGATACTCATTTTGAATTTTGTCGATGTCGATTACATCAATAGCAAAGGCATTGCCTTGATCGTTGGCGTACTCGCCAAAGCGCGCCGCGCCGGTATTCGATTGTTGGTTTTCGGATTGAGCGATCACTATCAGGAGATTTTTAAGATTACGCGGCTCGCGGATTTTATGACTGTTTTTCCAGACGAAGCGACGGCGTTGCGTCAAGCAGTGTAAGAGACCTTTAGGTTTCTTTGCCTTATCGCCGTGTTGAGAGCACCAGTGGTTACTTTCGTGGATAATGCTATAACTCAGAAAATAAACCTTTAGGGTCGATATTCCAAAATAGGGAGGAAGAGGATGCAAGCAACCCAGGTCAAACTGAACGTTCGCAAGGTGAGCGATGCCGCCAGCATCGTCGATATTTCAGGCGAGATCACTGCCGCCGCCGAGAGCGCTTTGACCACTGCGTACACCCAAGCAAGCGGTGAGTTCACGCGCGCGATCATTTTGAATTTCAGCGAATTGGAATACATGAACAGTTCCGGCATCGGCTTGCTTGTGACGATGCTGATCCGCGCGAATCGCCAAAAGCAAAAATTGTGTGTGTTCGGTTTGAACGATCACTACAAACAAATCTTTGCGCTGACACGCCTCAACGAAGCGATCAAGATTTACGAGTCAGAGAAGGACGCGCTGGCGAGTGCATAGCAATCAGTGTACAGTGAACAGTAAGCAGTAATCAGTGTTCAGAAAGATGAGGGCTCTGAATGCCGAATACTGAATACTGAATACTGGTCTAGAAGGTGACTAGAGAGCATGAATACCTTACCGAATGACACCAAGCCGCACGAGGGCAAGTGGGCAACGCCTGTTGATCGACTAAAGGTTTCGGGAATTTCCAAGCAAGCGATCAATTTAAACGTCGATGGTCGCCGTCTCGAAGGACCGCTGCAGGGCTTTGGGCAATTATGGCAAAAAACGTACCGCGTGCGCTTGAGCGGCGCGACCATCGATCCCAAGGACGTGATAAAAACGTGGCGCGAAAACTTTGGATCGTTCTGGCCCAAAGGCAACAATTTTTATGCGCCACTGACCGCCATCGAGCCGGGCGAAGTTGCAATCCTGAATCTCGCTGGCCCCGGAGGCTTGCCACTCTCGACGGGCGTGCGTGTCATCTACGTCGACGACGAATCCTTTTCGTTCATGACGCCGCAAGGTCACATGTATGCGGCGTTCATTACTTTCAGCGCCTACGAAGAGGATGGCGCGACCGTCGTGCAAGTCCAACCTCTCTTGCGCGCGAGCGATCCCTTTTATGAAATTGGAATGCGTTTGGGTTATGCCGACAAAAAGGAAGACGCATTTTGGAACGCGACACTCGTCAACATCGCCAAGCATTTTGGCGTCCATGCTCAACCCACGCAACAAGTCGCGTGCATCGATCCACGTTGGCAGTGGAAGTACGTTGGCAACGTTTGGAACAACGCAGCCATTCGCACCGCGCTTTATACGCCCGTGCGCATCGTCAAGCGATTGTTCGCCAACGCAAAGTGAAGGAGACTCGATGTCAGTACAAATTAAGGTTCCACAAGTGATCGACCGCCCCGTGGAAAAGGTTTTCCACTTTTACGCCGATGAACACGTCCGCAACCATCCTCGCTGGGATCCCGATATGCATCTTGAGCAAGTATCCGATGGACCCATTGGCGTCGGGACGGTAATTCGTAGGCGCAACACCCACAGCGGTACGCCCGTTGATGGAACGATGAAGGTTGTGGAATTTGAACCCAACAAAGCATTCGGAGTTCTGATCAATGATGGACTGAGTGTAACGCACGGGCGAGTGACCTTTGAGACGGTAAACGAAAAGCAAACTACGCTCACTATCCACGCGGATTTCCCCGATATGGATGAATCGATGAAGAGTCGGATTACGGGCTTGGTGGAGCGGAGTGCTCGAACCATCAAGCAGTTGATTGAGGCAGAGGTAAAGGAGTAGATTGCACAATGGCAATGACTGACCCAATCGTGTTCATCAGCCGCAATCGCATCAAGCCAGGCAAGGTCGATGATTTTCGCAAGCATTATCGAGATAGTGTCCCGCTGACGCAAGCCAACAAGCCAGACACAGTTGTCCAACTCGCTTACGAAAATCAAGACGCCACTCAAGTCGATATTGTTCGTGTGTTTCCCAGCGCCGAAGCACTCGACCTCCAATTGCAAGGCGCTGACGACCGGTCGAAAAAAACGTACGAGTTCATCGAGCCAGTCAGCGTTGAAATCTACGGCACGCCCAGCGACTATGCATTGGGGATGATGAAGAAAGTTGCGGGGTCAGGGATTGTTGTAAGCATTCACCCACAGTTCATCGGCGGATTTATGCGGCTCAAATCGGGATAAAGGAATCATAGATGGAAAATGGAACGTCGCACGGTTATCTTCTTCTCGCGGACATCTCTGGATATACATCGTATCTGGCTGGAGTGGAATTGACTCATGCGCGCGACGTTCTAACCGAATTGCTCGAACTGATTGTTGGGCAGATGAAGCCGCTACTCACCATTGCAGAGATTGAAGGCGACGCGGTGTATGCATACGCTCCCGAATCGAAAGTACAACGCGGCGAGACTCTCCTCGAATTATGCGAGTCAACGTATCTGGCATTCCGAGACCGCGTCGAAAGTGTTCGTCGTCGGACGACGTGTCAATGCAACGCCTGCAAGTCCATCCCCAATCTCGATCTGAAATTTGTCGTGCATTATGGCGAATATCTCTTGCAAAGTGTGTCTGGCATTACGAAACTTGTAGGTTCAGATATAAACCTGGTTCATCGTCTACTCAAAAACCATGTCAGCGAAGCCACAGGCTGGAAAGCGTATGCACTTTTCTCTGATGCGGCTTTGACCCAGATGAAGGTGAAACCAGAAGGTCTACATGAAGAAACCGAGCACTACGAACACTTGGGCGAGGTCAAGACCCACAGTTTGAACCTGCATGCACGCTATAAAGAATTGATGGATCTTCGCCGCGTGTTCATTTCGCCTGAAGACGCGGACCTGATCATGTCGTTTCTAATCCCCGCATCGCCGATTACAATCTGGGGATGGATGAACGAACCAGAAAAACGTCTCCAATGGGAAACCTTCGATGATATCCGTCCTCTGATTCGACCGGGGGGGCGCACAGGCGCTGGAGCACGTAATCACTGCGCCCATGGCAAGAATGTTGTTGCTGAGACAATTCTCGACTGGCGTCCGTTTGAATACTACACCGTCGAATTCCCAATGGCTGTCCAATCCCGATGTCTTGAAACAGAACCGGACCGGACTCGGCTAGATATCAAGATCAAACTCAAAATGCCACTACCGCAAAGACTGACTCGCCCGCTTGCCCAGTTCATGTTCAAGCAATTCAAAGCCGCACGACAATTTGAAACGATGGTGCGGTTGATTGCTGAACAAGCGGTGGGGGATGAATCGAAAGTATAACACTGCATACTCGGGTAACGGAAGGAGTAGGTCATGTCAGCAGACGATAATAAAGCACTGGTGCGTCGTTACATCCAAGAGGTTTGGGACAAGAAGAACTCGGCGGCTTGTGATGAGTTTCTTGCCTCAAACAATCAACGTCACCTTTCTCCAAACGCCACACCGTTAAATCGTGAGGGTCAAAAACAGCGTCTGGCTGGGATTCGGTCTGCCTTTCCAGATATTTCTCTCACGCTTGAAGAGATCATTGCCGAAGGTGATCGGGTGGCGTTCCGCTCAACTATCCGCGGCACCCATCAAAAAATCTTTCTGGGCATTGCGCCAACTGGTAGACAGGTAACCGTCTCACTGCTCGATATCGTTCGCGTGGAAAATAGTAGATTTGTTGAACATTGGGGTGGACCTGATTTCTTGGATTGGCTGCGCCAACTGGGCGCGGTCGTTTCGGCAAGTCAGGAATAATGCGGCAGACATCGCGGATAAAGTGTAATTCAAGAAAGGCAAACAGCCAGATTAAAATCACAGTAACCGCAAAATTCCACCTACAAGTTTTTTAAGGTTTGCGGCGAACGGCTTCCGCCCATTGACGTTCCAATTCTTTGAGACACCGCCGTGGATGATGCCGAAACCGATACAGGACTTGGAGTCGGCGCTGCGTTTT
>JACRMI010000013.1 GCA_016215025.1 Chloroflexota bacterium
ATCCAAGCCCTATGTTCCCCCCGTGAATCATCCGTGGCGACGTTTCCAGTTGGGCGACAAATCGAAACATCCACCTCCCAATCCGTCGGGGTGACATTTCTACTTGGCGCGGAGTGGGGACATTTCTACTTTGGGCTAACACTCGCAAATCGATTCTTGACGCGTACTTGGAATTGCACTACAATCAAGTTGACCAGCGTGTGCGAAAAACTTATCGGAAGCGTTGAACTCTAGTTGTAGGATTTTTCGATATTTGGACGCCTTGAACTAGGGGGAGCCAGTGGCGTAACCGACCGGAATTGATACGGTCGGTTTTTGTTTTCTCTCGGTCATCGCAAGGAGGGAACAATGCGACGAGCCCTCAATTTGCTTGCTTGTTTGGGTCTCGGAATTTTTGGCGCGTTGAGAATTTCGCAGGCGCAGCCCATCGACCCAGGACAAAACGGAATCTTTACAGTCGCGGAAACGAGTGTCACGATTTCTAATGCGAGCAACGGACATTCGATTGCCACCAAAATTTATTTTCCGGCATCCGGCAACAACATCGACCCTAGTGGTGCGCCGTATCCCACGCTTGTTTTCTCGCATGGCTTTATTCCTATCGGCAGTCCCACAGATTCATATACCGGCAATGTCATGCATCTTGCCAGTTGGGGGTACATTGTCGCACTGCCCTCGTTCGGCGATGCGCTGAGCGGGGATAATCTGACGCCGCGCATCTCTGATGTGCGCGCCGTGCTTGTATACCTCGAATCCGCCAATGCCAACAGCGCGTCGCCGTTCTATCAACGTATCGACACCACGCGCTTTGGTATCATCGGGCATTCGCTCGGCGGAATGTCAAGTCTCGATGTGGCCGGCCAAGACCCGCGCGTTAAAGCCGTCGTCGCGCTCGACCCGGCGGGCGCATCGGGAATGAGTTTTGGCAGTGCAAGCGTCCAAGCCACCGCGACGTACACCGATTTGACCACCATCACAGGAGCAACTTTGATTGTCGGCGCGGCATCGAGCTTGTGCAACAACAACGCCGAGTACAATGCGATGTACACCGATGTTGGCGCCGAACACAAAGCGAAACCAGTGGTCGCCAACGGCAGCCACTGTGACTTTCTCGACCCGAGCGACACCACTTATCGCAATTTGTGTTACTCGTTTTGCGGCGGTGGCTCGTTCAACGCCGACCGCTTGACGCTGGCAAAGAAATTGAGCGTGGCGTGGTTCAATTATTATTTGAAGGAACAATCCTCTCAATTCACGTACTTGTACGGCACCAATATCAATCAAGACCTGCAAGCCGGGAAACTTTCCAATCACACCTTTCAAACGATGCCGCGCGGGTTCACTGCCAGTGCCGGTTTCAATGCTGTCAACCTATCGTGGCAGTTGTCGTCGTATGCGGTCATTCAGGGCTATAACCTGTACCGAAGCACCACCAGCGGCAACTATCCCGCACCACCTTCGACCCAGGTTGGACGTCAAGCCAACCACGCTGACTCGGGTGTGGCGCCGGGCACACGCTATTTTTATATTTTGCAAAGCCGCGATGCATCGGGCAACGAACACCAAAGCTCTTTAGAAGCGAGCGCCATTCCGCTCAATAGCGCGGATGCCATTCCTTGCTATCTACCATACATCACCAAGTAATCGGAGGAGCGCATGCCCATCTTGCAAGCACAAGGATTAAAGAAGGACTATGTTCTCGGTGGGCACACGGTAAGCGCGCTCGCAGGCGTCGATTTCATTGTCGACCAAGGTGAGTTTGTCGCGTTGATGGGACCCTCGGGCAGTGGCAAATCAACGCTACTGCATTTGATTGGCGGTCTCGACAAACCATCGGACGGCGAAGTGACGCTCGCCGGACAACGCCTCTCAATTTTGAATGACAATCAAGTGACGCTGATGCGCCGCCACAACATCGGTTTCATTTTCCAATTCTTTAACCTCTTGCCCACGCTGACCGCCGAAGAAAACATCACCTTGCCGCTCATCATCGATGGGCAAAACCCGCGCCAACATCTTGACCACATTAACAGCCTGCTCCAGTTGGTCAAGCTTGCCGACCGTCGGCATCACAAGCCCGACCAACTATCCGGCGGCGAACAACAGCGCGTGGCGATTGCACGCGCGCTGGTCACCAAGCCGGCCATTGTCCTCGCCGATGAACTGACCGGCAACCTCGATTCAAAAACCGGCGCGGCGATTATGGACTTGTTGCGCCAGTCCTGCGATGAATTGGGACAGACGATTGTCGTCGTCACGCACGACCCGCGCGCCGCCACCTACGCCGACCGCGTCATATTGTTGAAAGATGGATTGATCGCCCAGCACACCCGGTTTGGCAACATCACCGACCGTGCCCAGCGTCTGCGCATCGTGATGGACGCCGTTGAAGCGCTCGAACCATAATTTTCCGGTAACACATCAATGCAACCACGTCTCACCTCAATCGTGCATACGTTTCAGACCGCGCTCCGCAATTTGCGCGCACGCCCTTCGCGTACGCTTCTCACGACGTTTGGCATTGTTCTTGGCGTCGCAGTCATTCTGGCTATCAGCATCACCAATTTTTCCACGCTCGATTCCATCACGGCAGTCTTTACCGAAGCGTCCGGCAAAGCGCACCTTGTCATCACCAGCGCCAACGTCAGCGGCGAAGGGTTTGACGAAAACGTAATGCGCCGCGTCAATCAAGTTGCCGGCATCAAAGCCGCCGTGCCCTCGCTTCAAGCGCAAGCCCTGCTTGCCGATGAAGCCGCGCCCAACTCACTTGACCTCAGCATTTTCGGCGCGGTGGCGAGCGGGATGACGATTTATGGCATCGACCCCACCATCGATCATCAAGCGCGCGATTACAAAATCGTTGCCGGGAATTTTCTCGGCGCGGATTCGAACGCGCGCGATATTATCATCGTCAAGGATTACGCCGAGAAGAAAAAACTTTCGCTTGGCACCGATATTCAACTGGTCACGTCAAGCGGCGTAGAAAAGTTGCGCCTCGTCGGCTTGATGTCGAAGGAAGGACCTGGGCAACTCAACAACGGTGCATTCGGCGCGATTCCGCTCAAGACGGCGCAAAAAATTTTCAGCCGCCCCAACACGCTTGACCTCATCGATATTGTCGCCGCGACGCGGTACGCCACCGGCGATGGTTTGGACACGCTCAAAGCCAACCTGCAAACCAAACTCGGCGATGAGTACAGCGTCATTTATCCGGCGGCGCGCGGGAAACGTGTTACGCAAATGCTCGACGGCTACCAAATGGGGCTGAACTTTTTTAGTGTCCTCGCTATTTTTGTCGGCGCATTTCTCATTTACAACGCGTTCTCAATGACCATCGTCGAACGGACGCGCGAGATTGGAATGTTACGCACGCTCGGAATGACGCGCGGACAAATCATGCAACAGATTTTGGTCGAGGCAACCATTCTCGGCGTGGTCGGTTCTGTGCTGGGTGTTATCGTCGGCATCGCATTGTCGCAAGGTTTGATTCGCGGCACCGAGTTGTTGCTGGCCCAACAAGTCAAACAATTAACCGTACCCCCCGAAGGACTCGCGCTGAGTTTAGGCGTTGGCATTCTCGTGACGATTCTCGCCGCATCGATTCCGGCGTGGCAAGCCTCGCGCATCTCGCCGCTGGAGGCATTGCGCATTCGCGGCAGTTCGCGCGAAGGTTGGATTGTGCAAAACGGCTGGCGTATCGGCTTGGCGTTGGTCATCGTGTCGTATTTTTCTCTCAATGTCGTCAAACTTCCGCCGCAATTGGAATACAGCGTCAGTAATATGTCGGTGATGACGTTGCTGTTGGGTGGGACGCTGCTCGTGCCCATCACCGTTGATATCGCAGAGCGCGCGGCGCGTCCGTGGATTCGCCGGATTTACGGCGATGAAGGTCAACTCGGCAGTCGCAACACGCAACGCTCAAAATTCCGCACCGCGCTCACCGTCGCCGCGTTGATGATCGGCGTCGCGATGATTTTGAGCGTGCGCGCGATTTCCGGCGCGTTCGAGCAAGACATTCGCTCGTGGATTGAAGTGTACATCGGCGGCGATTTGTACGTGCATTCATCTCTGCCGATGCGCACCGATTTGGGCAAACGCATCGAAGTATTGGACGGCATCGCCGCCGTCGCGCCAATTCGTTATTTCGACGTTAGGCGTGTCAAGCCGGACGGCACTAGTGACTCGCTCGTTTTCACCGCCGTCGAACCGGCGAGTTATCAGCAAGTTACATCGTTTGTTTTCACCGCGAATCAAGGCGAACCACAAAAATTGTTAGACCAGCTCGCCAATGGCGATGTCGTTTTTGTTTCCAGTGTGATTTCCGAAAAGTATGGCATCAAGCAAGGCGACAAGATTTTGTTGGAGACGCGGCGCGGCAAGCAAGCGTTCGAGGTTGGCGCGGTCGTCGTCGATTTCAACAATCAAGGTCTAGTTATCGAAGGTAGTTGGAAAGATATGCGCCGCTATTTCGCGCTGAACGATGTGAGTGCGTATCTCATCAAAGTGAAACCGGGATTTTCGCAGGCGCAAGTGCAAAAACAAATCGACGATTTGTTTGGCAAGCGGCGGCACATCACGGTGGAATCGAACAACGCGCTCAAATCGCGGGCGCTCAGTCTTACCGCGCAAACCAGCGGCTTGTTCGACGTGATGGCGGTGATTGCGATGATTGTCGCCGCGCTCGGCATCATCAACACGATGACGATGAGCGTGATGGAACGCACGCGTGAAATCGGGATGTTGCGCAGTTTGGGGATGACGCGCTGGCAAATTCGCAAAATGATTCTCGCCGAAGCCGGGATGATGGGCATTATCGGCGGCGTGTTTGGTTTGGTGTTCGGCTTGTTTCAATCGCGCATTGTGATTTTGAGCATTAACACGATGGCGGGCTACGATTTGGATTACGTGATGCCAACGCAAGGCATCGTGATTGGACTTGTTGTCGCGCTGGTCGTCTCGCAACTCGCGGCGATTTTACCGGCGCGGCGCGCGGCTGGCTTGCGCATTATCGAGGCAATTCAGTTCGAATAAATTCAAGAAAAGTGAGGGGGGAATGAAATACTTGCGTTGGGGAGTAACGCTTCTGATTGCTCTCTTAGCCGGCGTTTACACCATCAGGTACATGACCGTCCATCCGCGTGAAATGGCGTTAACACTTTTCATTCTCTGCGTAATCTTGTTTCTCATCCTCGTTCTGCTGGCAAGATTCGGACGCAAGAAACTCGTGCTTGCAATCCCACTTGCGCTAGTCGCTTTTGCGATTGGCTACCTCGGTACGACGTACTGGTTCCTTTCGCGCGAAGATCCTCGTCCGTTACCCGCCATCACACGCGCGCTGAATGATCCCGGTAAAGGGCACACAGCAATTGTGTACTTTACACACGGCGAGCCGGAAACATACGACCCGATTGGCTGGCTCAATCAATTCCGCGAATTCGATGAGCAGAACATCGCTTTCGTGCCATTTCCTTTTAGACCGTTCTTCGTTCATGCATTGCGGGACAAGTATTTGGAAGTTGGCACTAGCCACCACCGACAAATGCACATCCGCATGATGAACAGTTTGGAAAAGGAATTTCGCGCCAAGGGCGACACCTCTACACAATTCTATCTTTCGTTTTTAGACGACGCGCCTCGCCCGGACGCGGCAGTTATCCAAGCACTCAACGACAGTGCAAGCCAGATCATTGTCGCCGAAGTGTTCCTGACGATTTCCAATCACACTGCCGAAGGCAAGGACCTCATCAAAGAAGTACAGCCGGAAAAGTACGGCGCTAAGATCAAATTCACGGGACCGCTCTGGGATTCGAATTCTCTCCGCAGTATGTTCGTACATCGAGCAAATGCCAATATCGGTGACACGCCCAAATCAAAGGTTGGCGTGTTGTTGGTGGGACACGGACAACCGGACGAATGGGATAAAGAATTTCCGACCGAAACTGAACAAGAGACCGCCTTCAGACAGAGCATCTTGGATCTATTGGTAAAGGATGGCTACAAACGCGAAAACCTGAGTTTGGCGTGGATGGAGTTTAAACGCATTAGCGCAAAAGTCACTTGGGCACATCATCCACGGGGAGTGATTTCCAGCGCCGCACGATATCTTTGAGTTGCGCCTTGGAACGCTTGACGGAACGCGTGTGCATACGAAAACGCTGCCGATGAGTTTGTACCC
>JACRMI010000046.1 GCA_016215025.1 Chloroflexota bacterium
ACAAAATCAAGGTGTTTTGGAATCTTGGTCGCGAATGTGCCAAACTCGCGAGCAAAACGTAATCAGTCAAATTCACTCATTCCGTTTTTTCGCTACTTCTGTCAACCTTGGCGGAATGAGTCCTGACTCCGCAAATCCTCATAATAATGGAGCGAGTTAACCGCGCATGAATTATGCTTGACGGTCTCCAAGATTAGGTGGATGTACTTGAGACGCCGAGTTGTCTCGGTGCGCCCGCCGCATCTCAGCGCGTAAACGACCTAACGGCACATCCGGCGTGAGATTCACAAAATTCATTGTCTCAGTTAACACCGGATGGACCGCTTGAATCGCGCGAAACATTTCCTGGCTCGTGTTGCGATAATCGGGATGACCTTGCGGGGCAGAACGCAACTCGATCCAATGGTATGCTTCACGCAAATTCAGTCGCACATTATAGCGCACGCGAAAACCAAACGGCACGACGTACTGCGCATCAAAGGGCATTTCGACCGCAAGGCGTTCGCGCAACTTACCAGTTTCTTCCATCCGCTCGAGATAATCGGCGCGAATGTCCGGCACGGCGTTGATGTCTTCGTTGATTTCATACCCATGCTGCGTTGTGAACATTTGCCGTTCCGATGTTACCAGCCGATGGCGCTGCAAATCTCGATACTCGCCAATGTTTAACAGCAGATCGAATTCATACGCGGCATGTTCGAATGCACGACCTGGTTTGTGCCGCCGATTTTTTCGCTCGCCGATGTACGCGCGAAGGATATCCGATTTTGCAGCGTCGGACATATCGCGCACGCAATTGACGATTTCTGACTTGGGCAAATTTGAGCCAGGATACAGAATTGCCGCGACGATCTTATCGACGGCGTCCACGTCGTATGCTACAAGCGTAACCTTTTTGGGCTGTGCTGTCAATGAGGGGGGTAAAAATTGGTGAGCCAAATCGCGTTGCCGTATGCTCATCGTTTTCAAAAATGATTGATAGTCCTTGCCGTGTTCGTCATCCGCGCGCTTGACGAACGGTCCAACGACCTGGGTCAACTCATAATGCGCGGCTTGAGCGATGAGTTGCACTTCGTCCAGCGGATCGGCGTAGAGCCGCGTGAGCATGTATTCCAACGCGCGCCCGTTGCCCCATACGCCGACATTTGTCAGTGTTGCCATGGGTAGAAAACAACGCAGCATATCGAACGCGCGCGCGCGCACGGATTGACGATACGCAAACTCGGCGCTCTTGCGCATATCGTCGTCGCGGATTTCAGAATAACGGAGTACGTCGCCCGTCAGCGCGTTTTCAAATTCGATATTTTCAATCGGCGCGCGCTGCTTCACTCGTTCCATCATGCGCGGCAGGTGATGCGCATAGCTGTCGAACAGCGAATCCATCAACGTGACGTACTCTGCTCCGAAAGGGGATTCCAGGATGCGGCGCGGTCGATAGTAACGATATTGCCCATTCACGCGATCGTCGAACGGAACATAGCGCGAGGATTTTTCGAGATAGGAAATTCCGACGCGTCCGTTTTCAATCGCACGCGCGGCGACCTGGGAAACTTCTTGGCAAGAGAGATGCGCGCCGCCCAATTCGCCCACAGAATCGTCGCCGTAATCCGAAAGCACGCGACGATAAAAATCTTCGGCTTTTTCTTCGCCTGTGCCTAAATCGGCGAGGTGATCAGTGCCGCATGAAAAATCGGCGATGCCGAGATCGGAACGCGTGAGGAATTCGTCGAGGAATAAGCGGCGCACACCTTTCGCGCTGCGACTGTAACGCGAAAAGAGCGCGCCTTTGATCACTTCGGGAAGATTCTTGATTGCCACAATCGAGCGATCGGTGTTGGTGAAATATGAAGAAACGCGGTACGCTTCGTCCGGCGACAGAGTTTCACTTGACGGGGTCAGTAGCAAAAAGAAATCGGATTGTGCCATTCATTCTCCGGAGCGCGCGTAATTTTTACCCGTCGGTTTGTTCTCGAATCAAATGTTTGACCTTGGCGGGGACTTTGGAAAACTCGACGGCGACTTCGTAAAAGTCTTTGCGCTTGTCGATGCGGGTTACCGTGCCTTTGACCGGCGCGATTAAATTATCGTTCAGCAAAAATTCTAGTTGAAATTCATTGCCGACTTTGTACAGGTCGGGCAATTCCAGCAACGCGCCGGTATCGCTGAGACTGACCGCGCGCGCAAAGCCATCTTGAATCGGCGCGCTTGGATCATCGCAACGAAAGGCGACCAACAGCTTGACGTTCTTGCGGTACGTCTGCCGTGAATCGGCAGCAACTTTGGTTTTGACTTTAGGGGACATTGGCTTCCTCACTGCAGACTGGGACGGACACGGTCTATTTGGCGAGCCACAAGATTGCGATCGTATTCTGCCAAGTGGGTAAATTGAACGCCAACCCGATAGAGTTTCGTATTGTCCTCTTCCGAATGAATCACTTGGGCATGAATGTCCGCCACTTGATTGTCGGGTGTAACCAGATGGAATGAGAGTACCGCACCGGGCACAAAATGGATGGGCGCTTGAATGCACGCGCCGGTGAGGGTCAAATTTAGTGCGTGGAAAACCGGAGGACTGGAAGTTGGTGGTAAATGAAAAAAGCACACCGTACAATCGACGGGCATCCGCTCGGCTGAACGCCGATCTGGGGTTGGCATACGATCCTCCTTGACCGAACGTCGCCCCAATTTTTTTAGACGACGTCATTCATCGAATAGGAAAACCGGTTCGTGATAGTACCGCACTCGCCGTTCACGCAGCTTGGCTTGCATCCACTCGCCCAGCTGCGCATTTTTTTGCTCTAGTGAATCTGCACTCTGTAAAAGTTCTACTGGGATATTGATGCGCATCGCGCGTCCCGGAATAATGTGCCGCGTGATTCCTGTTGGGAGTTTATGACCATTGAGGGCAAGCGCACGAATGTCCCCTGGCTGGTAGCGCGGAAAAATGACGAGCGCATTCCACGCTAATTTACTTTGCGCTAGCTTGAGCACATCCGCATGAGCAATTCGCTGCAACTCACCGCGCCCTTCGTAGGCGGCGACGACTTGGTTCAATAAATCGATTTGGGTCGTGAGGGTTTGCGCATCGATCAAGCGCAGCGAAAAAACTTGACCATCGGGCAATACCAGCGTTGCAACACTTGTCCGTCGATTGAGTGCATCCTCGGCGTCGTCTTGCGTGGTCGATACGATTTGCAGACCTTGGATTTGCCGCAGCGCATCCAAAAATTCGGACACGGGCAAACCCATCAGCAAATGATTCCACGTTTCCAACGCTAATCCCGGCATTGCGTAATCGACTACTTGTACGACAACGTCAGGGTAACCGAGTTGTTTGAGCGCCGTCACCCGCGTTGCGCCGTCGAGCAGAATATACTTGTCGGCGTGCGGCACGACAATCGGCGGATTTTTCAGCAACTGATCGAGTTGGATTCTTTCGACCAATTGCTTGACGCGCTGGCGCTCGGTGTGTTCGTGTAAAAGCACATCGTCGAGGTGAACGACCCGCAAAGTTACGTGGTGTGTCCCAAATTGCGCACTGGTGCTGGGCACATTATAGACTAAAGGCAAATGCGCGTCAACAAGTTTTGGAGACTGGGAAGAGGGGCGACATGACGTCACCCCTACGGTTGATTTACGCATCGACTTTTGGTAATTGCGCGACGGCTTCTTGGACTGCTTGCTGTGGATATTCATAGTCCGGTAATTTGCTGTGGAAGTAGGCATCATACCCTCCCATATCAAAGTGACCGTGACCGCTCAAATTGAACACGATCACCTTTTTCTCGCCGCTCTCTTTGCAACGCAGCGCTTCATCAAGCGCGACCCGGATTGCATGCGATGATTCCGGCGCTGGCACAATTCCTTCTGCGCGCGCGAACTCGACGCCCGCGGCAAAGACGGGATTCTGCGGGACTGCAACCGCTTCGATGAATCCTTGATCGTACAGCGCGGAAATTAGCGGAGCCATGCCATGATAGCGCAGACCACCGGCGTGAATCGATGCCGGCATGAACGATGCGCCGAGCGTGTGCATTTTGACGATGGGAGCTAGGTGCGCGGTGTCGCCATAGTCAAATGCGTAAACGCCTTGGGTGAGTGACGGCGCAGCGGTTGGCTCGACGGCAACGATGCGGGTCTTTTTCTTTTTCGTGATTTTTTCGCCGATGAACGGCAGCGCGAATCCACCAAAATTCGATCCGCCGCCAACACATGCGATCAACACATCCGGTTCGACTCCGGCTTTCTCCAATTGCTTTTGTGTTTCCAACCCGATAACCGTCTGATGCATCAGCACGTGATTCAACACCGAGCCAAGCGAGTACTTGGTCGTCGGCTGATGAGTTGCCGCATCTTCCACTGCTTCGCTGATCGCCAAGCCCAGTGAGCCAGTCGAACCTGGGTCTTGCTCCAATGCTTGGCGTCCTGCATTCGTGTCAACCGATGGCGACGCGACGACACTCGCGCCATAAGTTTCCATCATCACGCGGCGGTACGGCTTTTGTTCGTACGACACCTTGACCATGTAGACTTTGCATTCCATGCCGAACACGTTGCACGCGTATGCGAGTGCCGTGCCCCATTGCCCTGCACCGGTTTCTGTCGCGATTCGTTTCGTGCCTTCTTGCTTGTTGTAGAATGCCTGCGCCAGCGACGTATTCAGTTTGTGCGATCCAACCGGCGAAACGCCTTCGTACTTGAAATAGATTTGTGCGGGCGTGCCCAACACTTGTTCCAATCGGCATGCGCGCATCAACGGCGACGGGCGATACTGGCGATAGATTTGCTGAATCGGTTCGGGAATGTCGATGTAGCGTTCCTGGCTCACCTCTTGCTTGATGAGTTCCATTGGAAACAACACCGCCAAGTCTTGCGGACCGATGGGTTTGCCGGTGCCCGGATGAATGACGGGTGGCAAAGGTTGAGGCAGGTCTGCCTGGATGTTGTACCATACCTTGGGCATCTCGTTTTCGTCGAGCAAAAATTTGATCTGATCCATTTTGAAATCTCCATTGTCAAATATTTTTCGAACAATTCAATCGAAATGCAATAACTCTTCAGGTCATGGTACCCCTCCCGGATCAGTGAACAGTTTTTTACTGTTTACGGTCTACTGTTCACTGTTCACTGACTCTTCCCAGCCCCATCGCCTCGCGCGCTTGCTCAAGTGTCTCCTGCGAAATTGGACGAACCTTCGCCGCGCCGGCAGCCAAGATTTCATTGGCGATATTCGGGCGCGCAGAATATTTGGCGCGTCGTTCGCGCATCGGTTCGAGGAAATTGTTGAGCGCCACCGCAAGTTTCTTTTTTACTTCGACATCGCCGACCTTGCCGTTGCGGTACCGATCTTTCAACTCTTCAACTTCGGCTTTGTTTGGGTTGAACGCATCGTGATAGGCAAAGACTGGATTGCCGTCTGGATTGCCAGGAATGTCGGCGCGAATGCGTGCAGGGTCGGTGTACATGCCGCGCACCTTTTGCTCGACCGTCTTGGCATCGTCGCTCAGATAAATCGCGTTGTTCAACGACTTGCTCATCTTCGCCGTGCCATCGGTGCCGGGCAGCGTTGGCACCTCGCCGATGAGCGCGTCTGGTTCGGGGAAAACCTCGCCGTAGAGAAAGTTGAATCGGCGGGCAAGCTCGCGCGTCACTTCGATATGCGATTCTTGGTCTTTGCCGACCGGCACGAGATTTCCCTTGACGTGCAAAATGTCGGCGGCTTGCAAAACAGGATAGCCCAGCAAACCGTACGTCGGATTTTCGATGTGTTCGGCGTCCATCACATCTTTCAGCGATGGCACGCGTTCGAGACGTGGCACGGTCGTCAACATCGAAAAAAGCAAATGCAGTTCGCACACGCTCGGCACATCGGATTGCAGATAGATCGTCGTCTTCTCCGGATCGATGCCCGCCGCGAGAAGGTCCATCACCAAGCCGCGTGAAAATTGGCGCGTTGCCACGACGTGCTCCTTGTCGGTGGTGCGTGTAAGCGCGTGATAGTCTGCGACGAGCAAGAACACTTCGTACTCGTCTTGCAGTCGCACGCGATTGGCTAACGTGCCAACGTAATGCCCCAGGTGCAACGAACCAGTGGGTCGATCACCGGTTAAAATTCTTTTCTTTGCCATGTTAACTTCTCCTTTCCTAATTTTCCTCATTTCCTTCATTTCCATCAGTTCCCAGGGGAATAAGGGAAGAAATGGAAATGAAGGAAACAAAAAACACTCATCTCTGTGCGATGGAACTCATCGCATCAGGGACGAGCGTTTGATTGCCCGTGGTGCCACCCTAGTTAGACGGCCTGGGACAAATTGGAAATTTGTCCTACAAAAAAATCCCTATCATGAAACGATAGGGATTTGCCAGTCTCACTCGATTGCAGGGACGCTGCCTAGTCGTAAATTGCATGTTTCATGTCGCACAAATTGTGACTTGCAACTTGCGACCTGAGACTTGAATCCCTTCAGCCCTGGTAACGGGGGTGTCCCCGGCGGTACATACTTGCTTGCGCGTTCAGCCCGCAACTCCCCGGTCCATTCACCGTAATCGCCCGTATCGCTCTTGCACCAACTGCCGCGACTCTCTGCACGATAGACGACGGTTACTCGTCCGGATCAATGTTGTTCTGACTTTAGATTGACGCCAATATATCACGCGCCCGTGGATTTGTCAACCACGAGCGTAGAAAATCGATTATGATGGATTACGCAATGCCAGTCGAACGAGCGCGGCGTGCAGCAGCGATGACCAAGACCAGAACGACGCCACCGGCAAGCAATAACAAGTTCTCACCCATGCCGGATTGGGGCAATGTTCCAGTTGGGGTACCGGTGCCAGGTCCAACCGTGTCGGTAACGGATGCCGTCGAGGTACCGGTGGCGACGGTTGTGCCACCGCCCGATACACTAGACGTCGGTGCTTGCAGGACTGAGGTCGCTGTAGCGGCTGGCGTATCGGTGGCTGTGGCAGTGGCAGTTGCTGTCGGCAATACGCGCGTCGGGGTGGTGATCTTGACGACGACAGTCGGTGTGTTGGCAGATGCCGTTCTAAACACTTGCGGCAGCAACACAATCGCGCCTGCTGCGATTACGCCCAAGATCAACAAACCTACCAAGCCCAGAGCAATAATGATGAATAGCCGATTGGGTCCGGTTCCCCCAGGTGTTGCCGGTTCTACTTGTGCCATAGCGTTGTCTCCTTTCAAGATGTAATTGCGCCAAGTTATCCAATCAATTCCAAATTTTCCCAAGGTTCGAAGATACGATCACCTGAACCCAGTTCGATTTCTGCACCCCATGCGGATATACCGCTTTCTAGATTCCGCGCCATTGTCGGAATATTGACGATTTTGCCGGTTGCGCCCAAATGCTTGCCGCCGATCACTCGAATCGTCGCGCCGACTTGGGCAATGAGCGGTCGCGGAGCAATCGACGCATCACCGCCGGTTGCCAGCAAGGGAATAAAGACTTCGGGACGCGTGGTGCTGGGCGAGCCGCCAAACGTATTCACAATCGCTTCATCGCCGTCGTGCGATGACAACAATTCATAGAACGGAGCTGACATGGCGGTCGCACCGAATCCGTCGGTAACCAACGTCGGCAGGTTCAGCGCTTTGACGACCTCGCGCAACCGCGGCGGCAATCCACCGACGACGATTCCAGCCGCGCGCTCTTGCGCCGCGCGTGCGAGTGCCGCTTCGGTGATTCCACCGGCGACGAGGATAACGCCGCGTGCCGACAAATCAACCTTGCTTTCTTCCAGGATTTGGTCGGGCGCATTCACCATCTTTTTCAAAACGCCGTAGCATTCACCGCCTGCACCCCATACGCCCTGCGCGAGTGCGCCGGTCGCTTCGATGACGACGCCGAGCCGCTGGACAACATTGACAATCGTGCCACGATACAATGCTGGAAGCTCGAACGGCTTGTCCGCCAAATCGAGCGTGAGCCATGCGCCCTGGAGCGCCGCAATGCGACCTGCGGCTGGCGCACGATAGACGCGCCGCAATGCGCCGAAAAGTTCGGGTCGCGATGCGATCAAATCGCGCTGTTGAACTGGATCGCCGGTATTGCGTACGAGATACTTGCTCAAATCCGCTTCGGTCGTGTGCAAATATCGCGCGAGTGGAATCGGACGCAAATGCCCAAGTGTGTCCGCTTTGGCAACAACGTCGAGCGAGCCGACACGGCCGCCATTCTGCACGAGAACCGAACCGCGCACAGGTAACATGCGTTCGCGTTTGATTCGCCCCATCGGGAACACGCGCGTTTGCGGAAGGGATGGCACAAACGGCTCAGCCATTCGCCACCTCACCGCCCAAGTCCCAATACCACTTTTGAACCTGGGTTCGTCGCGCCTCTGGAGCGGAAGGTAAATTCACCGGTCGTCCGCGCGCATCGATAATCAAACCCAGCGCGCCGCCTTCGACCTCGGCTTTGAAAATTCCACCTTTCGTTCTACCCAATTCAACACCGCGCGTGGGTCGAATTTCTATCGACGCTTTTTGTTCTTGCGTCAACGGAATCAATTCTAGTGAGCCATGCTGGACTTCGAGTTCGATCATACCCGCATCGACAGGTTTGACGCGGACGCGCACGTCCACTTGCCCATCTCGATTATTCGATAGCGGTGCGATGACGGTTCCCAAGGTGACTAGACCATCGCGTTCGATCACGCTGGCGGCGGCTTCGGGATTCACGGCTGCCATGCCGCCAAACGCCGATACCAATCCGAATGAATCGGTCGCGAGAGTAAAAATACCGCTCGGTTGCAACGCATCCAAGACAAGCAGAGCCAATGCGCCAAAATTATCGATGTGCGTACAAATGCCGCCGGTCAACAGGACCAAATCGACATCGGTCACATCCACATCACGGGCGGCTGTGGCGAGTGCCATTCGCGCTGCCGCTTGCATTAAATGAGCATCGTCACGCGTCGATGGAATTGCCCACGGACGATAGGTTTGATTGAGCCAGCGCACTTGCGCTTCTTCTGCCGTGCATTCAAGCGGCAGCCATTGCATCAAGCGGCCGATGCCAGCGCGGCGAATCAAACCTTCGATGCCTTGTCCCAATCCCAGGTTGGCGCGAACAAAGCTAGCGTATGCATTCTTGCGTGCCGAAACGACCGTCGTCCATGCGCCGCCCAAGTCTATACCCAGGACATTGATGTTGTGTCGTCGCGCGAGAAAGCGCACGACGTTTTCAAATGCGCGCGCTGTGGAAGTGACCGTCGTCGGAGTCCATTGCGTCAGCGCGGTCAAACCCGGCAGCCAGTTGACTTTCTTTTCGACGTAAATATTTTCCAACTCGCGTTCGAGCGGAAATAAATTTTCACGATCCAACGTGGGGCGTACATTCTCGACGACGCGCA
This sequence comes from Chloroflexota bacterium, assembly GCA_016215025.1. Lineage (GTDB taxonomy): Bacteria > Chloroflexota > Anaerolineae > UBA4142 > UBA4142 > JACRMI01. The sequence goes on from JACRMI010000046.1 coordinate 9,373, forward strand.
GCTCGGTCAGATTCCCAATGCGATTTGCAATTTGGGGACGCGCTTCGCTGTTGCCCGCAAAGACGATGATGGGGCGCGCATTTTCGTCGCGGGAAGCCTGGATCGATGCGATCAAATTGGTAATGTCGTATAACGGCGTCGTTGCGCCGCCGTCGATGCCGCCGACCAAGACGATCACATCGACCGGCGTGCTGGCGAGCGATTCAGCCGCAATCACCGCTGGGTCTTGCATCGAAACGGTAGGCTTTTTCGAGTCCGAAAACTCATCGACCTTGCGTTCGACCGGGATCCAACGTCCCCCGGCATCGTCGAGCGCAAGTTGCGCGACCACCGTCGCATGTGACGCTTCGACGGCGCGCATCGCGCTGGCCCAACTCACATCGCGGCTCAAGCCGACGACGGCAACGCGCAAGGGCAAGGGCGCGCTCGTAATCGCGACGAAAGCATCGACGCCTTGACCGCCGGGACGTTCGGGCGAAATCAATTGACCTTCGCCCGAAAGCAAGCGGCGTTCGGTGCGCGCTTCGATCTGCTGAATCGCGGCGCGAACACCGACCGTCACGTCGGAGGTTGGCGAGTCGGCGGTCGTAATCGATGAGCCGGCGGCGACAAAACGAAAATCGCTGCCGACAAAATCGACTAGCCCAACTTTGGTTGTGACGCTGCCAATATCGGCAACGAGTAGAGATTCTGGCTTGTTCGAATCAGGCATTGGGAATTTCAAATTTCAAATTGAAAACGTTATCTCACGCCGAATGCTTGCAAGACGTAATAGAATCGGCTGACCAAAATCGAAACGCGCGAGACGGCGGTATCGGCAAAGATTGCGCCAAAAGCAAAGAAAATGAACCAGCGTCCGATAAAGCTCCAACCGCGTGCGGCAACATCCAACGCGCGCAAAGGCGCACGGTTCGAGGTCGGTAGGATAAATCGGAACGAGAGAAATGCGCCGATGGTTCCAATAACAAGCAAAAGATTGTTGATAATCGTCTCGAGACCTAACGACGGCGAAAGCGAAACCATGGTCGCTTGCATTTGGGGCCACAGAGTGCCGGTGAGTGCGCCGCCAATCGCCAACGCGCTACCCACGCCGAATAGAAATGCGATGGGGATATTGCCAACCGATGCCCATGCGGCGCGCCATTTGGTAAACAACAATAAACCTAGGATGAATGGAATGATGAGGGGCCAATAAAATTCAATTTCGTTGAGCAATGGGACAAAGAGACGCGTCACCAAAATGGCGCGCAGTGCCACCGTCGCGGCATAGCCCACGGTGACGCCCACAAAGATCGCCTGCGCGATTCGAAAGAGCGGCGAATCGTGCAAGAGATAACTGAAAACGAGCAGCGTTAGCAGAACACCAATCCACACACCTAGTAGATCAAGGACATCAGGCATTTTGTTTCCGTCCCCGCGATGCGAATAAAGCGATATTTCCCAGGACGATTATCAAAACGAGTGCCAATAAAACCACGCCTTGAGCGTTGATGCTGCTTAACGCCATGCTGGGTTGATTGGACAGGATTTCATACTGTGCTGCACCGAAAGCGCCGCTAATCATGGCTGCCAATTGCTTAGTCGGAGTGTCGTGGTACACTTTTGCTTTGGGTTCGACGCCCGCGCTGACGCCCGCGACAATTTTGGTCGGAATATTGGGCTGGACTTGTTCCATCCATATCTTGAGCGCATCCTCCGAGCCTGCGAACTCGACGATCAAGGCTACATCGCGCAAGGTTTTGACGGTGGAAAATCCGGAAAAATTAGTGAGTGCCTGGCTCTGAGAAAAATCTCGCAGAGTCGGCGCAAAACCATTGGCGACTAGTCCACGCAGCGCCGTCTCGTGCCCGGGCAAGTAACCCAAATTCACATAGTTGGTTCCGTACGCATAGCCAGTCAAGTTCTGTGTGACGTTATTCAAAACGCGATTCGCAATCGGCGCGCCGGTATCCAGCGTGCTAATCGTAATGATCTTGGCGCGGCGTTGAATCAGATGACGCAAGACCGCATTCGCTTGCAAATCCATCTCGCCGGATTGTCCGGCATCATAGTCGAATGAAACCAAGACGGTTGCGTTGGCCGGCAATGCTTGAATCGCATCATAAAACTCAGACGCCGGTGTGTTCGAAATCGGAAGTGCTGCGCCCATCCAATCGGATGGAATGAAAAAGGGAACCAGCGCCGCCAAGGCGATCAGCAAAAAAACGAATGGACGCATCGAAACCGTGCGACGTTTTGCTGTGACGGCTGGCGTTGCCGCTTCAGTCCTCGGCGCAGCCAAAATCGATTCAAATATTTGGCCGCCGCCGATTTTGGCAGGCACTTGGGTTGACTGAGCAGATGCATGGGGTTCGGCAATGGCAACAGCCAGTGGCAAAACGCCGCGCAATCCTTCCAGTGGGCCACTCGTTTCGACGGTATCTTCCTCAACCAATGCACTTGCAGGTTTCAGCGAAGCCAACCAAGCAGGAACTTCTTCCGGCAACGCAGGTTGGATTTCCGGCACCATTTCTGCGCCAAGCAACAACTCGGATGGCTCTGCGCCGATTTCACTCGTCGCAGGGACTGTGCGCAGCCAGTCTGGAATATCTTCATCTGATTCCGCCAAGGCGGGAATTGTTTGGCGTGCCCAAGCGGGTTGTTCCACGACTTCGGCGACCGGTTCGGCGGATGTTTGCGCTTCGAGTGATTCCATCAATGGTTCAGCCAATGGCGTCTCTTCTGCCATGACCGGTTCTTCGACAACGGGTATTGTCGTTTCGGCTTCCTTGGGCTTGAGTTGTTGAAGCCAAACGGGTATTTCTTCCTCTGCGGCTGGCGCAACGAACGGTACTTCAACAACTGGTTCAGATGTTTCGGCTTCCTGGGGCTTGAGTTCTTGATGCCAAGTGGGCATCTCTTGCTCGGCCGCTGGTGTTGCAACCGGTTCTTCAACGCTCGGCTCTATCGACGCGGATTCGGTTTTCAATTCGGCTTGAGGTTGTGATTCGATTGCTGCTTCAATCGACGGTTCGATTTGCGGTTCTTGAGCTTGTGGTGCTGGCTCGGGTTCCGGTTTTTGTTCTGGCTCCGGCTCTTTAGCAATTGGAGCCTGACTCTCTTCGCTTGCGCTTCTCAACCAATCCGGAATCTGTGATTCATCGACAACTTCCGGCGTGGGTTCTTCGGCGGGTAACTCGGCCGGGCGAATCGCTTGCAGCCATTCCGGTATCTCATCCGATGGAGTCAATTCGGGTTGAGCCGGTTTTTGCTCTTCAGGTTTAGAATCGATCGCCTTCAGCCAATCCGGGACTTGCTCGTTTTCTTCTTCCTGGGTTGGTTCATTTTCTTCCGGTGGTATATTGCGCAAGCGAGCGAGCCAATCGTCGGGCTTGGCTTGTTCTTCGGTAGACTCCGGTTCGGATTCGGATTCCGGTTCGATCTTTTGCGGTTCCGATGGCAACTCGTCGAGTGTTGGTTTGGTGGGCAGCGACAAACCTTTGATGGGTGGAGCCGAGGGTTGCGGTTTTTCATCGGCAGGCGCAACCGTCAATGGAACGAGGCGCGCGCCGCACTTGGCGCAAAACACGCTCTCCATCTTGTTGGCAGTGCCGCACATGGGGCAAACCAAACCGGTGGGAGGTGCTAGACGCGCACCGCAATTTCCGCAGAACTTGCTGCCGTCTCTATTTTGTGTACCACAGTGAGAACAATTAATCATGCTCATCTATTCAGAATAAGGTCGATCTATACCTGCAAGCACGCGCAAACCGGTCGCGATGGTTCCAAGCGCAACGCCCAGCAAAATCCCCCGCACGCCAGCGGCGCTTGGCACGCTGAGCACCCAGTCCTTGGCTGATACAAACGCATCGCTCATCGACGTAATCAACGGCGTCTGTCCGATAAAAACAATCAGCGCGGCGATCAGCATCAAAGTGGTTTCGAGACTGCGCGCGCGGAGTGCCCGATAAGCGGCGGTGGCGAGAAAGAAGGCAGTCAACGCAAAGAACGCGCTTTGTAAAGGCAGGTAGATGTTATTGAAAATCCAAACCATCGGCGCATCCGATAGATTGGAAAACAGCCCAATGACAAAGACAATCGCCGCCGACACCAGCACGATAACGCTGTAACCTGTCCCAGGTTCATTGCGGCGCGCGATACGCAGAAAATGAACCAACACCAAATTGCCTAGACCGACGAGCAGTGCAAACGCCGTTAGGATAATGGTCGACTCGAGGAAGAAATTTTGAATGTTCTTCAAGACCGGCAAGGGGAAAAAGATCGTCAGCATCATGACGATGCCAACGCCGATGGCAATCCCAGTAAGAATCCACTTCATGTTGGAATTACTCCCAACGTGCGCAACAAGATCGTTACGATGATACCAACGACCACGAGCCAGCGAATGACATCTTGTGCGAATAGACTGCTGCGATGCGAAGGTTTACCGGACAAGTATGCGCCGCCAGCATAAATTTCTTCGCCGATCAACGGATGATTCATCGTCGCATGGACGAACGGCAACACCTGAGTCACGCTGGTTCCGCCGACCTGGGTCAAATTATTGCGCACGCCGGTTTCGCCGAGCAAAAGAAATTCAGAACCAAAGTTGCCGATCAAGACATTGGCGACGAGCTTTTGATGATCGAGAATTTGCATCGTCCCAGCCGCATAAGCGAACGCATCGCTTTGTCCGCCCAAGTAAAGATGCGGGTCGGGGGCGATCATGCGTACGCGCGCCGGATCGAATTCTTCTGGGTAACTCTGACGTCGATAAGCGCGGCGCATCAAGTCTTGCGCGACCGGTAAGGCAGTGGGATGCGCGCACGTCACAATCGGCGGACTGGCAGAAATGGCGCCGCGTTCGGCGAGATATTCCAGCACGTTGAGAGCCGCGGTCGTGTCTGCCGTGAATCGATCGCCGATACCCGTAATGCCCAGCGAGAGATGCACCGGCTGTCCCGCTTCGGCGGAACGACCCAGCAAACCTTTCAACACGGCGTACCCGGAAATGGGACGCAGTGAGAAGGCGACTCCGCGCTTGACGAACCAGTTCACAAAGAAAAAGACGGTGAGGAAAATGAGGAACAGGACCAGGACTGGAACAAGCTCTGGTCCGACAATCGCTGTGAGGAAATTCGATACAGCTTCCAACTAAGCAGCTCCGCTTGGCGTGGTCACGTTCGATGCGGCATGTTCGACGAGGAATTGTTTTGTTGAAAAGACTCTAAACGCTCGAGTAATGCTTCGGTGCCTGCCTCGTCTTGAATCAACACGGTAAAATCATGCAGATCGGTCGGATTAATCACTAGATTGAGAAACGGCTCCGAGAACCAGAATAATTGCGCTCCCAAAAATGAAACCGGCTTGAAAGATTCCAAGAACAAGATCGCCGGGGCGGTCATGCCCGTTTCCACGATACGCTGCGCGAACCGGTCGATCAATTCTGTGCGGCGCTGGGTGTCTAGGGGCATGGTTTAAATCCGTCCATCACACTTTCCCTTGGCTTGTGGTTAACATTATACGGCGAGTAGCAGGATACGTCAAGGTAGAGACGGCTCTAGTGCCTAGTGCGCCGCACATTGTCTATCGACTAACCAGCTTGACGACGGTGACGCCATCGCCGCCTTCGTGTGGCTCGGCTTCGCGGACTTGGGCGACGAGTGGATGCCCCCGCAGCAAATCACGCGCGAGCTTGCGGAGCGTGCCCGTGCCTTTGCCATGCACGATGCGGACATACGGCAAGCCAGCCAAATACGCCCGGTCGAGATATTTCTCCAATTTATCCAACGCGTCGTCGGCGCGCAATCCACGCAAACTTAATTCGACGCCGGGCGATTCCGCCGTCGGAAGTGAGATGCTGCTGACCGACTGCTGTTGCATGGGTTTGGGCGACGCGACCTTTTCACCTAATTCGTCAAGCTTGACGCGCACGCGGAAACTACCGACCTGGACATCCGCGCCGCTGGCATCCATTCCGACGATCTCGCCGGGCTGTCCTAGACGCGGAACCATCACATGATCGCCGACTTGTGGCGGTTCCGTTGAGGGTTGGTTTGCTAGGGTTGGCAGAGTGTGTGGGAGTGCGGGCGATGGTGTGGGTGCGATGGTCTCTGCTAATTCGTCCAGCTTGCCGCGCTGATTCTCGACATAGTCACGCGCGAGCGACACCGTCCGCCATTCCTGGCGCAGCTTGTTCAACTCTTCGCGGGCCAATTCGACTTCGGCTTGCGCTTCTTCATGCGCGCGCGTCAGAATTTCTTCCCGCGACGCTTCGATCTCGGCGAGTTTTTTGCGCGCCTCGGCATTCCGCTGTTCCATTTCGCGTTGCGCGATCTCGGCGTGGGCGCGTGCGGAGGCGGCTTGTTGCTGGGTCCGCTTAATCTCCGCCAGCATCTTTTCCAACTCGACATCGGTGCTGGTCAAGGCGCTGCGCGCTTGCGCGATAATATTTTGATCGAGACCCAGGCGCGACGCAATCGCAAACGCATTCGATTGTCCGGGTAAGCCGATGGTCAAATGATACGTCGGCGATAACGTTTCGACGTTGAATTCCATCGACGCATTTTGAACGCCGGGCGTCGTGTGCGCGAATGCTTTCAACTCGGCATAGTGCGTCGCGACGAGCGCAGAAATTTTTCGATCCAGCAGATGCGTGAGTATCGCGCGCGCGAGCGCCGAACCTTCGACTGGGTCTGTACCTGCACCCAGTTCGTCGAGCAAGACAAGTGAACGCGAATCGGCTTCGCGCAAAATTTCGGTGATGTTCTTCAAGTGCGAAGAAAACGTGGAGAGCGACTGCTCGATCGATTGCTCGTCGCCAATGTCGGCGTACACGCCGGAGAAAATGGGCAAGCGCGCGGGCGCACGCACGGGAATGTGCAAGCCGCTCTGCGCCATCACCACCATCAAGCCGACCGTTTTCAATGTGACTGTTTTGCCGCCGGTGTTTGGTCCCGTGATGATGAGAATCGAAAATGGATCGCCGAGTCTGACCGAGATTGGCACAACTTTTTCTGGGTCGAGTAAGGGATGCCTTGCCTCGTTTAATTCCAGTTTAGTAATTGGTAATTGGGAATTGCGATTTTGTAATTTGTCATTTGGGATTTGGAATTGCGGTTCCACTCCACGAATCTCAGCCGAATATTTGGCTTTTGCAAACGCGAGATCGATTTCCGCAAGCGTGTCCACCGTTTCGTCGATGGCGTCGCCGTGTGATGCGATGAGCGCAGTGAGTTCGCGCAAGATGCGTTCGATCTCACGCGCTTCTTCGCGCTCTAACTCGCGCACGCGATTGCCCATTTCGACAGCCGCCAACGGTTCGATGAACAACGTCGCGCCGCTTGCGCTCGTGTCGTGCACGACGCCGGGAATTCTGCCTTTCGATTCGGCGCGAATCGGAATCACGTAACGCCCATCGCGCTGCGTAATGATCGGCTCTTGAATCACTTTGGCGTTCGATGATGACGAAATGAGTCGCTGCAATTTTTCCATCAAGCGCGAACGCTGCACATTGAGTTCGTGACGAATATGCGCGAGCGCATCGGAGGCATTGTCGGCGACTTCGGCGCGGTCGTTGATGGCGCGCGAAATTGAATCGATTACGCTTGGTAATTCCATTAGCAACGCGGCGCGCGCGGCGAGATGTGGATATAACGTTTCGAGTCGGATGAGTGAGCGGCGTAACGTTCGCGCGGCGATGAGTGTTTGGCGAATTTCCAAAAAATCGAGAGGTTGAAGCACTGCGCCGATGCGCGCATTCTTCGTTAGAGGACGAACATCGCGCGCGCCGCCGATGCTCATTTCGGAATGTTGATCGAGCACCGCACGCGCTTCAGTCGTTTCGCCTTGTCGTCGCGTAATTTCCTCCGGATCGATGGAGGGAGTTAGCTCGCGGGCTAACGCTTCGCTCGCGGAGAATTCTGTATGCGCAGCAAGGCGCGCAAGGATTTTATCGAATTCGAGGGTATGAAGATATTTGGGATTCATAAAAAAGACCGCGGACGACAGACCGCTGACCGTGCAGAATTTGCCATCAGCGGTCTAACGGTGGCAAAGTGCGCCACAGCTATGTCCGCGGCCGGCGGTCGTCGTTACAAATTGAAAATGGATGGCAAACCGTGCGGCAGCCAGGGCAGGATTGCGCTCAAAAAGAGCGGCTTGATTGCTTCAAAGACTGGGACGAGTCGCGCGGTTTGAATGCCTTGTTCGATACTTGCGCGTGTCACTTCATTGCCGGGCCAACTTTCGCCTACAGCAAAGGTAATGATCGGCAACACGAGCGAGAGCGTTGCGACCAGAGTCACTAAACTCAAAATACTGCCGCCCAATTGATCGACGAGCGGAAGCAAACGGATCTTGGTCGTGCTGTATGCATCGAATGCAAGCCAACTGATGATCATCCACACTACGACGACGATGATGAAAAAGGAAATCGCATTCAAAAAGCGACTGGTCGGTTGGAATATGATCGCGCGAATAAAATCGCCCAGCGTCGTGTAATATTGCGTCGCCAAAATGGTGGCGACGTAGAGCGCCGCCAGCCCAATCACTTGACGCAACAGGCCTTGCGCGAATCCGACGGCAAGACTCGCAATGACTAGAAAGAGAAGTATCAAATCAATCCAGTTGAGACCGCCTAGATTCATTTCCGTCTCCCGCTTGAGAATGGCTCGAATGCTGCCGCGCTATTGCGGCAAACCATTGCAGCGACCGATTACTATCAACAAAAAGAACACCGCCAAAACGATGACTGCGATATACGTGCGGTTGATTTTCATCGCGAGCTTCCTCCTGCGAAAAAGTATACCACAAACCGGCAAAACGCGACAATAGGACGAAAAGACAAACCTGACAGGTTTTTGAAACCTGTCAGGTCTAGAAATCTATCCGCCGCGCAATTCGGCATCGATCTCGCGTTTGAGCCGCGCGATGATTTTCTCGCGCACTTTAGACGCGTCTGCATCCGACAGCGTGCGGTCTGCTGCTTGGAATGTGAGCGCATACGCGAGCGACTTTTTGCCCTTCGGAATTTGATCGCCGCGATACACATCGAACAGAACGGCGCGCGCGAGCAGATTGCCGCCCGTCTGAACGATCAACGACTGCACGCGTTCCGCCGACACATTTTCATCGACGATGAGCGCGAGGTCTTGCGCGATCGATGGATAACGCGACAACGCTTGCACTTTGTAGTTGGTGGTCGATTGCGCGAACAATGCATCGACGTCAAATTCGCCGACGGTGATGATCTGTGCAGGCAAGTCAAAGCGCTCGCGCACAAGCGGATGCAACTCGCCAAACACGCCAACTTCGGTGTCGCCGATTTTTAACACAGCGCCGCGTCCCGGATGGAACATCGGATTGTCCGAGGGTGTGAACGACGCATTTGCCAAATGCAATCCGCTGACCAAAGATTCCACGACACCTTTCAGGTCGTAGAAATCAACCGGTTTCGCATCGCCGCCGAGCCACGAAATTTCGTCGCGCGGACCGGTCAGCACGACGCCGAGCCGACGTCGTTCGAGCGGTAATCTGATTTCTTTGTCTTCGGGCTGCTCGGTTGCAGATTCGCGCGGCAAGAGCATGTCGTCGAGACGCCCTGCGCCGGTCGAAGGGTGCCAAAAGACCGGACCAAGTTCGAACGCGGCGACGCGCGGGCGATACCGCAGATTCGCCGCCGTGAGATCGAGCAGATTCGGCAAGAGCGATTGGCGCAATGCCGAACGATCCGCGCTGATCGGATTTTCGATGCAAACGTACTCGCGCGCGGGAATTGCCGGACGCGCTGAACCTGGGAGTGTTAGCAACGCTTCGCGCTCCGCCGTCGTGAATCGATAGGTGATCACATCCTGCAAACCCGCTTCGATCAAAAGGTCGCGCAAGAGTTCGTCTTGCTCCAGCTCGACGTTTGCTCGCTGCGGCGGCAGTTCATCGTTCATGCGCGAGATCGGAATGTTCTCGTAACCGTACATGCGCGCGATTTCTTCGATGAGGTCGTGCGTGCCTTCGATGTCTAGGCGATGATCGGGCGCGGTGACACGCAAGATTTGCGACCGCTGACCGCTGACCGCTGATCGTTTCTTCCGGTCCGCCGTCCGCCTTCTGCGGTCTGGCTCAACTTGGAATTCCAAACTCTCCAAATATTTTGTGATCTGTTTAGCGGAAAGCTCCACGCCTAACTGCCGCTTCACTTCGGTGACCGGCAAATCGACGACGACTTTCTTGGGCTTGTTTGGGTATCGGTCGATGATGCCTTTGGCGATTTCGCCGCCGCCGAGTTCGCGCATGAGTTCAATCGCGCGCAGCAAACCGACTTTGGCTTGCGAGGGATGCACGCCGCGGCTGAAACGATAGCCAGCTTCCGATGCGAGTTTTTGCGCCGCCATCGTTTGGCGAATGTTGATGAATTCCCACGCCGCCGCTTCGAGCAAAACGTTTTTCGTATTGGCATCGACTTCGGATTCCGCGCCGCCCATGATGCCGCCAATCGAGAGCGAACCTTTCGTGTCGCACACCAAGATCGTGAACGGATCGAGTTTGCGTTTCACGCCGTCGAGCGTTTCCAGTTCTTCGCCGGATTTGGCTAAACGAGTACTAATGGTTGGCGAGCCAGCGGCTCGCGCAACGAGCTTATCGTAATCGAAAGCGTGCAGCGGCTGTCCAACTTCGAGCATGACGTAATTCGTCACATCGACGATGTTGCTAATGGGGCGCATGCCGGCGAGCAACAAGCGACGCTGCAACCAGAACGGCGATGGTTTGATCGTCGTGTTTTTCAACAACGCGGCGGTGAAGCGCGGATTGAGTGTCGGCTCGCCAATCACAATATCGACTTGACCGGCGATGGGCGCGCCTTTCGCTACAACTTTTTGCGGGACAGGTCGCAGCGTTTCGCCGGTGAGTGCCGCCACCTCGCGCGCAATGCCGATGACGGACGCGCAGCGCGCCATGTTCGGATTGATCTGGATGTCGAACACCATATCGCCGAGATAATCGACGAGCGGCACACCGACAGGCGCATCGTCGGGCAAAAGAATAATGCCCTCGTGCTCGTCGCTCAGGCCGAGTTCTTTTTCGGAGCAGACCATCGAGCCGGATTCGATGCCGCGAATTTTCGATTTCTTGAGGATCATCAATTTCCAGCCGTCTTGATGTCCGTCGAACAAGCGCGAACCTTCGAGCGCAAGGGCAACTTTGTAGCCGCTTCCGCCGACCTGGATGTTCGGCGCGCCGGTGACCATCTTGATCGGCTCGGCGACGCCATAGGCGACATTCACGAGCGTCAAGCGGTCGGCGTTGGGATGTTGCTCGACTGAGAGAATTTCGCCGACGAAAATTTTATCGCGATCCCAGGCAAGGAAGGGTCGGTCGCCCGATGCATGTGCGTTTTGTGGTGCAGGCACACCAATGTAATCGATCTGCTCGACTTCCAAGCCAGCGAAGGTTAGTTTCTCCGCCAATTCCTCCGGCGAGATTTTGATGTCAACGTAATCTTTGATCCAACTGAGTGGTAGTTTCATAATGCACCTCAAATTTGCCAAACCAGCCAAATGTGCCAAAGCTGCCAAATGTTTGGCTCGTTTGGCATGTTTGGCAAATTTGGCAGCTTTACTTTTTAGAATTGTTCAAGGAATCGCAGATCATTGCCCCAGAAATACCGAATGTCTTCGATGCCGTGTTTCAGAATCGCGATGCGCTCCGCGCCTAAGCCAAAGGCAAAGCCGCTCCATTCGTTTGGATCATAACCGCCGTTGCGCAACACGTGCGGATGTACCATGCCCGAACCCAGGATTTCGAGATAGCCGGTGTACTTGCACATCGGGCAGCCGACGCCGTCGCAGATGATGCACTGCACATCCATTTGCGCGCTCGGTTCGGTGAATGGAAAGTGATCGCCGTAAAAGCGCACGGGACGATTGCCGTACATGCGATGCGCGAATTCGGTCAGCGTGCCCTTCAAATCGGCGAACGTAATGTTGCGCCCAACCGCGAGACCTTCGACTTGATTGAATTGAATTTCGTAGCGGGAACTGGCTTGTTCGTATCGATAGCACATGCCGGGCAGAATCACGCGCAGTGGTTGAGTACCATTCTGTCCCAGTTCCCGCATCGCGCGGATTTGACCGGGCGATGTGTGCGTGCGCAGCAACACGCGCTGATCGGTATCGGCGATGTAGAACGTGCTCCAGTTATCGCGCGCCGGATGATGCGGCGGGATGTTAATCATCTGAAAGTTCATTTCGTCCGATTCGACTTCGCGTGAGCGAAACACTTGGAAACCCATGTCGCCCCAGATGCGATAAATCTCGCGCAGATTTTCCGTCGCGGGGTGCAGCCGACCGCGCTTGACCGGTCGCCCCGGCAGCGTCACATCGAGCGGCTCGGATTCCAGCGATTCGCTTAAATTGCGCTGCTTGATCGCGCCGATCTTGGCTTGGTACGCCGATTCGAGCGATGCTTTAACTTCGTTCGCCAATTTACCAGCCGCTGGTTTTTCTTCTTTCGATAGCGTACCCAGCTTGGACATTTCAGCGGCGAGCAAGCCGTTGCGTCCCAGGAATTTGACGCGCCATTCTTCGAGTGCAGCCTCGTCCCAGATGTGGGAGAGTTGTTCGAGCGATTCGTTTCGTAATCGATTTAGTTCGTCAAGCATTTTGATCTCCTGTTATCTCAATCCAATGTTCTTCAACATTCGCTATAACTTCACAGTCGCAATATCCGTCATGTTCCGCAAGCCAAGCGATGATTCGTTCTTTGGCAAGATTACGTTGCTCGAGGAAAGCTAGCGTATGTCGCATTGTATGGTCACAACCAGCGCTTTCCAGCTTTTTGTCTACAAAAGCAAAGAGGTCTTTCAAGTCAGACCCAGAAATTGGCACTTGTGCCAGTTCCTGCGCGCGTTGTTTTTTGACAATAGCTTTTCTAATGGTTTGGCGTCGCTTCTTTTCTTCTTTGCTAGGCATGTGCGTCACTCCGAAATGATTTAGGGCAATCGCGCAATCAATGAAATATTTTCTTTGGATTCCATTCGATAAATCCACACAGAGCCAACGGGAGCTTCGCCATGCAGGTACGCAATCGCCGGTTCGGTGAGGATGCCCCACTTGAGTTTTTTCAAGCTGTCGATTACTTGCTCAACCGACAGAAATTTTGCCTCAACGATGAGACCATCCGGGTCGGTGGGTTTCAATTCGCCGCGCCATTCCTTCACGTCAAATACAAATGCAAACGCTTGGTGTTGCTCTGGAATATTTTCCCACTGCGTGACATATGCCAATCGACCTGGGTCAATCACTTTGAGTCCGGTCTCTTCGCGCACTTCACGCACGAGCGCATCAATGATCGATTCGCCATCTTCGACCACACCGCCCGGCGTTGACCACCATTCCGTTGAATTCGTCGAGCGTTGAAACACCATCAGCACTTGGTCGGATTTGCGGATAATCGCTGCGGCGACGTGGTAGGTTTTCATCTACGAAACGCTAATCTTCATCGTCGATTCCAAATGCGCGCCTGACATCTTCGCGCCGAAGTTTGTTCCCCATCCCTGCGAGTGCCATCCAACTACCCCAATCACAACAGAATTCTACAATGCGGTATGTCCACTTTTTCATTCGGAGAAAATCTCTAATCAAAATAAAACTAAAAACTGACATTAACAATGGAATCATTATTACCAGATTTAATCCACCTAAGGCAACTGGAAAAAATTAAATATCCAATTCTAGCATCGGCGGGCTGATGTCTACAAACCACTTTTCGAGGTGCGGGAGTCGCTTGATCTGGGTCTCCAATTTTTTCATAGCGGTCTGGGTCACACGAATACCGGTCGCGT
>JACRMI010000047.1 GCA_016215025.1 Chloroflexota bacterium
TACGAAATCGCAGAGCCGGTTCGCCCGTTACGTTCTGAGTTTCGTCGCTCGCATCGACGCCGCAAAGTGTGTACGATGTCTCTGGACTCCGCGAAGTTAACGAAATCAAAAAATTGAGTACGATGTCATTGGACATGACATATACTGCTCACGGGCACTGATTGCGCTTTTGGAGTCGAGCGTTTACGCGGTTTTTCCTTCGTGAACGACCCACTAAAGCGTCGAATCCAGGTCTCACCCAAAACCGCACACTTTGCGTGTGACCGTGTGCGGTATAGCCCCTTGGGGGCGTTCAACGCGCAGAGCACCGCTCCCTTGCGGGCAAGGCGCTAAGCTACCCATCGAAACTTTTGTGGCTGCACTTCAAAACTACGAAAGATGTTTAGCCATGTCCATTACTTCGCGCAAAGACCGGCTCTGCAGATTGCGGCAGCTTGCTTGGCACAAGCTCGGTTGGATGCACTGTCAAGCTAGGTGGCTCGCTAATCTCTAGCGTACCGCCATTCGCGCCGGCTTCGATCAATTTGCACGCAAAACTTAGAGCCAACACTGCATCCTCGCCGCGCACCGGTGGCGCGCCATGCATGCGAATGGCTGACGCAAATGCTTCCAATTCTTCACGCAGTGGTTCGCGCTTGTTGATTTTAAAATGAATCGAGCGCCCTTCCGAAACACCCAAGACCGAAAGCTGCTGCCAGTCATTGCCTTGGGGTGCGGCGTCATTTTCGTACAAGATCAAATCTTGCGTGAGATAGCTGGCGACAAACATTCCGCCTTCGCCGATGACCGAAATCTCCCGGACTTTGGTCGGCGTGAGCCAGTTGATGTCGAGCACGCCGACGATGCCATTGTCGAATCGCAAAATCGCCGATAGCATGTCCTCGTGCGCCGTATGCAACTGCCGCCCAACTTCGGCGTGAACTCGCGAAATATTCGCGTTCGTCAAATAGTGCAAGATGTCGAGATCGTGCGTTGCCAAATCGATAACCACACCCACATCCGTAATTCGAGCGGGAAACGGTCCCAAGCGCATCGCATGAATTTGATAGATTCTGCCCAAAGTGCCTAACGATAGTTGATGTTTGAGTGCGATAATCGCCGGATTAAAACGCTCGATGTGTCCGACGGTGAGCAGCACGTCCATCTCTTTCGATAGAGCGATGAGTTCCAAGCCTTGTTCCACGGTCGATGCGATGGGTTTTTCGACTAACACGGGCACTCCCGCAGACAAGACATCGTGAGTCACCTCGAAATGTTGTTCCGTGGGAACTACAACTGAGATCAGATCAAGTTGCTCACGTTCGAGCATGATTCGATAATCCGTATACGTGTGAACACGATGCCGTTGTGCCATACGACTGAGTCGTTCCAGGACGGGGTCAGCAATTGCTACCAGCTCGACGTCATCCATCTCGGCATAGATTCGAGCATGATTCTGCCCCATATTGCCAGCCCCAATTACCGCAGCGCGTAGTAACTTGTTCATATTTCGTGCCTCATAAAATTAATCGCATGCCTGCCTCGTTGAATCTTTTCAAAGCATGACTAGGTTTCATTTGACTGCCACATTGCTTTGCCAAGCTAAGTGAGCGCGTCCCAACTTTTCCACCAAGTTGACGTATCGTCCGCGTTCACTCGTCCAGTTGTATCTCTGATTAAACTGGCTCGTGTTGTGAGCTAGTTCTTGGCAACGTTCTGGATGTTCCTGTAGATATAAAATCCGTTGCGCCAAATCCTCCACATCTTCAGGCGTAAACAATTCTACCGTATGCTCGTCGCAATAAGCCGTGATGGCAGGTGTGCGGGCCGCGATGACGGCTAACCCCAACGCCATGTATTCTAAAAGTTTAGTAGGCAAAATACCGTCGGTAAAAATGTCACGGCGATAAGGAACAACGCCCACGTGATTTGAACGAATCAACTGAGCCAGATCCGCTGCCGACAAAAATTCATCGTGAATACTTACGCTGGATTCCAAACCCAATGAGTGAATCAGTGCGCGATTCTCTGTTAAAAAATCGCCGCGCCCTTGCACGGTCAAATGCACAGGGAGATTTTTTTCTCGCACGCGTACAAGCGCATGCAAGAGCAAATCCAAGCCATACCGGCGCGTCACCGTCCCATGATAAATCAGTCGCAGTTCGTTAGTGGGGATCGGCTTGAAAGTATTGGTCTGATTAAAATAACGCGGATCCGCCAAATTCATGACGACGCTGCATTTACTCGCCGGAACGCCGCGACCGATCAGCGTTTGTCGCCACGATTCAGTCACCGTGATAACCTGATGCGCGAATCGACACGCGAACTTTTCTTGGAGAGTAACCAACCGCACCATAAAATTCGACATCGACGTGTTGAACTTGGCGCAATAGAATTCCGGCATCAGATCGTGCAAGTCTAGTATGATCCGACTACCGGTGAGACGCGGGATTAGCGCAGCGAAGACAAGAAAATCCGGCAAATTATGGACCTGGACTAGATCATAACGACGGCGCAAATGCAGCCGCGTCACTTGAATAAACGCCAAACACACAAAAGCAAAATATTCGAACAACTGACCGACAAGTCCGCGCGCCTTGTCGCGTTGCACCGGCATCCGATAAACATTTACGCCGTCGATGCAAACGCGCTTTGGCTCATTGCCGTTTCGCAGACCAATCAAGTCCACGGTATGCCCATGCTCCACGAGCGCTTCCGCTTGACGTTGAACACGTGTTTCATCGTATGGATAGTAGCTGTGAACGATCATGCAATGGTTCATAAGATTTATGCTACAAGAGCCGGAAAAACATCCTGTGACAAATCCTGTGACAATTGCGTAACAATTAGTCGTGCGGTGAGACTCTTGATTAAATTCGAGCGCCGGTACAACTGATATCCCGCTTCGCTCAGTTTCAACCGCAGCGGTGAGTGAACACAGATGTGTCGTCCATAATTGACCTCCACTCCGCCAAACTTGCTCTTAAAATCGCGGGGGCCATATTTTTGATCGGGCTTGCCGCCGCCGCCGAAATCAAAGCTTTGATAGCCATTCGCATTACCCCATTGGAGCGCGTGCCAGACGAGGAATTCGCTGGGGCTATAAGCCGACAAGGCACGGTCTGCGCCAATATACCAATAGATAATGCGTCCATGATACGTCAACAACAATGCCGTCGCCGCATATTGCTCGCCCGCACGCGCGAGCAACATTTGGATCATACCTTTCGGCGCAAGGACATCGAAGGCAGCTTGGAATAGACTCTTGTCTGCCAAGGGGATTTGAACGCGCTCATACACATCTTCCAAAAAGCGGTAGGCGATATCCAGGTTTTCGCGCTCGGTTATCACTTCGATCTGCGTACCCTTGTTGCGCGAGGTGCGAATTCTTTGCTGTGCGCTCTTGGCGATTTTTTTCCAGATCACATCCTGAGGTTCTGTCAGGTCAATCAAAAAGTTGAGATGGTCTTCGTACTCATAGCCACACTCTGCAAGCGTCGGTCGTAGCGAGTTCAGGTCCGAGATATGGCGTAATTCGGTGAACAACGCGCGGCTACCTTCTTGTTTATTGTACGTCTCCAACAGAAACCTTAATGCGACTTGCCCGCGCGCATCGGGCACACAAAGGACACTTCCATAACTGACCGCGCGGGTGGTCAAACGGCGCATAGGACCGTCGAGCAAGTTGAGCTTCACGATCGGCAAAAGCGCGAGGATGTCACCCGCGTCATCCACCGCTGCCCACAGTTCCGGCGTGTGTCCTTTCGTGCGTGAAAACACCTCGAACATTTCCGGCGTGTGATAGATATTGCCGCAGGAATTTTCGTCGACAAAAGTTTTCCAACGATCAGGGTCAAGCTCACGAACAATTTTCATAGGTCAGTCACTTTCTCATCGAGTGAATTAAATAGTCTAGCCGTCGATGAGCGTCCATGTAAAGCAACGCTCTTGCGGGCTAGACTAGCACATCTACAGGATAATGCGGTACAAGATTTTGTAGATACATTAGTAACTGATGGTGCTAATTCGTTTTCAGCCATGTTTTCGATTGTGATTTAGCCTCTAGTGGGCGTCGGATGCGCAGAACAACGCCCCCTTTCGGGCGAGGTGCTATGCTACGGTTGGAATACCGTGCGAACTAGTGCCGCCACAAAGTAATGCTGCATAGTCAACTACGCATGAAATATGCTTGGCTTGCTATGCAAGACTTTGGCTACACTACTAGCACCATTGGTTAGTAGAAATTTACTTATTTGAAAGGACCGCTTGCTAGTGCCTTGAGTTGCTCGTCATTCACAAAGTCCAAATTCCAGAGCATGATCCCGTACGAGCCTGCTTGGCGAGCACGGTTGATCTCTTCCAATATCTGCGATGGATTTTTCAACTCTCGCAGGTTATGCTTGCCGCTAAAAGTACTGACGCCCAACGTCACGTTTTTGTATTTTTGCATGACAGGTTGCCAATTCACTAGGATGGCGTCCAACTCGTCGACGTCTTCAACATATCCGCGCGGCACGATGTAATCGACATAGTGTCCTTCCAACCACGCGCGCCAATCTTGCATCGTCAGTTGACTCGACGAAGTCTGGTTCGACGTGACCGTAACCGAAACATCCACTTGCGGATATTGTGCTTTAACGCGTTTGTAGACGCCTTGAATGAGCGCATTGACACCCTGCTTGCGAAATTCCTTCCACTGCGCGTCGCGGGATTGGGCGGTAGCTAGATCGACAGGGCGATTACTATTCGGCATCAATGCATTCGGCGCGACGGGCACAACGGTCGTCCAATCTTCCATATGTTTCCCGCGACCTTGCATCCCTGTCAACGCCCGAATCGAATCGTACACAATCGAGCGAACGGGACCGTCGTTGAAAATCAGCCCGCCACCTTGATTGACAAAATTCTGCAAGAGTGCCGCATCCGCAGCAGGTATGTCAAAACCAAATGTCACGAGCAAGACCGAGTTTGGCGCAAGCGTTTTGAGTTGTTCCGGACCGACGTGCTGATCAGGCAGTCCCAGGTCTTTGAGCCAGCTTGTCAGTCCTTCCAACCCTTGCTTGGCATTATCGTCCAGTTCACCATCGGGGCGATAGGTGTAAACTTGCCCCCCCTCCTTCAAAAGCTGCTTGATGCTCTGCTTCATGATCTCCGAGTCGGCGGCAATCCGACGTTCCGAAGCTCGCCAATTAATAATAACGACTTGGCCCTTTCCGTACGAGTTGAACGTCAGTGCCGGCGTCCCATTGCTAAACTTGGCCAACACCTGAGCAGTAGTAGGTTGAGATATTGGATTGCCTTCGAAATAACCATACGCGGGCAAAGCGGGATAACGCAGTTCTTCCAAATTAAAGTTGTGACTGCTGTTGAACGCCGAAATGCTGTACGGATCAAAGCCCCACTCTGGACCGGGGTAACGCGTAAAGTCGAAGAAAATTCCGTCGACCCCGTAGCGGTCTACGACCTCCCATACCAAGTCGCCAATAAACTGGCGAACATCGGCGCGCTGAAAATTGAGCCAATTCATTTTCTTGCCATCCGGTCCAACAATCGCCCAATCGGGATGTTGTTGTATGATTTTCGACTCGTCTTTGAACTCAACCGGTCCATTCACAAACCAAGCTTGAACTTGAATTCCCTTCTGATGGGCGCGTTCGACCAAGTACTGCAAAGGATTGAAATCGCTTGCCACCTGCGAATGTTTGGCGATCAATTGGCTATCGTATAAAGCCATGCCCTGGGTAAAAACATTGGCGACGATCACGTTGATATGCCCCAGTTCCGCTCGCCGCACGATCTCATCGGTCTTGGCAGCCGTTGCAATCGAATTATCATGGACCCATGCCGCGCGCAGTTCAGACGGATTCCTTTCGATTGGTTTGAAACGAGCAAGTGTACTGGTTGGCGTCGGCGTCGCTCCCCCCGTAACGGGATTGACCACTGTGACCGATGGATGAAGTTGCAATGTCGGTGTGAGCGTTGGAGCGACCGTCGCGGTTGCGGTAAATGTAGGCGTAGGTGGATTGGCGGCAACAGTTGGCGTTGGGGTCGCTTCTACCACACATGCACTCAACACCATCATCCATAGGAATACACCGATCAATGATTTTTTCATTCTGTGCTTTCGCGCTTGATATTGCATAGGACTACCAGCAAATCCCTTGATAGCGTCCATTCGATGCGAGCGAACCCTCCACACCCCGCACCAGATCGATGACGATTTGATTGTCGCGCAGCTTGGAGAGAATGTCTTTGAATTCTTTCGCATTGTTGCCGATGACGATAACTTCACTTGTCTCCAGCACTTGATCAATCGATTCTTTCATCAATTGAGCAATGTGCGGAATTTCTTTTTCGATGTACGCCCGGTTCGCACCATGCAGATTTGCCAACGAGACATTCTTGTCATACACGCTCACTTGATAACCTTTGCCAAGCAAGTACTCGATAAGCTCAACCACCGGGCTTTCGCGCAAATCGT
This sequence comes from Chloroflexota bacterium, assembly GCA_016215025.1. GTDB lineage: Bacteria > Chloroflexota > Anaerolineae > UBA4142 > UBA4142 > JACRMI01. The sequence goes on from JACRMI010000047.1 coordinate 6,461, forward strand.
CGGTGCCTGCCTTGAAGCTAAAGCCCAAAACGCCAATGCGCTTGGAGCCAGTCGCTTTGACCATGTCGCACGCAATCTCAACTTGGCGTCGGTTGCTTTCCAGCACCGCATCCAACACGCGTGGATTTACGTCGTGGCGATGCGAATGATACAACAAGGCACGCAAATCTTTGGGCAAGCATGAACCACCAAAGGCAAATCCGGGTTTCAAGTAATAGGGTGACAGGTTCAGCTTTTTATCCTGGGCAAAAATATTCATTACGAGATGACTGTCGATGCCTTGTTGTTTACAGATGTTTCCGATTTCATTGGCGAACGTCACTTTAAGCGCGTGAAATGCATTGTTCACGTACTTGACCATTTCGGCGACCTTGATGGGAACGACCATCACTGGCGCATCCAGCATCGAGTACAGATTGGTGACGGCTTCGGTCGCTCGTTTATCATCGCTGCCAATGATGGTGAACGGCGGATCGGCAAAATCTTTGATCGCCGTACCTTCGCGCAAAAACTCCGGATTAAAACAAACACCAAAATCGCGGTACGCTTTTTTGCCTGACGCCTGTTCGAGAATAGGGAGCAATAATCCTTCCGTCGTCCCAGGAAGCACGGTGCTGCGCAAAACCACCGTGTGATAATCTTGCTTGGTCGCGAGCGCTGCGCCAATGCCTTCACATACTCTTTCGACATAATTGAGGTCTAAGCTGCCGTTCGCTTGGCTGGGCGTGCCAACGCAGATCAGCGAAATATCGCTGTCCAACACTGCCGCTGCGGTATCGACGGTTGCGCTGATTCGTCCCTCATAGACGCCCTTGCGCATCAATTCTTCCACGCCTTCTTCGATCACGGGGCTGTGTCCCTCTTGAAACATTTCAACCTTGGCTCGATTCACATCCACACCGATAACGCGGTTGCCTTTATCGGCGAGATAAGCTGCTGATACTGTACCTACATATCCTAACCCGAAAATGCTAATGTTTGACATGTCTCATCCTTTAGAAAGTTGTTGGACAAATTCGCAAAGCGTTTGTCCTACTTAAAATATGCGGAGCGCATAATCCCAAATGGTCAACGCATCGATATCGCCCGTTACGCACAATGCGCTGCGAGCGCCGTTGGGCCAGCGCCCGATTCGGACCAATGGAAAATCACCCTGTTCGATTTCGTCGAGCAGTGGACGCTCATCTTCGTAGACAAAGTGGGAACGATCCAAATAGAAACTGTAATTCATCGCTTCCGACGATACTTGCACGATGTAACCTTGCTGCCGCAAAAAGCTGCTGAGATACGCAGGCGATGACGGCGATACGCCGATGAATGGTCGGCGGGCTGCGCGGAATTTGATAAAGGGACTCTCGGCTTGGACAAACGAATGATCCCAGTTCCGAGTTTCACTGGTCACTTGAACATGGCGCGCGAAAAGCCGTACGCCTTCAAGACCATTGACCAATACCGTCGTCTCACCGCTTGCATCGTCCGTCACACGCACCTGGGCTTGCGTACGTGCTTTCCACCAATCGGCGATCTGATACAACTGTGTCATCCAAACACGCGGCTGCAATTTGCGGGCATCGTCGAGTACGCGCGACAAAGCTTGTTGACAGAACAAGATGCGTTCGGGATGAATCGCCACTGTGAACAATTCGCCGCGCACGTGGGTGCTCTTGAGAATACTCGACCAGAGTTCGGTCATGCGCGCAGGATTCGTATGAAACCGATCGACAAACGCCTCGTCGTCCGGCAAACAGTACGGAATGCGAATCAAATCGTTATCCCAACGCGGCAACGCCGGATACACCGCGGCCGATACCGCACCGTAAAAATCGAGTGCGCGCCGATACTCGGGCGTTTCCATTTCTTTAGGAATGTCCCAAGCAAGAGCTTGGCTGCTATCGTAAACGAAACCTGCTTGTTTGATCGCCGCCAGCGTCATTGGATTGAAACGCAAATACGGCGAGCGAAATCCATCGCAGCGAACGCCGCGGTCGGCGAAAAGTTGGCGCGCCGCTAGCGACTGTTCAAGCTGTTGATCGAACGACAGCAACGTCTGGTCGGTATGATAGTAGCCGTGCGCCGCAAACTCGATTCGTTGCGCCTGATATTTTTCGACGACGCCGCGACTGCGTCCCAGAATGGCTGTCGTAATTGGAAACGTCGCACCACATTTGTATTTTCCCAACAGCGTAACAAAATGACCGAGGGTGCGGTCCATCTGTTTGGGCGTAAGACCATAACGTTGTCGAATGGTTTCTGCGCGTCTTAACATTCCAGGTAACCCTTTCCCCTTTGCCGCAATTGCAATTGGATTCATTTTTTCACCGCCTAACAATAGTTTTTCGATTACGGCGGTCATTGCCGTTATAAAAATTTGTTGACGTGATCCCGAGTAAAGCGAAGAGTTCCGCGCCTCTGAATAACGTTATGCGCAGCTTTCGCTTCGCTCAGCATAACGATCCAATCCCCAAAATAAAATTCAGTGTCCCGATGTAGCCACTGCTTGTCGAATCAACCCAGCCAGCGCCTGTTTTCTTTCTTGCCATTCGAATTGGCGCTCGATTTGTAGTTCTAGAATTTCGGATTGATAGCGATTCAAGTGAGCTTGCATTTCCAAAATGCCATCACGAATACTCTCGCTCGTATTCCCCACATGGACCGCGCCGCGATAGAAATAATTTTGCAGCAACGGCGTATCCGAAGTGACGATTGGCTTGCCAAGCGACAGCGCTTCGCACGCGCCGCGCTGCATCGTATGCTGACGCGTCGTAAGACACATCACCGCATCGACGGCGGCGAGCATGGCATAGTACGCCTCGTCGGGCAAGAAATCGGTAAAGTGCGCGTTGGGCGGAGCATTGGAAATTATTTCGGCGTGCGCCGGTTTCTTCTTCCCCGTGATATAAAAGTCGATTTGCGGTAATTCGCGCGCGGCGGCAAGCATCGCCGGCAACGGTTCGTCCGGCGAGAACGTGTTCACAATCGCGACCTTGAACGAGCCGCCTAATGGATAACTCGTCTGTTGTCCCGTAAACTGCGTTGGAATATCGCGCAGCACAAACGCATGACCACCTTCGGCTTCTATCTGCTCCGCGAAATGTTCATTCGTCACCATGGTCGTGATCGCGTGCCGCAGCAACAGCCGATGCAACCAATGGGGCCACATCCAGACGCGCTGCAACAATGCCGCACTGTGCGCATCGATCAAATATTTCGCGCCGGTGAGGCGAGAATAGATGTACGCGCACAGGACCGCAAGACTCGGCGGACTCTGAATAAAAACGACTTGCGGTTGTTCGCGCGCGAGATCGACGATCGTTTCAATGGCTTGAGAAGCATATCGAAATGGCGCGGACCACATGCCCCGGCGATCACCTGCGCGAATAAAGTGCAACGCGTCGATGCCTAGCTCACGCGCGAGAACCTGACTGCGAGGACCAACGCTCGGCGCACCCCAAACGATGAACGTCGATTTGAGATCGAGAGCGTTTGACGTTTGAGGCGTCCCAACAGAATCATTTTTGCGCGTATCTGAGTGGCGAAACATTTCAGCTAATTGATCGATTCCCTGATTCACTTCGAAATTGTGTTGAACAATCGCACGCGCGCGCTGCCCCATTTCGACTTGCGCCGCTCGATTCATCGAATAAATCTGTTTGATCGCTTGAGCCAGCGCGCCTGGATTCTCCGGCGGAACGAGGATGCCTGCGCCCGGCTGAACCAATTCGCCGATGCCGACGAGTGCGGTGGAGATCACCGGAACTTGCATTGCCATCGCTTCCGCCAGCGCCACCGGCATTCCATCGCGGTCGCCGTCGCGCGCGATGGTGCTGGCGAGCACAAACGCATCCGCTTCGGCGAGCCGCTGCAAAACATGGGCTTTGGATTGCGCGCCTTCCAACGTAATTAAATCCGCCATGCCATAGCGATTGATCAGCGCGCGCAGTTCCTCTTCTAGTGGACCGCCGCCGACGATGCGACAATCGAGATGCAAACCCTGCGTCCGCAGTTGCCGGCACGCCTCGATCAAAAAGCGATGCCCTTTTTTCTCCACCAAGCGTCCAACCGAAAGAATCGAAAATCGTCGATTGGGTGCGCGATTGATGGGAGGCGCAAACTCGCTTCCATCGACCCAAGGATGGAGCACCAAGATTTTTTCCGCGTCCAAACCGGGGCATTTTTCCAAGATATATTTCTTGTTGAAATTCGAAACCGTAACGACGAACTGAGCATGTTTCATCTTTTCGAAAAGCAGCACCGGACCCGCATAAAGATCGTTGGCATGAGCGGTGAGACTGTACGGTTTATGCAGCAAGCGACTCACGCACAACGCGACCACGGCTGCTCGATCCACAAAGTGAGCGTGTAAATGATCGCAGTTCGCATCGCGCAACAGGTACGCCGCGTAAACACCCTCGAAAAAATGGGCGAGCGTCTTGATACGTTGGCGCAGATTGGAATGCGGTCGCGTAAAAAGGTATCCCAGCAAACTCCAATACGCGGCGAAATGCGTTATTCCAAAGTACAACTGTGCCAGAAGGAAACGTATCCAAGCGATTGGAAAAACATACAGCATGTTTTTCATCGTTTGGCGGTACTCTTCGATTTGTTCCACTTGACGCGGTGGACGACGAATGGATAGAATTGCGAGGTCGAATCCGCGCTGGCGTAATCCCTGCATCTCACGATCAATAAACGTCGTCGTGACGAGCGGGTATGTTCCGATGATATAACCGATTTTCATCGTCTTGTTTTCAATCTCCAGACCCTAGGTCTCTATTGAATCCATGAAAAGAAAACGTTTCTTACGCTGGGGTGTGCGAATGGGCTTTACTTTAAAAGAATTGGACGGCTTGGATTAACCTTGCTCCTTCACTATTGAGCGTTTTGAGGGCATTCCAGCCCACACGCGCGTTGACTTGTGAATGAATAGATAGTAGATCGCCAGCAACCCGCTGTAGCTGACGACGGCTGTATAGATAATCAGGCCCATCTGTTGCTCGGGTGCTGTGGTGGGTAGCCGTGTAAGGAAGGGCACTATCAGGACCACATCGTATGCCAGAAAGCCGGCAAGTTGACCAGCCGCATTAACCCAACTTGGTCGCAGCAGGGCATACACAAAATACAACGCTGCACCGAGGAACATCCAGCCGATAACTACTGAGAGTTCCGGCGTTATTTTCCAGGGGATCACATTGGGCACTTGCAAGATCAGTTGCGTGCTGACGATCAATAGGGCAATGATGAAGATAACGAATGACCATCGCACGAAACCAGGCATGGAGGGCGTGCTATCCATCGGAATACGGATGCTCCACAACAAAAGACCTAGTCCGAAAAGGGATCCGAGCACGCACGCGATGCCATAAGCGGTCAACTGCGCGTTGCCGCTGCTCGCACCGAGTTGAAACGAAAGGATCGACACGGGCGTCAGAATAGCGATGTAATCGAGACCGATCCCTGCCAGGGCGCCGTAATTTTCAGAGGCCGTAGCCCACAGCGTGGATGCCGCGGCGGCGGCAAAGATCGACGAAATGAAGATAAAGGTCAAAGGTGTAGTTCCCTGAAACGGCCACAAGTTGACTGCAAACGGCAGTTGCAGAAAGAAGGCCATGGCAAGAAGGAACTGCACAAAACAGATGAAAAACAAGGTATAGCGCACGTATTTAATCATTTCAATCTCCTTCGTTGACAAGTGTCTGGCTCTGCTCTTTAATGACGCACCCAACTTATCGCTTTACGACGCTGCAAAGCTGAAATCGTCCACCTGCATTGTGGTTCTAGTTACTGCCAATCACACCGAGCTATGCACCGTCCTCCTACTGCATTCGAAAAAGGACTAGCGTCCAAAGCTGAAATCATCGACATAGATGGTCGCGTTCAAACTATTGATGACCATGCGCACCTGCGCGCTCGCGGTATTCGCCGGAGCGACAAAGCTACCGGTGGCTTGATTCCAATCCGTCGTCTGGGAGGTATAGGTCTTGATAACGCTTGTGCCAAGGTTGTTTCCAGCCGCGTCGCGCCAGCGCACGTCGAGTGTCATGGTAAAGACATCCGTCGTCGGCGGAATATTGACCCAGCCGCTAAAGTTATAGGTTGTGCCGGGCGTCAAGCCGCTGATCGTTTGGTTGGCGTTGTAGCCATCCTCCACCGTCGAAAAATGTTTGCCGGCGAAACTACCGCCATGCACAACTTCATTACTCCGCGAAAAACTAGAACTGCCTGTCCAACTATCCGGCTTGCCATTTCCGTCCGCATCCAGCTCAAAACCTGGGTTCGCTAACAAATTCCCAAGCGGCGCGCCTGTCGGCGTTGCAGTTGGTGTGTTCGTCACGGTGGGTGTCGCCGTATTTGTTGGTGTGGGCGTTGATGTGTTGGTAGGACCCGGCGTCGGCGTATCGGACGGTGTATTCGTTACGGTGGGTGTCGCCGTATTAGTCGGTGTGGGCGTTGATGTGTTGGTCGGCGTCGGATCTGACGCTGGGTTGTCGAATATGGCGAGTTCAAAGACCTTTCCATCGTTCTCATTTGGATTCTGATTGTTGTCTATACCTCGATCGGCGACGTAAACGTGCAAAACGGTTGGGTCGTCGCTGCCTGGAGCCAGGGTGATACCATCCGGATCAATCGCGTTTAGGAATGAAATATCAATGGAATGGACCAGCGTTCCTGAGAAGGTCACTTCGATGAGCGGTGATTTTTTGCTGCACAGCCACATATTGCCGGTCGAAGGATCATAAGCAATTCCCTCTGGGTCGCGGATTCCCAACGAAGTGACATCGAAATGGGTGGCCGTATCATCTCCACCGGGCGGCGGACCATCGAAGCGCTTATTCGAGCCCGGACTGATGACCCATGCCTCACCATTCTTGCCATCGGCGATGATCATTTTGCCCGCGCCAAAGGCAAGGTCTTCGACATCTAGAATACCGAATCCGCTGACGCTATACTGGGTTACAGAATCATCCGCTGTCCAATATATGCCGTCGCGTCCCGGAGCGATTTCAAAAATCTTGTTCCCCCCATCTTGCGAAACGTAAAAGTGGTTGTTGGCTGGGTTGATCGCAATCCCGGTGGGTTCATTTGTGAAACGAGTTGTGCTCAAAGGAGCCTCGAGTGATCCGTTTAGATTGAACTCGAACAGATTCTTTCCGACAAAAAGCTTGGGCATCTCGTCCACTTCACTGTCAACCAACAACAAATGCCCGGACGCCTGCCAGTAAATGATACCCGCAGGATCGGGAGATGGCGGTGACCACTGCGATGTACGAATGGTCTGGATTAATCTAGGCGTGGGCGCAGTGGCAAGCGGCGACACAACTTGCGGCTGATTGAGTGCAAGCTCAACAACTCTACCTCCCCCATTCCCCTGTCCTGCATCAGCGATGTAAAGATTTTGAATGGTCGGATCGTCGGTATTGTCTACACTGGGCGCAAAGACCATGCTCTGTGGCGACGTAATCCGCAACTCTTGCAAGTTGCGCGTCGATACAAGTGCGCCCGTCTCGGCAAGTTCTAGCAACTTGGGACCGTTTGTGTCCATGACATAGATATGGTTGTTGTTGGGGTTGTAAGCAATTCCGCGCAACTGTGTTGTGCCAAGCTGACTAAGATTCAATTTAGTGACGGCGTTGTTAGACCCCGGATTTGGACGACCGTTGGCATCCGGAGCAACTCGAATAATCTGCCGCGCTGCGGCATCGAGCATAAAAAGGCGACCCGTCTTTTCGTCGAATGAGATGCCTTGCAGATTTTGTGCGCCTAACGCTTGTCCGTTAAAACGCGAATCCTCGTTGCCTGGTTCACCGTCAGTCTTGGATTGCCTTCCGATGAGATTCTTGCTATTGCGATCAAACATCCAAAACTTTTTATCTCGCGAATTGAAAGCAAGGTTAAGTGGATCAGCGACCGTTATCGTTCTAGGCGTAGTGGCGCGATCTTCGAAAAAGGGAATGATGGCTGATCGGGCGCTCACCTGACCGCTCTTTGGCGCTTCGATGATCGTGAAATTCTTGGTGGTCGGAGAAAAACTAACCCCCACCGGATTGGTTATACCCCAATCGCTTGCCCAGATCGAACGGATCTCAAAAAAATACGTCGATGGTGACTGGGCGAAGGTGGGTTCATTGGACATCAGAGCGATTAAGATAACGACGGCGATCAACACCAACCCAAGTTTTGATTTTAGGTGAACAAGAAACATCGCACTGCTCCCATCTAGTTACTCTTGGCGACCGCCTCAGACTCGCGCAGCGCCATCTCGACGGTGAGAATTCTGCCCAGAAACTCATCGTCCTTGAATCGTTCTGTTTTGGCTTGCGTCAGAAAAGGGCAAAATGCTTCAGGCTGATAAAAACGCTGCGAACGCATCCAACGGAGACCGAGAAGATTTTGCGTCGCCGCATGACGTAGAATCTCCTGCCGCCATTCGAATCGCGAAAAACCTTCTGGGCGCTCTCGCTGCCAAATAGATTTGCCCAAGACGACCTGGCTAAATTTGTCTGCCGTCTTTTTCGATAGCGCAACCCAGCTTGGCACAAAGCGATACCAATTATCGATCCGCAATGGCGCGGCGGGTCCTCTGCCTTCGATTTCGATGTTTGCCAAGACTGGGCGGTGCTTGCTCAGCATGTGCTTGACGATTGAATTGTTTACGCGCCAGCGATAATCCAGCGACATGACGAACGAAACTATCTCTTTCGAAAACATGGGCGGTACGATTCGCAACAAGCCCGCCGCACAGGAACTAAACGCGCCTGCATGAGCCGTCTCGCGATAGGTGTAAACCCAATCGAGTTTTAAATTGTTGGCAGCGTCTGGCAACCGCTCGCCTACATTTTGAAATTGGCGAATGAGTTCATTTTGAACGGACCTAGCATCCGAAGTGAGTATGCCATCTGGAATCGGATGCATGAGACTCCACAACTGACGTTCATAATGCGCCATGTTAGTCCGCCCAATGCCTGCGCGCTCCGACCACCAATTGAGTCCACGCCACATTTCGCCGCCCAGGCCGCTGAGCAACATGGGAAACTGCTCGCGCTCGCGATGATGCACCCAGAGCGGACGCAAGAGCAAAAATATATTCAGATGACCATCGCCGCGATACACCGCTTCGTTCAGATAGTTAGCCGATTCGTGCGTCCAGGTGTCGGGTAGTTGAAAGTGTTGATATTCCCAGTTCGTTTGCTGAATTATTTTTCTAGCGACTTGTACGTCCGGATGATTCTCCGGTCCGACGAAATTCGCTTTGAATGGCAACCCCGCTCGCTCGAGCAACAGCACCAAAAATCGCGTATCAAAGCCGCCGGTCAAATCGCTCCAGACTTTGCCTTCGCGCGCCAAGTTTCGCTTGAGCAGTCCCGGCAAAACCTCAGCGGCGGCATCAACCGAATCGGCTAAGGATAGCTGGGACAAGGAGCGATCAATCGCTGGCTGCCAATACGTCGATTCTTTGATCCCACGTTCGCTCAACTCCAACACGGTTGCGGGGCGCAAACGCTTGACCTCTTGCCACAGCGTCAGTTCGCCAAACACTTTGCCCGTGCGTAAAAAACATTCAACGCCAAGCTCACTTGGCGTCGCTTGAATCTGCTGCGCCACCGCGAGCGCCGATGTTCCGATAAACCTGCGGTCGCCGCGTTCGCCGTAAAAAACAGAAAAAAAACCAAAGGGATCGACGACGATGGATAGCGCGCGGCGAATGCCGTCATAAATCGCCAGCCCAAACACTCCGTCGAGACGTTGTAAAACGCTGGAACCATGCTCGCCAAAGTCACGCAACAGCTTGGAAAGATTTCCATCCAAAGCTGGGTCGAGCGTATCCACAACGGTTCCGGCGGCGATCAGCCACGAACCCGTCGCCGCGTCCACTGTCACGCCACGATGGAGCGATACGGACGAATCCAATTTTGCGCCAACGCATCCGCAGCCGTGAACGGTCCGAGTCGGTAGGTCGAGTCGCTTGGCATTGGCAACGCGTCGAAGAAATCCATCAAATTCGGATTCCAAAACGCGCGCAGTATTCTTTTCAGACAAGACTGCCCAGCCCGCCATCGTCTTTACAACCAACTCCAAATCGCGGTTTTAACTTGCAGCAACACTTGTTCGAGTGGTTGTTCCGCATCGACCATGAGCACCTTCGTATCAGAGGAATCCAACCCATCCAGCGCGCGCGCTTTGGCTTCGATTCGCTCACGGCGATGTTCCGGTTTGCGCGCCTGAGAGACCTCAGGGCTGACGCGCAAGACCACCATTCGATCCGGCGGGCGAATCTTGCGATACAAGTTTTCCTCGCGCTGCGCGAGATTTGCCGAGAGTTTGTTACTGGGATTGCCCTTCGCCCTGATGCGGGGACCATCCATCGGGCGACCATCAATCATCGCCGCCTTCAATGGATAACGGTCATAAATGACCACCGCGCCTTGAGCAATCTTGCGCTGTCCTTTTTCATATCGATCATAACGATCGTGGGCTTCTGCCACGAAACTAAAGTCTGTCAATAGATTCTCAAACCCATTCGCCGCGCGCGTGATGGGATTTTTTATTCCCAGGATACGCTTAGTTCCAGCATGGACCTTTTGTCCCAAGCCCAAAATCGCGCGCACCATCTTGGTTACAGTGGATGGATGCGTAGTACCCATGTAAAACTTATGCACATTCACTCGCCAATTGAGCCACTTTATAATTTCTTTGACGCAAGTCGATTTACCTGCGCCATCCGCGCCAATGAAGGCAATCCCCAGTCCACCCGCCGACGGTTTCTTGTGGCGGTCTGCCAAGAGATAGTCGCGCAGACGTTTACTAGGCAATTTCTGGATGAGCGCGGTGCGATGATATTCCAGTTCTGTTTGTACCCATGCCATGCGTTCATAGGGCAACAACAACTCACGCACCCGGCGACGCAGATGAAAAAGGACCCAGGCATCGCGCGGAGATTCCTTCAAGGTCTTTAGAAAATTTAACACCAGATCGGTCGGGACAAAATCAATGTCACGCTCAATCGCCGTTTTGATTTGATCCAAATTCGTCAGCGCGAGCAACTCGTCGAATTCTTTAAAGAACGATTGAGCAATTCCACTGCGTCCCGGCAGCCGAAATAAATCGCGGATCACATTGCGGTCACTATATTTGAGCAGCACGCGCAAGGACAAAATGATCGTTTCCAATTCGGCGGCTGGCACCCGCACGCCCGATTTCATCCGCGTATGATCGAGAAAACTTTGCTCCAAGGGTAGCACATAATTCTTGGTATATTGGTCACCGATAATGAGCCGGTAATGCACGTGCAAATGAATGATCGCACCCGATTGCCGATCAAACCCCAAGTAATCCTCAACCGCGGGATATTGGCGTTGCGGCGCAGACACAAAGGGCTTGAAATCGCAGCCCTGAAGGATTTGACGAAATTTTCCTGCTTCGGCGCGATCCAGGAGCAGGTCAACGTCCGTTCCTCCGCGCAGCCCTTTGTCCAATTCGTGCGTGCTCTTCCAAGCACAGTAGCGGATGCCTTGATCGTTCAGTTTATCAAATAATCCAACCGCTGTTACTAATGTCCTCGTTTGGATCGCGATCATACGAATGTATCCATCAACTCCGTCAGCGGTAATTGCATCAGGATCGAAAGAAAACCAGCCCAGGCGAAAGAAAGAAGCGAGCTTTTTTGATACGCCGTCTCGAGTAACCTAGGTTTCTCGATCACCTTATGCGTGCCAAAGAGCGAGTCGAATTTGGAAATATCGCGGCGAGTAAGAATTTGCTGTGCTTGAGCATTCAGATTGGAATACAAGGTGGCGTGCTCAAAATCGATAAGATAGGGCTGCTTGGAATAGCGTTCGATGAGGATATTCCCATACGTGATATCAATGTTCACCACACCCACTGCATGGATTTTGCAGATTTCTTGATACACGTGCTCGATAAACGACTCGTCGATGACCTGGCGAAGAAATTGCCGTCCTTGTTCCGAGCGCATCGCCCGGATGCTGCGGCGTTCGTCGGGCGTGAGGTCCGCTCGTTTGCGGGGATACTTGGCATGGAATTGCGCACCTAGCGCCGCCAAATCATCACGCAGCACATGACCGGCGATGTACGAAATCGTCAAGGTTAACTTGTCAAAGTCAACACCTAGAATGGCGGGAATATGACACCCCTGCGCATTCAAGTGGTAGAGTATTTTCAGTTCGTTGATAAAATTTAGGCGACGTCCTGTAAAACTCTTCCGAATACCCATGTAACCGTTTCGGGCAACCAATTGAACCGCAAATCGCGTGCGCTCGGTGAATTTCCCAGCATCGCCATTGGGCACGTTCGGGATCGTGCCGTAGTAAGAAAACATCGAGCCGTTCTTGTCTACTTCGGCAATGACGATCTCTTGCCCGTCACGTTGCTGGCTTTTCAGACGCGCCAAGGATTCGGCGTTGAGATTCAGTTCCTCCAACTTGAGCCGATAACCTTTTTCGCTTGTACTCAACAATTCACGCTCGCGGCGACGCCAATATGCGAATTGCCACGGCACGGTCAGGCGCTCCCAATATTTTGTATAACGATGATATTGGGCGAGCCAATACTTTAGAATTTTATGAGACACCGAGCTAGATCGCTCCATAGTACTTGTCCTAAGCAATATGTCAGGCTTCGCTCCGCTCAGCATCTCTCCCTGCGGAGAATGAGACCCTTCGCGGAGTCTACACTGAGCGCAGCGAACGTGCTCAGGGTGATAATCGTCTTCATTTTGTTAGGGACTAGGAGTTGGAACTGGTTACCAACCGGTGACGCATCGGTGTGCGTCCGAGCCAGGATGGTAGATTGAGTTGAATTGCCTCCAGTGCTCGCCACAACGTCATGCGAACCGTATTGGTGGGCAAATCCATCAAGAAAAATGTGGCACGCTCCTGCAGCGATAGATCAAAATTCTCTAATGCATAGTCGAATTGGCGCATATCCCGACTGGCAAATGCTTGGATGAATTGGATTTGACGGCGAGACAATGCCTTGCGATAGCGCCCGACTGCCGTCGTTGTGATTTGCGCCGGTTGAAATTTCTCAAAGGAGCTATTGCCGCCTTTGCCCACATAACCTTCCGCGCCCGACATCGTGAGCATGACCGGATCGAATTTCTCTCCGAGGAAGGTGCAAATATCGCCCAGCGTTGCTTCGGGTTGCGACACCAACGTTTCGTAACGAACGATCTTGTAACGGTCTGGATATTTGCGGAGGTTTCGCTGCGCCAGTCGGACGGAATACAACCAGCGCACCGTCGCTCCCCCCACCTGCCCCTTTTGATTGGGCCAGCGCTTGATCGCGGACGCAAAGCGATCCCGTGGGTCGCGAATCATATGCACCATGACCGCTTCTGAGTAGGCCGCAAAAATCGGATCGGCGTAGCGCTCGACGTAGCTGGTCTTGTCGCCCCAGCGTCGCTTGCCCGTGCGTTCCAAAAAATGATTATGAAACAGCGCAAACAATCGGGCGTAGGTCGGATCGCCTTGCCGAAATTCGCTACGAATCCGCTCGACATCGGGATTGAGAATCAAAACATTCTTGTAACGCAGCATCGCCGCCAGACATCGTTCGAAATTTTCCGATTGGCGAAGGTCGCCATATTGTCCATAGAAAAACGTCCACATGTTGGAACCCAAATGCGGCAGTGCGATATTCGGATGAGTTGCAAGCAATGCATACATGAGTGTGGTGCCAGAGCGATCTGCCCCAGCGAGATAAATCGGGCCTTGATTCATGGTCATGTTTCCTTTACCTGGAAATCAGACCCTAAAGGTTTCTTGGCTTGACCAATGTATTGAAAATGAAAGACCCGTTGCTAACCGAGATTTTGGTCGAGAAAGAAACCTTTAGGGTCTCTGTTCAAAGGACGTACCCAAACTCGACGAGTTGGCGTTTACACCAAAAGATGAACCAGCGATTCAGCATGGGATGCAAATACTGCCGCCAGCGGTCCACCGCGGCTTTATCAAAACCGGCTTGCTGCCGCTTGGGTAAAAAGCTGGAATTCACAACGAGTTGATCGAGCATGCATTGCTGAAACGGGATGTCCAGAAATTTGCAAAGTTTTTGCAAGGTTCCCTCAGGCTGCGTCACCAAATCTTCGAATTTGGAAAGCGTGTACTGCCCAGGATAATCGCGTTGATATTCGCGATGGAGTTGAATAGCATGACGCCACGCCAACGCCACATCGAGCGTGGCATAGAACTCAAAGAGCAATTTGGTCTTGCGCGCGAGCGTGCTGGTGCGCGGCAACGCGCGATGTTCGTACTTGCGCTTGTTGGAAATGTACACAGCACGCGGATCGCGAAAGGCATGGATGATGCGCGCCTGGGGAAACCATTCGAGTAGTTGTCGCACGGCATAAAGATTAGCAGGTGTTTTTTCACCGCGAATTGGTTTATTGCCGGCGTAAAAAGACATCGCCAGATCAAGCAACGCTCGTTCGCTTCGATCGGTCGCCAGCAACTTGAGCATAAACTCGGCGCGGTCTACCTTTTTCGCAATCTTGCTCCAATAATTGTCCTGACGAATCGAATAGATGTAATCGACAATGCGACGCACACCCGCATCTGTCTTGAGATCGCCCACATGCGCAAACTTGTGCCGATAACCTTCGCGAGGTTTGAGTCCCAGCCAACGCTTATCGCCAAAGAACATCGCCTCGCCGCCGAGACCGATCCGGTCGGAGGAATCTAGAATCGTGCGCGTTAGCGTTGTGCCGGTCCGCGCCAAACCAACAATGAAAATGTGAGATGGCTGTGACATGCTGTTCATGCGTACCCGAAATATCTCAACTGCTCACCCAAAAAGAGACTGAACCAAAGAACCAGCGCCGGATTCAAACTGGCTTGCCAGCGCGTGAGCGCGCCCACATCGAAACCAGAGCCGCCGCGATGTTGATTTTGAAAACCCGAGCCTACCACGCGCACATCGGACACCATTGCCGGCTCAAATTCGATCCCGCCAAAGTCGCACAAACGGCAGATTTCTTTTTCGGGTTGAGTCACCAGGTCTTCAAATCGAACGAACGCATAGTTTTGCGGATAATGTTGTTCACAATACTTGTGCCACTTGGCTGCAGCGAGCCAAGACCGCGTCGTGTGAAGCAGTTCGAATGGCAGTTCCAACGGTTCCAGCAGAATGCTCGGCGCGGATTTGAAAATGCGCCAGGGACCTTCGCGTTTTTTCTTTCTCATTTTTTTCAATTCCGATACCAAGATGGCGCGTGGGTCACGAAAGGTATGAATGATCTTGGCATCCGGAAACCAATCGAGCAAGGTCGGAATGTAATGGAAATGCGACGGCGTTTTTTCGCCAATGATAAGATGATCGGCGACAAGACCTTTAGTTGTTTCGGCATAAAGCTCGATCAGCATCTCAAAAATGCCACGCTCGGTTCGATCGGACTGATATATCCGTTGTCGAAAAACTTGCCGATCGACATTACGCTGGAGCCAACTCCAATACGCCGATCCCGCTACCCGACGCCCGCCGTACATGAAAGCGATCATGCGGTCGAGGTTCGCAGTGTTGTGCAAATCGCCCCATTGATTCGCATGCCAACGACTGTTCCGGGTAAAGCGACGGATATAGTGCGTCTCTGGAGCAATGCTCACACGATCCGACATGCTCAAGATTTGGCGAAGCAACGTCGTTCCACTACGTGCACAACCAACGATAAAAATGTGATTAGGTGGCATATGTCGATTAGACCTTAAATTGTCACCCTGAGAACCCCATGCCCGCGTCGGCATGTTTACGGAAAGAAACTTGGTGATCGGAGTCGAGCGTTTACGCGGTCAATAAGGTAGACCATTCGACCAGCTAAAGCTTCGACTCCAGACAAGTTTCTGAGCAGCGGAGCGAAGGGTCTCGCTCTGCAGAGCGAGATTCTTCGCTCCGCAAAAACTGCTCCGCTCAGAATGACAAGTTTCTTGGCTTAAACATGCCCGCGAGGGCATGAGTTCTCAGCATGACATCTTGTTAGGCATTCTGAGGTCTCATACCGGTTCCAATGCAACGGCATCAATCGAGTCTTCACTGGCGTCGGATTTGCCGCCGCTTTGTAGATCATAGCGCCAACGATGACGGGCACACACGAGATACCGATCTTCCTCAATCCATCCTTCGCTCAGGTCGCCGCCTTGGTGCGGACAAATGCGATTGCATGAATAACGCGACCCGCCGGCTTCAACGATGATCCGCTCTTTTTGTGATTCCAAACTCAAGAGTCGAGCGCAAAAGTGATTGAGGTCCTCTGGTTCCATGAGCAAGAAACCTTGGATCAGTGTTTGGTACACATCGGGCGCGCGACTGAGACGCATTCGGAACGTGAGCGAAAAATCTTCCCACGTCAGCCGGCGATTCAGTACCCGCTCAATTTCCCACGATGGCGCGGCAATCGAGTAATAGTTACTGTCCGAGATCTCGGAAACCGCGTCAACCTGGCGGCGTCGAAAATCGACGCGCAGCATCGTGTCGTACGGTTCGCGAAAATGAAAGTAGAGATTGCGATCAACCCGCTCGCTCAACGTGAACGACGATAACTTGCTCTCCAATTCGCCTTTCAGTCGCGAGAAAATGCCATCGTGCCCGTTGCGCGCGGGATTGTGGTGAGCGTTGAATAAACCTTCGTAGCGCGCGCGGTACGCCGACAGATATTGTTGAACGTTCGCTTCGGTGACGCGATTGGGCACGGTGTAAGCCATTTCTGCGCAATCGACGTCAATCACGTCGCCCGGCATCAACTCCGGCGCATAAACCGGATGCGAACGCTTGAGACGCTTTTCGAGATAATCGAGCACCTTGTACGTTCGCGGAAAAATATTGATAGGCTCGTAATTCAAATGCGCCAGGATGGGATCCAAAAAACAACAGGGTCCTGCCGATGGCAAATACATTTTGGGCTTAACCACTTCAATCGCCTTGGCGGTTGCCTCAAATTTGCTGATCATCTTTTTCTTCGAGATCGTTTGATAGACCTCAGGCGAATATTCGTAACACGTCGGATGCCAGGTCGCGCCCGAAAATTGCGCCGCGAGCACATCGATCTTGCCGTGTTCGCTTTTGATCTTGGGCAATTGATCGTGCAGCTTGCAATCATTCATGTTCAGGAACGTCATGCCATCGGCATGCACCAACACGGTCGAATCGCGATCCAGTTCCGAGTCGTCGAGAAAGAGTTGGGCGTAGCCATCTTCAAGATCGACGACCTGACCATCACGGCACGTAATCATGCCTTCGCATTTGTAATCCGCCAGCAAGTCACGCAACGCCGAGCGTCTAAAGTGCGGAAGAATAAAAGTGAAATCACGCGATACCAAGCTATTGAGAAACGGCGGATCAAAATGATCCTTGTGTTCATGGCTGATATAAATGTATTTCCGTCGAGTCGGGTCTTGTAATTTTTCTTGGACCAACGCAGCCAGATGATGATTAGACGGAAACTGGAACCACGCCGAATCGAACGCACCCAGCGGAGATAGCCAGGGATCCATGATGATGAGTGATCGTGATGTTTCCACGCAGAAACCTGCGTGACCAAGAAATGTGATCTGCATAGATTTGCTACCTACGTTTGTTCACAACGATCAATTGCCCGCTACAATTTTTGTATAGACCTCATGGGTCTTGTGCGCCACGCTCGCCGCCAAGTAATTGTCAATGGCGTATTGTCGCCCTGCGTGCCCCATCCGCATTCGCAAGTGTGAATCGCCTAACACCGCTTGCAGAGCACCGGCAAGTTTTTTCGGCTCGCCGACCGGCACCAAAAAACCGTTCTCGCCGTCTTGGACCATTTCGGTGACGCCGCCGACCGGCGTAGCCACCACAGGTTTGCCAGCCGCCATCGCTTGCGCGATCACCATTGGCGTGGTTTCTTGGATCGATGGCAACGCCAGCACATCACAGGTGGCAAACTCGTGAAGAATCGCTTGCTCCGACAAACCGCCGAGCATCTGAACTCGATCACCCAAGTGAGCTTGGCTAATCGCCTGGGTTACAAGGCGCGCATAGCCCGGTTCAGATTCGACTTCACCGGCGACACGCAATTGCGCCGACGGTATTTGTGGCGCGATCAATGCAAATGCCTGAATAAGATCGAGCAACCGCTTGCGTGGAATCACTCGCCCCGCATACAAAATCGTGCAGCCATCCCTGGGTTCCGAGAGACGAAAATATCGTTCATCGATTGCGTTGGGTATAAAATAAACTTGAACATCGCGTCTCAGCGTTTTACGAAAGTACTCCACCACGTAGCGCCCAATCGCAATCAAGTGACGCGTGTGCGTCAAGTTGTAGCGCTCGATGAGTCGGCTATAAAGTATTTTGCGCGCGCGTTTCAAAAACGTGCCTTGATACTTGCCATCTTCACTTTGCACGCCATGCACCGTAACCACTGTCGGATAACCTGAACGGAGAGCTGCATACGCGTGATCGGTTGCGCCTTGCGCATGAACGACGTCGGGTTTGATTTCGGCAAGCAGCCGGTCCAATTGCGCTTGATACGTTCGAAAATTGCGCGCAAACTCCAAGCGCGGAAACTTGGGCAGCACATGCACGGTTGCACCATCGAGTTTGTTGCCGTTAGTAGTTGTCCAGGTTGGATTGCCCAACGTAACGATGTGCAAATCCAAGCCGTCAAGCTGCGCTAGCTCCTTCACCAAATATGTGGATGCCGCTTCGACGCCGCCCCAGATTCGTGTTCCATTCAAAGGATACTCGCTTACCATCGCAACGCGCACAAGTCGTTTATCCTTTTTTCAAACTCGTGAATTCAACTTGCGTGGGTTCGTAGCGCGTGCGATCAATCGTCAAGTGATCCACGCGCCCCCGCGTTTCAATCGACAACGCGATCAAGTTCACATCATTCGCCGTGCGTCCTTCCACTTGCAGCGGTGAAACCCGAATGTCGGGTT
Organism: Chloroflexota bacterium; assembly: GCA_016215025.1. Taxonomy (GTDB): domain Bacteria; phylum Chloroflexota; class Anaerolineae; order UBA4142; family UBA4142; genus JACRMI01. The sequence goes on from JACRMI010000047.1 coordinate 25,378, forward strand.
GCTCGTTCAAACGATACGGATAAAGAATCGTGCAGAATTGCATCGGCGTATTTCCTTCTCGATAAAAATCCAGCACACCGGCTGGTGTTTTTTCTCCGGAGAAAAAAGAAACCCACCCTTGAATGGGATTCGTCGCCCCGGACTGAGTTTCGATTCCCCATTCCTCATTTGCGTACGGCACAATCAACAGACCGGCTCCGGTTTGGTTTTCGATTCGGACCGTTTTGGTTTTTGAATCGATCAGCGTCTTAGCGCCTGGCATCGTATGAAAGTACACGTCGAAACGATGTTTGCCCTGACCGGTGAGCACATCGCTGATGACCCAATAGCGCGGTTTGGCGAACAAGATTTGGCGACGATGGCGAACGGGATCGGCAAGCCGCTTGTAGCCATCATGCACCCCGTCGAGAAAATCAAATTTAGAGTTGGAAATCCAATTAAGACATTTAGCGCGCGCGGGACGATAAACCCGGCGCACATCCAACAAATGCGACTGGTCCACCCCATCGACGACGACCGTGTTGTGGCTGCGACTCCCCCGAAAAAAATTTCGCCAATCCAATCCTAATGCCGTGCTATAAAAGCCTGGGTCGACGAGAAGTGTTTGTCCCATGGCAAATAATTCAAAGCTCAGCGCGTCGGCGTGGCCATGATTAGGCATCGCATCTAAACCGAACGAACCACAGTCGAAGACGAGATAGTGAGCTGCGATGCCTTGTCCCGCTTTCATCAAAAAATATCCCCCGTCCGGAAAAGCTGCGGAGTCAAATGTGCATAGTGCCATCCGCTTTTCCTCCCAGCCCTTAACACGCTGCAATCCAAGCAACCACAAGTCCGCTTCCCGCAACGGTTGGGCGGGTTCGGCTTTCAAAAAGACGGGACCACTACTCGATGCCGAAAAACGCAGATGCGTATCCGTCACCGCAGAGTCACCCAAGAGCGGAAAGGTCTGATCGGGCTTGATGAGCGCGATTTCGAAATCGACCATGCGCGTAAAACGTTCAAGCCAAGTCGCAGGGATCGATAGGCGATTGTTTTCCATCAACACCATTAATTCTAACAACTCGCCTGCGATCACGCGATGGTAAAGCGTCGTGCGTTCGCCGTGAACGCCGTCCGGGCAAACTTGTTCCTCGACCTGTCGCTCAACGATTTTCAAACCTCGTTCGCGCCACTTGCGCGCATCCTTGAATTCGGGAAACAATATTCCGATTAGCGCCAGCGCTTTAGCTTCGAGCAATAGGTGATTGTTGGGAACGTGCAATTCGATGTTGGCGGCGAGATAGCGACCATGCGTCAACAGTCCCGCCACAAAGCGTTGACCAAATTCCTTATCCAATAACGGTGACGGGCGAAAATAGTACAGCGCCCAACACCACACGTTGATGCGAAAAGCGACTTCAAAGACGCTAGTCCAATTGGGTTGATCGAACTGGGCCGGATTATGCTGCAACCAATCGTCGACGATTTCCTTGAATTTCGCTGCATACTGCTCATCGCCGCTATAGCGATACGCGCGCCCCAACGTTTCGAAAAAAGCGTGGCGATTCAAGTCCCAGCGCCAATCGATGTTTCCGTTCGGCTCATACAGCCAGTCAATCGAATCTTTGAATCGGACAGGCGGCACGCCGCGCAATTCGAAAATATTCTGGCAAATCTGCTTTGCCGCGCGGAGAGTCCGTTCTTTTTCTTCTGTCGGAATTTGCTCGATCAGTTTGGGCAAATCGGATTCGTCAAAGAAAAAAAACGGCGTTGCGCGAGAACGGATCTGAGCTGACAAGTTCGAATGAGCGAACTCTTTCGCCAAGTCCACTTGGAACGATGGCGCGATGGTCCGTTGCAGCAAGGATTTGGCGCGCCACAGTCCATACGTCAACGTGTGCGTCATGCCGCGCGTCGCAAAGAACGAAAACGTGCGACGCAACTGTGCAATCGATTCCACGTTAAGCATCGAAACCATCCGCATGAATCACCGATTCGACTTCGTCTATCCACTCCGGTTTGTTCGCTTCGATATAGCCCAGAAAATCATTGCGATTGGTGAACACAAAGGGCGCGGTATAATAACTGGACAGAAAGCGAAAATAGTTGGCTGGGTCCGAAATCAAGCGATGCGCCAACAGACTGGTGCTATCGAACGGACTGAATCGTTGCAGATACTTGACGCGGAAAAAATCAGGCGGCAACGTTTGGTAACCCAGCACCATCAACAACGCGAGCCGATGACAGCCATCGGCGAGAAAATATCGCGACCGAATATGTTTGCTGGTCGGCGCACTCTCGCGGGCGGTTGTCGGCAGCAAAATCCGCTTTGCCGTTTTGAGCGTGATCGGAAATCGGTTTGAGAATCCTTCCCTTTGAACATTTTTGTAAAGTGCCACTGCCCGGTCAATGCGCTCTACAAAATTCTCGGCGAGCGCATCCACGTCGCCGCGTAGATGTTTGTTCGTGCGCACTGATTCCGATTCAAGATACCAGGTGTAGTAGCTCGTTTCTTTCGTGCAAGCAACAAACGCCGAGTGGTCCGCTTCGTATAAATCGCAGTGCGCCGCATAAAAAGAGAAAAAGTCCCGGCGGACCAGAACATCGTAACGCAGTGGACAAACAATCGACGCAATGTCGATTCCGTCTGACAATTCAGGAATACTCACCCAATACCAATAGTTTCCAACGAAGACCGCACGCTGCAATCGATTTTTTAGCAACGCTAATTTATGCGATCGAAGGACGTTTTCAATATCGCTCCATGTCCCCTTTCGTGATTTGGAGGAAAGCTGTAACGGTTGGGACATGCTACTCCAAATAACCTAGCGCCTGCAGCCGCTCCACGACTTCCTGATCAAATTCAGGCGCAGGTGTAGACACCTCGACGCGTTTGAATCCACTTTGCCATTCTTGCAATTGTTTTTCAAGATTCGCTGCAACGTGCGGTAAGACGTCGATCACATTATGCTCTTCGGATGGATCGGACTTACGGTCATACAATTCATGTCTGCCATCCGACGCCCAGATGAACTTGTATCGATCGTCGCGAATCATCGTCAAGGCGCGATCAAAGCGGGATACATCGACGCCGGGAAAGCGCGTATAGAATTTGCTCAAGTCCGGTCGCGATTGTTCGGCGATGGTAAATTCACGGCGATACGAAGAAAGCAAATCGTAACCTTGGAGCGATAGGAACACTGGCGAGTCGGTGTCTCGCAACATACTCAGAATCGTCGGCACGATGTCTAGCGTCTGCACTTGATGTTGGACTCGACCTGGGTTTGTGACGCCCGATGGATAGCGAATAATCAAAGGCACGTGCATCAACGTATCATAAAGGCAATACTTGTGCGCCATCATGCCGTGATCGCCAATATTTTCGCCGTGGTCGGCCGTGACGATGATGAGTGTGTTGTCATACATGTCCATCGCTTGCAAGGTGTTCAGCACTTGCCCAATGCGATAGTCCACGTAATAAATTTCGCTGTCGTACAACGCGCGCAGTATTTGGAAATCCTCCTCGCTCATCTGCTTTGGATCGATCAAGTGTTTCCAAGGGTCTTGATTGACTTTAAGCGCCTTGTCCAGTTCAATATTCTTTGGCAAAAAGCGCGCGAATTTTTCGGGCAAGCGATACGGCGCATGAGTGTCTTCATAGTGCATGAACATGAAAAATGGCGACGACTGTCCCTTCAATCGCTGCAAAGATTCCAAGACGTGGCGATTGATATTCGCTGCGCCGGAGTCATGTTCGCCGCGCGCTTTGGCGAGCGCGTTCCTATATCGGCGCGTGAGCTTGGCGATCTTTTTGGACGCCGGTCGCGTTGAGCTATTGAAAGATCGATTGAACCATTGAAAGCCACGATCCAATCCCGTGGCCGGACCGACGTACGGATTATCGCAAAATGCCAGGGTGCAATATCCACGCGCACTGAGCATTTCGGCAAGCGTTAGATGGTCAGATTGCAGATATTTGTGTTGATCATCTGCGCCGTGACGCGACGCATACAAGCCAGTGAAAAGCGAAGCGTGCGCGGGCAAACTCCAGCCCGCCGACGTGATGGCTTGCTCATAGAGCACGCCTTGCGCGGCGAGCCGGTCCAGATTGGGAGAGGTCGCGCGCGCGTAACCGTAACACGATAAATTACGCGCGCGGGTTGCATCGATTACGATCAACAAAATATTCGGCTCTTTGTTCATAGGTTTAGTTTGCTTTGCTCAGAGAATATTCCTGGGTGGCGGGAACGGACACCGATCGCGATTCGGATTCTTGCTGTGTACGGGTGAGAACATTGGCAATCAGACCGAGCGCCATCCAATAAATCGTCGTGCCGAACGTGTTGAACCGGAGCATGTCCATGAACATGCTAACCGTGAGATGATCGAGAATGAGCAGCCAAAGCAACGCTATCAGCGTTCGACTCCAAAAGCCAGTCGCAGGCATGCGCTGCCAAAGCGCGATCGTCGTCAAGAACCACCAGAGCGCGGGGAAGAGATAAAACACCAGCGCTGGAATGCCCTGCTCGGCCATGATCGTGAAAAACGTATTGTGCGACGTGTGATCGCCTTCGCGGACACTGTCCGGATCGATGGTGATGACGCGGTACGCATCGTCGAAGAGATCATAGTTGCCAAAACCCCAACCAAACAGCGGGCGCGCTTCGATCATGCCAAGCGACTTGGCTCCGGTCAGCAAGCGACTCGAGACGGTTCCGGTGTCGTTTAGGCGTTCGTTAGCAAATTCCACCTCGCTAGTGAAAACCGTGTTGCCCAAAATCACTATCAGCACCACGCCGATCATTAGCAGACGGGTCATGACGCGCGGATAGACCATCAGCAAACCCAGCAAAGCGAGACTGCCGCCCACCCAGCTTCCGCGCGAAAAAGACATGAGAACGCAGAAGAGAGTCAGGGCGAGAGCGATCACCGCCACGAGCCGTCGCCCATTCGATTTGGAATTGATCAGGTATTGAAAGAGCAACAGCCCCAGGAACATGACCGTCGTCGTATAAACAGCAGGATTCTTGAAGGTTCCCACCACGCGTTCCCCTGCTTCGCCGAGCCATTGAGGCGGAAGAAGACTTGGCATAAACCAACTGGCAAGTCCAATCGCCGCTTGCGTAATCCAGGTAATAAAGGCCGCCGGCAAAAAACGCCGCAGGTCTTCTGCCGTTAGCGCAATCAAGCGAATCAACCAGTACATGCAGTACGGAACAAAAATACGATCATAGAGATCGATGAGACTCCCAAGCCCGCTTTGTCCAAGGATGAAAATGCTTCCCAGCGACCATAGCAACGAAATCGCCATCACAAATTCGGCTAGACCAAAGCGAACGTTTAGGCGCTTGGACGACCCCATCCACGATTGCATCAACACAAGCCACAGCGCGCCTGGGATCAAAAGTCGATGGACAGCGTTATAAAGTGGAACGCCAAAGCCGGATGTGCCACGCACGACAAATGGGAAAACGATCAACCAGATCATCACGGCGCTAAACGGGTATCGAATCACAAGCACCGCCATCGGCACAGCCAACACGGCCACAATGATGAAAACCACTCCAAGATTGACTGCCGTAACCGCCACCGCGATGCTAATGGCAAGACCGAGGAACAGCGCGATGACGATTCGCATGACCGAAGAGGCATCCATCGAATTTGGCGATTTGCTTTTTGGTTCAACCACCGTCGAAACGGTATGAAGGGGTATAGACACTTTATTCTCCTTCAGGCTTGGGCGCAGTAACCGTACTGCTCACTCAATCGCCCAGCAATCTGCCAGATGTCTTTTTTCTGAGTCTCCGTTAACAAACTGCGCCAACGCTCATCCAGTTTGATGGCATCGACATTTGCCAAGCGCATCACGTTACCGACAATATGATGCGGCATCGCTTGCCAATCCGCTATTTCAAAATCCGAGTCCACTCCGCAAAAAGTGTACAACTGCTTGAGCACAGCACGCGGATTCTGACACAAGTCTTCATAGCGAATTCGAATGTATTTGTCAGCCAGCGAATTGCCATGGAGATTTTGCAAGCGCATGTGCAAGCGGACCCATTGGCGCGCTGCCTGTTCCGCATCGATAGGGACGCCGCGCCGCAAACGCGACGCGACTACGCCGCGCGGATCGCGCACCAAGTGAATCACGCGCACATCGTACGGTGAAAACATTTGCAAGGCACGCACCCTCAAATGATCTTTGGACGTATCGACAAAAACTCGTTTGCCCGTCAGCATCAAAATGCTTTCGATTAGCGCCAGGTTGCGTGCCGCCAATGCTTTGAATTGACGACGCTCTTGCGGCAGTTTTTGCAAAAGCCAATCGCGGATCGCATCGAGTTTTGCATTGCGAAAAGAGCCAGCGCGCAAGCGCTGCAGCCACACTTGACCACTCAGTCGAAACGCGGTGCGAAAATCGGCGACATTGAACTCAAAACCGCGTCGCTTCATCTCGCAACTGACCGACTGCCAAAAGTCGCAATCTTTGATCTTTTTGCCACAGGAGCAAAGATAACTCTCTGGGTCTTCGGATGGAATCAGCCCATTCAGTTCGCCGATGCTGGTGATGCTGGGATGCGCATTGAGCAAGAACGCCAACAGCGTTGCTCCCGAGTATGAACTTGTCTCTACGCCGACAAAGATCGGCGTACCTGTGGCTGACGCTGTCATCGTTATTCGATATAACCCAACGCTTGCAAACGCTCTCGAATTTCCGCTTCGTCTTCTTCGGACATGACTTGTTCCTGGAATTTCTCTCCAGACTTGTTCGTCCAAAAGTCGAGTGCCGCGCCGGGTTGAATCGGTTTGGCTTGGAACTCGGGCGTAAAAATCTCGGTCAGCACGCGCCCGTCCATATCTGTCGGCACCGGCAATCCCATCAAGTGCAATACCGTCGGCGCAATATCCTCGATGTCGAGACCGGCGAGCGGATTAGGTTGTTGTGCAATCTCCGCACCCCGCGCCGCAAAGATACCTTCCATGCGATGGTTACCGCGATGCGAATGAAACTGTAATTCGGTGACGTGTGAGCTGTAAGAACCGAGACGATAACTCGCGCCATAATCGGGATTCAGCATGACGATAATATCCGGAATATTTTCAGCGTACGGTCCTTGGTAATAATCTTCACCACGATAGACATGTTCGACCAACGCACAACCGGTCTGTGGATCGATGAGCGTCGCGAGTTGCTGCGTGATCTCGGAACGCAAACGTTCGCGTTCTTCGCCTTTCACATTCAGTCGAATGCCAAAGATGTGATTAAAGATTGGAATGGCATATGCTTTCGATCCGGCATAATCGATCTGGATGTTACCGGCAGTCGCCGCTTTCTTAAGCAGTTGACTTTTGCCTACGCCGGGCAGTTTATGCACAATGCGCCCAACTCTGTCGCGGGACAAACCCAAGCGTTTGAGCAAACCATCGGGATTGCTCATCGCGCCATTCGATTTGATCGAATAAAGCCAGCCGTGCTCGCGCAGCCAATTGTTGACGTGAACCTTCTTGGTGTGCTTGGGTCCCATGCCATGGTCCGACATAAGGAGAGTCGTCACGGTGTCGCCTGCTTTTTTGAGCAGCTCACCGCAAATCTCGTCCAAGCGAATATAGTATTCGCGCACCGCTTTCGAGAGGGCTTGCGCTTCGGGACTGTTACCGGCTTTGCCGCTTTGGTACTCCCACAAATAATGCCCCATGCGATCGGTTCCGATAAAAACGATCATGAAGAAATCCCACGGCTGCGAGTTCATCAGCGAAAACGTCACGCGCGCGCGTTTCTCCAACATATCGCGAAACTCATCGACGAGCGTGAGACTGGGAACGACAATCTCGCCGTCGATCTCATCGACGAAAGGCGTCTTGTCCACAAACCGATCCAAATCGATTTTGTAATCGGTCATGGCTTTGATTTCATTCGACAGTTCCGCGGGATACGTAAAGACCTGCGCATTGCGCGGCGTGAGCAAGCCGGTGACCATCGCGCCGTTCACTGGACGCGGTGGATAGGTAAGCGGAATATTGATGAGCAAGACCTTACGCTCATGGTGTCCCAGAATATCCCACAACGCAGACGCTTTGAGACTACGCGCGCTTACGAGTTCGCCATTTCCATTTTCATTTTCGTTTCCATTCTCATTGCCCTTGCCTTTCGCATCCCCATTCCCGCCAAAGAGATTGATAAAGTGAAAGACACCATGTTTGCTTGGACGTTTGCCCGTCATGAACGTGCTCCACGCCGCCGCTGTGATGGGCGGAATCGTCGAGCGCAAAACGCCCCAGCTTCCCTCGCCGCGCAAGCGCGCCAAATTGGGTAACGTGCCGTCTTTGATCCAACGGTCGAGCACATCCCAGGTTGCCCCATCCAGTCCAATTATCATGATCCGTTTTGATTGATCCATTTTCTTCTCTGCTAGGTTTGTAGCATAGCCCCTTGTGGGCGTTCAGTCACTCCGATGCACACGTGGCGCTGCACTACAATTTGTTTTTTCAACGCACACAAGGCGCTATGCTACGTCGATTACTAAATTCGATTCCGTAAGTACTTCCAATACACAATTCGGAAGGCATTGAAAAAATCGAATTGCAATTGATTCCAAGAGCTAATCCGAGTTTCTCCCCATTCGGGCGGAAACTCATAGCCCCATTGTTTCATATATGGACCGAACACCCACTTGGCATGTTCGCGTATGTCCGGTGTGTAGTACGATAAGAAATTCTGACTCTTTTGGCGCGTCGGGTTGGTGCGCGGCAGAGGTCGCACCGGCTCGATTCCAATTCGCTGCAACGCTTCCGCGAAATCTTGCTGCAGACGCTCAAAGCGAATGATGAAATCGAATTTTTTGTGGGACAGACTGCTCCAGTTGCTATAGGGCGTGCGATAATATCTTTTAAAATAGGCAGGAAACGTCGGTTGTTGCTGCCGCACAAACTCAAAGCGTTGCCGGTACATTTGCGCCACAATGCCGCGCAAGCGTTTCAGGTTATCCGGATCGGTGTATTTGTGTTTGTGATCCGTGACGTACTTGAAGTACTGGCTGACCGCATAGTCCAGCGGATTGCGTACGCAAGAGAAAACAAAATACTCTTTCTCTTCTGGCGTAGCGATTTTGAGAAAATTTTCGTAGGTCGCGTGCTTGAACAGGATTTTCTCGCCGCCATATTGCTGACGCAATTCATGACTGATCGCCGTAGAGCCGGTCTGCGGCAGCGCGACAAAAACATACTTGTGTGTGTGACTGATAATCATGGTTTCAATACTTTGGGATTCTTCGACTCGCGCCCCAGTTTGCGAGACGTACGTCGTTTCATCCGGTTGAGAATAGTTCGGTCGGCTTGATCTAATCCAAAGATCAACACGAGACTGATATACATCAGCACCAAAAATCCCATTTGAAAAACAACCTCTAGCCCGTTCGAGCCAAAGCCGATCCAATAACGCATGAGGAGCATAACCCCCAAAGCTATCAACCCAGCAAAAACCGGCTTGAGGAAGCTGATGCTATAAGGCAAGATTTGAAAGAGTACGTACACCTGGGCTAGACGCGAAAAGTTCACGACGATTTCGCCGGATAGCGCCGCATAAGCCGCTCCGACCATGCCTTGAGTCGGAATTAACCAAATGCTCATGACCAGAACGGTGCCTAATCGCAAAATCGAATTTGTCAGTTTCAGTTTGGTGTATCCCGTCATATCCAGGATCGCACCGCACATTCCGGTTCCCGCATCGACCAAACTCGCCCACGAGAGCAAGACCAACGCACTTGCCCCTTGCTCAAAACTCTTCCCAAAGACCGACAAAATTTCCGTTGGAAACAAAATGACGACCAAAAAGACCGGAAAGTTGAACGCGAACAACCATTTGCTCACCGTTTGATAGAGTCGTCGAAGCTGTTCGCGATTGCGCATATCATGGACTTCGACGATGATTGGACGTACCGCCATCGTCATCGAAGTCTGGACAAGGTCGGCAAAGAGATTGATCTGATTGGCAACCGAAAAGATACCAACCGTGAACACCGTGTTCAATGAACCGAGCAGGATCGTTTGAATGCTGCCACGAAACGTCGTGATCAACTCCGACAGCCACATCGGGATTGAGTACGACAAGATTGCGCGTGGCTCGTGCCGCGCCGAACTGAGTGAGCGTCGGAGCGAAAATCGCTTGTTCAAAAAGTACAAGAGCACAATCGAGGCAGTCAGGTCTGCCAAGCCATAAATGATGATTGCCTCGAAAATGTTCAAGCCCGCGAAGGCGAGAGCGACAATCAAAACGACGCGGACCAAAGGTTGCGCAAAATTTTGCGCGATTACCATGTCTTCCATGTGCTTGAATCCGCGCGTTGCGCCGGCCAGCAAATTCGACAGACCCAGGACTGGGACGATAAAGCTGACCAATTGCAGCACTGGCGCTAGCCGCACATCATGAAAGACATTGACGGCAATCCAATGCGCGAAACCAAACAAGAGCGCGCTCCAGACCGCGCTCAACACCATCGAGATGCCTAAACCAAGCTGAATCGAACCCCACAGTCGTTGTTCGTCACGCCGGCTCGCATAGAGAGCCACGTAGCGCACGAGCGTGGTATCCAATCCCACCAGAGCAAACCCCGACGCTAAACCCGCCGCACTCAACGCCACGGTATACAACCCATAATCGGCAGGTCCCAAAAAACGCGTCAATAAAAGCGTGACAATGAAGCGAGAGGCAAAGGTGAACAATTTACCGAAAAAGAGATAGCTGCCACCTTTGGCCGTCTGAAGAATATTTTGCTCGAACGTTGCGACCGGTTGAGGACTAGCGACTAGTTTTTCCCCATCGGCGATGCTGCTAGTCACTCTCAATGTTAGCCTGCTCCTCGACCATGCAAGATAGAAGCCACTGTCCACCAAAGAATTTTGATATCGAGCCAGAGAGACTTGGTGCGCAAGTACTCAATGTCATAGCGTGCCATTTGATCCCAGGTCAAACCACTTCGTCCGCGCACTTGTGCTAACCCAGTAATACCGGGCAATCCTTCAAGCCGTTCAATGTGCCAAACGCGATAAGCTTCAACTTCCCAGGGTACATTCGGTCTTGGTCCAACGAGACTCATTTCACCCCGCAGCACATTGAAAATCTGCGGCAATTCATCGAGACTGGTCTTGCGCAATATTCTGCCCACGCGAGTTACATGCGTTTGCTCAAAAGGTTTGTGCAGGTCCTGCTTGGTTCCATTGCCTTTGCGCTCAAGCTCGCCGTTTATGTACGCTTTCATATAGGCTCGATCACTGGCTGACGAATGATCTTTGCGCAGACTACGAAACTTGAACATGCTAAAGCGTTTTCCCCCTCGTCCAATGCGGTCTTGAACAAAGAGGACCGGTCTACCCGAATCCACATAGATTGCAAGCGCAATGAGTGCCATTATCGGAAGCACAATAGGAAATGAGAGGATACAAATGGTAACATCGAAAAGGTGTCGGATCCGCCATCGCAGCCCAGAGTATTCAAAACTAAACCTTGTCCACCGTCGTGATGAAGAGGATAACCTTGGCACATAGGTTTGTGAAGACATCCAAACTCCTCCAAGGTCTCGCCATCGAGTCCAGCTACTCATGCCATCTCCCTCGCCCCGATTCACTAGCACGCATAGCGTGCCCGGAGCGAGGGAGATGGTTTTTAAAAACTTAGGGCATCTCTGCGCGATGTTCTGGCGCAGGCAGCGGCTTTATGTTACTGTCAGCTGCCAAAATGGAACCCAGGACTTGGACGCCCAGCGAACGCAAACTCTCAATCGTTTCATTCGCTTGCTTGCGACTCGTCTTGTTGATCTGTGCAATCGGCAACACGCCACTCACATGCGACGCCAGGAAATAGCTGTCCGCCGAAGACGATAGCGGTGGTCCGGCAACCACAACCATATCGGCTTGCGCAGTCGTACTTTGGAGCAAGCTGTCCATGCGCGGCCAGATCAAAGCTTGTTCTTGACCTTCCGGAACCGGACCCACAGGCAAGACGGAAAGACCAGGCACCCAATCGATCGGTCGCAAGGCGGGTTTATCCTTGCCATGCGCGAGCCAGTCCGCCAAACCTTTTTCGCCGTTCAGTTGGAATATTTGCCCAACCATGGGATGATTGATGTCAGCATCGATGAGAATGACACTTTTACCCGCGCGAGCCAGAGTAAGAGCTAGGTTCGATGCTACGCGCGCCGAAGCATCGCCGGGTTCAAAGTTGCTGACCAAGAGAGAACACACATTGGTCGAGCCATTCGGCATTAGCCTGAGACACCATCGGCGAAATGCCTCCGCGACCTTTTGATCGGCGGGAGCCACGAGACTCAATTTGTTTGAAGCCACCGGGAGCAACGCGGGCTGTTTTTTCATCGTGCCCCATACGGGTAACTTGGTCGACTCGGCAAGCTGGGCTGGTGTTCGAACGCGATCATCCAAAAATTCAAACGTGAATGCGAGGGTGAGACCCAGCACCATGCCTGCCGCTGCCGCAAACAGCACGATCAATGGACCATTGCTCGATTGGGCAGGAGCGTTGGCGGCGGCATCGATCAATGTAATCTGGCGCGCGATATTGTTTTGGAGACTGGGCAAGAGCGCATCCAAACTGCGTTGCAAGGTCGAAAGCTGAGTGTGCGCGAGGGATAACTGGTTCACGATTTGGTTTTGTTGCGCCACCATATTGGCTTGCATACTCGCCAGACGACCACGTTCTTGACCCAACTGCTCGATGAGCAAACGCTTTTGGTCACTGATCTGGCTCTTCGCAGCCGCCATCAGATCGTCCTCACGGTTGAGCTGCTCCAATATGAGGCGGCGTGCATCCAAAGCAACAGTGGAATTGAGTGACGCTTCGAGTTGCTGAATGCGAGTTTGATGATCTTGGATTTGTTTGGTGAGCGCTGCATCATTAGGACCACTCAGCTGCGCTTCCAAAGCGGCGATCTTTTTCTCCTGGTTGGTAAATGCCGGAGACGTGCTTAGTTGACTCGCCGTTTTGAAATCTGCCTCTAATTGATCGATGCGCTTTTGCGTATCCGCAACCTCATTCTGTAATTGCGTCACTTGAGTGGATGTGTCGACAGTCCCGCCTGTGACGGGAATTACGGCCCGCTCGGAATAAAGCCGCACCAATGCTTGCCCTAAAGCGTTTGCGGTTGCCACCGCCACCTTCGGATCGGTAGACCGCACGGCTATAGTCAGCACTTGGGAATCCGGGCTGGGCGTGACGGTGATCTGGTTCGCCAGACTATTGGTGCTGATATTCAGTTTCAAGTCATCGATGACCGGTTGGAGAACATTGCGCGTGGTGACCAGGTTGGCATAGGTTTGGATCGCCTGAGCCCCACCCTTTAGCGCGCTTGACGGTGGATCATTGTCGTTGATGGTTGGACCGACGAGAAGTCTTACTTGCGCAACATAGGTGTTGGGTTGACGTTGCACAACGTAAAAACTCACCCCAGCCGCCACGATCGTCATTAGCGCGATGAGCCAAAACCAACGGCGGATGACTTCGGCATATGATTTAATATCCATTTGATGTGACCTCCCTCTGGGTCAATTTACGAACCGCTTGTTAATACCGAAACTCATACATTGAATAGTAGAACAAGTATGTATCGAATGTGTGACAGAGGTTGTTACAAACTTGTGACAAGCCATACTCCACTGTGCCCAAACAAAAACGGACTCGCCTCAATGCCTAGGCAAGTCCAATCTATTTTCGAGATGCGATTGATCCCCCCTTGCTCAAACGCAGCACGTGACATACAATGCCCCAACGACACTATGGAACCTGAGAAAATCAAATGAAAGAATCGTATAAGAAATCTTTCGAACTTGGCCTTTACTCCTTTGCGGAACTAACTCCTGATCCTGCCACCGGGAAAATGCCTAGTCCCGCCGAGCGAATGCGTAATCTGATCGAGTCCATCGAATTGGCAGACCAGGTTGGATTGGATGTCTTTGGCTTGGGCGAGCATCACCGTCCCGATTTCATTTCGTCCGCGCCCCTCGTCATCTTGGGAGCCGCCGCCGTCCGAACAAAATCGATTCGGTTAAGCACCGCCGTAACGGTACTTTCCTCCGACGATCCGGTGCGCGTGTTTGAAAATTTTGCCACGCTCGATCTGCTGTCAACCGGTCGCGCGGAAATCATGGCGGGGCGCGGCTCCTTCGTCGAATCGTTCCCGTTGTTTGGTTATGACCTCAAAGATTATGATGAACTGTTCACCGAAAAATTGGACTTGTTACTCAAGCTGCGCGAGTCTGAGCGCGTAACGTGGTCGGGCAAACATCGACCGACGATTCAGAACCTCGGTGTCTATCCTCGTCCCGTTCAAGAAAAAATCCCGATTTGGATTGCCGTCGGCGGCACGCCAGAATCCGTCGTGCGGGCTGGGTCATTAGGCTTGCCAATGGCACTTGCGATTATCGGCGGCATACCGGAGCGATTTCGACCGCTGGTTGATTTGTATCGCGGCGCAGCGCGCGAGACAGGGCATGATCCAGCGCAACTTGAATTAGGCATCAACTCGCATGGCTTTATCGCCGATGATTCCAAGCAAGCGGCAGACGATTATTTTCCAACCTTTCAATTGATGATGAACAAAATCGGACGTGAGCGCGGCTGGGGACCGATCACGCGCCAGCAATTCGAAGCGTCGCGAACGTTGCGGGGCGCGGATTTTGTCGGCACTCCGGATGAGGTCATCGAAAAGATTCTGTATCAGCATACGCTCTTTGGTCATCAACGCATGTTATTACAGCTCGGCGTGGGGACGATAGCGCATGCCAAAGTCATGCACGCGATTGAACTCCTCGGCACAAAGGTCGCCCCGGTCGTGAGAAGAGAAATCCAGCAACGGAATGCTGTCTCGGCTTAGATTGGAAACAAGAACGGACTTGCAACTCTCGCAAGTCCGTTCTTGGTCTTCAGTCCAATAATGCCTGTCTGTATTTCATGCGTTGAGACAGAATCTGCATTAGCATATTCAGCACCCCGATAAAGATCGGCGGGCTGAATATGACGACGACGAAAACCAAATTGGTTTGGAGCGCCTGCCAGACGTTATAGTTCCAAATCCAAAAGAAATTGGCGACGTACGAGAACAGCGCGGATGCGGTAAAGACCAGCAGGACGCGCCGGACCATCGCGTGATTGATCCAAATGCCCAACGCGATGGGCCACACCACGAACCAGGGCTGAAAATGCACGCACGCAATTCCAAAGTACGCGACGATCAAAAAGACGCTCAGCAGCATCAGGTGGCGCGGCTCCGGCTTGCGCAACAACGAACGCAAACTGATGATGTAAACGATCAAGTATACCGCGAGCCCCATACTCAGCGTCAACACTTTGGCAACATTATTGCCGTAGATACCTTTGAGAAAATAGTACACGACGCTCGGCATCGCCAGCAAACTGTAGAAATTTGCTTCTTCGAGCAGACCGGTGGGAATGGCAAGAAAAGGCAATGCTAGGATCAAGACCATCACCGCCGTGATCGCAAACGTTTTCGCAAGATAAAGCCAACGCGCGCGCGAATCCGGTTGCATCCGCCAACAGTAAATCAGAAATGGAATCAATAGAATTGCGATTGCCCATTTGATCAGCACAGCCGCAACGAGCACTGGAATCACCCACACCCAATGGCGTTTAAGCAAAAGGTACATCGCAAACAAGGCAAAGAACATCATGATGAGACCGTTGTGCCCATTGCCAATTGCCTCCAAGAGAATCAGCGGATTCCACGCAAAGAGAAGCGTGCCTGCCAATTGATACTTGGAATCCACCAGACGCAAGATTGCCGCGATGATAAAAATACATCCCAGGAAAAATGGCAACGGCATAAATTTCATCATGAAAAGACTGACCATGAAATTGTTGGTCGCCAGCAAGCTGCCGGGCACGGTGAGCAGTACCCACAACGGTCCGTACGGCGATGGATGAAGCGCCCAGGGAATTTGTCTCAAAAATGGATCGCCCTTGAACGCGATAGGCGGAACGACTAGCGGATTTTGTCCATAGTGGACGAGGATGCGACTGTGGAAAACATATTCAAAAACGTCGCTGGAGGTTATGGGGTACATGGTAAGCAACGTAGATGAAAAGAGCACAGCGAAGGCGAAAATGAGCCAGAATAATTTCTTGTTACGCGGTTGACGATACAGCACACACCATGCCAGCAAGCCGAACAATAACATCGCCGAGATGGTCGCGATGAAATCGAGCATAGTGGCGACCTTCCAATCGTTCACGCGACCGAAATCGGTCAAGGTATATCGCCTGACGAAATCTTCCAAGGGATAGGTGGTTGCCAAATGAAGATATGCCAACCAACTCAAAGTACCAAGCAGAGTAATGTGAAGCAAAGGACTGCGGACCCACCGAGACAAATCAATCAATTTCAATTTGTCGTCTCCTTTGACGCTACGACTATTATGCATTATATTCCCATTATATTCCATAGCGACAGTAACATCAAAAAATTGCTTTTCTGCAAAATAATGTCTAAATCAACGTTTTCTAAAATATCAGCGGTCCTTTCGCTGTTTTTCCTCCTGGTCCTCGGGTTATTGCTTTCCCCGCAAGCGACAAAAGCACAAACGCCGACACCAACGCCCGATCTTCCGGCCGGCAATATTATCGCGCGTTCCGGCGATGCATATGTCGCCTTCGATAGTGCTACCCAAGTTTGGGAGATCGGAACCGACGGTATTCGGCGACGCATGGACTATGACGCCAACGTCGGCTATCGCGTCATCAGTCTCAAAAATAAACTGACGAATCGCGAATGGCTGGCGACGGGAAGCACGACGAGCGCAGAACTGCGGATGCGAATCGACGGGCAAGAAGTCACGGGCGCGGCGAGCGATTTTATTTTTCAAAATTATTCCGTTCGCCAACAAACCAACGGCGCGCTCGAACTCATCGTTTCATTCCAACGCCTTACGCTGACGGTTCATCTGCACTATGTCGTGTATCCGAAAACGAACGTGATCGAACAATGGGCAGTCCTGGAGAACAGCGGTTTTACCACCGTAAAAAGCCTTACGGCGCTCGATTCGATTTCGCTTGCGCTGAGACCCTCGCCCGATCCACTGACGTTGTATTGGGTGCAAGGAGTTAGTCCATCGCCGACGGACCTCAAACGCGCCCAACCTGTTCCGAACTTGCGTTTACGTTCCGTTCGATTGAACGAACGTGTCGGACAAACGATTGAATCGCTGGCGCGATCATCCGAAGAAAGTATGGGCTGGTTTGCGCTTGTGTCGCCTAGTTTACGCGACGGACTCTTTGGCGGAATCGAATGGTCGGGCGCGTGGCAATTGCGCGCTGAGCGATTGAGCGGACAAACAACTTTGCGCGCGGGACTGGATCACATTTATCTTGACCTTGAGCCGCGCCAGACGTTTGAATCGCCGCGTCGCTTTTTGGGATTCTTTCGCGGCGGTGTGGAAGATGCAGCGTTCGCGTCGCACACATTTGCGCGAAATTATTTGCTACGTGAGCATCCCGCCAATTTTCCTTGGACTCAGTTCAACACCTGGTTCGCGTACTATACCGACATCGACGAGGAACGGTTGCGTCGAGATGTCGATAACGCGGCGGCGATGGGTCTCGAAGCATTCGTCATCGACGCGGGTTGGTATGAAGGGTCGCCGCGCATCGCCGATTTTTCATTCGGCTTGGGCACGTGGCGCGAGAATCGCGAAAAGTTTCCAAGCGGGCTAGCGGCATTTTCCGATTACGTTCACAGCAAGGGAATGAAATTCGGTTTGTGGGTCGAGCCGGAACGCGTCGATATGGATTACGTGCTCAACAAGCGCGAGATCCCGGTCGAATGGCTTGCGCCCGGCGCGGACCAACCGCGCGAATTGCCCGAAGGCGCAGCGTGGGCGGCGCAAGTCTGTTTGGGAAATCCCAAAGCGCGCGCGTGGATCAAGGACTGGCTCTCGCGCATCATTCGCGACTATCAAGTAGACTGGCTCAAGTGGGACAATAATATTTGGATGTCGTGCGATCCGCCGGATCAACCGGGCCACGGGAATTACGATCACATCAAAGGGCTGTACGAAATTCTGGATTATCTCCGCGTCGAGTTTCCCAATCTCATCATCGAAAATTGCGCGAGCGGCGGTAATCGCATGGATTATGCGCTCATGCGCCGCACCGATATTGCCTGGCTCAGCGACGAAACCGATCCGAGTTATCGCGTGCGCTATCATGCGTTTGGCGCAAGCTATGTATTTCCGCCCGAATATCTCAACTCTTTTATTGTCGAATCGTGGTTCGAACATTTAGAAATTGCCCGGAACGATCCGGCGATTTTGCGCGGCTGGCTGCGCAGTCGCATGTTGGGCGCGTTCGGCATTTCGACTTCGACGGTGGAATGGGATAAGGATTTCCGCGATGCGGTCGCGCTGGAAATTCACCGCTACAAAAGCGTGCGCGACATTATGGCGCACGGCAGAGAATTTCGCCTGTTGCCGCAATCCGATTTGTCATTACCGTTGCTAGAACCACCAACTGAGCCAGAGGCGATAGAATTCTTTGACGCGATAACGCGGCGCGGTGTGGTATTTTTGTTTAAGGGTGCCGTGCCCTGGACCCAACGCCGCGTGGTGCTGCAAGGTTTATCGGCAAATACCGTTTACGATGTTCGTTCGGCGGATGGCATCATCAATGTGCGCCAAACCGGGCGCGTGTTGATGACGCAGAGCATGAGTTTCTCGTACGAGCAGGAACACCCCTCGACGATGTTATTCATTCAGCCAGCGCCTACTGGTGCTTTGCCTGATCCAACACCAAAACCATAGTGAATACATAACCGCCTCAACGAATGGTGAAGATAAACGAATAGTGGGTAAAGCATTTGTTTATTCGTTCGCCATTCGTCGATTCGAGTAAAATTTTTCAGGAGCTGACAAGGATGTACTACTCCAAGGTGTTCGGCGTACTTTTCCTCGGGTTGATCGTCACCGCATGTGCACCTAGCTCAACCCCAATCCCCCCCTCCACTCCGACAAACGTAATCGTTGCCGCTACTTTACCCTCTGCAACAGCATTACCATCACAGACGCCGTTCCCCACGACGACGGTTGCGCCGTCAGAAACCGTTATGCCGACGGCTGTTTCCACACCGACGATCGTGCCCCCAACGATCATGCCCACGCCTACGGCGGTTGTCGTCGAAGAGTCGTTGTTCGACGCGCTGGTAAAGCCACTCGTGAGTGAAGCGCTAAAGCGCCGCGCCGAACGCCTAAAGACCGATCCCGACTTTGCTAAAGCTTATGACGCAAAGCTGAACGAAGGCAGAGTTAATTTTCTTCTCTTCGGCTACGGCGAGACGCATGAACCGCCCGTTACCGAACGCGCCATTATCGGTTCAGATACTATCATCTCTTACGACCTCCGCACGCACCAAGCCGACATCGTTTCGTTCACGCACGATATTCGCGCGCCAGAGATCGAACGAGTCTCTTGGAAACAAGGCCAAATCAATTGGGCAGTCCGAATCGACCAAGCCTACAACGTTGGCGGATTTCCGTTGATGCGCAAGACCTTGCGCAACGCGACCGGGTTGGCAATCGATTATCAAGTCGTGTTCCGCGATGCGGTGATGGTCGATTTGATCGACAGCGTATTTGAAGGAATCGAAATCGACGTGCCGGCTGAATTTGCGGTGCAACCATTTTATCTCGACGGCAAAAAATACGACAAGGGCTTTTTCCCCAAGGGCCTCCAAAAGATGGATGGCAAGCGCGTGCTGCAATTCATAAAGACCGTTCCCATCACCGACGGTTATTACGGCAAATCGTTAGAACACAACGTCCGCAAACACCTCATGCTGCAATCCTTGTTAGGCAAGTTGAAAACCAAGCAAGGCGATCCCAAGTTCTGGCTGAGCATATCGGCATTCGTAACCAAGCAACTCATCACGGGCGGCGTCGCGTACGATTTCGATCCCGTGCCCTTGGTCGTCAACAATCTGCGCGAGACCGCGAGCAGTGTCGGCAAGCTGACGCAGAGCACCTCCCACGAAATCAGAATGCCGACGATTCGCCGTTCGATCTACGTCGTCGATCCGGCGCATGGCGAGGGTGGCGTGCGCTGGGTGGAAGGCGATGCGCTGGAGAATCCGATTGCCAAAAAGGATATCGAAACCGGTGTATACCCGCATTTAGCCTATGAAGTACCGTCGGGCGCAAACCCGTATGGCGATTTGGTGACAGAATACTGGGGACCGGTGCGCTCGCTCGTCAAGTCCACGCTCGATCCAACGTACGTCACGCCGATGGTGCAACCGCAGTAAGAAACACTTGCTTGCTCACACAACTTGGCGAAGCACGTTGATTATGGATACGTCGAATCCAAAGCTCGGATAGCCGCACTCCAGGTGCGGCTATCCAACCATTTTTGTATGCTACCCGCACTGATGCGGGTAACCACTAGTTAGTTCTTGTCGGAAAATTCATTTTGCTTGACGTTTCGAGCCGCGACGGCGGTTGTGAAGTTTTCGGGCGATCACTACCAAGTTAGCGACGATGATGCCCCAACCGATCCAGCGCTCGAAACCGTCCAGTCCGTGA
>JACRMI010000048.1 GCA_016215025.1 Chloroflexota bacterium
TCAAAACGCGGCAGTTTCGTTTGAACGAGTCGGTGTGTGAAGTGCTACCGGCGTTTCGCCGAAATCGCACACGATGTCGTGATTACTTCCCCGGCTAGAAATTTAAGGTAAACCGCACACGATGTCGTGATTATGGACAGCTAATACTACCTTTGATGCGCTGGCGCGTCCATGCGGTCTTGGGCAACTGGTCCGCCAATTCGCACAATGCGCGCGGGCGCGGCGCATTGTGCAATACCCGTGGACGAGTTCGGCGTGCTACATCTCTTAGCCAATAAATCGTTGCAGACCGCGCATGGCGTTTGGGTCGGCCCCGCGAAACGCCGCCACGACTGGCTCGATCGTCTTGCGTTCGAGGTCGGACAACGGACCGCATCGTCAGTGAACGACCGCTCGCCGGTGGCTTTTGGATGGATTGCTTACGAACTTAAATTTCTGAAAATTCCGTCCGCGCGAAATTTGACAGAGTGAATGCTGCATGGACTTTTGATACGCTTCGCGTTTGACAACTTTCCTCGAGTCCAGCACCGAATTCACTTTCATCCATGGGCTGACCTGATTGCCCAGCAGCTACCTAATCACTTTTCTTGAACGCACCTACCTGCACCTCGCCTAACCCTCCCGCCATTCGATTGTTCTCAGCACTGCCGCAGCCCTGACCCATAGCAAAGCCGACCTCATCGCTGAAAATGCTCAACGCCGGTCTCAGGTGCAGTTGGGGCAGATTGCATCTCAGCAGTTAGAAACTGTCGCAGCGCAACGATAAGGTCCTCCAGTCCACGGCAAGAAATCTCACTTGACCGATGATTTTTTGAGTCGAGTGGACGAATCAAGCCGCGCCAGCCGTCTTCTGTTTCCGAATCGCCGGGTTCACGCCAGAGACGGAGGACGAAAGTTTTGACTGGACGAAGGGGCTGAGACATTCAAGACTCCTGACCGGATGGTTGACAACTGACGAATCGCCACTCTCGGTGAAGCGTCGTCCGAGACGACGAGAATCAATAGTCGGGCAACTTGCACGCGAATTTCACTTCGGACGCGAAATTCTCACAGAGTCAAAATCGGCGACACTGTCTCCCGCACCCCACTCTGCCAATACCGCAATGCCCACCTGAACTGGGCCGGACATTTGGACTTGCGTGGTGCCGATGCTCAACCACGTCTTGCCCGGCTCACGCCACCATGCGCTAAACTGATTGCCCACACGCTGTACGCGCAGTTCGATTCTCTTCGCCGTCGTCGGGGCATCTCCATACCCAGCAACCGTTTCGGCTTCGCCAGCACGGATCACCGAAAAGTGGATGCCACCTTCGTCGCCACCAGTTCCGCCAAAAGCGCGCTCCAATCGCACCAAATTATCATCATCCTGATAAACGAGGATGCCTGCACCTTGAAAACCCTCGGTTGGCGCAAATTCGACCAACGTCTCGACCATGAAATTCCCATCGATCGGTTGGACGAGGTAGGGGGCGTCAAAGTTCGAGGTGGTCCATAAATCGTTGCCGCTCGGCGCGGTGATGCGAATAAATCCCGGACGCGCCTTGAGATCGTACTTTGCATCTTGCCACCGGTCTTCCCACGTCCACTTGGCATCGAGCGTCGCGCTGTTAAACTCATCGGCGAACAACTGCGTGCCAGCGGATAATGTAGGTTGCAGCACGGATGTCGGCGCGCTGGCATTGGGTGTTGGACTGCGAACCGCCGTGGGCTTGGTCGCGCTAGTTGGCTTGGCGGGAGAGGTTGGCACTAACTGTGCTCCCGTCGGCGGGGTAATGGTGATGGGTGTGTTGATGTCGTAGAGTTCGGCTTCGAAAGTGAACTTGATCGTTACGGCGGTTGGACGCGCAGCGTTCGGCGCGACGTTCGATTGCATTTCAAGATCGCCGCGCTGACGAATCGCTACTGGCGGTAAGCCGGCTTGATCGGCGACCCACGCCTCACCTTGCGCGCGTATCGTGATCTCACCCTGGAAGCCGGCTTGCGCGGAGACCGTGCTTTCGCCTTTGAATGTGTAACGCTTGCAAGAAATGCCGTTCACCGTTTCCTTACCGACTTCTTGCAGCGTGTAATTTTCTTCCAATTGCTTGAGCACATCGTCTGAAATGCCGCCCGCGCTGGTTTGCTGCACTGAAGGCGCTTGCTGAATCCACTTGCCGGCAATCTTGGTCCAGGTCTGATTGCCGATGGTGATGACTTCGATGTTGCCCATCGTCATGCGTTTGGCCGGCGGATTTTTGACCGCCTCGATCGTCGTGACCATGTCGCCGGTCTTGGCATCTTCCTTGGCGCGCAAGGTCATCTTCATGCGATAACTGTTCAATTGGTCCGGGCTGACGAGTTTCTTATTGCCGAAGGTTTGTGTCGTCGAAATTGATTGTTTGGTCGCCGCGGGTGGAGTAGCTTGAGCGACCGACGACTGCGTTGGCTGACCTGGCGTGGTAGGTGCTTGTGCGATCGGTGGCAGGGTTGGCAGGGCGGTGGTTGCGCCGCCAGTCAACGATGCCAAGTCGCACGCAAGAATCGTCGATGCAGCGAGCAACGCGACAAACAAAAAGAGGATGCGTCTTACGGTCAGAGTTGGATGGATGCTCATGCTGTGATTCCTCCGAGTGGGTGTGTAGAATCTGGCTCGAAGATAGCAGAGCGGCGTTAGGAGAGCGTTAGGGGAATGGGAGGTTGGAGATTGGAAATTCGTTTATCTTGCCCATTTCTGTTCGGAGGAAACCAGCGAGGCGGTGCATTTGGCTGGATTCTGCTTGGCGCAGCCCTTCTTGCAGCGTGGCGCATGCTTCTTCTTTTCGATCGAGTGCAGAAAGCGCTTTGCCACGGTGGAGCAACCCCATGAGGATTCGTTCCTGATCTCCAATCGTTTGCGCCA
The DNA here is from genome assembly GCA_016215025.1 of Chloroflexota bacterium. GTDB lineage: Bacteria > Chloroflexota > Anaerolineae > UBA4142 > UBA4142 > JACRMI01. Next base: position 2,879 of record JACRMI010000048.1, read on the forward strand.
AAGCAAATCCACGCTCGATACTTGCCAACCCTTCGATTGACTTGCCTTGCCCAACCAAACACGCGCCGATAAAAATATGCGCCCCAGCTTCCAGACTGCGGCTCCCTTGCGCCATTGCTTGCTCTCTGCCTTGGGTGAGCAGCGGCAATGCTTCAGCATAGCACGCTTGCTCGTAATGAACAATGCCCAGGTTCATTGTCCACAGCAGATTCGCACGTTGGTCGCCGATTGTCTCTGTGAGCGTGCGAGCAGTCTGATAATTTTGCGCGGCCGCATCCAAATCGCCGCGATCTTGATCGAGTACGCCGAGATGCCCGGTAATGTGCGCGGTCAGCCAGTGCGCATCGGCTTGACGTGCGGCAGCTAATGCTTCTTGCAATGCGCGCGTGGCAGCATCGGGTTGCTTTTGACCGATGAGCATGATGCCCAAGTTGCCGCTTGCCATCGCCAGAGAAGCCGGATCACTCAATGTCCGTGCCAGTTCAACGGCTTCTTCAAAATGCCGGCGAGCTTGCTCGGAATTTCCCTTGCGGCCTTGCAGTCCACCCAACGCGCCGAGCAAACGAACGCGTGCGGATGGCGCCAAAGGTGAAATGCGCAGAGCTTGAGCAAAGTGCGCTTCGGCAGAGGCATAGTCACCTTGACCGGTCTCTGTCGTAGCGAGGATCGAGAGAATTGCAACCTGCTGATGCGCGGTGCTCGCGAGTGGCAAAGCAGTCAAAAGCGACGCGCGCGCCTCGGACAGCTTGCCCACCCGAAGATAAAAGGTGCCTTGCCAACGCAACGCTTCGGCGTGCTCCGCACCATCAGAACGCACGACCCAGGCGGTAGCTTGTTCTAATCCTTGACGAAACGCACCCAATGTTTCAAATAGCGAAAAGTGAGCAGCTTGAGTAGCAAAGGATGAATCGAGTGGAGGAGAAGATTGATCGGGGTGGACTTCGCGCAGAATACGCTGATACAGCGCCGTGGTTTCCGGCAGAGGCTCGGCTTGCAATTCAGCCCGCGCGCGTTGTCGATATGCATCATGGCAGCGGCGCGCGGCTTCGCGCTGGCCCAATGCCCAGTGACATGCTATAACGAGCCGGACTGCGACTTCGTTCAGTGGGTCTGCAGTTGAAAGTGTGGTGGCATCGGTGAGCGCGGCTTGCCATTGACGTTTTTCGTACTGCTGTTGCGCACGCGATTCTAACGCGGTCAGATAGCGAAGATGCAAACGCTCGCGCTCGAGTTGCGCCCATTCATCGTAAACATCTGGCAAGAGTGGTCCGCGATAGAGCGCCAGAGCATTATCCAGATCGTTGGCAGTCAGAGCTTCTTCAAACGCGAGAGCATCGACCCAGGGAGGCGACGCTGGATTCCACTGCACGCGATCTTCGTCGAAGCAAAATGCTTCGGGAAGAACTTGGCGGAGTTGCCAGAGCGACTGGCGCAAATTGTTTGCCGCGGCATCCGCCGGTTTGTTGGGCCAAAATTGCGTTTGCAATTCCTCGCGACGATGACTCTGTCGCCAATTCAGAGCCAAATACGCTAACACGCAAAGAGACCGGGGTTGAATGCGGCAGCGTTGTTCATTGCCCAATTGGTGCCGAGCAATACAGGTTTGACCGAGGAGATAAAGCCGAATGCCAGAGGTTGTCATCATGCCCCGCCGACAATATCACTTGAATTGCATCAATTATATATGCAAACACCACACTAACACAACAGTCAACGCGAAAAGGGGCGGGCGTCAAATTTTTGGGCGAATGGAATTCGCGGCCATAGTCCGCAGACTCGCAAAGCGTCCAACCGCCAGTTCGCCGATCCAAAAATTTGACGCACCCCTCCTGCTGCAAAATCGACCGTTGACCCTGCCTCTGGTTTTTGATATAATCGGAGTAGAGTCAAGCGGGCAACGTGGCTCGAAAATTGAATCGCGTAATTCATCGCAACGTCCTCGTTGTAAGCAGTCGTGAGTTGGCTGTGACATCGAGGATTTTTATTTATCGGCGGAAAGCGTAATCGAAATGGCTGCATCTTCCAATCCAATTGATCCGGGTCCACCACCTCTCGCCGCCATCCGCGAAAAGGAACGTGCGCTCGCACAGTCCATTCAAGTGGCGCATGAACAAACCCAAGCGCGAATCGCTGAGGCGCAATTACGTTCTAATGAAACCCAAGAACAAGCCGAGCGCGATGGCATACAGCAAGTGGAAAAACTTTACCAGGATGGCATCGCACACGCGCGCGCGTTAGCAGAGGCGATTCATTCCGACGGCGAATCTGCGGCAATTCGGTTACGCGAGAACGGCATGGCGCGCATCGCCGAGGCAGCGGAGTATATCATGCAATTTGTATTGCCCCACGGCGACAAGAACTGAAGGAGATTTGAATGCTTGTCTCGATGGCAAGAGTGCAAATCATCGGTACGCGCGACAAGCTAGATCGCACGGTGCAAATATTGCATCGGGCGGGCGTACTACAAATCGAAGAGAAGCCGCCCATCATCGAGGCGATGCTGTTGGACGAAGCTGGCTCGCGTCAGCATTATGAAATCACGCAATTGGTGGCGCGACTGGACGCCTTGTTGGCGTTGTTGCCCAAGCGCATGTCCAACAACCTTGAGGCGCAGTACGATGCAGAAAGCGCGCGCCCGACCGCCGACGTGATTGCCGATGTGCAAAATGCCATCGCGCAAATCGATGCACCCGCCCAAGCGGTGGCTCGCCACCACGACGAACTCGAAGCCGACCAAGTCACCTTACCGCGCTATACCAAAACATTACGTCAGTTGATGCCGCTCGCAGCAGACCTGGGACCCCTGCGAAATTACGAAACCGTTGCTCTCCTAGTTGAGCGCAAATTCAGTGCTGTGATCGAGATGCTGCGCGAACAATTACCCGCCATCGCGAAGGACGAATTCGACTTGGTCGCGCGCAACATTGATGCAGAGACCACCGCCGCGATTCTGGTTTTCCCGCGCGAACATTCTGCCGCGATTCATACCTTGCTCGGTCGCGAGAGCATCACCCAAGTCCGTTTGCCCGACGAATTGACCAACGTGCCATTCAAAGAAGCGCTCGCGGCTATAGAAACTCGACTCGCGGTGATTCCACAAGAATTGCAAAAAATCCATGCCGAGCTGGATGCACTCGCCAATCAATGGCGGACCTGTTTGGTCGTTTGGAGCGCGGTCTTGCATGATCGATTGCAAGAGATAGAGATTATCGAGCGTTTTGGCGCGACGCAATATACCTTCGTGATCGTGGGATGGATGCCGCGCAAACAAATCTCAAGTTTATCCGATACACTAACTCGCGAGGTGGGCAGTTCGATCCTGCTTGAAGAGTTGCCGCTGACTGAACGCGAGCGCGAACATGCGCCTGTGGTTTTCTCAAATGCGCGACCGATCAAACCGTTTGAATTTCTCGTGCGCCTGATGGCGTTGCCGCGTTACGGCACGATCGATCCTACCCCACTCATGGCGATCTTTTTGCCGATTTTCTTCGGCATGATTTTGGGCGATGTCGGTTACGGTGCTCTCGTTCTGTTGGGCGCGATCTATTTCTTGCGCCGATCCAAGCCAGGCGGGATGAAGAGTCTTGCTGCGGTGATTGCCTATTGTTCGCTGTGGTCGATTGTGTTTGGCGTGGTGTACGGCGAATGCTTTGGTACACTCGGCGAAGCCATCGGCATGCACGTGTTCTTCAATCGCGGTGAATCCGTCATTGCGCTTTTCGCTTTTGCAATTGCGCTGGGCATCGTGCAAGTAGGATTAGGTTTCGCGCTGGGGATTTATCAAGCCATCAAACTGCATCAGCGCCACGAACTGCTCGACCGCGTTGCCAAAGTGATTGCGCTCATCGCGATTTTTATGCTGGTTGCGATTGCCGCGAACACGTTGCCCAAAGAAATGTTTGCGCCGAGCTTGACGTTGTTGCTCGTCGGCACCGTGCTACTAATGTACACCATCGGTTGGATTGGTCTCTTGCTCGCGCCTATCGAAATCCTAGGAACGGTTGGCAATATTTTGTCGTACCTGCGTCTCGCGGCGATTGGATTGTCGTCGGTGTACCTGGCGATGGTGGCGAACAAACTCGCGGGAATTTTTGGCAACGTGATTATCGGTGTGATTATTGCCGCGCTCTTTCACGCGCTCAATCTGGCGCTCGGCATTCTCAGTCCAACGATCCAATCGCTCCGTCTGCACTATGTCGAATTCTTTAGCAAATTCTTTGAAGGGGGTGGCGTAGATTTCTCGCCGTTCCAACGGCGAGGCATGGTTTGAATCGGAGGTGAACAATGTCAGAAGAATTCAAAGAGCGCATGGAAGACCCCGAAGCCAAACTGGCAGCGGTCTTCATCGACGAGTATTTGCGCAGTCGGGGTCAGACCTTGGAAAGCATTTGCAATCTGCCCAAGGATCAAGCCAAACAATTGATGATCGAAGCCTCGACATTCGCCGCGACGAAACTCGCCGAGGTGGAGAACAAGGCGCGCGCGTTGCAAGAAATTCACGGCGTGGCTAGCGCTGGACACTCGCACACATCGCAATCTGATTAGGAGGCAACATGGAAATCGGTCTCGCCGCGATTGGCGCAGGACTGGCGGTTGGGTTGGCGGCGCTCGGCACCGGACTGGCCCAGGGTCGTATCGGTGCAGCCGGCGCGGGAGCAATTGCCGAGAAGCCGGAATTGACCGGGACGATGATCGTTCTGTTGGCGATTCCAGAGACGATGATTATTCTCGGTTTCGCCGTCGCCGCGATTATTCTGTTGGTCAAGTAGCGGAGGCAATGTGCCGCTCGAACACATCTTGCGCGCGATGCAAGCGCAGGCAGACAACGAAATCGCGCAGCTGACGCGCAGTGCCGATGATGAAATCGCGCAGCTTATTGCCGATGCCGAGTCACAAGCGCAGACGATTCGCGCGCGCCATCATGCGCGCGTTGAACCTTTGCTGGCGAATGAGACGGCAAGCATTCAGAATCAAGCGAAGCTTGCCGCATTGCGCGCTCTGACTGATGCGCGTGAACAATTGTTGAACCAAGCGTTCGCCCAAGCGCAAGTCTGTCTTGCGCAGATGCGCGAGTCGGAACGATACCCAGCTATTTTTCGTGCGTTGGCGCGCGAAGCAGTCGATGCATTGGCGGGCGACTCGCCTTTATCGCAAGAACAGAATCTCATCGTGCGTGTTGATCCGCGCGATGTCACTTTGGCGCGCCAAGTGTTTTCCGAATTGGGCACGTCGTTCAAAATCGAAACAGAACCGATTGCGCTGGGTGGATTGCAAGTGACCACGCACGATGCGCGCCTGGTGGTGACCAACACATTGGCAGGACGGCTTGAAAGGGCACGTAACACTCTACGCGGGTTGGTCGCGAGAATACTGGTGGGCCCTCCGGAATCGAATAAAGAATGGACGACGACTACGGTTACGGCAACGCCCGCTTGAGGGCGATGAAGAGTCGATTGCTGACGCGCAACGACTATGCGACGCTGCTCGATGAACCTAACGTGGAAGCGATGGTCGCACAGTTGACGCACACGGCTTATCAACCCGCTATCGAAGCCGCACTGGTGCGCGCGTCGGGCTGGGATTGTTTGGCGCAAGGTCTGCGTCGTCATCTTGCGACCGCACTTGCGCGCATCGGCAATTTTTTCAGCGACAAGCCGCAACGCTTGTGGCAAATTTTGATCGCGCGCTATCAAGTATTTAACTTGAAAACGATTCTGCGTGGTCAAGCACTGACCATTCCCGCCGATGAAATTTTGGATACGATCATTCCAATGAGCGATTTGCGCGAGGCGGATTTGAGGCGACTTGTGCAGCAAACCTCAGTGCGCGCCGTGGTCGATGTTTTGGCAACCTGGCATCATCCGTACGCGCCCGCGTTGTTGCAAGCGATGCCGCGTTATGCCGAACAGCGCGATCTCGCCGATGTAGAGTTAGCACTCGACCGGGCGCGCTATACACTTGCCTTCACCCAGCTTGACGAACAGGACGACGACAATGGCAAACTCGTCCGAAAAATTCTCCAGCGCGAAATTGATGTAACTAATCTGCTGACCGTCATACGCTTGAGTGAGTGGGGCGGCAGCGCAGCCCGACTTGCCGAACGTTACGGGAGTAATACATCTGCGGCGCTTTTGCTGAAAGGTGGCGGCTTGGCAACGCAAAGATTGTTGGGCTTGAGTACTCTTCCCGCCTTCGATCAAGTGGTACGCGAAATGCACCTCACTGAATTTGGCGCTGTCCTCTCGCGCGCGCAAGAACGTTATAACGAAACACACGCACTCGTCACGTTTGAAGATGAACTGGAAACGTTCTCGATGCAAGAGAATCTCGCCTTGTTTCATAACGATCCCTTGACGATTGGCATTGCAATTGCGTACTTGACCGCACTCGTCAATGAGATTCGCAATTTGCGTGTAATTGGGCGCGGCAAATTAGCGGGCTGGACGCACGCCGAAATCGAAAAGGAATTGCGGCTGTGGCCAAGCTAACGATCATCACGAATCCATCGCTCGCGCCCGGCTTTCGACTCGCGGGAGTGGATGTCGTCGTTGCCGAAGATGGTGTGAGTGCGCGCAATGCCCTATCGCGATTGATCGATGAAGGCGAAGCAGGCATCATCGCGATGGATGCGCCGTATTTCAGTGCGCTAGATTCGGCGACCGCACATCGCATCGAAGAACTAGTCAAGCCAGTCGTCGTTTCCTTGCCCATCGGCACGGAGACCTTGCCTGAACAGCGTCGCAGTCGCCAAATTGCCGAGTTGATTCGACGGGCGATTGGAATACGAATGACGTTTAGGGAAAATGACAAGGGATGAGGCGTCAAAGGGGAGTACGATGAGGCAGTTCTCTTTAGGATCGAATGTCGTTTTGATCCTTGCCATCATGATGATCCTAGGTTGTGAATCGAGCCAACCAAAAGGGCAACCCAGTCCCAAAGACTTGGCGATTGGCGCGAATACGCTTGTCGTTCGAGAAGCTGCCGCCGAATGGCAGGTTCCAGAACTTGTCAACAAAACCGGGACTGCCATCGACCATATCGTGCTCGGGACAGGGTCCAAGATTTCCAAAATCGATGGGAAAAATATTGGCTCGTTCAGTGAGTTCGGCAAAGACCTCTACTTGGCGAAGTTAAAAGAACCTGTTGAGGCTGGCAAGTCATTGAACGGTTTTCGCATCATCTTTGGAAGAGAAACAAATTTGCTCTTGATCTACCCGTACAAGTGCTTGGATCAAAAAGGCGATGCCTGCGGTATTGTCGCGTCAGTCGGTGATCTGCAAAAAGGTGGGACGACGTTGGGTTTGGTTAATGCAGGCACACGAAGAGTCGTCCTTCAAGTGACAAACCGTGTGGGGCAAGAAATCGCAGGCATAATGGCAGAAGGACCGGCGGGAAATCCTATTTGGCAAGCCGACGGCGACATCAAGACCGATGTCGGGGACATCAAGTATGACCACGGACGGGTCTGGCTCGAATTGAAAGAACCGATTCCGCCGTCCGAGTCATTCCATCTCTATTTGTTTTTCGACATGCCAGCGGCTCGCGTGACGCTCACACCGCTCAAGCGAGGTGAGGGGCGAGTAGAAACCTGGCACGCGCTTGCTCCGCCGGAGCAAGCTCTGAAGATCGGTGGGACGTTAATCACCAACACGGTGCCGGTTGATCAATGGCGTATTACCGCGCGCCAAAATCTGATCGGCATGGCAATAGACCATGTCGTTGTGCGACCCAAGCCCGGTAGCGAAATCAAATCCGTCGATGGCAATCAGGTCGCCAATTGGAGTAAACTCAAGAGTGGTGATGCGCTCGCCCAATTAAAAAACTCGGTGCGAAATGGTCAACTGCTGCCAGAGTTCGATCTATCTTTCCAGACGATGACAGACCAAGTCACACTTTTCGGTTACACGTGTATCGGCAAGCAGATGGACGAGGGCTGTGGAGTCGTTTCATCCGTTGGGCAATCACTTGCCAAAGGCGGCTCATCGTTTGAGCTAAAAGCCGAAGGATTTGGCGAGGTCGTCCTGCAAGTAAAGAATGCGCTCGGTCAGCCGGTCCACGGCTTGTTGGTGACAACGCCTAGCCAAGAAACGCAAAACGACCCTAGTGATCCGAAAACATTTTACGTGGTGCGCTATGAAATCGGCGATTGGCGAACTGAAACGGAAACAGAACTAGATACAAGCCGGACAAGAAGAGACAAAGAAGGTAGATTGTGGCTTTACTTTAAAAGTGCCATACCGCCGTCCGGCGCTCTCAACCTCTACTTTAAATTCCTCTGCAATCCAATCAATCGACTCAAGATGGGATGGTATCAAGCGCCATCGAAGATCACGCTCTCGCCTCTAAGCGAAGGAGGGGGAGCAATTTCCACACCGATCGCACCTCCAATAGCTGTTCCGACCCAGGCTCCTATTCGGATTCCGACTGTTGTTGCGCCAGTGCGCACGCCCAAACCATAACCCTTGCAAACCGGAAAAACAAGCTATGCCCAAAACAGATAGACCTGGAACTTTGACGCGCGTCGCGGGACCTGTCGTCGTTGCCGAAAATCTCGTCGGCGCGCAAATGTACGAAGTGATCCGCGTTGGCGCACTGGGACTGATCGGCGAAGTGATTCGCTTGGAAGGCAGCTGCGCGACGATCCAAGTTTACGAAGACACGTCAGGTTTGCGCGTGGGCGATCCGGTGCAAGCGACCGGCGCGCCTTTGCAAGTCGAGCTAGGTCCCGGATTGCTCGGCAGCATTTTCGATGGTATTCAGCGACCGCTGCCGCTCGTGCGCGAGCAAGCCGGCGATTTTATCGCGCGCGGCATCACCGCCACCGCGATTGATCGCATCAAGAAATGGGATTTCACGCCGCTAGTTCGTGCGGGCGACCAAGTGAAACCGGGCGACATTTTGGGTACGGTCGCGGAAACAGCGCAATTGACGCATCGCATTCTCGTTCCACCAACGATGGAAGGTATCGTCGAAGAAATTCGCGCGGGCGCATTCACTATCGACGAAACGATTGGAACGATTCGCGCCCACAACGATCACAGCGCGCCGACCGCAATTCGGCTCGCGCAGAAATGGCCCGTACGCCATGGCCGTCCGTACGCGCGCAAACTCGATCCCGATACACCGTTGCTCACCGGTCAGCGCGTGATCGATTCTTTCTTCCCCATTGCGAAAGGCGGCACCGCGATCATTCCCGGCGGATTCGGTTCGGGCAAAACCGTCGCGGAACAAACGCTCGCCAAATGGGCAGACGCCGATATTGTGATTTACGTCGGCTGCGGTGAGCGCGGCAACGAAATGACAGATGTGCTGGAAGAATTTCCCAAACTTGTCGATGCCCGCACGAACGAGCCGTTGATGCGCCGCACGATCTTGATTGCGAACACATCGAATATGCCGGTCGCCGCGCGCGAAGCATCCATCTACACCGGCATCACGCTCGCAGAATATTATCGCGACATGGGTTACGCCGTCGCGTTGATGGCAGATTCAACTTCGCGTTGGGGTGAAGCACTGCGCGAGGTTTCAGGACGCTTGGAAGAAATGCCGGGTGAGGAAGGATACCCCGCTTATCTTGCCACACGCCTCGCCGATTTCTACGAACGGGCTGGGCGGGTCGTCGCGCTGGGCAAAGACAATCGCATCGGTTCGATCACGGTGATTGGCGCGGTGTCGCCGCCCGGCGGCGATTTTTCGGAACCAATGACGCAAAACAGTTTGCGCGTGGCGGGCGCATTTTGGGGACTCGATACCGGGCTGGCACGCCGTCGGCATTTCCCAGCGATCAACTGGATTACGAGTTACTCGCTGTACGATTTGCGCAAATGGTTCATCGACAATGTCGCAAGTGATTGGGAAGCCCAGACCGGTGAGGCGCTGGCGCTGTTGCAAAAAGAAGCCGAGCTGTTGGAAATTGTGCAGTTGGTTGGAAGCGACGCTTTGCCCGAATCCGAAAAGGCATTATTGAAAATCGGTCAGATGTTGCGCGAAGATTATTTGCAGCAATTTGCTTTTCATGACATCGACGGCTTTTGTCCGCCGATGAAACAGTACTGGATGCTACGCGTCATTCTTACGTTTCATCGTGGACTCGCGCGCGCTATCAAACGCGGCACAACGCTGGAGCGCATCGTCAAAACCAGCACGCCAGTATCGCCATCCATCAATGCCGTCTTGCAAACTAGAAAAGGAAAATCGTCAAAGGCAGAACAAGCTGACGATCCTTCTCAGGACTCGGTATCGACGAGTCAAGGCACACTCTTGGAACGTGCGATGGCATTACCGGTCGTCGGGGAAATTGCACGGATGAAAGAATGGCCACACCCGGATGCAGAGATGCACGGGCGCGAGTTAATGGAGCAAGTCGAACGTGAATTGAGCACGCTGAGATGATTTAGGATTTAAAAACTCTATTGGGTTGCAAATCATAAATCTGAAATCATACTCGACTTTTGCGATGTGATTGAGAAACATCGCTCTGTTTCACGCCTTGCTGTTTTGCAAGCGCGAGCAATCGACCTGGTGCAATTCAATGCGTTGACCAGCTAATCTAGAACCTTACCAAACAATCTCAACAAGACAA
>JACRMI010000049.1 GCA_016215025.1 Chloroflexota bacterium
GGCGACAGCGTCGTTGCCTCTGCCATCTTGGATCGCTAGCTACATCACTCCGTAGTCTTCAACACCAAAGGCGAGAGTTATCGCTTGCGCGAAAAACGCGATGCGCTCTTGAAGGAGGAGGTGCCGACTCCTTAAGTGCTGCGCCTTTTTCAGGCGATTATTAAAGTACCATTTTAGACGACGATAAGTGGGGCATCACGGCGATCATAAGTGCGACATTTTGCACGACGATAAGTGGGACATTTTAAATAGACACTAACATCATGGTCATCTCAAGATGCATCTGGTCTCCAGAGTCTTGTATGGAGGTATTTGTGGGAAGAAACAAACGATGAAAACCACAAGAATTCGCTAGTACGATATAACCGAGAAGATTGTCAAGCCACAAAGCTGTTGGCAGATGAAATCCGCAAGATAGGAGAATCTGCTCATTTACAACCAAATATCGACTATGTTGACCACCCAAAACAACAAGCAACTGATATGGGTAATGAGATACATAGCCAGTTTCAAGCGATACTGAGGTTTGCCCACGCAGGTTACGACACGAAGAAGATCAATTTTCGAGACAGCAAAAGCGGTGAAAAACGAAAGGCTGGAGCACCAAAAGGACACCCTGGATATCAAAGACCAATTCCTTCAGCTCAGGATGTCATCCCCTGGGACCCCAGAAAAGTATGTCCACAATGCAATAGCGATTTATTGCCATCTGACCAAACTGCTGAAAAAACCATCATTGACTTGAACTTTACAGAGAATGGTTGCTCAAGACAGATTGTCAAACTAAAAGGTCTCCAAGGGTATTGCCCAAAGTGTCGCAAGCACTACAAACCCGAAAGTGTACATGGACTTTCTCTCTTTGGGCATGGTTTTCAGTCATGGGTGGTCTATCAGCGTTTATCGCTTCGGTTGCCCTATGATGGGATAACCCAATCTCTGGAGGAGCAATTTGGGGAGAAAGTATGTTTTGGCTTGATCACTCAGATTATCAAGCGACTGGGCGCGTTTTATGCAGAAACAGAAAATCTGTTGGTTCAGCAAATCCTTGCAAGTCCATTTGTCCATGTAGACGAAACGACAATTAATGTTCAAGGGGCTGGGTTCTATGCTTGGGTTTTTACCGATGGTCAACATGTTGTCCTGAGAATGACCGAGACCAGAGAGACAACCGTAGTTGCCGAATTTCTCAAAGGATACAAAGGAATATTAGTTTCGGATTTTTACGGTGGCTATGACGCAATTGAATGTCAGCAACAAAAATGTCTTGTTCATTTGATTCGAGATCTGAACGACGATCTGTGGAAATTCCCTTTTGACGGCGAGTACCAGGAATTTGTCGCAGAAGTCAAGGCGTTGCTTGTCCCTATTATTGAGATGGTGCATCAGTATGGGTTGCTTAGGGAATATCTTCATGTCTTTAGAAAACAAGTAGAGCTATTCTATGAAAAGGTTATTCTGGATAGAACTTATCACTCCGAACTCACATTAAAATATCAGAAACGCTTTAAGCTGTTTAGGGCAAACCTTTTTACATTTCTTGATCATGATGGAATACCTTGGAACAATAACATGGCTGAAAGGGCACTACGTCATTTGGTTATCCAAGAAAATATATCAAGAACTTTTTACAAATCTGTGCTTCCGCATCACTTGTTGCTTATGGGAATAATGCAAACCTGTCGTTTTCAGAACAAGTCTTTTTTAAAGTTTCTTGTATCACAGGAAAAGGACGTGGATGGGTTTAGAATTGAGAAGAGCACCTCAAAAGGAAGCGGGGTGCTTGTGCCCGCTAAATCGGGCATTGGTAAATGAACATTCACATCATCATTCTCCATCTTCTCAACTTTGCCCTGCTCTTTACGGACGAGACTGACTTTTCAAGCTGAAAACTGTCTTACTGTTCTACTGTGTCACTGTCCACTGGGAGTACCAATGCACGCCGCTGATCTACTTACATCTCGCGCGCGACTCTCGCCCAACAAAGAGGCGCTCTACGAGATTGCAACTGAAAAACGATACACGTATGCCGAACTGAACGCCCGCGCTAATCGCGCCGCGAATTTTCTGCGCGGAAAATGTGGCGTTCAAAAAGGCGACCGCGTTTCGATTTACGCACACAATGGTGTTTGCTACATCGATTTGCTGTACGGGCTGGCAAAAATCGGCGCGATTTTTGCGCCGCTCAATTGGCGACTCACCGCGAACGAGTTGACCTACATTGTCAACGATTGCGAACCACGTGTCATCATCGGCGGTCCCGATTTTATGCCGACATTCGACGAGATGCGCCCGAATATTCGTGTCGAACACATTGTCACCATCGATGAATACACAACCGAACTCGCGCGCGCATCGAGTGCCGAGCCAGCGCGTCCATCACTGAGCGACGACGATCCGCTGTGCATCCTCTACACCTCTGGCACGACGGGGCGACCGAAAGGCGCGGTGATACCGCACCGCCAGGTGTTGTGGAATTGCATCAACACGATGGTTTCCTGGGGACTGCGCGACACCGACATTTCGCCCATCTTTACGCCGATGTTTCATTCGGGCGGCTTGTTTGCATTCCTCACGCCGATTCTGTACGTCGGCGGCAAAATTATTTTGGCGCGCACGTTTGAACCCGCGCAAGCATTGCAAACCATCGTCGCTGAAAAATGCACGGTGATTCTCGGCGTGCCGACGCTGTATCAAATGTGGCTCGCGCTTCCAAACTTTTCCCAGTTCGATTTAAGTCACGTTCGATATTTCATCAACGGCGGTGCGACGATGCCCCAACCATTGTGGCAAGCATGGACGCAAGCCACGCAGCGCGTGCTTCGACGCGGGTACGGTCTCACCGAAGTCGGCGTCAATTGTTTCAGTATGACCGACGAAGAATCGCTGCATCGCATCGAATCGGTGGGCAAACCGATTTTTCACAGCGCAATGCGTTTGGTCGATCCGCAAACGGGGAAGGATGTCGCGGTCGGCGAGACGGGCGAGTTGTGGATTTACGGTCCGCACGTGTGCGCGGGTTACTGGCGCAATACGCAAGCCACCGCTGAATCGATCACCGATGGCTGGTTTCACACAGGCGATGGCGCGCGACAAGATGAAGATGGCTTTTTTTACATCGTCGGACGATTCAAGGACATGATCAAAAGCGGTGGCGAAAATATTTATGCCGCCGAAGTCGAAGCGATTTTCCGCGATCATCCCGCCGTGCAAGATGCCGCGCTCATCGGTCAGCCCGACGAAAAATGGGGCGAGGTCGGCTTGATGATCGTCGTATGCAAGCCAGGTCAAGCGGCAACCGAAAACAACTTGCTGAAATTCTGCGACGGCAAACTCGCGCGCTATAAGATTCCCAAGCGTATTATCTTCGCCGATTCACTGCCCTACTCGCCATACGGGAAGGTGGAGAAGGTGAAGTTGAAGGCGAAGTATGTTGGATAGTTGGATGGTTTGTTAGTTGGTTTGTTGGTTGAGCAAACTAGCCAACTAACAAACCAATGAACCGTCCCACAAACAATCGGGAGGTCTCAATGCCCTACCAAGACATCGAAGAATCGCGGATGTATCAGCGCGCAGAGCAAATCGGTGATACGATTTGGAATGCTGTGATGCAATGGAAACCGTTCGCGCAAAATTCGCTGGGTGAGCAATTGACCACTGCCGCAGATTCCATTGGCGCAAATATCGCGGAAAGCTCAGGGCGTTTTACTCCTCCCGATGCCATTCGGTTTCTGTACTATTCGCGCGGCTCGATTTGGGAAACACGCTTTTGGCTCAAACGTGCGATAAAACGCAATCTGATTTCACAAGAATTTTTCGATGCACAATTTGCGGAGCTAAAAACTATTTCGGCAGAACTCAATTCTTACATCGGCTATCAACGCACTCGCATCGCCAAAGAATCTTCCGCCGATTTCGATACCAACGAACCAACTAACCAACCATCCAACAAACCCAAAAAGGTCACCTATGCCACACGTAAACGCCAACGGCATTAACATCGCCTACGAAATCACCGGCACGGGACATCCACTCGTTTTCATTACGGGCGTCGGTTACGGCAAATGGTTTTGGCACAAAGTCATCCCAGGTCTCGCCGAAAAATTTCAGGTCATCACGTTCGATAATCGCGGTGCGGGCGATAGCGACAAACCCGATGGACCGTACACCGTGCCGATGATGGCGGCAGACACGGCTGGCTTGCTCGATGCGCTTAATATCAAAGGCGCGTATGTGATGGGGCATTCGCTCGGCGGATACATCGCGCAAGAATTGATCGTCACGCGCCCCGATTTGATCGACAAACTGATTTTGGCAAGCACCAATTTCGGCGGCACAAAAGTGATTCCGATTACGCCCGAAGCTATGAAGGTGTTGACTGACCGCTCAGGCGATCCTGTCGAGTTGGTCAAGCGTGGCATTTCAATTGCGTGCGCGCCAGGATTTTCTGATCGACAACCGCAGGTTGTACAAGAATTGTTGCAATATCGATTCACCAATCCTGTGCCGCCCGCACAGTACGCTGCCCAAGTCGCCGCGGGCGCAGGGACGATGGCGTATACCGATGAAATCGTCGATGCGCGAATGAAAGCGATTCAAGTACCGACACTATTACTTTTTGGCGAGTTCGATAATGTTGTACCGCCAGGCAACGCCGATTTGATGGCGCAGAAAATCGCAAGCGCAAGAATCAAAATCATTCCGAACACGGGACACATTTTTCCGATTGAAGACCCAGCCACAACTGTCCAGGCAATTATTGAGTTTTTGATATGACCGCAGACCGCCGACCGATGACGGCTACGTTTCGCGTCGTCGTCTGTCAGCGGTCCGCCGTCGGGGTTTTTATGCGATACGCACAGATTGTCTCTACTGGTCGCTACATTCCTGAAAAGCTAGTGACCAATCAAGACCTGAATAAAATCCTAGGTGAAGACGTTGACGAGTGGCTCATCAAAAACGTCGGCATTCGCGAGCGCCACGTGATGGCGGAAAACGAGACGACATCCGATATGATCGTCGCCGCATCGCGTCAAGCGATTGAACGCGCGAATATCAAAACAACCGATCTCGATTTGATTATCGTTGCCACCGACACGCCCGACTATCTTTCGCCGGCGACGGCGTCGGCAGTGCAAGCAAAACTTGGCGCGGCGAATGCTGGCACGTACGATGTGAACTGTGCGTGCGCCGCGTGGGTAACCGCGCTCGATATGGCGGCTCGCTACATTGCCACCGATTCCGATTTCAAACACATCTTGGTCGCGGGCGGATATGGGATGACCAAGTTTCTCGATTGGCACGACAAATACACCGCGACATTATTTGCCGATGGCGCGGCAGCCGTCGTCGTGAAGGCGGGCGATGAACCTGGGTATCTCAGCGGCAAGTTGATGGCGCACGGCGAGTATCACGATGCGCTTGGCATTTACACAGGCGGCACGTATCGACCCGCGACAGCAGAAATCATTGCCGAGTTTGGCAAGCCGCAAGTGCAATTCGTCAAGAAATTTCCAAAGACATTCAACTCTGATAACTGGCCTCCCCTCGTGCGCGATGTGGTTGCCAAAGCTGGGTTGATCATCGACGACATTTCGCTTTTCCTGTTCACGCAATTGAATCTTCGCACGATTGAATACGTAATGGAGAACCTGGGTCAACCACTGAGCAAGACACATTGGATTATGGACAAGTGGGGTTATCTCGGTTCGGCGTGCATTCCTGCTGCACTCGACGATGCGATTGAGCAAGGCAGGGGACCAAAGCGCGGCGACAATGTTGTGTTCTGTGCGACAGGCGGCGGAATGGCGATGGCGGCATCCGTTTGGAAGTGGACAAGCTGAAGGATGAAGGCGGAAGGATGAAATTTCATCCTTTGGAGGAACGATGTACATTGGCGATTATCTCGGACGGCGCGCGATCTACTCGCCTGACAAGCTCGCAATTATCGATTACGGCAAAAATCCCGAATGGCGCTTGACGTATCGTCAGATGAACGAACGCGCGAACAAACTGGCGAATTATTTCAAGAGCATTGGCGTGAGCAAAGGTGATCGCGTGGCGATTTTTGCGCGCGATGGCGTCGAACATCTCGATACATTTTTTGCGTGCGCGAAACTCGGTGCGATTCACACCGCATTCAATTGGCGCTTGCATTGGCGCGAAGCCGTCGACATCGTCGAAAATACAATGCCGAAAGTAATGATTTACTCAGACGATTTCAAATCGATCATCGCCGAAATCGAAAACGCAACACGCAACACGCAACACGCGATTCGCAATTACATTCATATCGAAGGCAAAGGCATCGAGGGCGGCAGGCATTTTGAATCGACATTGCAAAGCGGCGCGACGACACCTGTCACTTGCGAAGCGCTCGAAGCGGAAAACATCGCCGCGTTGATTTTTACGGGCGGGACGACGGGACTACCGAAAGCCGCGCAGGTTTCGCATCGAATGATTGCGTGGAACACGCTCAACACCGTGATTCACGACGTAACACACAACGACACGTATCTCAACGTCTTTCCGATGTTCCACACAGGCGGCTTGTTCGTCTACACGTTACCGCAAGTGATTTTCGGCGGCACGACGATTCTGATTCGCGCATTCGATCCCGCGCTGGTCTTGTCGCTTATCGAAAAAGAAAAGGTGACGATTTTCGGCGGCGTGCCTGCGATGTATCAGATGATGACGCAAGCCGAGAACTGGGCTCAGGTGAATTTGTCGTCGTTGCGATTTTGCACCAGCGGTGGCGCACCTCTGCCAGTCCCGCTCGTCGAAAAGTACACAAAAGAAAAAGGGATTCGCTTTAAGCAAGGTTTTGGCATGACCGAGTTCGGTCCTGGGATTTTTGCGCTCGCGCCCGAAGACGCGATTCGCAAAGCGGGGTCGATTGGTCGCCCGAACTTTTTCGTCGATGCGCGCGTGGTGGATGACAACAATCAGCCGCTCGGTCCAAATGAAATTGGCGAACTTGTTCTGAAAGGACCATCGTACTCATCGGGCTATTTCAACAATCCCGCAGCGAGTAAGGACGCAGTCGATGCCGAGGGTTGGTTTCACACAGGCGATTTGGCAAAGTACGACGACGAATGGTACTTTTATATTGTCGACCGCAAGAAGGACATGTTTCTCAGCGGCGGCGAAAACGTGTATCCCGTCGAAATCGAAAAAGCGTTGTATCAGCACCCCGCCGTTCACATGTGTGCCGTCATCGGCGTGCCCGATGCGAAATGGGGTGAAGTCGGCAAAGCAATCGTCGTACTGAAACCTGGGATGCAAGCGACCGAACAAGAATTGCTCGATCATTGCCGCGCGAATCTTGCGGGATACAAAGTGCCAAAATCGGTTGTGTTTGTCGATGCGTTACCGATTTCATCGGCGGGAAAAATTTTGAAAAGGGAACTAAAGGCACTTTACGGGAAATAAGGGAATACTACTTCCCTCAGTTCCCTTGTTTCCTTCAGTTCCTTCGGAATGGAATCGAAGGAAATAAGGGAAATCGAAAAATTTGGAGGTCAAAATGTCAACCGTTCCAACTTTACCGGGCATTACATCCAAAATGATCGACACACCACGCTTGAAAATCCACGCGTTGTTCAGCGGAAATGAAAGCGCGACACCTGTCATTTTCATTCACGGCAACGCCTCGTCGTCGACGTTCTGGGAAGAGATTATGCTCAAGCTGCCCGCGCAGTATCGCGGCATCGCGCCCGACTTGCGCGGCTATGGCGACACCGAGGACAAGTTGATCGACGCGACGCGCGGGTTGAAAGATTGGGCAGAAGATATTCTCGCGCTGGCGCAAGTACTTGGTTTGAAAAAATATCACCTCATCGGTCATTCACTCGGTGGCATGTTGCTGTTCACGCTCGCGCCGATGGCGGGCAGTGCGGTTGCATCGATAACGCTTGTCGATCCTGGGTCGCCGTACGGATTTGGCGGAACAAAGGATGTCGATGGCACGCCGTGTGCCGAGGATTTCGCTGGGTCGGGCGGCGGCGTGGTCAATCCCGAATTTCCGAAACTGATCGCGGCAAAGGATCGTGGCAGTGACAATCCGCAAGCATCGCCACGCGTTGTGATGAATTCGTTCTATTGGAAGCCGCCGTTCAAACCTGCGCGCGAAGAAGATTTGCTCTCATCGTTGCTCACGGAAAAAATCGGACCCGATAAATATCCTGGCGATTTTGTGCCGTCGTCGAATTGGCCCAACGTTGCGCCAGGAAAATTCGGACCGATCAACGCGTCGTCGCCGAAATATGTTGGCGACAGCGTCAAGAATTTTATCGCGGCGAATTACAAGCCGCCGATTCTGTGGGTGCGCGGCTCGGACGATCAAATCGTTTCCGATAATTCTTTCTTCGATCTTGGCACGCTCGGCAAACTCGGTTTCGTCCCTGGCTGGCCTGGCGATGCAGTTTGTCCGCCGCAGCCGATGGTTTCGCAAACGCGCAAGGTGCTTGACCAATACAAATCGAATGGCGGCGCGTGCTGGGAAAAAATCATTGCGGACACGGGACACACGCCTTATGTTGAAAAGCCCGACGAGTTCACGGCGATGTTGGTTGAACATTTGACATTGGCGAAATAATGTAGGGCAATTTGCCAAATTGCCCAACGGAGAATCAAGATGTACGGCATTGGATTTTGGCTCTACAAACACGCAAAACTTCATCCTAATCGAGTGGCGGTTATCACGCCTGAAAAAACGTACACGTACGGCGAATTAAATCGCGAGGTCAATCGTGTCGCGTGCGCGCTGACAGCGCTCGGCTTGAAAGAGGGCGACCGCATCGGTGTACTCTGCATGAACTATCCGCAATTTCTGTGTTTGCTTTTTGGCGCAGGCAAGTTGGGGATTGTCGAGGTCTCGCTCAATTATCGATTGACGCCACCTGAAATCGCGTACCAAATGAACGATAGCAACGTGCGCGTGTTGTTCGTCGGATCGGAGCAGGCGAGTTACATCGCGCCATTGAAAGAACAAACGAAGGTTGAAAAAATTTTTGTGCTTGAAGGCGATGCGCCATCAGGTTGCGGCACGTACGCCGACCTCATCCAGAATCAATCCGATGCAGAACCTGGGGAGCTGATTCCCTGGGACAAGGGCTTGCTCACCGTTTACACATCGGGCACGACAGGCAAACCGAAGGGCGCGGTGCTCACGCACGCCAATCAATTTTGGAATGCGATGAACGATATCATTCCGCTGCGCCTTACTGCCGACGATACCGTGCTGACTATTTTGCCGCTTGTGCATGTTGGCGGCGTCGGATTGTTCACGCTGCCCACTTTGCTCCTCGGCGGAAAAGTGGTGATGCCGCGCAAATTCGATCCTGACGAATCGTTGCGTCTCATCGAAAAAGAAAAAGCGACGGTTGTGATGGGCGTGCCTGCGATTTGGCAAATGATCATCGCATCGTCATCGTTCAAGACTGCCGATTTGTCGAGCGTGCGCTATTTTTACAATGGCGGCGACCGTTGCCCGCTCGAAGTTGTTAAAGCATTTCGTGATCGCGGCTGCACGTTTGGCGGTGGATATGGTTTGACTGAAACATCGCCGACGGCGTTTATGCTCGAACCCGAAGATTTTGTCAGGGGCACAGAGAACCTGGGATTCATCGGCAAGCCCGCGTTCTTCAACGATGCGCGCTACGTTAGTCTCGATGGCAAGGACGTGCCTGCGGGCGAGGTCGGCGAGATTTGGTTGCGCGGCGGCAATGTGTTTAATGGATACTTGAATCGTCCCGATGCCAACGCCGAGGTGTTCACCGATGGTTGGTTCCACACAGGCGATTTAGCGATGCACGATGAAAAAGGGTTCACGTTTGTCGTCGGTCGCTCGAAGGAAATGTTCAAGAGTGGTGGTTTGAATGTTTATCCCGCCGAAATCGAAGCGGTGTTGAGCAAGCATCCCGCGATTCGCGAGGTGTGCGTAATCGGTGTGCCCGATCCGAAATGGAGCGAAGTGGGCAAGGCGATTGTCGCGCTGAAACCTGGGACGACGGCGACGCCCGAAGAGTTGGTTGCATTCTGCGATGGACAACTCGCGCGCTACAAGACTCCGCGCAGTGTGGTCTTTGTCGATGTATTGCCGCGCAATACGCTGGGCAAGATTAATCGGGGCGAACTGAAACAGAAATACAGTGGATAGTGGGTAGTGGACGGTGGACAGAAAATTCTGACCACTGGGAATTAAAATGATTTCCGTTGGACAAACCTTCATTGAAAAGCATACGCTCGTCCAAGAAGAGTTCAATCGCTTTGCGGCGTTGAGCGGCGATGATAACCCGATTCACGTCGATCCAGAGTTTTCGGCGCGGACGCGCTTTGGCAGGACGGTAGCGCATGGAATGTTTTTGTACAGTTTGGTGTGCGGTGTACTTGCGACGCATTTCCAAAATGCGTCGCAAGTGAGCCAGGACTTGATGTTTTCTGCTCCGTCATTCGTCGGCGAAGAGATTACGATCAGCGCGCGTGTGCTAGATGCCAATGCAAACACCATGCACGTTGAGACAATCGTTACTCGACCGAATGGCGAAATCGGTCTGCAAGGCGAGACAACGCTCAAAATAAACTAGCCACTGAAGGACACAGAAACACACAGAATTATTTCTGTGCAATTCCGTGTGATTCTGTGGCAAACAAAATTATGACTGAATTGATTCAACTTGAAACGCACAATCAAATCGCCACGCTGACGCTTAATCGACCAGAGCGGCACAACAGTCTCGTGCCTGAATTCTGTCGTGAGATGTTGAACGCACTAGAAGAAGCGAGTCGTCAGTCGGAATTGCGCGCGCTGGTGTTGCAGGCAAACGGTCGCTCATTTTCAACGGGCGGTGATGTCAAAGCGTTTTACGATAACCGCGATAACATCAAACCGTACGCGCGCGAAATCGTCGGCTTGCTAAATCAAGTTATCGTTGCGATGGTCAAATTGCCAGTGCCAATTGTCGCCGCAGTTCACAGCATCGTCACAGGCGGCTCGCTTGGATTGGTGCTGGCATCGGATATTGTGCTGGTCGCGCCAGAAGCTAGCTTCACACCCTTCTATTCTGTCGTGGGCTATAGTCCCGATGGCGGATGGACGGCGATGCTTCCGTCGGTGATCGGTCGAAAACGCGTAAGCGACATCCTGATGTTGAATCAGACGATTTCGGCGGAGCAAGCAGTGCAATGGGGAATGGCAAATCGAATTATTGCAGCGGATCGAATTAGGGACGAAGCGCGAATCGTTGCTGAATCGATTGCACAGAAAAAGTGGGGCAGCATTCAGCGTACCAAACAATTGCTGTGGCAAAACACGAATGCGTTGGCGGAATCATTGGAGCAAGAGCGATATCTGTTCTGCGAGCAAATCGTCACTGCGGAAGCATTGAACGGAATGGAAGCGTTTTTATCGATGAGGACGAAATAAAATCTACCACAAAGACACCAAGACACGAAGATAAAACTTGAGATTCTTTGTGCCTTCGTGCCTTCGTGGTTTCAATGATCGAATGCAATGAAGCAATTCCAAATCGGTCAATCGGCAACGAGCAAACGAATATTCACAGCGGCGGACCTCCGCGAGTATGCGTCGCTTGCGGGAATTGCAGAAGAGCCACGCGCTGTGCCAGGTCCGTTGCTCGGCGGAATGTTTTCGTGTTTGCTGGGGACGACGTTGCCAGGGCGCGGCACAAATTACTTGAAACAGCATCTCGAATTTCCACAGCCTGCGTTCGTTGGCGATGAACTGACGGCGACAGTTGAGATTGTGCGCTTGCGACCCGAAAAGAATTTGGTAAATCTTAAAACAATTTGTGTCAACGCGCGCGGCGAAATTGTTTGTCGAGGCGAAGCGTTGGTATTCATCAGGGATGTTGAATAAGATGCCAAAGATTCGAGCCAACGGAATCGAACTGTACTACGAATTGCATGGACCTGCCGACGCCGATGTGCTTGTCTTGTCGAACGGCGTGTTGATGAGCACGGCCAGCTGGGTCTATCAAACCTCTGTGTTCTCCAAACAATATCGCGTGTTGCTGTACGATTGTCGCGGACAATGGCAGTCTGATCATCCGAAAGAACCGTACAGCATGGAGCAGCACGCGGATGATCTGGCAGCGTTGCTTGACGCGTTGAAAATCGACAAGGTGCATCTTGCTGGAATATCGTACGGCGCGGAGGTGAGTCTAATATTCGCGCTGAAATATCCCGAACGCACGCGCAGCTTGTTGCTTTCATCCACCGTTAGCCATGTCGAACCGACGCTTTGCAGCATCATCCAAATGTGGATTGAAGCGGCGAAGCACAAAGACGTCGAGATGTTTTATCGCGTGACGTATCCATTCAACTTTGCCGAAGCATGGATCGTCGCCAATCCGCAATTGTTGGCGCAGGCCCGCACGCGTTACGAATCACTCGATTTTGATGCGGTCGTCAATCTGTGCGAAGCGTTTTTGAAATTGAACATCACCGCCGATTTGCATCGCATCAAAACGCCGACGCTGTTGATGGTTGGCGAGCAAGATTCGCTCAAGCCGCGCCATTACGCCGACATCATCGCGCGCGCAATGCCACACGCCGAGTATGTCATCGTTCCAGGTTCGGGACATGCGTTGTGTTGGGAAAAATGGCAGGTGTTCAATAGTTTGGTGCTGGGCTTTTTGGCAAAACAACCGTAGCGCGGGCGGCTCGAGCAATGTTGCAAAGGATCTATGATGGCAAAATTTTCTGTCGGTCAAACAGCATCGTTTAGCAAAACAATAACCGAGAAAGATGTCGCGACCTTCGCTGAAATCAGTGGCGATAAAAATCCCGTGCATCTCGACGAAGCGTACGCTCAGCAAACTCGCTTTGGCAAACGGATCGCGCATGGCACGCTGACGATTGGTTTGATTTCGGCAGTGTTGGGAAATCAATTGCCAGGACACGGCACTGTGTACATGAGCCAGTCGATCAAATTTCTAAAGCCAGTGTACTTTGATGATACGATAACAGCGACGGTTGAGATTTTGTCGATTCGTGCGGACAAGGGCATTGTTTCGATCAAGACCGATTGCACGAATCAGCACGGTGATAAAATCGCAGAAGGCGAAGCGGTGGTATTTCATCCAGACGCAAAGTCGATGAGCTAATCGAAAGGAGGGATAGCAAAAACGTAAAACGTGAAACGCACATCTCTAATGTCCAATCTCAGATTTCAAATCCCGGAGGAGAAGAAATGAAAAAGATCGTATTAATTGCGCTTATCGCATTGGCTCTGATCGTTGCGGCGTGCGCGTCGCCAACGGCTGAACCTACCAAAGCGCCGGTCGTATCTTCATCGTCGTCTGTCGCATCCTCGGTTGCGCCAACCGCTGTGCCAGCGACCAAGCCACCGGCACCAACTACCGCACCTTCATCGTCTAGTGCATCGAGTAGCGCCGCATCGTCATCCGTTGCGGTGTCTTCAGCTTCGAGTGCAGCATCCAGCGCGGCGGGCAAACCATTGAAGGTCGGTTTGATGACGGATCGAACGGGCGCACTCGCGATCTATGGTCCCATGCTCGAAAACGGTTTTGCGCTTGGTTTGGAATACGCGACCGGCGGCACGAACACTGTGGGTGGTCGCCCAATCCAAGTTATTACCAAAGACACCGCGTCGAAAGTCGATGTCGGAACCCAGGTCGCGCGTGACTTGATCGAAAAGGAAAATGTCGATATTTTGGTGGGTGTGCCTAGCTCGGGTGTGGCGCTCGCCGTGAACGAACTCGCCAAGCAGTACAAGAAAATTTATATCGCTCAACCTGCGGCTGGTACGGAAATCACCGGCAAGAATTTCAACCCGTACGTTTTCCGCACCTCGCGTTCGAATGAGCAGGATGCACTCGCGAGTGGCGCAGCGTTGTTGAAACTCGGCAAGACGTTTGTGCAAATCGCTCCCGACTATGCGTTCGGGTACGGTTCGGCAACGGGTTTCTACAATGTGGTCAAAGCTGGTGGTGGAAAATTCCCTGTCAATGACGACAAAGACAAAGTTGGCACGATCTATATTCCGCAAGATGCGAAAGACTTTACACCCTATCTGCAAAAAGTACTCGATGCCAAGGCGGAGGTCTTGATCGTTACCTGGGCTGGCGCTGGCTTTGTGCCATTGTTCCAGCAGATGCAACAACTCGGCGTGTTCAAAGCGATGACGGTCTACACCGGCGTCGGCGATAACCAAACGCTTAAAGCGGGCTATGCCGATGCGGTCGGTGCCAAGGGCGTCAACGTTTATCACTATACCAATCCCAAGAACCCGGTCAACGATTGGCTGGTCCAGAATCACATTGCGAAATTCAAGAACCCGCCGGATTTGTTCACCGAAGGTGGGTTCACTGCCGCGCAAATGCTGGTTGCAGGTCTGAAGGCAACCAATGGCGATCCCGATCCGGGCAAGTTGATCAAAGCTTACGAGAGCAGTTTTAGCTTCGATGGACCCAAGGGCAAGTACAGCGTTCGCCCATACGATCACGTTATGCTGCAAACGATGTACGTTGTCGAAATCGCAAATGTCACCGATCCCGAATTCAAGTACGTCAAGTTGGTGACTGAGATCAAGCCCGATGAAGTCACGCCGTCCTGTACGCTGGAAGGTGATTTCAAGAGTCGCTGTCCAGCCAAGTAGTCGGATAGTCGTATAGTCAATCAGTCGCATAGTCGAGTAGTCATTTGCTCGACTATGCGACCAGAAGACTAGGGGATTTATGGATCAAATCATTCTCGAAGCGGAACATTTGCGAAAAGATTTTGGTGGACTTGTCGCCGTACAGGACGTGTCACTGAAAGTATGCGCCGGCTCGCTGCATTCGATCATCGGCCCGAACGGTGCAGGCAAAACGACGTTGTTCAATTTGCTAAGTGGTGTATTCAAGCCAACGAGCGGGCGCGTGATCTATCGCGGACGTGACATCACGGCTCAACCGCCGCATCGGATCGCGCATCTTGGCATCGGACGCTCCTATCAAATCACCAACGTTTTTCCCAATCTCAGCGTGGCTGAAAATGTGCGTCTAGCAGCCCAGGCGATGGGACGCGATAGTTTGAATTTGTTTGCGCCCGCCGCACGATTCAAAAATTATACGGAACGCGCATATCATGTCATCGAGCAGGTCGGGTTGAAAGGCAAAGAGAATTTGCTTGCCAGCGTTTTGCCGCACGGCGACAAACGCAAACTAGAGCTAGGTATTTTGCTCGCGTCGGACCCCCAAGTATTGTTACTCGATGAGCCAACGGCGGGTATGGCGTCAGAGCAAGTGCCGCAATTGATGGCGCTCATCGCCGAAATTCGCAAGCAAGGCAACAAGACCATTCTGCTCGTCGAACACAATATGGATGTGGTGATGAACGTGTCGGATGCGATCACGGTGATGCACTATGGGCAAGTGCTGGCGGAAGGCACGCCCGCGCAAATCGGTGCGAACGAGCAAGTGCAGAAAGCGTATCTCGGTGAGTTGTATCATTCGTAGATGGAAATAATGGAAATCAGGAGAAAGCAGGAACTGAGGGAAATCAGAGAACGGAGGAGGGCGTATGCCGTATGACTATGGGGGAGAAATACGGCGATGTTTGCGAGACTGCCCGGCTATAAGAATTTGCTGGCGTGGCAAGAGGGCAGTGATCTTTCCTTTCTCATCAGCGAGGCAGTCAAACATTTTGGTTCCGGCTATTATCGATTGATCGACCAACTGCGCGGCGCATCTATCTCCGCTACCGCAAATATTGGAGAAGGATATTGCTCTGCTTCTGTCGGCAACTATATTCGATACTGCTTGACTGCGCGCGGCTCGCTCGGTGAACTCGGCAGCTATATCCAAGACTGCGAGCGTATTGGGCTAATCAAAGGGGAAGAGCTAGCAAAAACTGTCGAGTTGTATGCCGACGATACTTTCTTAATTTCCCTTATTTCCTTGAATTTCCTGAGGTTATGCAATGTCAAATATCCTTGAACTGAACTCCATTCAAACCTTCATCGGTCAGTTTCATATTCTCGAAGGCATCTCGTTGTCGGTTGCCGAAGGGAGCATTACGGCGTTGCTTGGGCGCAATGGGGCAGGCAAAACGACGACGCTCAAATCGATCATTGGGTTGCGTCCGCCGCGTGAGGGCAAGGTCGTTTTTGGCGGCACGGATATTCGCGGACGCCGACCGTACGATATTGCTGCGCTTGGGATTGGCTATGTGCCTGAGAATCGCGCGGTTTTTCGGGCGCTGACGGTCGAAGAAAATTTAAGAATCGCCGAACGAAAAAAAGGTGATCTCGCTCGTCGTTCGGATATTATCATGGGCTTGTTCCCTGATCTCAAAAAGTTTACCAAGCTGCCGGCCGGTCAATTGTCGGGTGGGCAGCAGCAGATGCTGGCCATCGCCCGCGCGCTGGTGCCGGATAATCGTCTATTGCTGATCGACGAACCGAGCGAAGGTCTCGCGCCGATTTTGATCGAACAACTGATGGAATCGATTCGGTCGCTCAGCGCGCACACGACGATCTTGCTCGTCGAGCAGAATTTTCGCATGGCGAGTCAACTTGCCGATTACTATTATTTGATCGATGATGGTAAAAGCGTCAAAAATGGCGCAATGAAAGATTTGGTGAACGACCGCGCGACGATTCAGCGATATTTAGGCGCATCGTAAGACGTGATTCGTGATGCGTAATGCGTGTGTTCACGTATCACGCCCAATGGAAAAAACCTATGACCTTGTTAAAACAAAATCGCACAACTCTTGTTACCACCTTCATTATCCTCATCGCGCTGGCACTTGCATTCAACGGCATGAGCGCGCAAACGGCATCGAGCATTATTCTTTCGGGTGTGACGCTGGGTGCTCTGTACTTTTTGATCGCTTCGGGCGTTTCGCTCATCTTCGGCTTGATGGATGTGTTGAACTTTGCGCATGGTTCGCTGTTCATGTTCGGCGCATACGCGGGTTGGACGTTCTACACCAATCCCCGCCTGCTGTTCAACACTGCGCCCATTATGCTGGCGTTCATCGCCGGTTTTACGCTTAGCCCGGTGATTGCGCGATTTGTATCATTGCCGCGTTGGGCGCGCTGGCTTGCCGGCTTGATTGGTCTAGCGCTTGCGATCTTCGCCGTGCGTGATTTTCCAATCGATAAATTGGTGGCAATGGGTCTGTCGATGACGGGCAAGGTTATTGAGACCGCCGAAGCGCAAGAACCGCTTGCGACGATGCTCATGCGAATCGTCGGTATGTTTATCGCCGGCGTGGTCACGAGTGCGGCAGCCGCGACGCGCTCTGCGGAACGTCTTGAATCGCCGATGAGTCGCACACTGGGAATGGTTGCTGCATTCGCCGCAAGTGCTTTGATCGTTTTGTTCGTGCGCGATGCCGGCGAGCAATTTATTCTGGGAATGGATTCAAACTGGCGATTCCTCTTTGCGCTAGTCACCGGCGCAGCCACCGGGGGCGCGCTCGGTGCCGCGATGGAATGGGGTTTGATTCGACCGCTCTATTCGCGACCGATCTATCAGATTCTGTTGACGCTGGGTCTAACTTTTGTGTTCGATCAAGTGGTGCGCTTTGTGTGGGGACCTGCTGGCGCGTTCATGGAAATTCCGAAATGGTTCAGTACCAAGAGCAAAGAATGCCCTTCCGACAATTTGCTCGTGTGGTTTAATCAGCATTGCGACTCGATCTTCATTATGGGACGTCCATTCCCCAGTTATCGCTTGTTCATTATTCTCGTCGGCGTGATTATGGTGATTGCGATTTGGCTATTACTCACGCGCACTCGGTTCGGCATGATTATTCGCGCAGGTGTGCAAGACAGCGAAATGGTCGAGGCGCTGGGCATCAATGTGCGCCGCGTGTTTACGCTCGTCTTTGCGATTGGTGCAGCGCTCGCGGGCTTGGGCGGCGTCGTCGCTGCGCCGTTCCTGGGGGTGTATCCTGGGATGGCGTTGGAATTTTTGCTGCAAGCATTTATCGTCGTCGTCATCGGCGGCTTGGGCAGTATCCCCGGCGCGGTCGCAGGCGCGCTCTTGGTCGGACTGGCGCGCGCGTACGGCGACAACATCGTTCTTTCGGGAATTCAATTGCCCTGGATGCAAGATGCGATAACGGGATCGCCAGCATTGGCGCGCGCATCCACCGTTCTGATTATGGCGATTGTGTTGTTCATCAAGCCCACGGGAATATTTGGCAAAAAAGAGTAAACCCAGTCTTCAGTAACCAGTATTCAGTGAAAATACAGGATTCAAAATGGCGCAATTCATTCGCAAAAACCTGGCTTATCTCTTGTTTCTCACAGCACTGATAATTCTCCCGTTCGTATTGTCGTTGCTGACGGGCGACCCGCTCAACAAAGGCATTCCATTGTTCGGGCAGGGCTTGATGGTGCAACTCTTTATTCTCGCCGTCTTTGCGCTAAGCTACGACATTCTGATGGGACACATTGGTATTTTGTCGTTCGGGCACGCGCTGTTCTTTGGCACGGGCGTATACACGCTCGGCATCTTGGTCAAGTACGGGCACTGGTCTTTGCCCGCGGCGATTCTGGCGGTCATTGTGATCGCGGCGCTGGAAAGCCTCGTCATCGGCGTGCTGTCGCTGCGCGTGCATGGGGTATACTTTGCGATGGTTACGCTGGCATTTGCGACCGTGGCCTTTATTCTGGTCGGCGCGACTGATTTCAAACAATGGACCGGTGCCGAAGATGGCTTGCACGGCATTCCTGTTCCCGATGCGATCAACCCGGCGTTGCATCGCACCGAGTTTTATTTTCTAGCACTGGGATTTGCCGTTGCGATGTACTTGCTCGTGAAACTGTTTGTCGATTCACCCTCGGGCCGTGTGTGGGCGGCGATTCGCGAGAACGAGGCGCGCGCGACATCGATTGGGTACAACACGCTGGTCTACAAAGTGCAAGCGACGATCATTGCCGGCGTGATTGGCGCGCTCGCCGGTGCGCTCGACGCGATGTGGAATCTGAGCGCGACGCCGCAAACGATGGATGTAGGCACGACGATCAACGCGTTGTTGATGTCAATCATCGGCGGCTCCGGTACGATCATTGGACCGATGCTGGGCGCGGGCGTGCTGCAGCTTCTGGGTTATGTGCTCAACGCGTGGCTCGGTTCCGTCTGGCAACTTGTGTTTGGCTTGATTTATATTTTGCTCGTGCTGTTCGTGCCGTATGGCATCGTCGGCACGTGGCGCGTCAAGCAACTCGATTGGCGCGCGGCGTGGAATAAACGCTTTGCGAAATTGTCGCAGAAATAATAATGGGCGACGCACGTCCAACGTGCATCGCCCTTGTTAGTCGCACTCGTTACCTATGCCAAACTCTCGATCTGTTTTTCTTACCCCACTGATAATCTTCGCCGTGATTGTTCTCGCGGCGATTCCGCTTCTGTGGGTGAATTATTCCTGGGCGAACTGGCAGCCTGCATCGTGCATGCCCAATCGCTGTTTTTGCGAGGCGCTGCGTG
Source organism: Chloroflexota bacterium (assembly GCA_016215025.1). Taxonomy (GTDB): domain Bacteria; phylum Chloroflexota; class Anaerolineae; order UBA4142; family UBA4142; genus JACRMI01. The sequence goes on from JACRMI010000049.1 coordinate 19,467, forward strand.
ACGGATTCATTCGTCAGCCGGTTGATACTTTTTCTAACCTACCGTACGTGCTAGTCGGCTTGCTGATGATCGCCATCGCCCGCGACGATTGGCAGCGCGGCGCGCGTAATAATTTGATGCAATCGCACCGCGCTTATCCCATTCTTTTCGGCGTTGCGGCGATAGTGATCGGCGCTGGCTCATTCTTTTATCACGCGTCGATGACGTTCATAGGGCAATGGTTCGACGTAATGGGCATGTACCTGTTCGCCAGTTTTGGGTTGGTCTATGCTTACGCTCGTTTGCGCCCCATTCGTCCCGCAATGTTTCTCACGGCGTACGTCATCATGAATGCGATGTTGGGTTATTCGCTCGCTACGAATCCCGACACGCTGCGGCAGATTTTTGCGGCGATGGTCTATGGCATCATCGCGCTCGAAGCTCTGGTGCTGCTCGTCGAACGTCCCAAGATTAAAACGCGCTATTTTCTTGGCGCGTTCCTCTGCATGGCTGTTGCATATGCGATTTGGACGCTCGACGAAAATTTCACGCTCTGCGATCCTGCCAGCTTGTTTCAAGGTCATGCGATTTGGCATCTGCTAACAGCTCTCGCTGCTTTTCTTCTCTATGTATATTATCGATCAGAAACTGGCAAGTCTAGTCCCGCGTCGCTTGAATTACCGCAACAATTTCCTCGCGCGTAACATTGTCCACAATTTCCACTGCCCCCAATGCTTGCGGCAGCAAAAAAACAATGTGATCCTCGACGCGTTTTTTATCTGTCGTCATCGCGTCGATAATCGCATCGGTCGTCATGTCATTCGGAATACGAGTTGGCAATCCAATCGCGCGTAACAGATTTTCGATTCGCACCACGAATGATTCGTCGCAAATTTTACGCTGAGCAGCGAGACGCGCGGCGCAAACCATACCTAGCGAAACTCCGTCGCCATGCCGCATCTCATAGTTCGACAATTTCTCGAACGCGTGACCAAACGTGTGGCCCAAGTTTAGCTTGGCGCGTTCGCCCTTTTCCAACGGATCGCGTTCGACAATCTCCACCTTCACTCGAATCGCACGCGGCAACCAATCTCCAACTTCCAACTTCCAACTTCCAACTTCCAGCTTCCAGAACAATTCAGCATCTCCAATAATCCCATGCTTGACGACTTCTGCCATGCCGGATCGAAATTCTGCTTCGGGCAAAGTGGCTAGCATGTCTGTGTCGGAAATTACGGCGAGCGGTTGTTTGAACGCGCCGATTAAATTCTTGCCGCGCGGATGATCGACAGCGACTTTGCCGCCGATGCTCGCATCGACCATGGCCAAGAGCGTGGTGGGCAGTTGAACAAATTCGACGCCGCGCAAAAACGTCGCCGCTGCAAATCCTGTCATATCGCCGATGACGCCGCCGCCCAGCGCAAAAATAACTGATTGGCGATCAAGTTGCGCCTCGATGAGCTGATCGTAAATGGCACGGAGCGTGTCGAGCGTTTTGAATTTTTCACCGTCGGGAATCTCGATGGTGTATGGCTCGAAATTATTTCCGCACAGCGAATTGATCACGCGCGCCGCGTGCAATGCGCCGACGCGTCTATTGGTTACAATCGCACACCGTTTGGAAAAATTCGCCGATTCTAAATTTGAAACGAGTTTGCCAACTTGCGTGAGCAAACTCGTTCCCACAAAAATTGGATATGCGCCATCGGGCGTCTGCACAATTATTTGATCACGTATCATCCTTCGACTCCGCTCAGGACATGCTCCTCACGCCTCACGTATTCGTTCCCGCATCTCGTCGATTGAGTCGCCACCCAGTTTTTCCATCACCGCGTCCGCAAGCACCCACGCCACCATTGCCTCGCCGATAACGCACGCGCGCGGCACATGGCAATAATCGGAACGTTGATATTGCGCGAGCGCCGGTTCGCCCGTCGCCAAATCGACCGAGTTCAATGGCGTCACCGTCGTCGCAATCGGTTTCAACGCAGCGCGAATCACAATCGGCATTCCGTTCGTTATTCCGCCCTCTAACCCACCCGCTCTGTTAGTGTGGCGAATTGTTTTTGTCATTTGCAAGTTGTCATCAGTAATTGGTAATTGGGCTTTGTCATTTGTCATTTGTAATTTGTCATTTACAAAGATTTCATCTTGTACTTCAGTCCCCAACTTGCCCGCATTCTCAAACGCCGTTCCGATCTCAACGCCTTTGACCGATTGAATGCTCATCACGGCTTGCGCGAGGCGACCGTCCAGTTTGCGATCCCATTGCACGTGCGAACCTAAACCAATCGGCACGTTCAGCGCGACGACTTCAATCACGCCGCCGATGGTGTCTTTAGCGCGCATGACCTCTGCGATACGTACGCGAATTTTCTCTGCGCTCGCTTCATCCGCGACGGCAACATCGGATGCTTGCGCTCGTTCGAAAATTTCAAGATATTCTGCTTGAGGAACATTTGCGCGCACGCCCCCAATTTCGAGAACGTGACTGCCGACGACGGTTTCGAATTGCGCGAGTAATTGCCGTGTCAGTGCGCCACATGCGACGCGCATTGCCGTCTCTCGCGCGCTGGCACGTTCGGCGACGAGACGCAAATCGTCCAAGTGATATTTCGTCGCGCCTGCGAAATCGGCATGACCAGGACGCGGAATCGTCTGCGGCGGTACGACCTTGCCCTTCCAATTCGCGTAATCGAGGTTTTCGATTTTGAGCGTAACTGGTGCGCCAGTCGTTATTCCGTGGATGACCCCGCTCAAGATTTCGGCGCGATCATTTTCGATGCGCATTCGCGCTGAGCGTCCCACGCCAATTTGTCGTCGTGCCAAATCGAGATTGATTGCATCAACATCGATTGCGAGTCCTGCCGGCAATCCATCGACAATCCCGATGAGTGCGGGACCATGCGATTCGCCTGCTGTCAATAATCGTAACATTGGTTATTCACTCACATTCCGTAGTGTCATTCTGAACGAAGTGAACGCGGAGCGTCTCATTCAATGGAGCGAGACCCTTCGCTCCGCTCAGGGTGACAACCGTCAGTGTGTAACATCGATTACGCCTCGCGATTCCTCAGGGCGCGCATGGCTTGCTCGAGCATGAGATCGATGGGCGCATCTTGTCCTGTCCATAATTTGAACGCGGCTGCGCCTTGATACACGAGCATACTGATGCCGCTAATCGGGCGTACTCCGGCGCGTTCTGCATCGCGCAAGAATTTTGTTTGCAATGGACGATACACTAGATCGACGGCAGTTGCGCCGCGCGGAAATGACCAATGCATCGGCGATGCGTCTTCGTTTGGCGACATTCCAACCGAGGTTGCGTTCACGATCAAGTGAGCTGTCGTAATCGATGAAATCGCGCCCACCTCGACGTTGAGTTTTGGAAAATGATTCCACAGATCGTGTGCCAATTTCACCGCGCGCGGCTCGGTGCGATTGATGATCGTGATGCGCTCTGCACCTTGCTCGGCAAGCGCAAAAGTCGCTGCACGGGCTGCGCCACCTGCACCCAGGACGACAGCGCGAATGCCGCGCAATTCGACCGCCGCGTCGCGAAGCGATTGGGTGAATCCGTACACGTCGGTGTTATCGCCGATCAATCGACCATCGCGTTTGATGATCGTGTTCACTGCGCCGATTTGACTGGCATGGTCGGTGATGTCGTCTAGAAATTCGACGACTGCTTCCTTGTGTGGAATCGTTACGTTTGCCGACGCGAAACCATTCGAGCGCAAGTGCACAATGGTTTCTTTCAATCGTTCGCGCGATGTCTCGTGCAATTCATATTGCCAGTCGAGACCGCAGGCGCGGAAGGCGGCGTTCTGCATCACCGGCGAAAGAGAATGCTTGACTGGATCGCCAAGAAGAAGAGCTACATTCATCTGATTCCCTCCAATATTTTATCGAAATTCGGAAACGAGTCTGCTACGCATTCCCAGCCTTCGATGATGGTCTCGCCGCGTGCGACGAGACCTGCCACCGCCAGTGACATTGCCAAGCGATGATCGCTCTGCGCGGCGACGCGCGCGCCGTGCAACGGCGTTGGCCCCGTGATGACGAATCCATCTGCACGCTCTTCTATTTGTGCGCCCATCTTCCGCAACTCATTTGCGAGCGTCGCGATACGGTCGGATTCTTTCACGCGCAATTCTTGCGCGTCGCGCACGATGGTCTCGCCTTGCGCTTGGGTTGCCGCAATTGCGAAAATCGGAAACTCGTCGATCATGCGCGGAATCTCGTCGCCGTGAACTTGCGTGCCGCGCAATTCTGCCGATTGGATAACGATGTCGCCAACGGGTTCGCCCGATTCTTCGCTCACGTTTTCGATTTTGATATGCGCGCCCATGCGCAGTAGCGCATCGAGCAAGCCCGTGCGCGTCTCATTCACGCCGACGCGTTCGATGCAGATTTCGGATTGCGGCACGATGAGCGCGGCGACAATGAAAAACGCAGCCGATGAAAAATCGTTAGGTATGCGTGATGCGTGATGCGTGATGCGTAATTCGGTAGCTGGTTCGATTTGCAGCTTGCAACCAGCAACTTGCAACTTGACACCGCACGCTAGGAGCATTCGCTCAGTATGATCCCGTGATGCGCTTGGTTCATGGAGCGTCGTCGGTGAATCCGCAAAGAGCGCAGCGAGCAGAATCGCCGATTTGACTTGCGCGCTGGCGACGGGCAAGGCATAATCGAGGCCGTGCAGTTTTCCGCCGCGAATCGCCAGCGGTGGCAGCTTGCCGTTATCGCGCGCAAGAATCGTTGCGCCCATCGCGCGCAGTGGTTCGGCGACGCGCGCCATCGGACGACGTTTCAGCGCGTGCGTGCCATCCAGAATCGACAGAAAATCTTGTCCCGCACACAATCCTGCGAGCAAACGCATCGTCGTGCCCGAACCTTTGCAGAACAAAACGTCTTTCGGTTCGGACAGACCCCGCAAGCCACGACTGCGTATACTGAGCGTTGTCGCATCGTGCATTTCGATCTCTGTGCCAAGCGCGCGTAAACAATCGAGCGTGGCGTGGGTCGTCTCGCTCTGCAAATAATTTTCGATGCGCGTTTTCCCGTCTGCGAGTGATGCGAGTATAGCGGCGCGATGCGAAATCGATTTGTCCGCAGGCACGCGAATGCTGCCGTGCAGTGCGTGAGGTGCTGGTTGGATAGTTTGAATAGTCATTTCAGAATTGTCATGCTGAGCGCAGCGAAGCATTTCACTGTTCAGAGTTGCGAGACTCTTCGCTTCGCTCAGAGTGACAGAGAAGATTATCCTACAATCTTGACGACGTGATATTGCTTTGCGCCTTTGCGCAGAATCAGCACTTGCCCATCGATGGCTTGCCCAAGCGAGACGACTTGATTCACGTCTTGAACACGTCGGTTGTTCAAATTAGCTCCGCCCGATTGAATCAATCGCCGCGCGTCGGATTTGCTGGAAGCCAGCCCCGACAGCGTGAGCAATTCCACGACGGTCATGCCATCGATTTTTGATTTGGGGATTTCGCTCGACGGCACGTCCGCGAAAATATCCATTACATCTTGGACGCTCAACTCGCTGATCTCTGCGCCGAATAGAATCTGCGCGGCGCGTTCAGCTTTTGCTAATTCAGTGTCGCCGTGAACGAGGATCGTCACTTGGCGCGCGAGCGTTCGCTGTGCGTCGCGTTTTTCGGGCGCGGTCGTTAGCTTGTTGGCTAACTCTTCGATTTCAGGCTGGGATAAGAACGTGAACGATTTCAAGTAACCGATCACGTCGCGGTCGTCGGTGTTGAACCAGAATTGATAAAAGCGATACGGCGACGTGAGTTGCGGATCGAGCCAGATCGTCCCAGCTTCGGTCTTGCCGAATTTTGTTCCAGACGAAGTCGTGAGCAATGGCACAACCAAGCCATGTGCTTGCGCGCCACGTTGACTGCGAATCAAATCGATGCCCGCGGTGATGTTGCCCCATTGATCGCTGCCGCCGATTTGCAATGTGCAATGATAGCGGTCGAACAAAACGAGAAAATCGTACGCTTGTAGCAGCATGTAACTGAATTCGGTGAACGAAATGCCTTGCTCTTGCTCGATGCGGCGCTTGACCGATTCCTTCGCCAACATGTAGTTGACGGTAAAGTACTTGCCGACATCGCGCATGAAATCGATCATCGGGATGACGGCGAGCCAATCGGCGTTGTTAACCAAGCGCGCGGGATTGGTTGGCGCATTGAAGTCCAAAAATTTGGATAACTGCGTTTTGATGCCCTGTACGTTCTCTTCGATTTTTTCTTTGCTGAGGAGTTGGCGTTCCGCCGTCTTGCCGCTTGGATCGCCGATCATGCCGGTGCCGCCGCCCGCAATCGCAATCGGCGAATGACCGTTGCGCTGCATGTGGGCGAGCATCATGATTTGCAGTAGCGAACCGACGTGCAAACTCGCCGCGGTTGGATCGAAGCCGATGTACGCCGTGACCTTTTCTTTTGCCAAAACTTCTGGCAGCCCTTCGCTTGCTTGATAAACTAGTCCGCGCCATTGAAATTCGTCAAAGACATTCATGATAACCTCTTGAAAATTTTCTGCTCAATTTGTCATTGCGAGGAGCGATTGCACTATCTGTGATGGCGATGCGACGAGAAATCTCGCTTAGTCATGGTCGGAGACGCTTCGCGTCGCTCCGCTCGAAATGACAGGAGATGGAGTACCCACAGATTTCTGCCGTGATTCGGCGATGGTTCGGAGATGTGCGCGTAACTCGGCTGCATCTGCTCGATCAATCAAATCGGTCAACTCGTTCAACTGTGCTGCATACTGCTGCAACATTTTGATCACATTCACTCGATTCGTCAGCAAAATATCGATCATCATCGTTGGATCGCTCGCGGCGAGACGCGATGTGTCGCGAAAGCCGCTGGCTGCCAATCGAAAGAGCAATTCCTCGTCTTGCGAAATCTTGTCGGCGGTTGCCATCAACGCCGAGGCGACGACGTAGGGCAGGTGACTCGTCGCCGCAACGATCTGGTCGTGCCGCTCCGCATCGATCACGAGCGGACGCGCGCCGATGGTTTCGGCAAATGATTGCGCGAACGCAAGCGTCGCTGCGGAGGTGCGAGCAAGCGGCGTAAGCGCAAACGTCGCACTGTGGAAAAGATTCGCATCGGCGGCTGCAAAACCCGACGACTCTTTCCCGCACATCGGATGTCCGCCGATTGGCTGAACATGTGCGGGCAACGCTTCCATCGCCTGCGTGATTTCGCGCTTGGTCGAACCCAGGTCGATGATGATAGCATTCTCTCGCGCAATTGTGCCAACGCGTGGTAACAGATCGATGATCGTGCGGGCTGGCGTGGCGATAACGATTACGTCGGCGCGCGCTGCGGCGGATAGATCATCGCTTGCCTCTTCGACGACATTACAAGCAAGTGCTTGTGTGCGCGTCGCCTCGTTAGAATCGATGCCGATAATTTTTGCGCAAGCATTTTTTGAAAGCAACGCCAACGCGAGCGATCCACCCATCAATCCCAAGCCGACGATGGCAACTGTTGCATTGCGCAAACTAAACCCAGGTTCATCCATTTGTTATTTATACCATACGACCAACGGCTTGCGCAATTCGTCGAATATCGTTGACGAGTTCTGCAAACTTGGCGGGCTTGAGCGACTGCGCGCCATCGCTCAATGCGTGTGCCGGATTGCAATGCACTTCGACGATGATGCCGTCTGCGCCTGCCGCTATCGCGGCGCGCGCAACGGGAGTAACGAGTTCCCATTTGCCGGTGCCGTGACTCGGATCGGCGATCACCGGTAGATGCGTAAGCTGCTTGAGCAACGGAATCGCGTTGATGTCAAACGTGTTGCGCGTCGCCGTCTCGAACGTGCGAATGCCGCGCTCGCACAACATCACACGTTGATTGCCGTGCGACAAAATGTATTCGGCTGCCATCAGCAATTCTTCGACGGTGGACATCAAGCCGCGCTTGAGCAGCACCGGTTTTTGTGTTTCGCCGAGCGCATGCAAGAGCGAAAAATTCTGCATGTTGCGTGCACCGACCTGCAAAATGTCGGCGTACTGCGCGACCAAGGACACATCTTGTGAAGCCATCACTTCGGTGACAATCGGCATCCGATACGTATCGTGTGCTTCGCGCAAGAGTTCGAGACCCTTCAAGCCGAGACCCTGAAACGCGTACGGCGATGTGCGCGGTTTGAATGCGCCGCCGCGCAAAACGGTCGCGCCCGCTTCTTTCACCGCTGCCGCAGTCTCCATCAACTGTTCGCGTGATTCGACCGAGCAAGGACCCGCCATCACGATGACTTGATTACCGCCGACGGAAATGCCGTTGATCTTGATCACTGAATCTTCGGGATGAAAGTCGCGCGAGGCGAGTTTGAACGGATGCAAAATTCTGACGACACGTTCTACCCCATCAAGAATTTCGAAATGTTCAGGATCGATAGGGCGCTCATCGCCAATGACGCCGATGATGGTGCGCTCTTCGCCGCTCGAAAGATGGTCTTTGAATCCAAGTGCGTGAATCTCCGCAACGACCTCATCGATTTCTTGTTTGGTTGCGTTGTGCTTCATGACGATGACCATTTGAATATCTCCTATGAGACAAATTAGAAATTTGTCCTACGAACCTAGAGTTTTCGTCCGATCGCTTGTGCTATGCGGCGGACTTCATCGACCATCGCAGCGAATTTTTCGGGTTTCAATGATTGCGCGCCATCGCTCAACGCGCTTGCCGGATCGGGATGGACTTCGATAATCAAACCATCTGCACCAGCGGCAACCGCGGCGCGTGCAATCGGCGTAACATATTCCCATTTGCCGGTGCCATGACTCGGATCGGCGATGACGGGCAAATGCGTGAGCGATTTCAGCGCGGGAATCGCGTTGATGTCGAATGTGTTGCGCGTGACGGTTTCAAATGTGCGAATGCCGCGTTCGCACAACATCACGCGCTGATTGCCATGCGACAAAATATATTCCGCCGCCATCAACAACTCTTCGACGGTGGACATCAAACCACGCTTGAGCAGCACGGGCTTTTGCGTTTCGCCGACGGCGTGAAGCAGTGCAAAGTTTTGCATGTTGCGCGCGCCGATTTGCAAAATGTCGGCGTACTGCGCGACGAGCGTAACATCGGTAGGTGATACCACTTCGGTGATGATTGGAAGATGATATTCATCACGCGCTTCGCGCAAGAGTTCGAGCCCTTTCAAACCGAGACCTTGAAAGGCGTACGGTGATGTCCGTGGTTTAAATGCGCCGCCGCGCAGAACGTGCGCACCTGCTTGCTTGACCGCCGCGACGGTTTCCATCAACTGTTCGCGCGTTTCAACGGAACACGGACCTGCCATGACAATGACTTGATCGCCGCCGACGGAAATGCCGTTGATTTGGACGATAGAATCCTCCGGGTGGAAATCGCGCGACGCAAGCTTGAATGGCTTGAGCACGCGCATCGTGCGTTCAACCCCAGGCAACAGATCGAAAACTTCTGGCTCGACGGGACGTTCGTCGCCGATGACGCCGATGATCGTGCGTTCTTCGCCGTACACGGGATGCGTTTTGAATCCAAGCGATTCGACGTGTTGCATGACATACTTGATTTCTTCGCTCGAGGCGTGATGTTTCATTACGATGACCATGATGGAATTTCCTTTCTTATGCCGCTGGATATGAACCGAGAATTTTGAGAAACGAACTTTTGTTGAGCAGACCGATGAGCGCATCGCGACACGCTGCGTCTTCGTGATGGCCATCAAAATCGAGATAAAAGACATAGTGCCAGGGCAATCGGCGATCGGGACGCGATTCAAGCTTGGTGAGATTGATGCCGCGCGAAGCAAATTCGCCGAGGCAATCGTAGAGCGCGCCGGGCTTGTGCCGTGTTGCCAAGACAATAGACGTTTTCGATTTGCCGTAGGCGTCGCGCGGTGATTCGTTCTGACCGATGACAAAGAATCGTGTAAAGTTGTTTTTCAAGTCCTCGACGCCACGCTCAAGCACATGCAAATCGTACAGTCGTGCCGCCGTTTCGCTGGCAATGGCTGCCGCGTCTTTTTCGCACGATGCTGCAAGCAATTTCGCTGCGCCCGCCGTATCGTACGCGACAACCGGTTCCCAGTGATGATCGGCGATATAGTGCTCGCATTGCGCCAACGCTTGTGGATGCGAATGCACGCGTTTGACATCGTCCATCGTGACGCTGTCGGCTGCCATCAACGCATGGCGAACGCGGAAAACAATTTCGCGCGTGATCTTGAAATCGTAATCGAGCAAGAGATCGTACGATTGATTGATCGCACCGGCGGTCGAATTTTCAATCGGCAGCATTCCTAAATCGGCGCGACCTGTTTCCATAGCTTGAAAAATATCGACGAAATTTTGGCACGCGAGTGTGGATGTCTCTGCGCCAAATGTTTCGAAAATTGCTTCTTGTGAATACGCGCCGTTCTCACCTTGAAATGCGATGGTGGTCATTCGGTCTCCATGTTGGACAAGTTGCCAACTTGTCCTACTCTATCAGGTCTCAATTGTCTTGCATCATGCAAATATACATGTTCGATTTCGTTCGCCGCGCGTTCAGTGTTCCAATGGATCAATACGCGGATGCAGCGTGCCAAATCGCCTTGGACATGCGCCGCCTGTGCGTCGAGTAGTGCAACATCATGCCAACCCATTTCGCGGGCAGCGCGCGCAGGAAATGCTGCATCGAGATCGGGCGTCATCGTGAAATAGCAACTCGCGATGTCGGCGACGTTCAAATCGTTTGCTTCTACGATAGCGGTCAACAACTCGCGTGTCGCTGTTAGTATGGATTCGCGTGTATTGGCAGCGGCGGTGGTCGCGCCGCGAATTCCTCGAACGGTCATGGTTTCTCCAAGTGGCGCGAGCGGCTAGCTCGCCGTAGATTCGCGGGCGAGCCGCCCGCGCTAACCAAGCGCCTGTTCCAAATCGGCGATGATGTCAGCCGCGTCTTCGATCCCTGCCGACAAACGCACTAGTCCTTCGCCGATGCCGACGCGCGCACGTTCCTCCGCCGACAATCCGCGATGCGATGATGTGGCGGGATGTAGAACCAGCGTATAAATATCGCCGAGCGTCGTCGCGGCTTGGCAAAGTTCAAGCGATTCCATAAATCGAAATGTAGTGGCGCGATCGGCGTTGGCGATTTCGAACGAGAGCACACCGCCGAAACCCTTGTCGCCGAATAATTTTTGCGCAAGCGCGTGTTGTGGGTTGGTCGATAACCCAGGATAGTTGACGCGCGCGATGCGCGGATGTACGGCAAGCCATTGCGCGATTAGCAACGCATTGGCGCATTGTTGCCGCATTCGGAGCGACAGCGTTTTCAATCCGCGCAATCCCAGCCACGCTTCAAACGGACCGAGCGTGCTGCCGACGAGTTTATTCAATTCGTACAGTTTCTTTCGATTCTCAGTCGATGTAACGACAACACCTGCCATCACGTCACCGTGACCGCCAATGTATTTTGTTGCGCTATGGATTGCATAATCGGCTCTGAGCGAGAGAGGATTGCAGAGGTACGGCGAGGCAAAGGTATTATCGATCAAAAGTTGCGCGGCGTGCTTGTGGGCTAGTTCGGCGAGCGAGGCAATATCGGCGACCTTGAGCAGGGGATTCGAAATCGTTTCGGCGAGGAGCCCGACAGGACGCGCTTGCTCAAGCGTTTTTTCGACGGCCGCAAGATCGGTGGCATCGACCAGATGTGCAGTGACGCCAAGCTGGCTCAATAATCGATTGACGAGCGTGAACGTCGCACCGTACACATCGAGTGCGGTCACGACGCTTGTGCCTGCGCGCACGCCAGCGACCAGCAACGCCGCATGAATCGCCGCCATGCCGGTGCTGAAGGCGTGCGCCGCCTCGCCATTTTCTAATTCGGCAACGGCCGTTTCGAAAGCGGTCACCGTGGGACTGCCGTAACGCGGATAGACATAGCCCTCGCGTGTCGTCGCGAAAATCGCGTCGAGGTCGTCCATGCTGTTGTACGTGTAGCCGACGGTTGGATGAATTGGCGTGACGACGGGCGTAAAGTCGGCGGGCGGTACGCGTTCGCCTGCGTGAACCGCGCGGGTGATGAATGCTTTGGAGCGAAGGTTTTTCATGTTGATCCAGGTCGCAACTTGGAAAGTTGCGCTACAAAAATAAAGGAGCGTGGGGTCTATTCCCACGCTCCTTTTGGATGCTAGCTAAATGTAGCTAAGGCGTGACGATTCGACCCCGCGTTGAATCCGTGGCGTAATAAAAATAGCCAAAAAAGTAAAACGCAAAGGTCGAAGATTTCTTGTTCATCGTGGCGCTAATTTACACTAGATTGGTCCATTTGTCAAATAGCATCGAAAAAATTCAGGGCAGACTTGTATCGGTCTGCCCTGGCTCTATTTTATTTTGCGGTATGATAACCCTTGGCTCGGGCTTTTAATTCTGCATCGGTCTTGGGCGACGCTTTGCCTGTACCGTGGCAAGATTTACACGCCCAGTCGAGTGAGACCTGGGAGACGAGAAACTTGCCATCGGGGCTGAATTGGGCGGTGGCGTCGGGATCGATGGCAAAGACATGCACGCGAGTGTCACCGGCAAACTTGCTCGCATCCACCGACGCGCTCGAAGCGATCAGGCGCGGCATGTGGCAATCGATGCACTGCGCCTTCACTGCCAAGTGCGCGGCCGATTGATTGCGCGCTTCCTTAAAGTGACAGTTCTCGCACAGGGTACGAGTGGTCTGCGCTTTGGCTTGACGGAGTTGCACAACGCCTTGGTGCGGATTGTGACAATCCACGCACTTGAGCGCAAGGTGTTTGCTCTGGTAAAATTCTTCGTACTGTTCGTGGTGATCGACAAATGGACCGCTCTTGGCGTCGATCTTGGTCACGTCGCTGCGAATATGACATTTGCCGCACAATTCCGGATCGCGATCCACTTGGACTGAAGCGCCATACGGATTCGCGGCGTGCAAGCTGCCGGGACCGTGACACGCTTCGCACCGGATGCCCGGTTCGGACCAAGTGCCCACGACGCCGGGCATGTTATCTTGATTGCCAGTCGGCTTGTATCCGGTAGTGTGGCAGGGACCGCAAGTGTATTTGAGTTCCTTGACGCCGGAGCTGTACTTGCTCCATCCAGCTTCTTTGCTCGCGGCGGGGTTGGCAAAATTCCATTGATTCAAATAATTCGTATCGCTAATCGTCGCGCCGGGCTTGTCGGTGATGATATATCCCTTTTTGTCGATGAAACGATACTTCCAGTTGTAACCGCCGATGATGTAGGAAATGTCGTTCCACGTATATCCGGCGGGCAGTTGGTCGATCTTGGTAAAAGGCATCGTCGGCGCTTTGCCATCGACGACCTTGTTTAGCTTGAACGCATGCCCGGATTTGGCATAGACGTCGGAAATATCCTTATGGCAGGCAGCGCACTTGTCTGAGCCGATGTAGGTGGCGGCGGTGGCGGCGGCAGTAGTGGCAGCACTGGCGTCTTTGCCCGCAGGTCCTTGAGCGCCCGCAGGACCTTGCGGACCCGCAGGACCGGCGGGACCTTGTGCGCCTTGTGGCCCAGTCGGACCCGCGGGTCCCGCAGGGCCTTGAGGGCCTGCAGGCCCCGGCGCGCCTGGCGCACCGGCGCAAGAAGCGAGTAATCCTGCAACCAATAGCAATAATGCTATGGCGACGAGCAAATTGACGAGGTTCTTTTGCTTACGCATTTTTCTCCCCTTGGATTTTTTGGTACTCTCCTGGATCATCGATTCTGTATTTTGATTCACGGCATCTCAACACGAGTCACGATGTCAACAAAGTTGTTGTGCCTGATCCTCCTTTCCTACAACTGCACAATGTTTCTCTACAATTCCCTCGTCAGAACTGCTTGAGCATTCCTTTGCGTTTGTCCATCATCGGACGTTCGAGTTGCAAAAAAAATACGCCTTGGACGACGTGGGACGTGTCCAAAGGCGTTCGATACCTCGGCGATCCGCGAGCCAGCGTCGGCACAGCGGGATTTGTCAAATTCTACAATCGCCTTATGAATCTGCATAGGGCTTTTTGTCCCGCCGATAATTCCGTTTTGTCCTGCGCTGATTTTGCCCAAATCGAATCGATGCGCTAGAATGGGTCAACCTGCAGGTGAATGAAGATGGCGGAGTTTTTTCAGCAGAACAGAGACATCATTTTCTTTATCTACGGTTTAGCATTTTTTGTGCTAGGCCTGGCAGTTGCTTTGCAATCGCGCAAGCACAGCCAGATTCCGCTTGCCCGCCATTTGTGGCTGCTGGCAACATTTGGCATTGTGCATGGGATTTACGAATGGGGCGCGGTCTTTATTCCCATTCAACAGACCTATTCCGGTTTTACGCTCATCAGTCTCATGTACGTCATTCGCCTGGCGCTGGAGGTTATCTCCTTCCTATCGCTCTTTCAATTCGGCGTTGAAGTTCTAGTGCTGGGTGGATTGCCGCGTTCGGTGCAGTTGGTTCCTATTCTCATGTTTACTCTATGGGGCATCCTGATTTTGATCATCTCGACCTTTAGCGGCAGATCATTTCTGGAACTGCGCGATGTGGGCGACATCTTGGCGCGTTATTTGCTTGGCGTGCCAAGCGCCGCAGCGGCAGCGTGGGGCTTGTGGCAGCAAGCGCGCCAGGTTCAGCAAATGGAAATGACGCGCATTGCCGATTATTTTCGCGGAGCAGCATTCGCCTTTGGCGCGTACGCGCTCTCCAGCGCCGTGGTGCCGCGCGCTGATTTTTTCCCGGCGTCGATTCTCAATTACGATTTTCTGCTCACTACGCTCGGAATTCCCGCGGCGATTTTTCGCGCGGTGTGCGGAACGATCATCGCGATTCTCATCATTCGTGGTCTGGAAATTTTCGATGTGGAAACGGAGCGCTTGATCGAAGAGACGGCGCAAGCGCATGCGATTGCCGCCGATCGGGAACGCATCGGTCGTGAATTGCACGATAGCACGATCCAATTGCTCTACGGCGCGGGCCTGACCCTGGAAGATGCGGCGGACATGATCGACGAAAATCCTGCTTACGCTAAAAAGCGGATCGGCGAAGTTGCTGACACGCTCAATCGAACGATTCGCGACATTCGCGCGTACATTTTGGATCTGCGACGCGATACCGAAGGAACGAA
Source organism: Chloroflexota bacterium (assembly GCA_016215025.1). Taxonomy (GTDB): domain Bacteria; phylum Chloroflexota; class Anaerolineae; order UBA4142; family UBA4142; genus JACRMI01. The sequence goes on from JACRMI010000049.1 coordinate 34,587, forward strand.
CTGGCGAGCCGATCTAGGAGAATTGGTGCGGTCGCTGCGTCTTCAGACCTTGATCGATGCGGAACTTGTGGTGGCGGGCATTCCAGCCTGGGAACCCGCGGATGAAGAGAGCAAAGAAATCCTGGCGATTGCTCGGGGCGCACTGACAAACATCGCCCGTCATGCGCGGGCAACCCGCGCCAGCGTTACGCTGACGTACCGCGCTGAACAGATCGAACTTGAGATGACGGATAATGGCGTGGGTTTCTCGCCAAGCCATAATGGGAATTCACCTTTGTCGGGCGAACACCAGGGCTTGCGGAACATGCGTGAGCGCGCCGGACTCATTGCGGCGGAACTCGTCGTCGAATCGACGCTGCAACGCGGAACGACTATTCGCTTGGTCCTCCCGAAACGAAAAGAAAACAAAGCGGAAAATTATGCCTCTTAGAATTTTATTGGTGGACGATCATGAGGTTGTCCGCATTGGGCTAGCGACTTTGCTAGGGCGTCATCCTGGGTTTGTGGTGATCGGCGAAACCAGCAATGCGCCGGAGGCAGTCGCCAAGGTGGATGAACTCAAGCCCGATGTGGTCGTCATGGACATTCGGTTGCCCGGCAAGAACGGCAACGAGGCGTGCCGCGAAATCGTCGTCAAGCATCCAGCGACCAAAGTGATTATGCTAACCTCGTACGCGGAAGACGAATTGCTTTTCGATGCGATTGCGGCGGGCGCATCGGGCTATGTGCTGAAACAAGTGGGCAGCGCAGATTTGGTGAATGCGCTAGAGCGCGTCGCCAAAGGCGAATCGCTCATCGACCCAGCGCTGATGCACAAGGTGCTCGCCAAAGTGCGCGAAGCGGCTCGCCGGGCGGAGGACGATGCGTTTGCGAAGCTTACCGAGCAGGAGATGAAGATTCTCGCGCTCATGGTGGAAGGCAAGACCAATCGCGAAATTGCCGATCAAATCTTCCTCAGCGAAAAAACGATTCGCAACAACATCAGTACGATCCTCGACAAGTTAAATATTTCCACGCGCTCGCAAGCGATTGTGTATGCGGTGCAACATCGCATCCGCGATCACATGCCGAGTGAATAAAGTTGTTGCCCGCGAATCTCCAGAATGGTGTCATTGCGAATGATGTCATTGCGAGGAGCGATGCGATCAAGGAGCGTTGCTAAAAAGTGACAAGGCGACGAAGCAATCGTTACTATTCAGGCTGTCATTCTGAGGAGCGGTTTTTGCGACGAAGAATCTCTCTCGTTGAAGACTGAGATTCTTCGCTACGCTCACGCTCGGCGTGACAATGGGCTGAGTATTTACAAGCAATCTCAATCTGCGTATGAGATTGCGCGTCTCGCAAGCGAGACGACGTCGCTCTTTGATTTTTCAACTGCGACACACTCTTGCGCCGCTTCTCGCAATGACATTTCAGAGTTTTTATTTGCGTTCGTCCGCGTTTATCTGCGTCCAATTTCATGACTTGGGCAATCTATCCAACCGCAGGCGTATTCTCTTCGCGCAACTTGTCCATAGACGTAGCCAAGCGTCGCTGTTATAATTTCTGTGTCAATCAGGTTTAGGCGTCATGATGCGCGCCTACGATTATTGATTTAATCATCCGCCTAAACCCAGGCGGTTTTTTTATTCCACTGGCAGTGACGCCACCTAGGGCGACAATGAAAGTCGCAACGTCTTTCAGGAGTCGCCTATGCGTCAACATACTTTGCTCGCTTTTCGCGAACGCGCGAATTGCGGGACTGGTTTCATCGCTCATCTTTCGGCTCGTCCCTCGAACGAAATTCTCCGCGATGCGCTCACCACGCTGAATCGATTGGCTCATCGCGGCGCGATTGCCGCCGACATGAAAACCGGCGACGGCGCAGGTGTCCTTACGCAAATTCCGCACAAGCTCTTCGCGCGCGAACTGGGCGCGCGCGGAATTATTGCGCCGCAACCCGGCGATTATGCCGTCGGCGTTTTCTTTTTGCCGCGCGACGATATGGTAGCGCGCGTGCAAGCCAAACAAATCGTCGAATCGGTTTTGGTCGAGCGCAATCTTCCGTTGCTCACGTGGCGCGCTGTGCCAATCGATCTCGACGCGCTCGGCGATCATGCGCGCAGCATCGCGCCGCACATCGAGCAAGCGATCATCGCCCGTCCGCCACACATCGCCACGGGCGAAGCGTTTGAACGCGCGCTCGTTCTCGCGCGCAAAGAGATCGAACGACGTGCGCGCGTGGCTGAACTCTCGCCGCTCTACATTCCGTCGATGTCGTCGCGCACGATTGTTTACAAGGGCTTGCTCATCTCGTTGCAGCTTGCGAATTTCTACGCCGACCTGCGCGACTCTGCATACGAAACATCGATGGCGTTGTTCCATCAACGCTATTCGACGAACACGTTTCCAAACTGGGAACGCGCGCAGCCATTTCGATTTCTCTGTCACAATGGTGAGATCAACACGCTGCAAGGCAACATCGCGTGGATGAAAGCGCGCGAGCCGTACCTTGAATCGAGATTGTGGGGTGATATAAAATCGGTAACACCGATTATCGATACCGACACCAGCGATTCGGGAATGCTCGACAACGCGCTCGAATTGCTCGCGCTCTCTGGGCGCGATTTGCCGCACGCGCAGATGATGTTGATGCCCGAAGCGTGGGAAAAGGTTCAAGACATTGCCCCTGAATGGAAAGCATTCTACCGATACCATTCCGCAGTGATGGAACCCTGGGATGGACCCGCCGCCATCGCGTACGCCGATGGTCGCATGGTCGGGATGGCTTTAGATCGAAATGGATTGCGTCCTGCGCGTTATCTCGTCACCGACGATGGTTTGGTCGTCGCCGCATCCGAAGCAGGCGCGCTTGAAATCGATCCGGCGCGTGTGATCGAAAAAGGCAAGCTGGGTCCTGGTCAATGTGTCGTCGTCGATTTAGCGCAAGGCAAGCTGCTGCACAACGACGACGTGAAAAATCTTTATTCGACGCGCCAGCCGTATCAGCATTGGCTTGATGCGGAAATGAAAAAGTTACCCTCACCCCAGCCCTCTCCCTACAAGGGAGAGGGAGTGTCGGTCACACGACAACAGGCGCTGTTCGGTTATACCGATGAAGAGCTGGTTGTCGTGCTGCGACCGATGGCAGTTGGATCGGGTGAGCCGACAGGATCGATGGGCGATGATACGCCGCCTGCGGTCTTGTCGGAATTTCATCGCCCGCTGTATCACTTTTTCAAACAGCGCTTCGCCGAAGTGACCAATCCTCCGCTCGATTCGTTGCGGGAAACGCTTGTGATGTCGTTGCGAGTTTTACTTGGCGCGCGCGGCAATTTGTTGGACCTCACCCCTAACCCCCAACCCGAAGGGCGGGGGCGGGGGGTGAGGTTGCTCGAACTCGATAGCCCATTCCTCACTCGTCGCCAACTCGATGCGATTCGCGCGATGGACGACGAATTTCCTCACGCGTTGTTGAGCGCAACGTTTCCGGTAGAGGAAGTTGCGACGCACTTCCAAAGTGCGTCGCAACTCGAACACGCCGTCGATAATTTGTGCGCGCAAGCCGAACGCGCGGTGAATGCAGGCAACGTGATTCTGATTTTGAGTGACCGCGTGACCGAGCCGACGCGCGCACCGATTCCGATGTTGCTCGCTGTCAGCGCCGTGCATCAGCATTTGTTGCGCGTGGGCAAACGCTGGCGCGCGAGTTTGATCGCCGAAGTGGGCGATGCGCGCGACGTGCATCAGTTCGCGTGTCTGATCGGATTTGGTGCGAACTCGATCAATCCGTATCTTGCTCTCGCCAGCATACGCGCACTTGCGGCATTTCGACCGGGCAAGCCGTCGTTGCTGGGCAAAGATTTGTCGCCCGCGCAGGCCGAAGAAAATTTTATTCACGCGGCGGAAAAGGGCTTGCTCAAGATCATGTCCAAGATGGGCATCGCCACGCTCGACTCGTATCATGGCGCACAGATTTTTGAAATCATCGGCTTGAACGATGCGGCAGTTCATAAATATTTCACCGGCACGCCGACGCACATCAGCGGTGTGGGCTTGCCCGACTTGGCGCGCATCGTGCTGGCGCATCACGCACACGCGTTTCATCTTGAAGATGAATCGCAGTTGAATTTGAAGAACTATGGATTTTTCAAATACAAAAAAGAAGGCGAGTATCATGGCTACAATCCTGCGGTAGTCAAGTCGCTGCACGCGGCGGTGAGCGCGCCCGGTGCGCTGAACGGCAGCTTTCAAAAAGCGTACGAAAAATATCGTGAGTTTAGCATTCAGGCACACGATTACTCGTCGGCGGATTTATCCGATCACCTGGATATCGTTTTCGGAAATCCGATTCCGCTTTCCGAGGTCGAGCCAGTGTCTGAAATCGTCAAACGATTTTCGTCGGCGGCGATGTCGCACGGCGCGCTCTCCATCGAAGCTCACGAAACGATTGCGGTCGCGATGAATCGACTGGGCGCGATGAGCAATAGCGGCGAAGGCGGCGAATCGGCGGCGCGGTACAGCATCGAGAGCAACAGTCGCATCAAGCAAGTGGCGTCGGCGCGCTTTGGTGTGACTCCATCGTATTTAATGTCGGTCGACGAATTGCAAATCAAAATGGCGCAGGGCGCAAAACCTGGGGAGGGCGGACAACTGCCCGGCGACAAGGTATCGTTCGAGATTGCGGCGATTCGGCACACAACTCCTGGGACGGCGCAGATTTCGCCGCCGCCGCACCACGACATTTACAGCATCGAAGATTTGGCGCAGTTGGTATACGATCTAAAACGCATCAATCCACGTGCCAAGGTGTCGGTCAAGCTCGTCGCGCAAGCAGGCGTCGGCACGATTGCGGCGGGCGTCGCGAAGGCGTTCGCCGATGTCGTGCAAATCAGTGGACACTCGGGCGGCACAGGCGCATCGCCGCTCTCGTCGATGAAGCACGCGGGCATTGCCTGGGAAATCGGGCTTGCCGAAACGCAGCGCATTCTCGTCGCGAATGATTTGCGTGGGCGCGTGCGCATTCGGGTTGATGGCGGATTCAAGACGGCGCGCCACGTCATCGTCGCCGCGCTCTTGGGCGCAGATGAATTTTCCTTCGGCACGGCGGTCATGGTCGCGGCGGGCTGCATCATGGCGCGCGTGTGTCACACCAACACCTGCCCGACCGGTATCGCAACGCAGCGTGGAGATTTGCGCAAAAAATTTCCAAACGATCCCGAACGCATCATGGCGTATTTTCGCTTTGTCGCCGAAGAGACGCGCGAATATTTGGCGGCGCTCGGATGTCGCTCCCTCGACGAAATCATCGGCGATGTGAATCGATTGAAATTCACGCCGCGCGCTAAAGGGACGCATGGCGCATTTGCCAACGCGTTGCCGGCGCAATCGGATGCGCGCTGGGATGTGGTCGATAGTGCGTTGAGGGTTGGATAGAAAATAGCGCTGTCATTCTGAGCGAAGCGTCCTTTGCGGAGCGAAGAATCTTATTCTTCCATTAACGGGATTCTTCGGCGCAAAAACCGCGCCTCAGAATGACAATGAGGATAAACTAAAATGGACGATAATCGAACTATACTCGACTTGCCTGGGATTGAACTGCGCCATTTGCTGACCGATCCCGATCCATCGCGCGTGCGCCCACGTCGCGGTATGCAAGCGCGCAACGATCCCATGCCATCGCACACGCTCGACGATTGGCTCTTGGCGGCGGCGATGCCAGCGGTTGAAAATCGCATCCCGGTCGAATTGCGGCACACCATCGGAAATGTCGATCGAACGGTCGGCGCACGGCTCGCGGGCGAAATTGCCAGACGGTACAGCGACGCGGGATTGCCCGCCGATACGATTCGTGTGATGTTCACGGGCAGTGCAGGGCAAAGCTTTGGTGCATTCTGCATTAACGGAATGCACCTGACGCTCATCGGCGAAGCGAACGATTACGTGGGCAAGGGCATGGCGGGCGGAACGATCATTGTGCGGCCGCCGCTCAACGCGCGCTGGGTTACACAAGACAATTTTATCGCGGGGAATACGCTGCTCTACGGCGCAACGGGCGGAACACTTTTTGCCGCAGGACGTGTGGGCGAGCGATTTGCGGTGCGCAATTGCGGAGCGGTTGCCGTCGTGGAAGGCGTGGGCGATCACGGTTGCGAGTACATGACGAGTGGCACGGTCGTCGTGCTGGGTTCGACGGGGCGAAACTTTGGCGCAGGGATGACGGGCGGCGTCGCATACGTGTACGATCGCGAAAATAAACTCGCGGTGCGAATGAATCCGCAGTTGGTGAAAGCGGAACGAATCGCGAGTGAAGATGACGAAGCGCGATTGCGCAATCTCGTCAAACAACACGTCGATGCGACCGAGAGCAAGTGGGCGCGTGGATTGTTAGAGTCGTGGAACGAAACGAAGCAGTGTTTCTTGAAGGTCGTTCCCAAATAGAATCGATCAAGATTCACCCTGAACACATTCGCTGCGCTCAGGGTGAACTCCGCGAAGGGTCTCATTTTTTGGAGACTGCGATGCTTCGCTTCGCTGAGCATGACAACTCCTAATACCAGCCGAGGCATCAAGTGCTTCGTCTGTTTTGTTTCGAGGGAGAGTATGTGATATAATTTTCTTGTAAGGCAAATGCCCAAGGTTGATAGTGCTTTACTATCGTACATGATGCGCTATCATGACCACGCGGCGTGTTAGAGTGTTGCATCCTTTGGCTCTGTTTAGGAACGCCCGTTCTGGTCAAAAACCAGGGCGGGCTTTTTGTTTGCGGGTGACCGAATGCCGCGTCGTATGCAATTCGAAGACGAAAGGAGACGAGGCAGAATGAAAACTCTTTTGGTTTATCACAGAGATTCAAGGTGGAATCGCAAAAATTGGGGGCGACCTCCCGCACGAGCATTTAAGATCATGTTTAGAAACATCACCCCATACGCCGTTCTACTCCTGCTCACGCTTTTTATGAGCACAAGCGCGTGCGCGGTTCCAACAACAAGCAACCCGACGGTCATCATCCTATCGCCTGCCAGTGGCAGCGAGTTCCGCGAAGGGGCAGAGATCGCCGTCCAATCCACATCGACGGATGCCGGCGGTGTCGCCCGGGTCGAACTCGTAGTCGATAATGTCGTCGTTCACGCCGATGCTGTGTCGCCAGCGAAAAATCAGGTCACGGTGATCCAAAGCTGGCAAGCCGTGCAAGGCACGCACGTTTTGCTGGTGCGCGCCTACAATGCCACAGGTGGCGTGAGCAGTCCCGTCGCCGTATCGGTGACAGTAGCTCAAGCTAGCATTCCGACTGCAACTGCGACTATCTCTCCAACATCAACTCCGCTCGCTGTTACTCCAACGCTCACCACTACCGCTGCTTGCATCGACAATGCGGTGTTTGTCGCCGATGTCACTGTGCCCGATGGCACTCTCCTGGCTCCGGGACAAACCTTCAACAAAATCTGGCGAGTACGAAATGCGGGATGTCCCTGGGGCGAAGGGTATCAACTCGTTTTCGCCAGCGGTGAAGCGATGACGGCGACTCGGGTATTTCCGCTCCCCAGCACACCAACTTCCCAGACGGCGGATCTATTGATCGAAATGACTGCTCCGACAACTCCTGGCACACATAGCGGTATCTGGCGTCTGCGCAATGCGAATGGTCAGTTGTTCGGCACGATCGTGACGGTCGTCATCCGCGTCCTCGGCTCACCCCCTCCCGTACCTTCAGCGTGTAGTGGAACACCAGTCATATCGTCATTTACTGCGACGCAAAGAATTATTCCGGTGTTCGGCTCGACGACGCTAAGCTGGGGACCAGTCACGAATGCTGACCGGGTCGAAATCGATCAAGGGATCGGCGAGGTTGGCACTCCGGGTTCCCGCGATGTTGCGCCGACGACTACCACGACCTATACACTCACTGCCTATTGCGGTTCGCAAACCGCGACGGCTCAAGTGAGGATTGTGCTGCCGTTTGCGATTTTGGGTTCTAAAACTTCGGTGGACCAGACGGATTATTCGGGCGCGTGTCCCAAGACCGTAACGTTTACGGGAACGATCACGGCGAATGATGAAGGCACGGTGACGTACAAGTGGGAAAGCAGCGATGGGAGCAACAATTCGGCGGTGCTTAGTCTATCGTTTGACGGTGCCGATACCAAAACCGTCACGCATACGTGGACCCTCGGCAGCAGCGGCAAAACTTTCACCGACTATTGGGAACGCCTGCATATCTTGTCACCGACGGATGTCACTTCAAACAATGCGATGTTTACGCTGAGGTGCAATTAGCTTCTTGGGGACGAGTTACACCCCAAAGGCTTCTGTACTCGGTTCCTGCATAGAGAGTGGTTAGTATTAAATGCAGTTAATGTGGATTATCGTTTTATCAAGGGCAAGTATAGCGTCGGTCTGGTTGTTCCACACGTTGTAGCATCGTTTGCGAGATTAAACTCTGGTGACCAAGCGGTGAACGGCTGAAAATTGCCGTTAACGTAGGTTGTAATGCGAGCATTGAGAGTCACTTTGGGATCAGACCAAAGCAATCCTTTGACAAGCCCTATGTCAACCCAGATTCGCGTTGGGCTTTCCCAATTTACTTCTGAATCGAACCAGATTGAGACAGTGCCTATTGATGTATTGCGAAATTGCAACTGGTGGTTGCTTGTCGGAAAACTCTGTCCCCTTAGTTCAAGAACCCGATCATAGAGGTTGGTGGAATTTCGCAAAATACAATACGGTGGTGCTGGGTTCACCGAGCTGATGGCTCCAGGATATACTGGATCATAGTTTGCGATCACACTCTGATTCGCGTTCATGGTCAGAGTCGTAGGATTGGTGGTTCCGTTCGCATCGCCACTCCAACTGGCGAATGAATAACCCGAACTCGCATTTGCGGTCAGCGTCACAACAGTTCCTGAAATGTACTTGGTGTTGTCGTTAGCGCAGTTGGGTACAGGGCTTGCACTTGTGGTACCACTCCCGGTTGGATTGGCACTAGTTGCGAGAGCATAGCAGGGTATCACAGTGGATATGTAGTTGATACGCGTCATAGTGTCGATTAGCCCTGACGGACTGGTGACTGTCAAACTGACTGTGAACGTTCCTCCGCTGTTATAGACATGATTATGGTATGCCGTGCAAGCCGTACTGGTTTGTCCGTCACCATAAGTCCAAGAGCAAGTCGCAATGTTAGCGGTGGAAACGATATGCATTGAGACCGTCAAAGGGATGGCGCCGCTCTGAGGCCAGGCGTCAAAGTTTGCAGAAGGGAGAGGCGTAAAATTGGCAGTGACATTTTTGTTTTCATCCATCGTGATCGTCACGGGATTCGCCGTGCCCAATGCGTCCCCTGTCCAGTTCGCAAAAGCGTAACCTGGGTTGGCGAATGCCGTCAGGGTCACGACTTGTCCATAGGTGTAGGTCGCTTGGTCGGGACTCTTCGTCACTACGCCACTGCCTACCGTGTTGATTGTCAGTGTGTATTGATTCTGCGTATAGTTCGCGGTGACGCTCTTGTTTTCATCCATCGTTACCGTCACGGGATTCGCCGTGCCCATTGCATCCCCTGTCCAGTTCGCAAAGGTGTAGCCCAGGTTGGCGGTTGCCGTCAGATTTACGACTTGCCCATAGGTATAAGTCGCTTGGTTGGGATTCTTCGTCACCGTTCCGTTCAAACTCGTGATCGTGAGCGTGTATTGATTCTGCGTGTAGTTCGCGGTGACATTCTTGTTTGCATCCATCGTCACGGTCACGGGATTGGCGCTGCTAACGAGGTCGCCACTCCAGTTCCCAAACGTCCAACCTGGGTTGGCGAATGCTGTCAGGGTCACGACTTGCCCATAGGTATAAGTCGTTTGGTTGGGATTCTTCGTCACCGTTCCGTTCAAACTCGTGATCGTGAGCGTGTATTGATTCTGCGTGTAGTTCGCGGTGACATTCTTGTTCGCATTCATTGCCGTCAGATTCACCACTTGCCCATAGGTGTAGGTCGCTTGGTCGGGATTCTTCGTCACCGTTCCGTTCAAACTTGTGATCGTGAGCGTATATTGATTTTGCGTGTAGTTCGCGGTGACATTCTTGTTTGCATTCATCGTTACGGTGATAGGATTCGCCGTACCCGTTGCATCCCCTGTCCAGTTCGCAAACGTGTAGCCCAGGTTCGCCGTCGCCGTGAGGGTCACGACTTGCCCATAGGTGTAGGTCGCTTGGTCAGGATTCTTCGCCACTGTCCCATTCAAACTGGTGATGTTTAGCGTGTAATGATCTTGCGTAAAAGTTGCCGTGACTGTCGTGGTCGTATTCATCATTACAGTCACGGGATTCGTCGTGCTAACGAGGTCGCCACTCCAGTTCGCAAAGGTGTAACCTGGGTTGGCGAATGCCGTCAGGGTCACGACTTGCCCATAGGTGTAGGTCGCTTGGTCGGGACTCTTCGTCACCACGCCACTGCCTACCGTGTTGATTGTCAGTGTGTATTGATTCTGCGTGTAGTTCGCGGTGACGTTCTTGTTTGCATTCATCGTTACGGTGATGGGATTCGCCGTGCCCATTGCATCCCCTGTCCAGTTCGCAAAGGTGTAACCTGGGTTGGCGAATGCCGTCAGGGTCACGACTTGCCCATAGGTGTAGGTCGCTTGGTCGGGA